>NZ_QTWD01000001.1:9776-592851 GCF_003460955.1 Blautia sp. AF26-2 | reverse complement strand
CTTTGATTTTGAGTTTGGCTTGCGACACCATTCTCATTCTATCACAGGAGGCTTTATTTTGTTATCCTCACCACTTCCGACTACTCTATTCTCCCCAGCATAGCTGGGGGATTAGACTTTTCATTCAGAGCGTAATCAGCAGCTTATTGATGGTAGTAATTATTGTATTTACTATTCGGATTCCAAGACTGCGCCTTATACGCAATCCATCATAGATTATGCAATTGATAATGGAATATGGACTACAAACCTCGCTGATAACCTTCTTTGGGGCGCAGATGACTACTTTGAACATCTTTGAGTGAAAATTTTTTAAATATTTACAATACTATACTTAGAAACAAAATTTACCAAAGAAGGAGGACGCTGTTTCATGTTTTTTAATGTATGATTACGGCCAATAATTTAATGATCAAAACAGTATTAGAATTTTTGAATGAAATTTCCCTTCCAAAACCAGATAAGAACTCATATGCTGCTAATTTTTTGAAGTTGTATGAAAACGGTTCGGAAGCCACCTATGTGCATATTACCAAAGAGAATGCATATGGAAAAGAATATCTGCAGATTTCGAATGATACAGGAGCTTGTATGTCTGACCGCGTTCAGCCATCTGAGCCTGTTTCCTATATTGATCTGATTCAGTTATCTGATAATGTCTGCACCGTAGCGGAGCATGCAAAGGAATCAATTCCTTTCCAGCTTACTGCTGATGAATTTTGCTTAGTTACGGGCGTTGATATTTATAAATCAAATTTACAGGAGGACAAAAAGTGAAATCAAAGAAAGTCAGCACTACTTTTACCATTCTTAGCATGGCTGCAGGAATGTTTCTCACTCCAGCATCCGCCTATGCAGAACCATTAGCATCCGGGCAGGAAACTGTAGTGGATTCAAGTGATGTCTCGACAGATGATTCTGTATCTGAAAAAACAGATTCTGATTCTGGCGCATCTGAAACACCGGAAAAGCCAGAAGACTCGTCATCTGATACTTCTAAGGAACCAGAGGAAAAAGGTAACTCAGAAGATCCGGCACCTACGGAACCAGATGTTACCCCATCTGTCACCCCATCCGTTACTCCGGCTCCAGAGCCTTCCAAAGCTCCAACACCAGACGCATCAACCTCTGAGACTAAGCCAAAAGCTGATTCTGAATCCACTAAAAAAGATGCAAATTCCAGTTCTACATCCACAAAAGACGCAGATCCCTCTTCCGATAATGCGGCAGAAGCGGCTGCAGTAGAAGATTGGAGTCAGACAATTAACTATGAAAATTACATAGGGAAAAAGGATCTTCGTGCCGGGTTTGCCCGCGTTGATAAAGTGTATGCTTATGCAAAGGTCAACACAAGGCTTAATGTCAGAGAATCCGCTTCCACAAAGTCACGTATTGTCGGAACCCTTTCTCCAAAAGCTCTTTGTTATGTTATTTCTGATTCAGATCAAAAATGGGTATACATCGAATCTGGCGATGTCCGCGGCTTTGTCAAAAGCAACTATCTGCAGCAGGGAAAAACGGCATTAACCTACGTTTCCCGGACTGGAGAAGACAATATGGAGCTTGCTGAACAGGTAATTGATCCTGAAGAAAATGAAGCGTTTTCTTATAAAAAAGAAACGGTTTATGATGTAACCAATTCTTCCGGCGAAGGAATCATCACTTTTGCCAAACAGTTCGTCGGAAATTCCTACGTCTGGGGCGGAAATTCGCTCACGAATGGAATCGACTGCTCCCATTTTGTATGGCAGATTTTGACACGCTGCGGCGCTTACGATGGTGAATATACCACCTCTTATGGCTGGAGATCACTGGGCGAAGAGGTAAAAAGCCTTGCTGATGCAAAAGCTGGTGATGTTGTCTGCTACGATGGACACGTTGCTCTCTATGACGGAAATGGAAAAATCGTAGAAGCCCTTAATGAAGATCAGGGCATTGTCGATACCCGGAAGGTAGATAGTGACACCATTCTTACCATCCGCCGTTTTACATCTAATGATGAGATCGGAGATACCAATGCTGAAAAAATTTGGAATTATCTGCGTATGCATGGCTTTTCCAAGGAAGGAACCGCCGGTATTATGGGCAACATTGCAAATGAAGCCTCTACAGATCTGGACCCAACACTTCTGGAAAGCGGTTCTGTGAAGAAATCCGGACTCACTGGTACGCAGTATACTGCACTGGTTGATGCCGGCAGTATCAGCCGTGAAGAAGTCATTCACAGCTCTTCTTTGGGTATTTACAGTGGTGGTAGATATGGGTATGGTTTATGCGGCTTCACAGATCCTGAAATCAAGTCCTATCTGTGCAAATATACCATTGATAAAGGGAAGAGCTTAGGGTCTATTTCTGGGCAGCTGGATAGCCTTATCGCCTATCTGGAAAAACATAATCCTTCGCTGTTAGAACGTCTTAAAACTTCAGACAGCGTTGAAGATGCTGCCACTGCATTTCTGCGCGAATACGAAAAATGCAAAGACCTTGATCGTGAAGAAATCGAGCGGGTTTCGGCAGCCAAACAGATTTATGAGGTATTCCAGGAATACCAGTCACCCGTAGAATAAAACTTTCTCAAAAAAATCTCCATGTTACCCAAAATCCGACTGATTTAAGCAATTCTGCTTGGAATCAGTCGGATTTTATTATCTTTTATAACTTCTTTTACGATTTTGGTTGCTATATCAACATTATTTGGCGTACAATATTAATTACGAGTCTATTTATATATGAGTATCGTTAATGAGGAGGGGTTGGATGTGAAAAAGAAACATATAGTTATTGCAATGATGGCTTTTATCATTCTATTATCAGTAGCTTATTTACAATGGGGCCGTAAGGAACGTGTGGTGAATTCTTTTTCGACCGCCTCTGATACGTCCTATACTCAGGAATTTAGTGTAATTGCCAACACTTTATTTTTGAACAAGAATGAATACGCAAAAGATTTAATTGCCAAAACCCTTCATAATGGCTTTCAAAATATTCGTTTTTCCTATGATGTCGGCTTTCCAGAGCAAATAACAATCTACGTTTACAAAAACAGATCTCTCTATCACCATGGAAGAGAAAATTTTCGAGTCATATACTCACAAGAAGGGAATTATAAGATAGAAGAGTAGTAAAAAAGAGATGCCGACTGACATCTCTTTTTTTCGCCATTAAATTTCCAAAGATATATATCCGTTTTTCTGAACCGTGTGCAAATTTTTCAAGTATTTCTGTTTGTACTGCTCCACTTCGTTTGGGGACAAATTAATCCGGATATTTTCAACCGCCTTAGCCAGTATGTCATCCATACAAAATCCGTATTTTCCAAGGGCATTCTGGACTTCTTGATTAAGTGCCAGCGCATACACTTTTTCAAGATTCGAGGAGCAGAAATCATCAATCTCCGCGTATGGAATCCCATTCCGTATCATTGCACTTTTAATTGCGGAACTGGTATTTTCCTGTTCAACCAACAGAAGGAAACTGCATTCCGGCAGCCCCTTAATCAGTCCCCAATAATCCGAATCAGACGATACCAAAATGAAAGCTTTTGTTCCTTGTTCAAAATATTCCCTTGTTGTTCCGACAGCCAAAGAAATGTCCACTAAAGACTTATCTGCCTTAACCCGCGGAATCATTTTGTGTTCTACCCCCGGAATCAATCGCTGCAGCAATCGCCAGGTAACCGTAGTATGTACATCGTTATATAAAACAATTTTTTTGATGTGTTCTCGTGTTGCTGGCTCAAGTCCGTCCAAAACAGAGTAGAGCTTATATGGGTTTGCATTTTCACAATCCACAACAATCGTAATTTCCTGATTGTCCCGAATATAATCCTTAATATTCTTTTTGATTTCGTCGCTGGCATCCGTCACCTTAGAAAGATCATCAAAGACATCTCCGTTTCGCCTGTACAGATAACTTACAAACTTCTCATCATTGTACAAGATATTCCCTACTTCTACAGATAATGCCCCTACGACATACATCGTATAGGGAAATCGGTTCCGTTTTTCTCCATACGATTCTACCAGCTTTGAAACTTGTCTTTCTTTGAGTTCCGGAAGGCAAAACATATCTTTTACGTAGTCCCAATTAAGCCATAGTGGAAAACTATTCTTGCAGCCATTGATATACTTTTTGATTTCAGCACTGACTAACACAACGTATTTCGCCGGGGTCCAATTAGCTCTCCAGATATCTACGTCATCCTTTTTGAGCTTTTTAATACATTCCGGGTCAATATATTCCGGAATTGTATCAATATTTTTCATATCATACTGAAACAAATTCCGGATTCTTCCATTGTTTCTTAATAATGCAGTCCGAATAATACACAAATTCCGGACAATCCTTGCATCTTTACATTCCTCAAGCCCCGTATAGATTGTCTCATCAAAATTGCTTTCTTCACCCCAAAAATACTCCTCCGATACGCCTAGCAGATACGCGATTCTTGAAACAATATCGAATCTCGGATTTTTATATTTGGATGCTTCCAGTCCGAGATTCATTTCTGAATTACACATAATCAAATTCCTCCTTTGTATATTTTGTTTCCGATATATAGTATGGAAAATAATTTCAAAAAACGTTTTTCACGTACATAAAATTTATTCTTCTTTTGATTCGTCATTCTAAAAACATCAGATCAATATTTCATGAGAGGAGCGTAAAAACGAAGGTCTGAAATACATTATGTCAAAAGGAGATGTCAAATGGCACACGTAGCTATTATGATCCGAATTATAC
Source organism: Blautia sp. AF26-2 (assembly GCF_003460955.1). Taxonomy (NCBI): domain Bacteria; kingdom Bacillati; phylum Bacillota; class Clostridia; order Lachnospirales; family Lachnospiraceae; genus Blautia; species Blautia sp. AF26-2. The sequence continues at coordinate 588,108 of NZ_QTWD01000001.1, read as the reverse complement.
CATCTGAAAATCGAAATATGTATTTTCGAATGATTCAGGACTCGAATACAACATTTAAGGTAGAAATGGGGCGTGTTGGGGCTGCTCCATACATCCGTTATTATCCTATATCAGTATGGGATAAAATGTATCAAAAGAAAATTTCAGAGGGCTATCAGGACAAGACAGAACTCATGGATGTACATTCTTCCTATACATACAAAGAAATCGAGGATGATTCTGTTCGTGAACTCATTTCTTTTTTGCAACAGGAATCATCTATGGCCATCAAATCTAATTATTCTGTATCCGTATCCGAGGTTAGCCCGCAGATGATCACGCAAGCAGAAGATATTTTGAATCAATTTTCAAATGATCCATTAAAGGATAATTCTCTTCTGGAACAATTATTTGCTCTATTGCCTCGGAAAATGAAAAATGTTGCAGACTATTTGCTCCCGGCAGATGCCGATCCGGAGCAGATTCAGAATGTTATAGATCGAGAAACTGATCTGCTGCGCATGATGGAAACCCAGATGCAGGCATTGCCGTCTAATGACAGCAAAGAAAAAACTCTTCTGGAAGAATGGAAGTTATCAATCACCCCTGTAAACGATGAAGAAGAACTCCGGCAAATCAAACGACACATGGGGCATTCTGCAGATTGCTTTTCAAAAGCATTCCGTGTTAAAAATTCCAATAGAGATAACGCTTTTTGGAATTATTATGACAAACATAATTATCATAAAGAAGACATTCATTACTGGTATCATGGGTCCAGAAATATGAATTGCCTGTCCATTTTACATAATGGACTTATCTTAAATCCCAAAGCGCCCAAAGTCGGTCATATGTTCGGCTATGGAATATATCTTGCTCCAAAAGCGAAAAAAAGTATTGGATATACCTCATTGAATGGGTCTTTTTGGGTACATGGCACCTCAGACAAAGCCTATCTATTTGTTATAAAAACCGTGTACAAGTCACCCTATCATGTCTACACATGGACCTCGGGCATGAAATCGCTAACCAAATCCCGCATTTCACCTCACGATGCTGTTTTTGCTCATGCTGGCACATCTTTAAGGAATGACGAGGTTGTTATTTTTGACGATGCACAGGTAACGCTTCAGTATATTATCGAATTGAAACAACAATAGAGACACAAAATGGTCGGGAATAAATCCCGGCCATTTTGTTTTTTTCACTTTTCCACATTCTAGGGGTATCAGATCAATTCATGAAGAAAGGAGTATATCAATAACCGATCTGAAATTCAATTTGTCCAAGGAGAAAAATATGCATATTACTATTAAGACGTACAACGATACCCGGAATATGGAAGTTCCACAAACAGAATCTGCCTTGTATAAGGCCATTGGGGAGCAGTTATTAAATTTGTCCGTTCCCAATCGTTTACTTGTTTCTACACCTGTAGGAGAAGCGGAGTTTGACGTTAAACAGCGTGGCACATTCGCAAAGGACGGGACCATCTATCCGAGTATGTATGTAACAGAAGAGTACAATACCATCCAGCTCCCACAGGATACCTATCCGGAAGCTTATTTAACCTGTATTAACCCAGTATCCAACAATTACAAATTCTACCATTTTCGGCCATCTGGTTCCGTACTGAATGCAACTTACGGACGTATCGGAGCTGGCAGGGGAGAAGCATTTGGAAAAAAGGACTTGAAAACCCCATATCCCATCCATCTATATTGGATTCGCTACTATGAAAAGCTTTCAAAAGGATACAAGGACGAGTCTTCTATTTATCTTGCTCCAGCTGTGTCGGAAACACCTGTTGCACCCACCATTCCTGATCAGCGTCCGGAAGCTATTGAATTATATCAAAAACTGTATACCTACGCTAAAGGTATGGTCGAACGGCATTTGGTCCACCATGACAAAGTGACCGTTGAACAGGTATCTCAGTCGAAGAAAATTCTTGCGGAATTAAGTACCAAGACTACTTTGAAGGATTTCAATGAGACGCTTCAGAAATTATTAACTATTTCCCCTCGAAAGAGCAGATATGTTAAATCTCTTCTTGCTGTGAAAACGTCTGATTTTCCTGCGATTATAGATCGTGAAAATGACCTTATCACGGCGATGGAAGTTATGCGTCCGTCCGGTTCTATCGGCAGTTTTCGGGAACATAATATTCATGTATTTGAAGCTACAGACTCCCAGCGGCAGGAAGTTATCGAACACTTAACCCCTTCTCTGCAGCAGAAAGTACGAAAAATCTGGCGTGTTATCCCAGATCGGCAGCAAAAAACCTTTAACAGCTATTGTAAAGAGCATCATATTCGCTATGTACGGCAGATGTGGCACGGAAGCCGGAATGCAAACTGGCTCAGTATCACGGAGAATTCCATCAAAATTCTTCCTTCATATGAAAACGGACGTATGTTTGGTGATGGAGTCTATTTTGCCCTTAATCCAAACAAGAGTTTTTTGTATACAAGCAGTTCTTCTGCAAAATATACAAACGAAGATGAAAACGTCGTGTATATGGGCCTTTTTGCGGTTGCTTACGGGAAACCACTTTATGTGGAATCGAGCCACCACTTTACTCCAAGAGAGCTGGAAGAGAAAAAGAAAAATTGTGTTCATGCCAAAGCTGGACGCTCTTTAAGAGAAGATGAAATCATCTTTTATTCAGAGGCTGCCATGGTAATGAATTATCTCGTTGAATTTGACGCTTAAAGGAGATTTTTATGAAATATTATATTAGTGATTTACATTTGTTTCACCCGGCGATTCTTCAAAAATGCAGTCGCCCATTTGCAACAATCGATGACATGCACCGGACTATTTTCCAAAATTGGAAGAAAAAAGGTATTGGTCCTTGTGATGAAGTATATATTCTTGGTGATGTTGGCATGTATCATGAAAAGGGAATTGGGAAGTTTCTTATGGCTCTTCCAGGCAAAAAATACCTTGTTACTGGGAATCATGATTTCAAGAATATCCATAATCGGGACTTCTCCAGCGCTTTTTTATGGTGCCGTCCCTATGCAGAAGTAAGGGATACTGAACGTAAAGTTGTTCTGTTCCATTATCCGATTGAGGAATGGAATGGATTTTATGTGGGTTCCTATCACCTGCACGGTCATATTCACAATACAACTGTAACACATATTGACAGAAGATATAATGTATCCGTCGATGTTATCAATTATACCCCAGTCACTCTGGATGAACTGATCGCTCAAAATGACGTAAAATAACAGCCTATTCAAAGAAAAACACTGTTCCATAAAATGCATGGGCAGTGTTTTTTTTGCAAAAAAATCACCTACGTGAGAATATAAGTATTTTTCTTTTTGCAATACTATCAATAAGAAAATTTTCGAAGAGGAGGTTTTACAAATGAGAATTATTGTTGACGCGGATTCTTGTTCAAAAATCCGTCAGATTGAAGAAATTGCGGAAGAGAAAGGCTTACCAGTAATGTTGTTCTGCGATACAGCGCACCAGCTTTATTCTGATTACAGCAAAATTAAAAAGGTGGCTCCCGGAAGAGATGCTTCCGATATGCAGATCTATAATGAATGCAAAATAGGAGATATCGTTATAACACAGGATTACGGACTTGCTTCGTTGGTCCTGGCTAAGGGCGCACTGGTTATGCATCCAAGTGGAGCTATTTATTCAAAAGAAACAATTGACACCCTTCTTATGAGCCGTTATTTGAATCAGATCGATCCCAATATCCGCCATCGTAAGAAAAAAAGACGCTCTGTTCAGAAAAAATATGATTTTCAGAAATCTTTATTGCAGATGATTAACCCCGCCGAAACTAAAAAGACCGCTTTTGCCTAAGAATTTGTATTAGAAAAGGGAGGTGTTTTATGCGCATATCTAAACGAAGACAACAATATTTGGATAAATTCAAGTTTCCTTATCACGGACAGATATTTTCCAGCATTAAAGCTTGTTGCGAATACTATGATGTGGCCTATTCCTGTGTTTTCCCGCTGAAAAAGGAGAAAAATATCACAGCGGAAAAAGCCATTGACCATCTAAGGGCTGCAAAAAAAGGACGTTGCGTGAAATATCACGGTCAAACATATCCATCTATGAAGGTATGCTGTGAATTGTTTAATGTTCCTGTTGACAATGTGAGTTACTATAAGCGCACTCATAAATGCTCTTTTGAAGCAGCATTGGATCATTATGTCTTAAATGAAAGCCGTTATTCTTTCAAGTTCAACAACCAAAAATATCCATCTATTATCGCTTGTTGTAAAGAATATGGATTGAGTCCTAGTGTTGTATATGCCTATAAAAACAAGAATCAGCTAACTCCTTCCGCCGCTATCAGGGCTTGTCTAGCACAAAAACAGCGTCAAGAGAATCAGATTGCTCCACCCAAAGTGCTTCCCAAGAAGAAAAAGAAAAAAGTCTCTGCCCCACCTAAGCCTCGCCCATCAGACTTTTGGATTGTGGAAATTAACGGAGAGGCATATCCTTCCTTATCCGCTTTTTGCAAGCAGCATCATATAAGTCATAGCAGTGTGGCTGCAAGAGCGCACCGCCTAAAATGCACCATCGAGGAATCAGCAAATCATTTTCTAGCTTTGCAAGAACTTTCACTCTTATACCCGGATGCTATACAATTCCAAAATAGTACATACGATTGCGTAGAAAAGCTCTGTTCTCGTATAGGCGTAGACCCAATCGCGATTTTACATTTTGTTAAATCCAAACAATATACGTTAGAACAGGCAATCCAAGAAGCATTATCAACCACTGGAATGCATCGCGTTCAAGATGCAGATCCTGTCGTCTTTCAAAACACAGTATATCCTACATTATACCGTTGTTATCATGCTTTACAAATTGACGCGAGGTCTGTAAAAACACGCATGGAAAAATATCATATGAGCTGGGAAGAGGCTGTTGAGGATGCAATAAAATGCAAAAAGACATCTGACAAATAACCATCTAAAGGCGTTGACGAAAAAGTTGACGCTTTTTTTGTTTTTATTTCTAATACTATAAGTATCAAAACAAGAAAGAGGTGTCTATTTTGCAACGTACAAAAGGAAATAATTTAGATTCAGACAAAATTCTGCTATCTGTGAAAGAAGCATCCGAGCTTACCGGAATTTCAGAACGTAAACTTCGTGATCTCATGAATGAAAGTAACTTTAAGGTTCAAATTGGCAGGCGTACTATGATCCATCGAAAAAAATTCGAACGATGGATTGACCAGCATACTTGCATTTTTTAAGTTCGCGTGATACGATAATATCCGTATGCGCGTATCATTAGGAGAATGATATGGGAAAAGACTCAAATGGAAAAGAGCTTGGTGCCGGCATCTATCAAAGAAAAGACGGTCGATATGAAGCTCGCATCAGAATCAAAGGGCAAAAAAAGCCCTATAGTATCTATGATACTAATCTTCGGAAACTGAAGCAAAAAAAGAAACAGTTTCTCTTATTGATGGCAAACAGAGATTTAAACCTCTCGTTTACGCTAACAGTTTCACAATGGTTTGAAATTTATTTAAAGAATTATGCACGGCCCAAACTAAAAACACAAACTCTTAATAACTATGTTACAGGCTTTGAACGTGTGGAAGATTACATTGGTTATATGAAAATAATTGACGTGAAAAATGTAAATATTGTGTCGGCTATGCAAGAACTCGAAAAAGAGGGATATGCAACGACTACAATTCAACAGTCTTTGGCCGTTTTAAAGCAAGTTTTTCGCACTGCTTTTGAAAATCGTATCATACCGTTTGATCCATGCTCCGGATATCAATACGCTGGACCGCCTAAGTCTGTAAACGAAAAACCTCCGGACGACTTATTTGAACGGACGTTTGAGCAGGTACTAACTCCTGATGTGTTAGAACAATTTTTCAAGAGTATTCAATCACGCCGCTATTATGAATTATTTATCGTTCTATTACATGGCGGCTTAAGAATCGGAGAACTTCTTTCCCTACAGTGGAAAGATATAAATTTTAGGAAAAAGCAGTTGAAAGTCTACAAAACTGTGAAAAAGGTTCGAGACATTTTTGACGAGGAGGGAAATCGACTTTATGATTCGGCGTTGTATCATCAAGTAACAACGCCGAAAAGTGAGAAAAGTTATCGTATCGTTCCTCTTTCTGATATTGCAGTTAAGGCTTTAAAACAATGGAAAGCCCAGCAAGATGCAGACAAGAAGCAGTACGGACGCGATTGGGGATGTTCGAATCCCTTGCTTGAACAATATCCGGATCTTGTTTGTACTACTGGACCGGGCAATCCACTTAATCGCAGTTGGCTTGATCGAATATGCAATGACTTTCAAACGGCAATAAATGAACCGGAAATATTGCTTGCCCAAAAAGAAGGACGTTCTCCAAACCTGGTCAAAGTAACACCACATATGTTCCGTCATACATATGTAACCACCCTGATAAAGGCCAAAGTTCCGGAATCTGTTGTCCGTGAGTATGTTGGTCACAGTTCAGATAAAATGGTCGAATATTACACTCATCTTGATAATAGCTATATCGAACCAGAGCTTCGAAAGGGTATGAAGAGTTTTTATACGAATTTTGATCTAAAGGATAAAAAGGTGAAAAAATGAATTTTTCTAATAACAAAACACCTCAAAACCAAAGTCAGACAGAAAAGGTGGTCAAAAGCTGGTCAAATCCAGAAATCATAAGCAAAAAATCCCCTACTTGCAAGGATGTTTTAAAAACTGCGAATTTATCGCCTATGATGGTACATTATTGCCAGACGAAGACGGGCTTGACTGACCCGGCTAATACCATTTTGTTTTACCGCTTAGGTGATTTCTACGAAATGTTCTTCGAGGATGCCACCCTGGTATCCAAAGAACTTGAGCTTACGCTGACCGGAAAGGACTGCGGCATGGAGGAGCGCGCTCCGATGTGCGGTATCCCGTATCACGCTGCAGAAGGGTATATCAACCGTCTTGTAGAGAACGGCCATAAGGTTGCGATCTGCGAGCAGATGGAGGACCCGAAACAGGCAAAGGGCATGGTAAAGCGCGAAGTCATCCGCGTTGTCACACCGGGTACGACGCTGATCCCGCAGGGACTTGATGAGACGAAGAACAACTACATCATGTCGATCGTCTGCATGGAGGGATGCTTCGGTATCTCTACAGCAGATATCTCGACCGGCCAGTGCCTCGTCACGGAAATGGACAAGCCGCGCCGCCTGGTGGATGAGATCACGAAGTTTATGCCGGCGGAAATCATCTGCAATCAGTCGTTCCTGCTCTGCGGGATTGATGTGGAGGATCTCCGGACCCGCCTTCATATCTGCGTGAATGCATTGGAAGACTGGTATTTCGATGATGACATCTGCCGCCGTACGCTGCAGGAACAGTTCCATGCTGCTACGATGGAAGGCCTTGGCATCGCCGATTACAACTGCGGAACAATTGCAGCCGGTGCGCTGTTCCAGTATCTGCACGAGACACAGAAATCGGATCTGTCTCACATGAATTCGATTACACCGTATGTGACAGACAAATATATGCTGATCGACAGCTCCAGCCGCCGGAATCTTGAACTTGTGGAAACGCTGCGTGAGAAGCAGAAACGCGGCTCCCTGCTCTGGGTTCTCGATAAAACCCGCACGGCGATGGGCGCACGTCTTCTGCGAAGCTACGTAGAGCAGCCATTGATCGACGAGGATGAAATCAATGCAAGACTCGATGCTGTAGAGGCTCTAACGGGGCAGGCGATGCTCCGCGAGGAAATCCGTGAATACCTCCGTCCGGTTTATGACCTTGAGCGTCTCGTCGGAAGAATCAGCTACCAGTCCGCGAATCCGCGTGACCTGATCGCCTTTAAATCGTCGCTGCAGATGCTGCCTTACATCAAGCAGCTCTTAAACTCGTTTGACGGCGGCGCTTTGGCGCAGATTCAGGAGGATCTCGACCCGCTGGAAGACCTCTATCAGCTTGTCGATGCGGCAATCGTGGATGATCCACCGTATCTGATGCGCGACGGCGGTATGATCAAGGACGGCTACAACGAGATGGTCGATAATTACCGTCACGCCAAGACCGAGGGCAAACAGTGGCTGAGTGAGCTTGAGGCAAGTGAGCGCGAGAAAACCGGCATCAAAAATATGAAGGTCAAATACAACAAGGTATTCGGCTATTATCTGGAGGTCACGAACTCGTTTAAAGATCTTGTCCCGGATTACTATACGAGAAAACAGACGTTGACGAATGCGGAGCGCTACATTACCCCGCGTCTGAAGGAACTCGAGGATACGATTCTCGGTGCGGAGGATAAACTGTATGCGTTGGAATACGATCTTTTCTGTACGGTGCGCGATACGGTTGCCGGTGAGGCGGAGCGGATTCAGCGCACGGCGCAGGCTCTGGCACGGCTCGATGTGTATGCATCGCTTTCCTACGTTGCCGAGCACAACCACTATGTGCGTCCGAAGCTGAACAGCCGCGGAAAGATTGATATCAAGGACGGCCGTCACCCAGTGGTCGAGAAGATGATTCCAAACGATATGTTTATCGCAAACGATACCATGCTTGACAACGGTGACCACCGCGTTTCCGTCATCACCGGACCGAACATGGCCGGTAAATCGACGTATATGCGCCAGACGGCCCTCATTGTGCTGATGGCACAGATCGGTTCGTTTGTTCCGGCTTCGAAGGCAAACATCGGTATTGTGGACCGGATCTTTACCCGTGTCGGCGCATCCGATGACCTGGCAAGCGGCCAGAGTACGTTTATGGTTGAGATGACGGAGGTGGCGAATATTCTTCGGAATGCAACCTCGAACAGTCTGCTGATTCTCGATGAGATCGGAAGAGGAACGAGTACGTTCGACGGTCTTTCGATCGCCTGGGCGGTGATTGAGCATGTGGCGAATCCGAAGCTGCTCGGCGCAAAGACACTGTTCGCTACGCATTACCATGAGCTGACTGAGCTTGAAGGAAAGCTTCCGGGCGTGCACAACTACTGTATTGCCGTTAAGGAAAAGGGCGACGATATCGTATTCCTGCGTAAAATTGTACAGGGCGGCGCAGATAAGAGCTACGGTATCCAGGTAGCGCGTCTTGCGGGAGTGCCGGAGTCAGTGCTCTCCCGGGCGCAGGAGCTGGTGGAGCAGTTGAGCGATGCCGATATCACTGCTGCGGTCAAGGATCTGACCATGCAGAAGAAACCGAAGGCAAAGCCTGTTCACTACGACGAGGTCGATATGGCACAGATGTCGCTGTTCGATACGGTGCAGGACGATGATATCATCAAAGAGCTCTCGGAGCTTGATATCTCGAATATGACACCGATGGATGCTTTAAATACCCTGTACCGTTTCCAGGGAAAGGTGAAAAACCGCTGGAAATAGGGGAATGCTGGATCAGAACATAAGTTAGAATCAATCCGAAACAGAAAGGAACAACATGGCTACCATAGCAGTACTGGATCAGAATACGATCGATAAAATTGCGGCCGGTGAGGTCGTGGAACGGCCGGCTTCCGTGGTAAAGGAGCTGGTGGAAAATGCAATGGACGCCGGTGCGACGGCGATCACCGTGGAAATCCGCGACGGCGGTATCTCGCTGGTGCGGATCACGGACAATGGAAGCGGCATTCCGGCCGAACAGGTGCCGCTCGCTTTTCTGCGCCACGCGACGAGCAAGATCCGTTCCGTGGAAGAACTCGTGCAGATTGCATCTCTTGGCTTCCGCGGCGAGGCGCTCTCGAGTATCTCGGCGGTTGCGCAGATCGAGATGATTACGAAAATGCCGGATGCGCTGACGGGAACGCGGTATGTGATTGAGGGCGGCGCGGAGAAGGCCAATGAGGAGGTCGGTGCCCCGACCGGAACAACCTTTCTGGTCCGGAATCTTTTTTACAACACGCCGGCTCGTCAGAAATTCTTAAAAACGCCGGTTACGGAGGCAAATGCGGTGACTTCTGTGGTGGAGCAGCTCGCTCTGTCGCATCCGGGGATTTCGTTTAAATATATGGTGAATTCACAGGTGAAGCTCCATACGAGCGGCAACCGGAATTTAAAAGAACTGGTCTATAATATTTACGGCCGCGACATCGCGCGGGAGCTGATCGAGATTCACTCGGAAAGCCCGCTGATGACGATTGATGGTTTTATTGGAAAACCGGTGATCTCGAGGGGAAACCGGAATTTTGAAAATTATTACGTGAATGGACGGTATGTGCGGAGCAAGCTGCTCGCCCGTGCGATTGAGGACGGATATCAGACATCGATGATGCAGCATAAATATCCGTTTACGCTGTTCTATGTACAGATGGATGGAGAGGCGGTGGATGTCAATGTGCATCCGACGAAGATGGAACTTCGTTTTTCTCATCAGGAGGAGATTTACCGCCAGATGCGCGATATGATCTCAGGTGCGCTGAATCACAGGGAGCAGATTGTGAAGGTTTCGCTTTCTTCCGACAGGGAACGGAAAGCAGAGGAAAAAGCGGCACGGAAAGAACAGATTGTTGTTCCGGAACCGTTCGAGCAGAAACGGCAGGTAAAAGAAGGCTTTGCACGGCAGTCCCTTCCGGTGGAGCCGGTTTCCAGCCAGAGCAGAAGAATGCCAATTTTCCCGGAGGTGGAACGAAATGGATACCGCGCAGCGAAAACGTATGTGCCGGTTCAGCAGATGACGGGAATGACGCGGGAAGAGGAAGAACTGTTTGAGCCGGGTGCAGGAAACGTACCAAAGACGGCAGACCTCTCAAACGCGGACACAATACAGCATCAGCAGGAGCCAGATGCAGCTCCAACGGTATCTTCCATGCTGGAAGAATCCTCATCTGCATCTGCTTCGCCTGAGCCAGAAGGCCAGATGCAGCTCTTTGATGAGCAGTTTCTTACCCCGGAGGCAGAGAAATCGCACCGCATCATCGGCCAGGTTTTCGATACGTACTGGCTGATTCAGTACGGCGAGAATCTCTACATCATCGATCAGCATGCCGCGCACGAAAAGGTACTGTTCGAGCGGATGATGAAAAATTACCGGGAAAAGAACGTCACCTCCCAGATGGTGAGTCCTCCGCTGATCGTCTCCTTAACGCCGCAGGAAGCAGATCTTGTGACCCGTTACATGGACGTTTTCCAGTCCTTCGGCTACGAAATTTCCCCGTTCGGCGGAAAAGACTATGCGATCAACGCCGTGCCGCACAACCTGTACGGTATTGCGACGGAGGAGCTGTTTATCGAGATTCTCGACAATCTTGAGGAGGTCCGCGAAAAGCCGCTGGAGATTTTAAAAGACCGTCTGGCGACGATGTCGTGCAAGGCCGCCGTAAAGGGCAACAATCATCTTTCCTATGCAGAGGCGGAGCAGCTCATTGCCGAGCTTTTGACGCTCGAAGATCCGTATCACTGCCCGCACGGCCGGCCGACGATCATTTCCCTCTCGAAACGGGAACTGGAAAAGAAATTTAAGAGAATTGTGTAGGTGATTTTTTTGAAAAAACCTTTGATTATCCTGACCGGTCCGACCGCTGTCGGCAAGACGAAGCTGTCGATTTCGCTTGCCAAAGCGGTGAATGGGGCCATTATCTCCGCGGATTCCATGCAGGTCTACCGCCATATGGATATCGGATCTGCCAAAATCCGCCCGGAGGAGATGTGCGGCGTTCCGCATTATCTGATCGATGTGCTCGATCCTTCCGAAGAGTTTCACGTCGTGAAGTTTGTGGAACTGGCGCATGAAGCGATGGAAAAAATATACGCCGCCGGACAGATTCCGATCGTGACGGGCGGCACCGGCTTTTATATCCAGGCGCTTTTAAAAGAAGTTGATTTTACGGAATCGCACGGTGAACTGCCGATCCGGAAACAGCTGGAAGAAAAAGCAGCAACGGAGGAAGGCGCGGCAGAACTGTACCGGGAACTTTCCGAGGTTGATCCTGCTTCCGCGGAGACGATTCACCCGAATAATGTAAAACGTGTAATCCGGGCGCTGGAATATTATCACGAGACAGGACAGAAGATTTCGGAGCACAACGAGGAGCAGAAGCAGAAGGAATCTCCGTACTGTTCTGCTTATTTTGTGCTGAACGACGAACGTTCGATTCTGTATGACCGCATTGACAAGCGCGTCGATCAGATGATCCGCGACGGACTGGTTGATGAAGTTTTCCGTTTGAAAAAAATGGGATACACAAGAGATCTTGTCTCCATGCAGGGACTGGGCTACAAAGAACTGTTCCCGTATCTTGCGGGCGAATGCACGCTGGAGGAGGCCGTCTATATCATCAAGCGGGACACCCGTCATTTTGCCAAACGGCAGCTGACCTGGTTCCGACGGGAAAAGGATGTGATCTGGCTGAACAAGCCGGATTTTGACTACGACGAAGAAAAAATATTATCATATATGCTGGATCGCTGGAACGAAATCGTTTCGGCCGATGCAAAGGAAGAAGGAGAACAATCATGTTGACAGAAAAAGCTGCTATGTACAGCACACTTGGCATTTCCAAAGAGGTTTTCGCATTTGGAACGAAAATTGAGGAAGAATTAAAAGAGCGTTTTGCAAAAATTGATGAAATCGCAGAATACAACCAGTTAAAGGTCATCCACGCCATGCAGGCAAGCAAGGTCAGCGAGGCATGCTTATATGGAACCACAGGATACGGATACAATGACCTGGGACGTGATACGCTGGAGCAGGTCTATGCAACGTGCTTCGGCACTGAGGATGCACTGGTACGCCCGCAGATCGCCTGCGGAACCCATGCGCTTGCAACGGCGCTTTCCGGAAATCTCCGCCCGGGCGACGAACTGCTTTCTCCTGTTGGAAAACCGTACGACACCCTTGAGGAAGTGATCGGCATCCGCCCGTCCGTCGGATCTCTTGCGGAATATGGCGTAACTTACCGCCAGGTAGATTTAAAAGAGGACGGCTCTTTCGATTACGAAGGAATCAAAAATGCCATCAACAAAAAGACAAAGATGGTGACGATTCAGAGGTCGAAAGGATATCAGACCAGACCGACGCTTTCTGTTACCCGCATCGGTGAACTGATTGCATTTATTAAAAATATCAAACCAGATGTCATCTGTATGGTCGATAACTGCTACGGCGAGTTCGTGGAGACGATCGAACCGACCAATGTCGGTGCAGATCTGATGGTCGGATCCCTGATCAAAAACCCGGGCGGCGGACTGGCTCCGGCCGGCGGTTACATTGTTGGAAAGAAAAAGTACGTGGAAAATGCAGCATACCGTCTGCTCTCCCCGGGACTTGGAAAAGAGGTTGGCGCAACACTCGGTGTGAACGGTTCCTTCTACCAGGGATTCTTCCTGGCACCGACCGTTACCGCAGCGGCATTAAAAGGTGCTGTCTTTGCTGCAAATGTTTATGAGAAACTGGGATTTGCCGTTGTTCCAAACGGAACCGAGAGCCGTCACGACATCATTCAGGCGGTAACCTTTGGAAAACCGGAAGGCGTCATCGCATTCTGCCAGGGTATCCAGGCAGCTGCCCCGGTCGACAGCTTCGTTTCCCCGGAACCTTGGGATATGCCAGGTTACGACAGCCCAGTTATCATGGCAGCTGGCGCTTTCGTGCAGGGCTCTTCCATTGAACTTTCTGCCGATGGCCCGATCAAACCGCCGTACGCTGTCTATTTTCAGGGTGGGCTTACGTGGCAGCACGCAAAATTCGGTATTCTGATGAGTCTTCAGAAACTCGTCGATGCCGGTATGGTGACATTATAATGGCAAAAAATGTGGTAATTATCGGCGGCGGCGCGAGCGGACTGATGGCGGCAATTTGGGCCTCACGTCTCGGTGCCGCGGTCACCGTTCTGGAAAAGAACGATAAACCGGGCAGAAAGCTTCTTGCGACCGGAAACGGACGGTGTAATTTTACCAATCGTTATCAGGATGCATCGTGCTACCGCACGGGAAATCAGGAGCGTGCATCACGGGTTCTCGAACAGTTTACCGAACAGGACACCGAACAGTTTTTTGAACAGCTCGGCATCCGCATCCGGAGCCGTGAAGGCTGGCTTTATCCGGCCAGCGAGCAGGCACAGTCCGTTCTTGAGCTGCTGATTTTGGAAGCCAGATTCCGAAAGGTAAAAATCAAGACACGGGAAACGGCTGTTGCAGTGGAAAAAGCCGAAAATGGTTATCTGGTGCGCACCGAAGGATGGCAGTACCCGGCTGACAGCGTCATCATCTGCTGCGGAAGCTGTGCTTCCCAGATCGCCGGTTCCGACGGAGATACACTTCGATTTGCCGATCAGCTTCAGCTCGCTTCGATTCCGTTTTTCCCGGCCCTCTGCCCGCTCCGCTGCAAAGGAAACCAGTTTTCCTCCTGGGCGGGTGTTCGGGTGCGCGCGAAGATTACGCTTCTGGTTGAAAATCAGGAGATTCTGACGGAACAGGGAGAGCTGCAGCTTACCGACTACGGTGTCTCCGGCATCCCGGTATTCCAGATTTCCCGGTTCGCTGTGCGCGCCTGCATGCAGAAAAAACGCGCTGAACTTCTCGTAGACTTCTTTCCGGAACTGACGGAATCGGAGCTTACTGCAGAATTTGTCAGACGGCAGGAAATCTGCCCGTATAAAGCGCCAAAAGAGCTTCTGATCGGCCTTCTTCCGGAAAAACTCATTCCGGTTCTGATCGGAAAGAAAAAGATTCCGGAAGAAATGGCAGGCGCCATCAAATCATATCGTTTACAGATCACCGGCCAGACCGACTTTGGAAAAGCCCAGGTGTGTGCGGGCGGCATCACGCTCGACCAGCTTACGGATTCTCTGGAATCGGTACAGCACCCTGGTATTTTCTTTGCGGGAGAAGCCCTGGACGTCGACGGCGTCTGCGGCGGCTACAATCTCCAGTGGGCCTGGTCCAGCGGAAGTGCAGCCGGAAGAGCTGCAGCAGGAGAACATGCATGATTCGGATACAGCAATTAAAGCTTCCAGTCACCCACACACAGGAGGAACTGGAACAGAAAATAAGAAAAACACTGAAAATCGGAAAACACGATCTGCAGGAAATTGAGCTCTTACGCCGCTCAATTGATGCCAGAAAGAAATCCGAATTAAAATACGTTTATCAGCTTGATGTAAAAGTAAAAGATGAGAATGCCGTACTGCGGAAGGCGAAAAATAACCAGATAGTAAAAGCGGAGAAAAAGCCATATGTGTTCCCAAAATCTGGAGAACAGACTCTTGTTCACCGGCCGGTTATTATCGGAAGCGGTCCGGCAGGACTTTTTTGTGCCTATGTTCTCGCAAAGCATGGCTACCGTCCGCTCGTTCTGGAGCGCGGCGAATCTGCAGAACAGAGAAAGAAAAGTGTCGATGCGTTCTGGAAAACCGGCGTTCTGAACCCGGAATCGAACGTACAGTTCGGAGAGGGCGGCGCCGGTACGTTTTCGGATGGAAAATTAAACACTTCGGTGAAGGATCCATCCGGCAGAAACCGTGAGGTACTCCGGATCTTCACGGAATGCGGGGCACCGGAAGAAATTCTGTACGATCAGAAACCGCACCTTGGCACCGATCAGCTCATCGGAATTGTGACAACAATGCGGAAAAAGATCGAGGCATGGGGCGGAGAAGTCCGTTTCGGAGCAAAAGTGACGGACTTTGGGATTGAAAACGGCAGACTCACTTCTGTAACCGTCAATGAAACCGAGAAGATTGCCGCGGAGACTGCAGTCCTTGCGATCGGCCACTCTGCACGCGATACCTTCTTTAAACTCTGCGAAAATAAGATCTCCATGGAAGCAAAATCCTTCGCTGTCGGCGTCCGCATTGAGCATCCGCAGAAGATGATCACGGAGGATCAGTACGGACCGGAGGCACCGGATTTCCTTGGGGCAGCACCGTATAAGCTCACCAATCAGTGTGAAAACGGAAGAGGTGTGTACTCATTCTGCATGTGTCCCGGCGGCTATGTTGTCAACGCATCCTCGGAAGCGGAACGCACCTGCGTCAACGGTATGAGTTATTCTGACCGGGAAGGTAAAAATGCGAACAGCGCTATGATTGTCACCGTAACACCGGAAGACTACCGCCCGTACCATGTAGAGGGAACGCCGGACGTACTCGATGGTGTGGCATTCCAGAGAGCGCTTGAACACGCTGCGTGGGAAGCCGGAAAAGGCAAAGTTCCGGTGCAGCTTTTTGGTGATTTCTGTGAAAACAGAGTTTCTACAGCACTTGGAGAGGTAACCCCTTCCATCTGCGGAGAATGGACTTTCGCCAATCTGCGGGAAGTTCTTCCGACGTTTATCGGAGACTCCCTTGTGGAAGGCATTCGTGCATCTGAGCGGAAAATCCACGGCTTTTCCCGTCCGGACGCCGTTCTTTCCGGCGTGGAAGCGCGTACCTCGTCACCGGTCCGCATTGTAAGAAATGAAACGCTCGAAAGTCCGTCGCTTACCGGTCTTTACCCGTGCGGAGAGGGCGCAGGCTATGCGGGAGGCATCACTTCCGCAGCCATGGACGGATTAAAAACGGCAGAGGAAATTGCAAAAAAATATATGAATTTTTCATAATTCCTATACATCTGCGGAAAGTTGTGCTAGAATGATGGGTGATTCAAACCAATGTATTCCATGAAAATTCCCGGAAGAGTGGTGGGAGGAATACATGAGAAAAAATGGATTACGAAACCTGCCGACGATGGAACAGCCATATGAAAAATGCCTGGAAAACGGCCCGGAAAGCCTTTCCGACGCGGAGCTTCTGGCTGTCATTTTACGATGTGGGGCAAGGGGAAAAACATCCCTGGAGCTCGCAAGAGAAATTCTTTCCCTTCCCGGAAAAGAGGAGGGCCTGTTAGGACTCTATCACTGTACAAGACAGGAACTTCTGCAGATCCGCGGAGTCGGGGAAGTAAAAGCGATCCAGCTCCAGTGCATCGGTGAGCTTTCCAAACGAATGGCCGCGGCCGGAGCAAGAAAAGGTCTCTGCTTTCATGATCCGGCTTCCATTGCGGATTATTACATGGAACGTCTCCGCCACGAGGATCAGGAGGTTCTTCTCTGCATGATGCTGGACACAAAAAATCAGCTTCTCGGAGAAAAGGAAATCACAAGAGGAACGGTCAATGCGACGATGATTTCGCCGCGGGAGCTTTTTCTTGCGGCACTGCAGTTCCGTGCGGTTCATATTCTGCTGGTTCACAACCATCCAAGCGGAATCCCGGAACCAAGCGGTGACGATATTACCGTGACACGGCAGATCCGGCGGGCGGGCGAAATGCTCGGCATTACCCTGCTGGATCACATTATTATCGGGGATCACTGTTATACCAGTATGCTGGAACAGGGAATCTGATCCCGAAAATCCGAGGCAGAAATGCCCAAAGGAAGGGAACAAGTTAAAGGAGCACGATGCAGATTCGAAATGTATACGGCATAGACCTTGGCACCAGTACCGTCAAAATCTATGACCTGAAGAAAGACACAATCACAAAAGAAAAAAATATGATTGCCATACGCAACCGCGAACAGGTGATTGCCGTTGGAAATTACGCATATGAAATGCACGAGAGAACGCCTTCCAATATCGAGGTAATTACCCCCATGAGCAACGGACGCATTGCGAATGTATTGATGGTAGAAGCCGTTTTGCACACGCTTCTCCACCGCTGTACGCGCCACATGGGATACCGCCCGGAGCTGTATTTTTCAGTTCCCTGCGATATGACAGAGATTGAACGGCGTTCTTATTATACGATTGCACATAAGGGAGCCTTAAAAAACTGCCACATGTATCTTGTGGATAAACCAATCGCGGATGCGCTGGCACTTGGCATTCCGATCAACCGCACGAAGGGTTCCATGATTGTCAACATCGGAGCGCAGAGCACAGAGATTTCTGTTATCGCCAACGCGAGAGTTATTTTTTCCAGAATCATCCCGGTAGGCGGAAAACAGTTCAACGAATCGATATGCAATCTGAACCGCCGCAAAAACAATTTCCAGATTGGCTCCAAAACAGCCAAACGTGTCAAGATTGCGCTGGCGGATCTTGGAACAGACAAAAAAGAGGCGCGGAAGGTGCGCGGCGTAGATGGTGCATCCGGTCTTCCAATGGAAGGGATCATTACTTCTTCCCTCGTAAACGAAGCACTCCTTTCCGGTGTTAATGAGATCGGCGAGGAAATCAAGCATGCGCTGGAGCGTACACCGCCGCAGATCCACGATCATATCCAGAAAGAGGGTATTTATATCACCGGCGGAAGCACAAGGATTCCGAACATTGACCGCTATCTTTCGAGACAGCTCGGCTGTCCGGTGCAGCTTTCCCAGTATTATGACCTCTGTACCATCTGTGGGCTCAAGGAACTGATCACGCACGATGCGCTGCATCGCTGGGCTTACACGGTAAATAAAAAGAAGTAAATCTATCAAAAAGGACCCGCTATGAATAAGAAGAAAAAATTTCAGCTAAAAAGCAAACATTTACTTTTCATCATGACGTTCCTGTGTCTCTCCGGCATTTTAGGCAGTGCAGCAGACAAAATGCCGGTCACGCCGATCCGGGAAGCCGCAGGCTTTGTGATCATCCCGTTTCAGAACGGAATTAACCAGATCGGTGCGTATTTGACAGACTGTCTGACCGGTTTCCAGAACGTCAAAAAACTGTCTGCCGAGAAAGAGGAGCTTGAACAGAAGGTCACGGATCTGACTGAGGAAAACAATCAGCTTGTACAGGAGCAGCAGGAGCTGCAGCGTCTTCAGGAGCTGTATCAGCTGGACCAGTCCTACTCGGAATATGAAAAAGTAGCAGCACAGGTCATCTCAAAGGATCCGGGCAACTGGTATGATACCTTTGTCATCAACAAAGGATCAAATGACGGGATTCAGAAAGATATGAACGTTATTGCAGACGGCGGCCTTGTTGGACTTGTTGAGGAGGTAAGTTCCAATTCCGCTACTGTCCGCTCTATCATTGATGACTCCAGTTCCGTGAGCGCCATGACAGCATCTACCTCGGATACGTGTATTGTATCGGGTGATCTGCGCCTGATCAGCAACGGAAAGCTTGCCTTTTCCCAGCTGAATACAACCGACACGGTAGCTGAGGGCGAAAAGATTGTGACATCGAACATCAGTGATAAATACCTCCGCGGTATTCTGATCGGCTATGTCAGTGAAATCACCGAGGACTCCAATCACCTGACGAAAAAGGGATACATCATTCCTGTTGTGGATTTTCAACATATTCAGGAAGTTCTCGTGATCAAAGAATTAAAACAGCAGGGAGGAGAGTAAATGCGCAGAAAAATCACGCTTGCCTTTCTGATTCTGGCAGCTTTCCTGTTACAGACAACTGTATTTCAGTATTTTCAGATCGCGTCCGTAACGCCGAACCTTCTTCTGATTCTGACGTCCGCCTTTGGGCTGATGCGCGGAAAAAAAGAGGGACTGATGGTCGGATTTTTCAGCGGTCTGATGATTGATCTGTTCTACGGCAGCCTGTTTGGATTTTACGCACTGCTCTACATGTATATCGGTTATCTGAATGGCTTTTTCTGCAAAGTCTTCTATGACGATGATATTAAGGTACACATTGTACTGGTCGCTGCCAGCGATCTTGTCTACAGTCTGCTGATGTATGTGCTGCAGTTCCTGCTGCGCGTGCGCCTGCACTTTTTCGATTATCTGGCGCATATTATTCTGCCGGAAATGGTATACACGGTAGTGCTCTCCATTCTGCTTTACCGGCTTTTATTTATCATCAACCGTAAACTGACCGAAAATGAAATGGAAGGACAACAGTCGCCATGGCTAAGAAGATAAGAAAACTTTTCCGCAGACTCGGTGAAAACCGCACCCTATTGCTTGGTGTGGTTTTCCTTGCTATGTTTGCCGTCCTGATCGGAAGACTTTTTATCCTGCAGGTGGTGCATGGAGAAGAGTATGCGGATAATTTTGAACTGCAAATCACAAAAACCAGAACCCTTGATAGTACAAGAGGAAATATTTATGACCGGAACGGAAAACTGATCGCTGGAAATAAGGTTTCCTACTCCGTAACCATCGAGGATAACGGAACGTACAACACGACAAAAGAACGTATTCTCTCTCTGAACGCAGAACTCTATCGTCTCTGTAAGCTGATTCGTGCAAACGGAGACTCGATTGACACCAGCACCTTCCCGATTGAAGTGGATGAGAACGGTGCGTTTGTTTTTACAGGTGAAGAGGGAACGACCCGCGACCGTTTCCGTGCAGACATTTATGGACAGAAGAAAATCGACGATATGACGGCAGAACAGAAGAGTTCCAGTGCCGAAACGCTGATGACATTTCTTGCCGGACCGGACGGCTTTGGCCTGGATGCCTATTCTGACGATGAAAAATACGCATATTCTGCCAAAGATTTTGAAGAGTATGGTCTTCCATACCAGACAGACGAATCCGGAAATGCGGTCCTTTCTCTTTCCAATCAGGAGCGTCTGGAAATTCTGGTGATCCGCTATAAGATGAAACAGACGAATTATCAGAAGTATGTCCGCGTGACAGTTGCTTCCGGCGTCAGCAGCAATACAACTGCATCGATTGCAGAGAATGAAGATGTTCTGCAGGGTGTCAGCATTTCGGAAGATTCCGAGCGTGTATATTATGACGGAAAGTATTTTTCCTCTCTGATCGGTTATACGGGCCAGGCGTCCTCAGACGAGCTGACAGAACTGAATGAAGAGCTGAAGAGCCAGGGAAAAGAAGAAACGTATTCCACGGAATCCATCGTCGGAAAATCTGGTCTGGAACAGTATATGGAGACAATCCTTCAGGGAACCGACGGATCAGAAGAGATTATCGTTAATAACGTCGGAAAAGAGCTGGAAACGGTAGAAGGATCCCTGGTTGAGCCAAAACAGGGAAATAACGTCTATCTTTCGATTGATTATGACCTGCAGATTGCGGTATATAAAATTCTGGAACAGAGAATTGCCGGCATTCTGAAACAGTATCTGAGTGATGTAAAATCCGTTGATACCTCAACACTTGCCAATACGGATGCCGTTCCGATTCCAATTTACGATGTATACAATGCACTGATCGAAAACAGCACGATTGATATTTCCCATTTCTCGGCGGCGGATGCCACGGAGCGTGAGCAGCGGATCTATGCACTGTTCCAGCAGAAGCTCCAGCAGGTGCTTGCCGAGATTACGCAGGAACTGACCGTTGAAACAGCAACCGTTTACAACGACCTCAGCGATGAAATGCAGGAATATGAGACCTTCATCGTGGATAAGCTGCTTTCCAGTACGATGGGTATTCTTTCTTCAACAGCAATTGATGAGAAAGACGCCACCTATCAGGCATGGAATGACGGAACGATTTCTCTTCGTGATTATCTGACGTATGCGGCAAGCCAGAACTGGATTGATGTCTCAGCACTGACGCAGGATGATGCCTACCTGGATTCTCAGGAGGTTTATCAGAAGCTGACGGAGGTTATTCTGGACCGTCTGGCAAACAATACAACATTTGCAAAAAAGATGTATCACTATATGCTGCTGCAGGATATGCTCGATGGCTATGATATCTGCAATCTGATGTATGATCAGAACCTTCTGACGAAAGAGGATGACGATTATGCCGCTTATGTTGCAGGAAATATGACACCGTTCCAGCTTCTGTCCGATAAAATCGCCAAACTGGAAATCACCCCGGCACAGCTTGCACTCGATCCGTGTTCCGGTTCTGCTGTCATTACGGACCCGAATACCGGTGCTATTTTAGCCTGTGTTTCCTATCCTGGCTACGACAACAACCGCCTGGCAAACCAGATGGATACCGCATACTGGGCAAAATTGAATACCGATGAATCCAGCCCGCTGTACAACAAAGCAACCCAGCAGAAGACGGCTCCTGGTTCCACCTTTAAACCGCTGATGGCGGTTGCCGGATTAAGCGAAGGCATAATTACTCCGACCAGTACCATCAACTGCAACGGTCTGTTCGGGGAAGGACTTGTCAACGAATCTGACTATGTCCACTGCCATCAGTTGAGCGGCCACGGAGATCTGAACATTGTCGGTGCCATCCAGAACTCCTGCAACGTGTTCTTCTGTACGCTTGGATATCGTCTGGGACTCGATGAGAACGGCACCTTTAAACAGAAGCGCTCTCTGGAAATGATCCAGAAATATGCCGATATGTTTAAGCTGGATGAAAAGACTGGAATCGAAATTTCGGAAACCGATCCGAATGTAACCGATTCCCTCCCGATCCCTTCCTCGATTGGTCAGGGTACCAACAACTATACGACGACACAGCTTGCACGCTATGTCACAACGATTGCAAATTCCGGTACGGTTTATAATCTTTCCCTTCTGCAGAAAGCAACGGATTCGGATGGCAATGACATCGATATGGGTGCAGATTTCGGCCCGACGGTAAATTCAGAAATGGATGTTGATTCCAACATCTGGGATCTGGTACACGAAGGCATGCGAAAAGTAATCAGCGTATCCAATGCGGCCATTTTCCCGGAATCCTGGCCGGTAGAGCTTTCCGGAAAAACCGGTACCGCGCAGGAAGACCGTACACGTGCAAACCATGGACTGTTTATCGGCTTCTCTCACTATGAGAGCAGAGACGATATTGCTCTTGCCGTCCGCATTCCGTTTGGATATTCTTCTATGAACGCAGAGTTGGTAGCTAAGGATATCTTAGATTATTACTATGGCCTCTCAGACGATATTCTGTCCGGTCAGGCAAACTCCAACGGTGTTGCAAGCGTGAGAGCAGACTAAGGAATTTTTCCGGCAGAAACGAAGCCTGGGAAGAAAGCTGCAAAAGAGAAAGGATGCGTTTTTAAACAAAGGTTTGGACGCATCCTGCGGCATGAAAATGCAGAACAGTTTTCAACAAGGAGGTTCCAGATGAGTGAAGTCATTGTAATTACATCAGGAAAAGGCGGCGTCGGAAAGACGACAACCGCAGCAAATATCGGAATCGGGCTGGCACAGCTTGGAAAGAAAGTTGTGATGGTAGATACCGACATCGGTCTTCGAAACCTGGATGTCGTGCTCGGCCTTGAAAACCGGATTGTCTACAATCTTGTGGATGTTGTGGAGGGCAACTGCCGGATGAAGCAGGCGCTAATCCGCGACAAACGGTACGAGCAGCTCTACCTTCTCCCGTCTGCCCAGACGAGGGACAAGACAAGCGTAACGCCCGAGCAGATGAAAAAACTCTGCGATGAATTAAAACAGAGCTTTGATTTTGTTCTTCTTGACTGTCCGGCAGGCATTGAGCAGGGATTTGCAAATGCAGTTGCCGGTGCCAATAAGGCAATTGTTGTGACTACGCCGGAGGTTTCGGCCATCCGGGACGCGGACCGCATCATCGGCCTTCTGGAGGCGCAGGATCTGAGGGATATCTCTCTTGTCATCAATCGTATCCGGCCGGATATGGTAAAACGCGGTGAAATGATGTCGGTGGATGATGTACAGGAAATTCTTGCTGTTCCGCTGCTCGGCATTCTGCCCGATGATGAGCAGGTAGTAATCGCCACCAACCAGGGCGAAGCGATCGCTGGAAGCGGTTCCAAGGCAGGAGAAGCCTTTACGAATATCAGCCACAGGATCCTCGGGGAGAGTGTTCCCTACTTGGATCTTGACAGCAAAAAGGGATTTTTCCGCCGCGTATTCGGGCGATAGGAGGGAACTGGTATGGGTTTATTTTCAGGCAGAAAGCCGCACTCCGGCCTCGTTGCAAAAGAACGTCTGTCCAATCTTTTAATGGCAGAACGTCTGAACTGTTCTCCGGCATCGCTTCAGATGCTGAAAAATGATCTTTCTGCTGCTGCAGGAAAATACCTTACCGTTGAGGCGGATGAAATTTCCGTCACCATTACACAAACAACCCCTGTCATACTGACAGCGAAAATACCATTGAAAAGAAACGAGGAGTATCATGTTAAGACGATATAAGCTGAAAAATTATAATTTCCGGCTGGTCATTCTTCTGATTGCCATCAGCATTATTGGTGTGCTTCTGATCGGAAGTGCAGACAGTGCAGACCAGAAAAAACAGGCCATCGGAGTCGTATTGGGCGTAGTCATCATGATTATTGTCTCTTTGCTTGACTATAGCTGGCTTCTGAATTTTTACTGGGTTCTTTACATCGGAAATCTGATGATGCTTGGCGTTCTTTATCTCGGCGGTTCTACCGCAAAAAACACGTTTGGTGCGACCCGTTGGATTCAGATCGGAAGCTTTCAGTTTCAGCCGACCGAGCTGTCAAAAATCTTTCTGATCATGTTTTTTGCGATGTTTCTGATGAAGCATGAAGAAGATCTGAATACGGCGAAAACCATTTTTACCGCGATCGGGCTTCTGATTCCGCCGCTCGTTATGATTTACCGTCAGCCGGATTTGAAAAATACGATTACGGTCATGGTTCTGTTCTGCTTTATGATGTATGTGGCGGGCTTAAGCTACAAAGTTATCGCCGTTGTTCTGGTTTCCGGTTCAGCACTGGTACTTGCGCTTCTGCTTGTCATTACGCAGGTGAATTTCCAGCTTCCGGCGGCTCTTGACAAGACGATTGGTTATCAGCTTGGGCGAATTCAGGACTGGTTAAGCGATGATGCCGACAACGCCGACGGCCGTCTCCAGCAGCAGAATTCCATTACAGCCATCGGTTCCGGAAAGCTGACCGGAAAAGGACTCAACAACAATAAAGTTTCTTCCGCAAATAAGGGAAATTTCGTTTCCCAGAACCATAATGACTTTATTTTTGCAGTGGCAGGAGAGGAACTTGGTTTCTTTGGATGCTGCGGAATCATCCTGCTCCTGTTCCTGATTCTCGTCGAATGCATCCGGACTTCCCGGAAAGCAAAAGATCTGTCAGGAACGTTGATCTGCTGCGGTATGGCAGGACTAATTGCCTTTCAGAGCTTTCTGAATATCAGTGTTGCAACCGGAATCCTGCCGAACACCGGTACACCGCTTCCGTTCGTCAGCTATGGACTGACCTCCCTTGTAACACTTTACATCGGAATGGGGCTTGTCCTGAATGTCGGACTGCAGAACCGGGATTTTGTAACCAGAAACTATGAATTACTAAGGAGGAAAACCATCAATGAACATCGGATTGATCGCGCATGATGCAAAAAAAACGCTGCTTCAGAACTTGTGTATCGCCTACCGCTCGGTACTTGCCAAGCATACTCTTTACGCAACCGGAACTTCCGGCCGTCTGGTAGAAGAGGCAACCGGACTTAACGTCCGCAAATATCTGGCTGGACACGTTGGAGGCGTTCAGCAGATGGGTTCTCAGATTGAACAGAATGATCTGGATCTTGTGATTTTCCTGCGGGATCCGGAACAGCCGAAACAGCATGAGCCGGATGTCCATCGGATTATCCGTCTCTGCGACGTACACAGCATTCCGCTTGCCACCAATCTTGCAACGGCAGAAATGCTGATCAAATCATTAGACAGAGGAGAAATGGACTGGCGTGAAATCTACCGGAGAAACGACTAATACTACAGAAAAAGAACAGAAACTGCCTGTAACGGAGAAAAACGGGACTGCTCCGGAAAAAACCGAACATATTTTAAACCGCCTGATCATCGGCGCGGGTGTCTGTGTTGCTGTTATTGCGGTTCTGATCGGTGTGAAACTGTACCGTCAGGACCGCCAGATGGACATTACAGAGCCGTTTGCGCGAAGTATGGTGCTCGCCTCCGATCCGCTTTCGGCAGAAAAACGGTTTCAGGCTGAAACGCTCTCTGCCGATCTCTGTGTCGGTGAGACGAGCGTACCGCTGAATGATATCTCGTTTTCTTCACAGGTAAAGGCCGGACTGTTTGATCTGGATCACAAAAAAGTATTGTTCGCGCAGAATATGTATGATCAGATCTACCCAGCCAGCATCACGAAGATCATGACGGCTCTCCTTGCCATGGAATACAACCAGCCGGATACGCAGGTAACGATCACAGAAGAGGATCTTGCGCTGGAAGATGGATCCCAGATGAGTGGACTGGCCGTGGGCGATACGGTAACGATGGATCAGCTTTTCCATGCATTGTTGATTTATTCTGCCAACGATGCTGCTATGGCGATTGCCCGCCAGGTAGGCGGAAGTGTAGAGAATTTCGTTCAGATGATGAACGATAAGGCAGCTTCCCTTGCCATGACCGGTACGCATTTTGCAAACCCGCACGGTCTTCACAATGAGAATCATTACACTACTGCATATGATGTTTATCTGATGCTGTATGCTGCCTATCAGCATACGGAATTCCAGAATACGATGTCAATGTCTTCCTACACGCTGAACATGACGCATGCGGACGGTACGGCGGGAACGATCTATTTAAGCTCCACGGACAAATATCTGACCGGAGAGAAAAACGCACCGGAAAATGTGACGGTGCTCGGCGGAAAAACCGGAACGACCGATGAGGCCGGTTCCTGCCTGGCACTGGTATCCCAGAATGCATACGGAGAACCGTTTATCTCTGTCATTCTTCATGCATCAACAAAAGTGGAACTGTACGAGGACATGAACACTCTTCTTTCCAATATCAACTCCTGACGTAATCTTTTTGCAATCCCCCGGACGGCGTTTTTTCTGCCTATCCGGGAGATTGTCGTATCCGTTTAGAAAAACAGAGCTCCTTTCCCTGCGAATTAGAAGATTTTTCAGAATTTTTTCATTTTACCATTGAAAACGTTGGTGAATTGTACTATAATTAAACCATGAACTTAAAGGTTTTTGGTGAAAATATCTTATTCTAATCTAAGGAGGAAACTGCTATGGTTCAATTAATTGTAGGCAAGAAGGGAAAAGGCAAAACAAAACAGCTGTTAGACAAAGTAAATGCAGAGGTAAAAACCGCAAACGGAAATATCGTGTATATTGACAAGAGCACAAAGCACATGTTTGAATTAAACAACAAAGTACGTCTGATTTCCGCAACCGACTATCCTCTGAAAAACAGTGATGAATTTATCGGATTTATCTGCGGTATCGTTTCTCAGGACCACGATCTCGCAAGCGTTTATCTCGACAGCTTCCTGAAAGTAGCAAAACTGGAAGGAGAGGACATCACAGATTGTGTTGAACAGCTGGAAGGCATTGGCAAGCAGTATAACATTACCTTCGTATTAAGTGTCTCCATGGATAAGGAAGAGCTTCCGGAAGGCATGCAGGATAAGATTATCGTTGCACTGTAACCGAAACTGTATTATAATAATTGCATAGCGACAAAACCAAAGGACGGCGCTTACGGCACCGTCCTTTTAGCGCATGGATTAAACAATAAAAGGAGCATACATTTTGTCTAAGCAGAAAAAGAACAGCCGCCGGCATTCGAGAATCCGTTTCCCTTTTCCGGCGTTGAATATTGGAAATATCATCTTTGGAGCCCTTTTTTTCTATATGGCAGTTTCACTTTTCTTTTACCTGACCGCCGATCATATCAAATCTTTTCAGGTTGTGCAGGGAACTTTATCCCGGAATGATACCTATACCGCATTCGCCATGCGGACAGAGAGCGTGCAGCTTTCCTCCGGCAGCGGATATGTTCAGTTCTATACCCCAAATGCATCGAAAATCAGCCGCGGAAGCGCTGTTTATGGGATTTCCGCAACAGAAAATGCCGATACCTCTGGTATTGCGGCAGATGCGGCAACGAGAACGTCGCTTCGTTCCTCGCTCGCACGTTTTTCTTCTGATTATGATTCCAGTTCCTTTTCCAGCATTTATCAGCTGAAAACAGAACTTTCCGCAAAGCTGCTTGCCGCTGCCGCTGAAAACGGAGATTCCTCATCACAGACGATATTTTATGCAGATCAGGACGGTGTTGTCGTCTACGGCAGTGATGGATATGAAAGCTATACGGAGGACAGCCTTACGCCGGAGCTTTTCTCTACGAAAGCCTCTGTGGTTTCCTTTGATTCCGGCGCGCAGACGGAGCCTGGAAATGCAGTATACCGTCTGGTGACAGATGAGCAGTGGGAAATTGCCGTTCCGGTGACGAATAAGCAGGTCGTTACACTTTCCAATTTCAGTACGATAAAAGTTAAATTTCTGAAAGACGGAAAAACACAGACGGGAACGCTGAATCTAAAGTCCATTAACGATCAGAACTATGCTGTCATTTCGTTTACAAGCGGGATGATCCGTTATGCGGAAGACCGTTTTCTTTCAATAGAGCTGGTCACAAACACTGGAAGCGGACTGAAAATTCCAAATACTGCCATCACGGAAAAAGATTTCTATAAAATCCCGGCGCAGATGCTCGTACAGGGCGGAGACAGCAATTCTTCCGGTTTCCTGCGGGAAAAGACCGATAAAAAAGGAAATGTCATGCTGGATGATAACGGACAGCCGGTGACAGAATTTGTAAACGCCACGATCTATGAGCAGGTCAATGATGAAAATGATAATCCGGTCGAATATTACGTCGACATGGCCGCTTTTAATGATGGAGATATACTTCGTGCACAGGATTCCGCCACAACGTATCAGATTGGAGAAACGGTTCCGCTGCAGGGTGTTTACTGCATCAACAAAGGATATGCTGTATTCCGCAAAATTCAGATCGTCGATCAGAATGCGGAGTATTCTATCATAAAAAAACAAACGCAATACGGCATTTCGCAGTATGATTATATTGTGGAAAATGCATCCACCGTCAGTGAAGAAGATATTGTGCATTAAATACTGGAGGTTAGAAAGATATGCTGAAAGAGAACTATGAAGAAGTCCAGAAGAAAATTACAGAAGCCTGCAAAAGAGCCGGACGGAACCGGGAGGAAGTTACCCTGATTGCGGTCAGCAAGACAAAACCGGTCGAAATGCTTTCCGAAATCTATGATCTTGGCGAACGCAATTTCGGTGAAAACAAAGTGCAGGAGCTGACAGAAAAAGAGGAAGTGCTGCCAAAGGATATCCACTGGCACATGATCGGTCATCTGCAGCGGAATAAAGTAAAATACATTGCAGGAAAAGTTGCCCTGATTCATTCTGTCGATTCTCTTCGTCTGGCAAAAACGATCAGTGAGGAAGCGGTAAAGCACAACTGCGAAATCCCGATCCTGATCGAGGTAAACGTTGCCGGCGAGGAAAGCAAGTTTGGTGTCTCCGTAGAGGAAACCCTTCCATTGATTGAAGAAATCGCAAAACTTCCGGCAATTCATGTGGAGGGACTTATGACCATTGCACCGTATGTGGAAGATCCAGAAGAAAATCGTCCGGTTTTTCGCAAATTAAAGGAATTAAGTGTTGACATTGCCGCCAAAAACATTAATAATGTACGTATGGCCATTTTGAGCATGGGCATGACCGGCGATTACGAAGTAGCAGTAGAAGAAGGCGCCACTTTAGTACGGGTTGGAACCGGAGTCTTTGGCGAACGGGATTACAGTAAAAGATAACAGGAAGCCTTTCCAAGAAGAGTGACCCCGCGCATTCTGCACGGCTGTCTGGCCAAATGCCACAGGACTAAAAATAGGAGAGTATAAGAATGAGTGTTTTAGACAAATTTCTGGATGCCATCCGGCTGAACGACGATTACGAGGAAGAGGATGCTGATTCGGATAGCTTCTTCGATGAAGAAGACGATGATATAGAAGAAAAACCAAAGAAACGTTTCTTCCGTAAACTGGAGAACGAGGATGAGGACGAAGAGGAAGAGCCGCAGGCGAAACCGGTTCACACTGCACCGCGTAAACAGCCGGCGCCAAAGACCACCGCTTCAAGCCAGGCTGCTGCTGCACGAGCTCCAAAGCCAGCTGCTCCGGTTTCCTCGAAAGTTACTCCAATGAGAAAGAAAGCAGGTGCATTAAATATGGAAGTATGCGTCATCAAACCGGCTTCCATGGAGGATACCCGTGAAATCGCGGATACGCTTCTGGCCGGATGTACCGTTGTCCTTAACTTAGAAGGCATTGATGTGGATATTGCCCAGAGAATCATTGATTTCTGCTGTGGTGCATGCTACTGCATGAGCGGAAGTCTGCAGAAAGTTTCCAGCTATATTTTCATCCTGACACCGTCCAGCGTAGAAATTTCCGGTGACATCCAGGATATCTTAAGCGGAGCTTTTGATCTTCCAAATATCCGTACCGATTATTAAAGAAAATTATCTTTGCAGTAAATTAAAATGGATCCACTGGATCAATTATTGATTTGCTTAGTAACAAAGGAAAAGCATCAGATGCAGGATTCTGATGCTTTTTTCATGAAAGAACATACAGGAGGCATAATTTATGAAAACACTTACCGTTAAAAGAGAAGGCACATCTACTGAATTTTCTTATGAAATTGTCTGGGACGGCAGCTACGAACGCCTCGCCGGCTGTGTGGAGAACTTAAAACTCCCTGCAAAAAAGGCCTGCATTGTCACAGACAGCACGGTTTCAGAACTGTATCTGGAAGAGGTAAAAAATGTACTGTCCCCGCTGTTTGAGACCGTAACCGCATTTGTTTTCCCGGCTGGTGAAGCAAGCAAAAATCTGGATACCGTCAAAGATCTGTACACGCATCTGATTGAAAACCACTTTGAGAGAAAAGACATTTTATTCGCACTCGGCGGCGGTGTCGTTGGGGATCTGACCGGCTATGCGGCGGCAACGTATCTGCGCGGCATTGATTTCATCCAGCTTCCGACGACACTGCTTGCACAGGTAGATTCCAGCGTTGGAGGAAAAACGGGCGTCGATTTCGACCAGTACAAAAATATGGTCGGTGCATTCCATCATCCACGTCTTGTCTATATGAATATGGCAACCTTAAAATCCCTGAACGGAGAACAGTTTGCCTGCGGTATGGGAGAAGTCCTGAAAACAGGTCTGATCCGCGATGAAAAATTCTACATCTGGACCATCAATCACATGTCTGAGATCGAAGAGCGGATTGAGCCGGTATTAACGAAAATGATCCAGAAATGCTGCGATATCAAACGCCAGGTTGTAGAAAATGACCCAACAGAACAGGGAGAGCGTGCCGTTTTAAATCTTGGCCATACGATCGGTCATGCCATTGAAAAGCTCAAAAACTTCGAACTGCTCCATGGCCAGTGCGTTGCACTTGGAACCGTTGCTGCTGCCTATATTTCCTACAAGAGAAGTTATCTCTCCGATGAAGAGTTTTACGAGATTCGTGATATGAACGTCGGTTTCTATCTGCCAATCACCGTGGACGGCCTGAAATCGGAAGATATTCTGGCTGCAACAAAATCGGACAAGAAAATGGAACAGGGTACGATCAAATTCATCCTTCTGGAGTCTGTCGGCCATGCTGTGGTGGACCGCACGGTTACAGATGAAGAAATGCTGGAAGCTATCAATTCTATTAATGGAGATCTGATCGATGAAGAGTAAAAAACTTTCTCCGCTGGCCGTTTATCTGGTTTGCGCGGCAGCGATTGTCCTTCTGCTTGCAGCAGATCAGTATACAAAATCACTGGCAGTGCAGTATCTGAAGGACCAGCCGTCGATCGAGCTCATTCCAGGGGTTTTGGAGCTGTTTTATCTGGAAAACCGCGGTATGGCATTCGGACTTCTGCAGGATCAGTACTGGCTGTTTGCTATGATGACGGTATTGTTTCTGATCGTCATGGTGATCGTCTTTTACAAGCTTCCAAAGACACGCCGCTTTTTACCGCTTTTTGCCGTGCTGACTGTTCTGACGGCTGGTGCGGTCGGAAATTTTTACGATCGTTTTCTGAATCACTATGTCGTTGATTTCATCTACGTTTCGCTGATCAACTTTCCGGTTTTTAACGTAGCTGATATTTATGTCACCGTATCGGTCGCTGTCTTTTTACTGCTGTATCTGTTGTACTACAAGGACGAAGACTTCGCATTTCTGCATAAAAACGCCAAAAAGGAGGAGTCCGATGGCTGAAGAAGAACGGATTTTGGAAGTTACACCGGATTTTGACGGAAAACGGATTGATCAGTGCCTGGCCGCATCTTTTTCGGACTGTTCCCGTTCTTTTCTGCAGAAGCTTTTAAAAGACGGAAAGGTTTCGATCAACGGAAAAACGCAGAAAGCAAGCAGTAAGGTTGCCGCCGGTGATGCCGTTCTGGTGCTTCTGCCGGAACCGGAAGAACTGAACGTGGAGCCAGAAAACATTCCGCTTGATATTCTGTACGAGGATGATGATCTTCTGGTCGTCAATAAGCCCAAGGGGATGGTCGTACATCCGGCGGCAGGCCACAGCAGCGGAACACTGGTCAATGCGGTTCTGTATCACTGCCGCGGAAATCTCTCCGGCATCAACGGCGTTCTGCGCCCCGGAATCGTCCACAGAATCGATATGGACACAACGGGTGCCCTGGTTATCTGTAAGAGCGATTTCGCCCACCAGAGCCTCGCAGAACAGCTCTCTGTACATTCCATTACCCGAAAGTACCGGGCAATTGTCCATGGGAATCTGAAAGAGGACGAGGGAACCGTGCGCGGTGCAATCGGCCGCCATCCGACAGACCGGAAAAAGATGGCGATTAATGAACGGAACGGAAAACCGGCGGTCACACATTACCGTGTGCTGGAACGCTTTGGAAATTATACGTATATTGAATGCCAGCTGGAAACCGGCCGGACGCATCAGATCCGTGTCCATATGGCAAGTATCGGGCATCCGCTGCTTGGCGATGCGGTTTATGGCCCGAAGAAATGCCCGGTGAAAAACCTGCAGGGACAGACGCTGCATGCGATGGTACTTGGATTTATCCATCCACGGACCGGTGCCTATATGGAGTTTGAGGCGCCGATTCCGGAATATTTTTCCAATCTGTTGCTGCAGTTTCGAAAAAATGTCTGAAACCGCTTAAAAAGAATGATATTTTAAAAAGTATATAGTTAATTTGTATAAGTTTTATCAAAATGTTCTGTACTTTCTGTGAATTCTGTAGTATACTGGATGTAACGAAAAAACGCGAGTTACTACATCTGTGAAAGCAGATTATTGTGACGGAATGGAAAGGAGCGGATTATATGAAAACTATCATAACGATTGGACGTCAGTACGGAAGCGCCGGACATTCCATTGGTAAGATTTTAGCGGATGACCTGGGAATTAAGTACTATGACAAAGAGCTGCTGGAGAGAGCAGCAAAGGACAGCGGATTATGCCAGGAATTGTTCGAAAACCACGATGAAAAACCAACCAACAGCTTTTTATACTCTCTGGTTATGGACAGTTACTCCTTCGGCTATGGATCTACCATGATGGATATGCCGCTGAACCAGAAGGTATTTCTGGCACAGTTTGATGCCATCAAGAAGATTTCGCAGGACGGTCCGTGTGTCATCGTAGGCCGCTGTGCAGATTATGCACTGGAGGAAAATCCGAACGTGCTGAGCATCTTTATTAAAGCAGATATGCAGGATCGCATCCGCCGTATCGCAAAGCTGTATGATCTTTCCGATGCAAAAGCAAAAGACAAGATCACAAAGATCGACAAACAGCGTGCAAGCTACTACAATTACTACACCAGCAAACGCTGGGGCGAGGTAGACAGCTACGACCTGTGCCTGAACAGCAGTGTATTCGGTATCGATGGAACCGTAGATATGATCAAACAGGCAATTGAAGTTAAAGAAGCGGGAATCCGCAAGATTTTCAGCACCTGATCAAAACAGAACATAGGAGAAACGACCCTCCTCTTAAAAATAAGAGGAGGGTCATTTTATGAAAGGATTTTAAAGATGAGAATTGTTATACAGCGTGTAAAAAGAGCAAGTGTTTCGGTGGAAGAGAAGGTTGTCGGATCGATTCAGAAAGGTTTTCTGGTTCTGATCGGTGTCGGCCAGGGGGACGATGAAGCAACAGCAGACAAGTATATGAAAAAACTGCTGGGACTGCGTATTTTTGAAGATGAAAATGGAAAGACGAACAAGTCCCTGGCAGATGTGGATGGACAGCTTCTGATGGTTTCACAGTTTACCCTGTATGCCAACTGTAAAAAGGGAAACCGTCCAAGCTTCACGGAAGCAGGCGAGCCGCACAGAGCAGAAGAACTGTATGAATATATGGTCGCGAAAGCACGGGAACAGGTTCCTGTTGTCGAAACGGGAGTGTTCGGGGCTGAGATGGAAGTATCACTGGTGAATGATGGGCCGTTTACGGTGATCTTAGAGGATCTGTGAAACCTGTTTTTGTCTAGAGATAGTGTACCATCATCGTGCTGAATTGTTTGTATTTATACAGTTTACATAAAATGATTATGTGAACTTGTGAAGAGGAGAAAATCTTTTATGCCGCAATTTGACTATCAGCAGCTGTGTCACTTTGTCCTTCCGGAACAGGGGGGACTGTCGGTGGAAACAATTCTAAAACGTTTTCTGCACCTGACACCACGTGAAATCCGCCATGCCAAATATATTCCGGATGGAATTCAGAAAAACGGTGTTTCCTGCCGCACAAATGCAGTCGTCCAGACTGGAGATACGATCACTTTTCGATATGAGCAGAAGTGTCCCCACCTTTCCGAAGATCAGGTTCTGCCGGTATCAGGTGATTCTGCCGGCGTACGGATTCTCTATGAGGACAGTGATCTCTGTGTCGCAGACAAGCCATCCGGTATGGTCTGCCACGCTTCCCACGGCCATTATTCCGATTCCCTGACACATGCTGCCGCATCCCTGTTAAAAACACCGACAGCGCCTTCTGAACTCCGCTGCATCGGCCGTCTTGACAAAGATACATCGGGTCTGGTACTATTTGCAAAGAATCAGCTGGCTGCTGCCAGACTGTCCCGGCAGCGGGAGAGCGGCGCGCTGAAAAAAGAATACCTGGCTCTGGTACACCATCCCTTTTCCGAAGAAACGCAAAAAGAAACCATTCGTCTTTCCATGGAGCAAATTCCAGGAGATGACCCTGATTCTTTCGATCCGTCTGGGAAACGTATCACTAAAATGCGTATCTGTAAAGAAGGGAACGGCCTGTGGGCTACTACACACTACGAGGCTGTCCTTCAGGATCCTTTCTGGGCCGTCGTGTGCTGCCGTCTGGAAACCGGCCGCACGCATCAGATCCGCCTTCACATGGCATCTATTGGACATCCACTTTTCGGAGATCCGCTCTACGGAGTCCGCGACGGCGGTACCCGTGCCGCGCTCCATGCCTGGAAACTGCACTTTCTGCAGCCGATGACAGGAGAACCAATTGATCTGGAAAATATTCGAACGCACATGTTCGATTAAATATATTTGAAGTATAAGGAGAACATTTTATGGAAGAACAGAAAGAACACAAACGCCGCGTCCGCTACAAAGGCACACATCCGCGGAATTACAATGAGAAATACAAAGAACTGAATCCGGAGAAATATCAGGGGACCATTGAGCATGTGATCCAAAAGGGAAGCACACCGGCCGGCATGCATATCCCGATTCTCGTAGATGAAATCCTCGATTTTCTCAAGATCGAGCCGGGACAGAACGGACTTGATGCAACACTCGGATACGGCGGCCACAGTTCCCGTATGCTTGCATGCCTGCAGGGAAAAGGGCATCTCTGTGCGCTGGATGTCGATCCGATCGAGATGGCAAAAACAAAAGAACGACTGGCCGCGCAGGGGTACGGCCCTGAGATTTTAACGATTCTTCATCAGAATTTTGCCAATATTGATCAGGTTGCTGCCGAATACGGCCCCTTTGACTTCATTCTGGCGGATCTTGGTGTTTCCTCCATGCAGATTGATAATCCGGAGCGCGGCTTTTCCTACAAATATGATGGACCGCTGGATCTTCGCCTGAATCCGGAGGCAGGAATTTCCGCGGCCGAGCGTCTGCGCACGGTTGCACGCGATGAACTGGAAGGCATGCTCATTGAAAACGCCGATGAACCGTATGCAAAAGAAATTTCCCAGGCTGTTACGCGGGCACTTCGGAAAGGAAAGAAAATTGACACTACGTTTGCACTGCGTGATCTGATCGCTGAAGCACTGGATTTTCTTCCGAAAGACGAGAAAAAAGAAGCCATCAAAAAATCCTGCGCCCGCACCTTCCAGGCACTGCGGATCGATGTAAACAACGAATATGAGGTTCTGGAAGCATTCATGGAAAAACTTCCGGATGCTCTTGCTCCGGGCGGCAGAGCGGCAATTCTGACGTTCCATTCCGGCGAAGACCGGCTTGTGAAAAAGTCCATGAAGGGACTGTATCAGATCGGTATTTATTCCGAATATTCAAAAGAAGTCATTCGTCCTTCCAAAGAAGAATGCATCCGCAACAGCCGTGCAAGTTCAACGAAAATGCGCTGGGCAATTAAGGCGGAGTAACTTAAAAAAAGCAGGAGAGAAGTCGTCTCCATAAAAAAGAGGAATCAACGAATGGGATATAATCCCTGTTGATTCCTCTTTGGGTTTCTGATATATTTTTATTCCTCATGCTCCGGCATGGACTCCCGCAGCCGTACCGCTGTGGCAGCCTGACGGCGCCTTGCATCGTCCATGGCAGCATAATGTTTCTTCGTCGTATTGACATCCTTATGGCCGAGGACATCCGCAACAAGATAAATATCGCCTGTTTCCTGATACAGCGTCGTACCGTACGTACTACGCAGTTTATGCGGCGTAATTTTCTTCGTTGTCGTCACCTGGGACGCATATTTCTTCACCAGATTTTCCACCGTCTTGACGTTGATCCGTTTTCTCTGCGCTGAATAGAAGAGTGCGTGTTCGTGTCCTGCCACAGGCGTAATACCTGCGCGGACTTCGATATACTTTTTCAGTGCCTCGGCAACTTCATCTCCAAAGTAGACAAACATTTCATTTCCACCTTTTCGAAGCACTTTGATGCCATTGTTTTTAAAATCGACATCCTCAATATCTAACCCGACACATTCCGACACACGGATTCCCGTGCCAAGCAGAAGAGTAATGATTGCAAAATCACGTTCCTTTGTTTTTTCATAGTAGGCCCGCTGATGATTGCTCAGCCCGTCGCCGCAGGATTCAATAAAATCGAGAAGCTCCGCAACCTCATTTGGCTCCAGACGGATAATTTCTTTTTCATGGAGCTTCGGCATATCGATAAGCAGCGTAGGATTTGTCTCAATCAGTTCCTTTTTGAAATAATAGGAATAGAACGTCCGAAGTGCCGACAATTTTCGTTTCAGGCCTTTTTCCCCGTTGGTGGTATAAGATTCCTGGGAACCGATATAAGCCTTTAAATATTCTGTGTATTCCTCAAGATCAAGTGCAGTGACCTGGTCAAGCACATCAACGGACATCTGATCCATGGGAATTTTGGCAAGTTCCGGATTTTCTTTCTGCAGATACTGAAAAAAGATCCGAAGGTCATATGCATATTTGATCCGTGTGCTGGTCGATGTCGTTGTGCTGATGCCGCGGAAAAATTCGGAAGTAAAAGAGGGAAGCGTCTTCAGAACCTCGCGGAGCTTCAGTGTATTTTCCATATCGGTTTGTTCGTGATACGTAATTTTTGATTTCATAACTGCAAATGAGCCTTTCTAAACAGAAAACCGGGAAAATGAAAGAAGTATTTCTTCTATATAACTATTCGGGAAACGCAGGTTTTTCGAATAGTTGAAGAGTTACTTTCAGAAATCACCGGTTTTTCCTCTGAAACCGCCGAATTTTACAGGCCGATTTCTTGTTCGTTTTTTCACAACATTTTTTATTTTCTTCTTTTATTTTTCAGGATAAAAATCTTAATACTCCGATTACCTTTCCTACGATCTGCAGATCATTCACAAGGATCGGATCCATCTCATCGTTTTCCGGCTGCAGGCGGAAATAACCGTCTTCCTTGTAGAATGTTTTTACTGTAGCGGAATCATTGACCAGAGCGACAATTTTTTCTCCATTTTCCGCAGTTGCCTGTTGTTCCACAAGAACAAGGTCACCGTCTAAAATACCTGCATTTACCATGCTTTCGCCCTGTACCTTTAAAAGGAACGTTTCTGCGTTTGGCAGACGGTCTACCGGCATCGGGAAATATCCTTCAATATTCTCTACCGCAAGAATCGGTTCTCCGGCAGCTACTTTGCCGATCAGCGGAATCTGTGCAACCTCACTCTGGGATGCGGTGTCTTCCGATGCAATTCCCTGGATTGCACCAAGGCGGCCGGTATGGAATCCTTCATCGCAGATTTCAATGGCTCTCGGTTTTGTTGCATCTCGTTTGATATAGCCTTTCCGCTCCAGTGTTTCCAGATGTGCATGTACCGAGGATGTAGAACGAAGGGAAACCGCTTCGCAGATCTCACGCACAGACGGCGGGAATCCTCTCTGCAAAATTTCCTGTTTTAAATATTCGAGAATCTGTCTCTGTTTCTCTGTCAGTTTATTTTTGTCTCCAGCCATCGTATGTTCCTCCTGTCGTTTCGTTTTTTATATGAATTAGGGTAGTCCCCTCTTTCTATACGATATTTGCTTAAAATATACCAAATAAATTTTACCATAAATCCCACCGGAACGCAAATAAAAGTTTCGAAAATTTGTTCGTATTTCGTATTGACAAACATACGTTCTTTTATTATAATGAACATATATTCGAAAGAACAAATGTTCACGTAGCACAACTACTCTTCTATCACAAATCAAGGGGGAATTTTACATGAGTACCAATGCAAAGAAAAGAAAATCACTGAGAGAAAGACG
Organism: Blautia sp. AF26-2; assembly: GCF_003460955.1. Lineage (NCBI taxonomy): Bacteria > Bacillati > Bacillota > Clostridia > Lachnospirales > Lachnospiraceae > Blautia > Blautia sp. AF26-2. The sequence goes on along the minus strand of NZ_QTWD01000001.1, from coordinate 549,527 downwards.
AAAAATCCAGAGAAGAAAACTGCAGATCCGCGCAGCCGCCGCTCTCCTGTCTCTGGTTGCCGTCACATTTCTTTTAATCTTCCACTTCACGCCGCAGAATACGCAGGCAGACAGTGAGCCGAAAGCTCCAACCTACAAATACTACACCAGTATCCGCGTTTCTTCCGGCGATACACTGTGGGACATCGCCAAAGAATACCGTACAGAAGAATACTCCGATATTTCCAGTTACATTGCCGAGGTCCGTGAGATCAATCACCTGAGTTCCAACCAGATCACGGACGGTATGTATCTCTGCATTCCGTATTACTCCGAGGAGTATAAATCATGAAATTCAAGAAATACTTTACATAATTCGGTTATGTAAACAAAGTAAAAAAAACAGCTTCCAAAATGCACGGAACCTTCTAAAACAGCATGTTCGGGAAGCATGGTTTACCAAATAAAGAATGAATGTGAAAAGCAGAAACGTCCCGCAAATGAAATTTCTCATCTGCGGGACGTTTCTGCTATCTTATACTTTTTTTAATCCTCTTCAATATGCTCCTGTCCCTGTGCGATGATTGTCCGTACATGACCATCTGCAAGAGAGTAGAACACCGATTTTCCTTCTCGTCTGCTCTTTACCAGCTTATTCTGCTTCAGAATGCGAAGCTGGTGGGAAATTGCGGACTGTGTCATGTGCAGTGCTTCTGCCAGGTCGCAGACGCATACCTCTGCCTCAAACAGGACAAACAGGATCTGGATCCGCGTGGAATCACCAAATACCTTGAAAAGCTCTGCCAGATCGTAAAGCTCTGTTTCATCCGGCATGGTCTCATTGACAATCTTTACCAGATTTTCATGAACCTCACAGGAGTCACAGCACAGATCAGCTTCATCCGGATTGATTTTTGCCATTTTGTGTCCTCGCCTTTCTATAGATTTTTCACAAACAGAGCACGAATTGCATTCAGAACCGCCAGAATCATAACTCCGACATCTGCGAAAATTGCCATCCACATGTTAGCGATACCGATGGCTCCCAGAAGCAGGAACAATACTTTGATACCAATTGCAAAATAAATATTCTCATAAACAATGTGAATACATTTTCTGGAAATGTGAATTGCTTTGGAAATCTTGAGCGGATCGTCGTCCATCAGAACGATATCAGCTGCTTCAATTGCTGCGTCGGAACCAAGTGCTCCCATCGCAATACCGATATCGGCACGGGACAGTACCGGTGCATCGTTGATGCCGTCACCTACGAAAGCAAGTTTTTCTTTTTCTGTCTTTGCGGCAAGCAGCTCTTCCACTTTACTTACTTTGTCACCAGGAAGCAGTTCGCTGTAAACTTCATCAATTCCAAGATCTGCAGCTACCTGATCGGCTATCCGCCTGGAGTCTCCGGTCAGCATAATCGTCTTTTTAATACCGGATTTCCGCAGCGCCTGAATCGCTTCTTTCGCATGCGGTTTGATCATATCACAGATCAGGATATGTCCGGCATACTTGCCGTCTACAGCAACATGGACGATGGTGCCGACGCTGTGGCAGTCGATATAATCAACGCCAAGGCGCTCCATCAGTTTTGCATTTCCGGCAGCGACATTTTTACCGTCTACCTTTGCTGTTACACCGTTTCCGCTGATCTCTTCGATGTCCGTGACACGGCTTCGGTCGATCAGTTTTCCATATGCTCTCTGCAGACTCTTGCTGATCGGATGGCTCGAAGCACACTCAGCAAGTGCTGCGTATTCCAGAACATCTTCCTGACTGATCGTATTGTGGTGAATACCGGCTACTTCAAAGACACCCTGTGTCATGGTACCGGTTTTATCGAATACAACGTATTTGGTCTGGGAAAGTGTTTCCAGATAGTTGGAACCTTTCACCAGGACACCTTCATGGCTTGCGCCGCCGATACCGGCGAAGAAGCTGAGCGGAATACTGATGACCAGTGCACAAGGGCAGCTGATAACCAGGAAGGTCAGCGCACGGTAAATCCATACGCTCCACTCAGGAGCGGCACTTAAAAACAGCATCCGTACCAGCGGCGGCAGGATTGCCAGCGCCAGCGCACCGTAGCAGACGGCCGGTGTATAGTATTTCGCAAATTTGGAAATAAAGTTCTCGGATCTTGATTTCTTGGAGCTGGAGTTTTCCACAAGGTCCAGAATTTTGGATACGGTGGACTCTCCAAACTCTTTCGTTGTTTTTACTTTAATCAGACCGGACATATTGATACATCCGCTGATGACTTCGTCTCCCTCCCGGGCGTCACGCGGAACACTCTCTCCGGTCAGGGCACTGGTATTCAGTGTGGTGTTTCCTTCTTCGATCACACCATCGATCGGAATCTTTTCACCAGGCTGTACAACGATGATTGTGCCAACCTCAACTTCATCCGGATCAACCTGCTCGAGTTTTCCGTCTACCTCGATATTTGCATAATCCGGGCGGATATCCATCAGTTCGCTGATGTTCCGGCGGCTCTTTCCGACAGCATAGCTCTGGAACAGTTCGCCGATCTGGTAAAACAGCATAACGGCTACGCCCTCCGGATACTCGCCAAGCAGAATGGCACCGACCGTTGCAACAGCCATCAGAAAGTTTTCATCAAATACCTGTTTGTTCAGGATTCCCTTCCAGGCCTTTTTCAGGATATCGTATCCGATGACCAGATAAGGAACCATAAAGGTTGCAAATCGCACATAGCCGGTTGTCGGCAGTACCGCGCAGAGAATCAGAAGAACCGATGCAACGATGACGCGGATGAGAACCTTTTTCTGTTTCTTATTCATACATATGCCTCCTTTGTTCTTACCGCCGGATGAAAAAATCCAGCATTTCATCCCAGAGATTTACAGATCCAAATCCGCTGCTCCAGAGAGAAAATACTGGATTTTTCTCGAGCTGAACCGCAGACAGGTTTTAGAATCTATTCTGCTCCAGCTTTTTCTTCCATCCGCCGATGAAAGTTTTTTATTTTAGAGGAAGATCTCGCAGTCATCCTCAACTTTTTTGCAGTTTTTCAGAACATCCTGCATAACGCTCTTTGGATCCTGTCCGTCTTCGAACTCAACGATCATTTTGAGCATCATAAAGTTTACGGTAGCATCCTTTACACCTGCTGTGTTTTTTGCAGCCTCTTCCATTTTGTTTGCACAGTTTGCGCAGTCAACATCGATCTTATACGTTTTCTTCATCGCTTTTGATCTCCTTTTTCATTTTCACTGTTCATATGAACATTTATTCATATGTTTGTTTTTATTATAGCACCAGTGATGCAATTGTCAATGGAAAACTGAAAAAAATCAAAAAAATCTGCCCGTCGGATTTTTTTGATTCCTGCGGGCAGATAGATCTGTTATTTATTCCTCATAAAGAAACGTTATGTTCTGCTATTTTTCACTTTTCCGAATCACAATCTGTCCGAACCGTGCACATCCGTCCAGAACCTCTATTTTCAGAATGCCTTCTCCTGTAACGGTACCGAGTGTGAACCGTTCGAGTGTGTTCGGTGCTGTTTCATATGCAAAATATGGATGAACATCCGAAGTTACTTTCTCACCGGCAGGAGGCATTCCCCCTTCAAAAAGAGTCTCTCCCTGAATAGCTGCCTGTACCTTCACCTCTTTGTCTGCACAGTAAGTTACAGAAACCGTATAGGTTTCTTTTTCACGGATTGTATAGGAAGCATACTCTCCTGCTCCCAGCTGAAGCTGTACATGATCTCTCGGATGTTTGATCGGACCCGGTGCGGCAAACCCGGCCGGTTCAGGATGATATCCTTTTTCATAAACCAATTCAAACCGGTCATACAGACGATATCCTGCAGCATTCGGAAGATCACTAAGACCACGGTGTGAATCCATCGGCAGCGCGTTGTAGCCGATCGCCGGGATCTCAAAATTGCCCTCTCGAAGCAGATAAGGATGATACTGCGTATTTTCTTTGCATTTATCGACCGCCAGGCATTCCAGGTAGCTGTCCCAGATGGCCTGCGCATGCTCGTAGGACGGTTTTGCAGCTCCATTAATTGCATAATCGGTAATCAGATGCCATTCATCCGGAACATTAAAGTTCAGAATCGAAGCACATCCTGCTCCCTCTACTGTTTTCCAGCACCACAGATTATAACCGGCGTGGTACTCGGCAAGAATCTCATACATCGTTGTCTGCCATGCGTGCTCATTTCTTCCTCCTGTCTCGCCCATCCACAGGCAGATCTTCTGTTCCCGGCAGATACGGAGAACGCTGGCAAGAGAAGCTACCTCCGGAACAACCATCTCATACGCATGAAGACTGATGCCCCAGTTGTGGTATTCCGGGTCAAACTCATGATCAAAGAAATATGTAAGAGAGGAAAACTGTGTACCATTCAGCAAAAATAAGTGTTTCTGGTCGATCTTTCTGCAGCGGCGGATCATTTCCTCGTAAAAATAGACCAGCTTCGGTGTCAGCTCCTCGCGGCGCGGCGTCATGGAGATCGGCTCGTTGATACAGTCATATGCGCCGATGATCCAGCGGTCTTTGTATCTTCTCATAAACTCTTCCATCAGAAGAAACATCCGCTCCATCGATTCTTCATCGTCATACAGATGCTGTCCATTGTCCACGCCGTCATCACACGGAATTCCGGACTGGCCTGCCGTTGCCGCATGGAAATCTACGACAGCATAAACCTGATACGTCTCACACCAGTCGAGAACATCATTCAGCATGGCAAAGGAATCTTCATTATACGTAATCCCCGGCTCCTCATACAGAAAGCTTCCTGCGCGGATCGGCAGACGCACGGAATTGTAACCGCGTCTGGAGAGAAGTGCAATATCCTCCTCCGTCAGATACAGCCGTCTCCAGCGTTTCCAGAACTCCTCCGCATATTTCGTTCCGCAGGTCTCCCGTAGAATCTGGTCCATACTTCTTCCACGGTCCATGCGTCCCATCGGCGCATATTTTCCAGGCTCGAACAGTCCAAAGCCGCTCTGGGTGCCGAGCATAAATCCTTCCGGATTATCCCAGTTTCCCATGCCCCAGCCGCGGAGAATCACCTCTTCTCCGAAATCATTCACAATAATACCGTCCTGATTGTGCAAAAATCCCCTTACACGTTCTTTGTCATAATACCCCATACAAAAATACCACCTTTCCGCAGAAGCCTTCTGGTTCTGCGCTTTTTCTTCTATTATAAAAATTTTGGTTTTCTGTGTCAAGAAATAGATTTTTACTATTTTCAGGGAAAAAACAGGATATTTTTTTTAAAATTGCTTGACAAACCGAAAAATGAGACTATAATGCAAAGTGTTCAAAAGAAAAAAGGGATCAGAAAAAAGCAATGAGCAGGACAACATTTTTCGGGTGAGCCTTTGCAGAGAACCATCGGCTGGTGCGAGATGGCAGGTATCCCAAAGAACAATCCCCTGTGAGCTGTACAGACGAAACCAGAAATGGAAAGTAGTCCGGACCGGCCTCTCACCGTTAGCAGAGAAGAGATTCACCGGAAAGTGTATCAAATGGTTTCGGGGATCTTGTCTGAGTGATCGACCAAAAGAAACAGCCGATAATTAGAAGTGGTAACGCGGAGCGTTTTTTGAAAGCTTCGTCTTCTTGCATAAGTCAGGGAGACGAAGCTTTTTTTGTTTCCAAGCATACCAACACAATTGCCTTTTCCCTTTTCTTTTTCCATTTGAAATCCATGTAAACTGGAAATATCATTTTTGAACGAGGAGGAATTTTATTATGAACACGTTGGTTATTGTACTGATCGCCGCCGTATGTCTGATAGCAGGTTATACCTTCTACGGAAGCTGGCTGGCAAAGAAATGGGGCATCGATCCCAAAGCAAAAACACCTGCCGTTGCAAAAAATGACGGTCAGGATTACGTCCCTACCGATGGATGGACCGTATTCGCCCATCAGTTTTCTTCAATCGCAGGTGCAGGCCCTGTCACCGGTGCCATTCAGGCCGCTGTCTTTGGATGGGTTCCCGTCCTTTTATGGATCCTGATCGGCGGTATCTTCTTTGGTGCTGTTACCGATTTCGGTGCGCTGTATGCGAGTGTCAAAAACGAAGGAAAATCCATGGGACTTCTCATTGAGAAATACATCGGCAAAACAGGAAAAAAACTGTTTCTTCTCTTCTGCTGGCTCTTTACACTGATCGTTATCGCCGCCTTTGCCGATATGGTTGCCGGAACATTTAATGCTTACGAAACGGTTGACGGCGTCACAAAGCTTTCTGCCCAGGCAACTGTAAACGGCGCTGCCGGAAGCATCTCCCTGCTGTTTATCGCTTTTGCTGTTGTCTTCGGACTGCTCCAGAAAAAACTGCAGTGGAAAGGCTGGAAAGAAATGGTACTCGGCCTTGCATGCACCGTTGCAGCTTTTGCAATCGGCATGAATGTACCGCTTGTAACAAGCAAAGCAACCTGGACTTATCTGGTATTTGCCTACATCTTTCTTGCCGCTGTCCTTCCGATGTGGCTTCTGATGCAGCCGCGTGACTTTATGACAACCTTTATGTTCGCCGGTATGATCCTCGGCGCTGTTGTCGGACTTGTTGTTGCGCACCCGAAGATGAACCTTCCAATGTATACCGGATTCCATAATGCGGCATCCGGAGATCTGTTCCCGATCCTGTTTGTCACCGTTGCCTGTGGTGCTGTTTCCGGATTCCACAGCCTGGTATCGTCTGGAACCTCTTCGAAAACCATTGCGAATGAAAAAGATATGCAGAAAGTCGGATACGGAGCTATGGTTCTGGAGAGCCTGCTTGCCGTCCTCGCCCTCTGCGTTGCCGGTGCTGCTGCTTCTGCAGACGGTACGGCTGCTGTCGGAACGCCATTTGCGATCTTTTCTTCCGGTGTTGCCGGATTTCTGGAAATGTTCGGCATCCCGGTATACGGAGCACGGTGCTTCATGACGATGTGTGTATCGGCGCTGGCACTTACCAGTCTTGACTCCGTTGCACGAATCGGCCGTATGTCCTTCCAGGAACTGTTCACTGTCGATGATATGGAACATGCTGCCGGATGGAGAAAGCTGCTCTGCAATAAATATTTCTCTACCATTGTTACTCTGCTCTGCGGCTACATCCTGACCCAGATCGGATATGCCAATATCTGGCCGCTGTTCGGAAGTGCAAACCAGATGCTGAGTGCACTCGTTCTGATCACGCTCTGTGTCTTCCTGAAAGTCACCGGCCGTGAAAACAGAACCCTGTTCCCGCCGCTTATCATCATGCTCTGCGTCACCTTTACCGCACTGGTAGAGCGTGTCATTGCACTTGTAAAAGCGTATGGAGCAGGAACCGCTGTCTTCCTCGTTGAGGGACTGCAGCTCATCATCGCCATTCTGCTGATGGTTCTTGGTGTCATCATTGTCATCAGCTGTGGAAAAGAACTGTTCCGGAAGAAAGCGGGACAGGAAACGAAATAATATAGATGTTTCTTCAAAGAGCTTCCTAACGCAAAACGCCGTCAGACTACAACAAGTCTGACGGCGTTTTACATGCCATAGTTTTTTACGAAACAATTGCCGCCTTGGTCGCACCGATAATCGGGGAGCTGACTCCCTTCGCCCATTGCCATGCCAGTGCGGTCATACATTCAGGGCTTCCATTGTTTCCTCAATCGGAGTTTCGTAGTCAAAACGGTGAATGATATACAGATCCAGATACTCTGTTCCCAGCCGTTTCAGTGTACCGTCAATCTCTCTGTGAATGGCTTCTGCCGACAGATTGCCAAAATTTTACTCCGTATAATACTGTGCCTGCGCATTCCAAAGCTCATAGTATTTGCCGTTTGTATCCACAAATCCCCTGTTCCATAAGGTAGCATCCAGATACTTCGGGATCTCCCGGTTGACCGCCATAAAGGTTAAATGACCCCGGCTGTCCTGCTGTAAAAGTGACATCCTCCACCACCTGTAGAGGTGGGGGAGGATGTCACACTTCATGACCTTATTCCTTCTCCAGAAACATACTCTTCAACAGATGCGTTCCCGCTTCCGTCCGAAATACTTTTCTGCAGAAATTTTCAATCGCCTGTTTTGAATATTCGCTCTCGCCGGCATTGACCAGAAAATCGGCTTCCAGCAGGATCTGGTAATCCATTCCCTCTACATTTGTATAGGTATGATGATGCGTAACCAGCCATGTGATGCGTTCGACATCCAGTTCTCCTGCCGGTACATCTTTGAAAAATTCTGCAACGAGCGGCGCACTTTCCTCTTCCTGATGCTTTCCGCTGGTATTTCCGTATTTTTCCCGACACAGCGGGCAGGCAATATCATGGACAACAGCTGCCATCTCCAGCGTTTCCTGTGTTTTTGGATCCAGTCCTTCCGCCTCGCCGATGTTCTTTGCAAAGGCCCATACCTTCAGAAAATGATAAATATCATGAATATTTCCCTTATAAAAATCTGTCATTTTTTCAATTGCAGCAGCAATTTTCATATCGTGTTTCCTCCTTCGCATCCTGTCTTTCTTCCCATTATATCACATGTTTCACGCATTTGAGTATCAGATTATCATCTGATCTTATCACAAAATATGCAAAAACAGGAGGCAGAACCTGCCTCCTGTAGCTTTTTAACACTATGATATTCTTTATGCCAGCGGTTTTCCTGTCAGCATCTCATATGCCTGAAGATATTTCTCGATCGTCTTGTCTACGATTTCCTGCGGCAGAGTCCAGTCGTGGTTTCCATCGTTGGCTTTGAGCCAGTCGCGCGCGAACTGTTTGTCAAAAGATGGCTGACCATGGCCTGGTTCATAACCATCTGCAGGCCAGAAGCGGGAGCTGTCCGGAGTCAGCATCTCGTCGCCGATTACGATATTTCCGTTTTCATCGAGACCAAACTCAAATTTTGTGTCTGCAATGATAATGCCTTTGCTTAAAGCATAATCGGCACATTTTTTATACAGAGCGATGGTGTAGTCGCGAAGCTTCTCTGCATACTCGGCTCCTTTTCCCGGGAAGTATTTTTCCAGATGGGCGATGCTCTGCTCATAAGAGATATTTTCGTCATGATCTCCGATTTCAGCCTTTGTGGACGGAGTGTAGATTGGCTCAGGAAGCTTGTCAGATTCTTTTAATCCTTCCGGAAGCTCGATGCCACATACTTTTCCTGTTTTCTGATAGCTTGCCCAGCCGCTTCCGGTAATGTAGCCGCGGACAATGCACTCGATAGGAAGCATTTCCAGCTTACGGCACATCATGCTGTTTCCGTCAAATTTCTCCTGCTGAAAAAATTCCGGCATGTCTTTTACGTCTACAGAGATCATATGATTCGGAAGGATGTCTTCTGTCAGATCGAACCAGAATTTGGACATCTGGGTCAGAACGGTACCTTTTTTTGTTACCACATTGTTCAGAATGACATCAAAACAGCTAATACGGTCGGTTGCTACCATGATCAGGCTGTCGCCGTTATCATAAATCTCGCGTACCTTACCCTCTTTGATTGGCTTTAATTCTTTCATCATGAATACCTCTTCTTTTCGTATAGGATAGTGAACGGAATTACACCCAATCCGGTGAAATTCCTTTGACACCTTTACCCTACACCACTCCTTATAAATTGTCAAGTATTTATTATTAACGCTACTAAATAAACCCCAAAAGGGATCTTTTATTTCCATTTATAATTCTGCTCCGTTTGTTTCTATCACGTGTTTATACCAGAATGCGGAATCTTTCATAATTCTCTCCTGATTTCTGTAGTCCACATATACGAGTCCAAATCGATATGAGTAACCTTTGGCCCATTCAAAATTATCCATCAAAGACCACTGGAAATATCCTCTGATATCCGCTTCCTCTGCTGCTTTTCTCAGTTCTCGCAAATATCTTGCAAGAAAATCAATTCTGTTTGGATCATGCACTTTTCCATCTAATGAGATCACATCATGGCAGGATAATCCGTTCTCTGTGATGTAAATTGGCTTATGATATCTTTCATATAAAAACTTCGGTCCCCACTGCAGACATTCCGGTGTTACCGGCCATTGGATCGCAGTTTTAGGAAATCCTTCATATCGGCAAACCTCCTGTGGCTTTCCGTCTTCTCCCATACGGACGCATCTTCCATTATAAATATTCTGTCCATAGATATCGATCGGTTCTGAGATCAGACGCATATCTTCTTCTGTGATTTTCGGAAGATATTTTTCATAACGCACCAATCCCTCATCCGGATAATGTCCTAATAAAACCGGATCAGACCACCAGGATATCTTCCTCTTATTACTCTACTATTCTAATTATTTCCATTCCTCGATTCCCAGATTCTCTATATAATCAGCAAGTTCTCTCGCCATCTCATAGGTTTCTGGAATTCTGAGATGTCCTGGAGTCGCTGCTCCGTTTCTTTTAAAGATACAATGGGAAATCTTACGGTCTCCCATAGAAACCACTACATCGTCAATTGCTTTGTCCCAAGAACTGTCATGCTCAAGCAATGTCGTACAGCAGATGACCGATGCCTTCGGATATACCTGACGCAGTTTTTTTAAAAATTCTGTATAGTGTTCTCTCCAAAGAATTGCTTTCTCACACATATAGTCTTCTGACATGTAATCAAACGGATGATTATCATTCTGGCCAATTGCCACGACAACAACCTGCGGTGTATACTGATTAAAATCCCATTCTATCAGTTCACCAAATGTTTTATTGAAGCGGATTTTATTCCAGGCACTTTCCATTCCAATCTGATCCGGCTCATGGAACCAGCCTTGTCCATCCAGCAATGCAATTCCGCCCTGTGCGATATCATGGATCTGTGCATTCAGCATACGTGCTGTCATCCATGCATAGGAATACCAGCTGTTAGAATAACCTCCCTGATGTTCAGGGTCCGTCTTTCCTGTATAATCCACTGCTTCTGTCACTTCTCCTGCTGATACAGAATCTCCGTAAACTTCAATTTTTCTTGTCTGTGCATCCGGAAGTTCCAATAATTTTGCTCCGTCTTCAATTTCAAATCCAAGGATGTGCATCTCATGGCAGGAATCCTGACGTTTAAAGAAAAGAACATGATGTTCTCCGTTTTCATTCTCAGGAACACGAATCTCTATTTCATTCTCTTTCTCGTTATCCAGATAATAACACGACTGCACTCCATCTAAAATACATCCAAGATAATTCTGCCAGTATTCATTTTTGTTTCTCAGGAAAATTTTCAAATATTTTCCTGTAAATTTAAATTCCACAGATGTACATGGATAAACCCAGATTGGTTCTTTTGGATTCGCCCAGTCAATCCTTCCGCTATAACGTATTTTTTTATTATCAGGATTAATTCTCATCTTATCTCCTCCATATTTTACAGTAAACTTGCTGCACCGATCATTCCAGCTTCATTTCCAAGTGCTGCTGTCTCAATCTCCTGAAGTCTCTCCTTCAAAAATCTTATGCAATAATTAATGACATCAGATAAAATGGAGTTGTATCCGTTACCTCTTCCGGAAGAATTGTTATATCTACCGTATGAATTTTCTTTTCTCCACTGCACTGCAGGAAGCAGTCACCTCAAAATGAATAGAATCCCCGGCTTTTTTTCCGATCCATCCATTTTTAAAATGATCAAGATGTCCTGCTTTCTCTTCCGTATCTGCATGAAATCCGCAAAGTTTTGGTGAAATTTCACGGATTGTCAGGCGTTTTGCATTCTCGTATGCATTCTCCGTCATTGCCTTCGGAAAAACAGGTTCTTTTTCCTCAACTTCTAATTCTGCTTTCACGCTTTCAAGGAATTTTTCAATTTCTTCTGCAACAAGTTTGTGTCCTTTATCATTTGGATGAAGTCCATCTGGTGTAAGTTCTTCCCTTATATATTCACCAGCCTTCATTCGCTGATAAATCGTATCTCTTGCTTCAACCTTTGCAGCATTCACGAGAAATCTGCAATTTGTTCCGTAAGAATCCAATAGGCAGTTGGCCGATTTTTTCTTTTATGCGAAATGGAAACGGAACGTATAGCTGTATCTTCCCTTGCATACACGATATTCCGGGTGAATATTTTTCGTCCAGCCGGTATCTCCGCCAAGGCCTGCGTGTGCTGCATCCAGGATCAGCCAGGTTCCTGTCGTCTGCTCCGGAAGTTCTTCCTCATATGCGGCTTTTCGATATTCTGCCATAGAATATGGAAGCGCACTGAAATGAAAATCATCACTGCCTACAATCTGAACGGTATGTGTTCCATCTGAAAGAACGGCAAACCGCGTATCCTCATGGCCGCCGCATTCACATGGTACTACAAACGGAACGTGCTGTTCTGCTACAGAAGATGTGTAAAATCCGGTAAAAGCTGCATCCTTTCGGTCTGCATACGTCTCCCAGGGTCCTTTTCCATACCAGCTGAGCGTATCAAACGCTGCAGGAAGGCAGAATGACTGTCCGACTCTTGCGATGGTCTCAAGGCCGCTGTTGTTTGTTACTTCGTTTTTCAGCTCCATTCCCTCACTGCCGATGCGATACAGAGTATGAGCGGTAAAGAGTACTGCGTTGTCCGGCTCCGCGGTATAGGAAGCCTGCACTTCAAGAAGCACCTGATTTCCGGCACTGACAGCCGATACTGACTGTACTTCCTTTTTCAGACGATCCAGACCTTCCGCGCGCCAGATATCATCGTAATCACTTTCATGGGTTCCCTCATCAATACCGGTTGGGGCACGATAAAATTCATCTTTTCCGCCGGTCATAAAAGAAACGCTCTTTGCCTGATATCTGGTAAATTCACCTGTCTTTTTATCAAAGATAATTTCGGTCTCTTCGCCGGTGATGCGAACATGATTTTCATCCTCCGATACGGTCAGTGGTTTCCCGACAATCGTTTTCTCGTCTGCCAGATAAACACCTGAAGTAACCGGAATCTGACGGCGGTATAGTTCTGTTCCCGCCGGTGCATAGAAGGTATCTTGGGCAAGCTCAACGTAATAATTTACATACGCCTCGCCATGCAGTTTCGCCGGAAGCTCCGGAAGCGGAAGCGTCTCTGTTGTTCCGGCTGCCGTGTAAAATGTCGGATAGCTGCCTTTGGCAAGCGTTTCGCCGTTCTGCACAATTTCATAACGCACCTGCAGATGAGAAAGATCGAGGGTATGGTAGCGGTTTGCCAGCACCCATATAGTTTCGCCGGTATATGGATTTTTCACCTGCTCAATCGTAACCGGGGACTGGCCGTTTCTCACCTCATAGGCGCCCGGTTTATAGGAAAGATCGGCAAAGACAACACCATTCAGACACATATCCGGAACCGGATCGGTCACATCCTCTCCGAACGCTCCGCCGTAGCCGTATTTGATATTTCCGTCCTCCTCGTGGATCGCAATCGCCTTGTCCGCGAAATCCCAGATAAAGCCGCCCTGGAAACGCGGGTATTTATTGACATAGTCCCAGAACTCCCTGAAGTTTCCGTTGCTGTTGCTCTTTGCATACGCATATTCGCACATGATGAACGGGCGGAGATCGGAATCGTCTGCCATCACATCCTCAAGCCAGCTCATCGTCGGATACATTGGGCAGATAACGTCGGAAATATTACTCTTTGGGTTGCCGGACTCATACTGAACGTATCTTGTCTTGTCGTATTCGCGGATCCAGCCGTGCATCGCGGCATGATTCGCCCCGGCACCGGATTCATTTCCAAGGGACCACAAGACGATGGAAGGATGGTTTTTATCACGCAGTACCATACGGGTTGCACGCTCCAGATAAGCGGCTGTCCACTCAGCGGATGCACTGAGCTGTCCGCCGTAACCGTGCGTCTCAAGATTTGTCTCATCGACAAGGTAAATGCCAAGCTCGTCACACAGATCATACCATTTCACGGAATTCGGATAATGGCTGGTACGAACAGCGTTGAAATTCAGGCGTTTCATCACAGCAATTTCTTTTCGCATCTGCTCCTCAGAAACGGTACGTCCCGTCTCGGCGCAAAAATCGTGGCGGTCAACACCTCGGATCACAAGGCGTTTGCCATTCAGGGTCAGAACACCGCGGCTGTTGATTTCCACCTGACGGAAGCCGACCTTGCAGCTCTCGATATCAACCGTCTCATTCTCTTTGTTCTGTAGCTCGACAACGAGGGTGTAAAGTGTCGGAGTCTCTGCAGTCCAGAGTGCCGGGTTCTCTACCGGAGCAGTAACGGTTGCGATGAATTTCGGCATCAGATAGAAGCCGCACTCAGCAAACGGTCTCGAATCCATCTCGGTTACTTTGTTCTGTTCTGCATCATACAGCGTCACTTTGGCATGATACTCGCCGTACAGCGGTTTGGAGTTGTCCGGCCAGATCGTGACAGAGAGGGTAGCTTTCGTGTAATCCGGGTGTGTGAACAGTGTCTCTGCCTTATAGTCCAGGATGTGCTGCACCGGTTTCGATACGAGGCGGACATCGCGGTAGATACCGGACAGATGCCAGTAATCCTGATCTTCCAGGTAAGTACCGTCACAGTAGCGCATTACCTGTACGGCGAGGGTGTTCGTTCCCTCCTGCACATATTCGGTGATGTCAAATTCCGCGTTCACTTTGCTGTCCTGGGAATACCCCACCTGTTTTCCGTTGATCCAGAGATAGAAGCAGGACTCCACACCGCCGAAATCGATGAGAAGCTGTCGGCCGATATAGTCTGTTGGAACCTCAAAGGTTCTGAAATAGCAGCCAGTCAGATTTTTCTCCGGTACGTACGGCGCATTCAGCTCGTAGGTGCCTTCGGTAATCTCGATCTCAAATGCTTCGCCGTTTGCCTCCCGTTTGAACGGATACAGCATATTGGTGTAAACCGGCTTTCCATATCCCTGCAGTTCCCAGTTGGACGGCACCGGAATCGCATCCCATGCTGCGTGATCGAAATTCTCTTCATAAAATGCTTCCACCGCTTCCGGTGACGGATACATTTTGAATTTCCAGTCTCCGTTCAGATCCATTACAAAGCGGGACGCGTTCCGATTTCCGGCGAGCGCCTGCTCTACCGTCTCATACGCACCGTATGGCGTATGCATCGGATAACGATTTTTCTGCGTTATATACTGATTTTCCCAGTCTCTTGTCTGTCTCATGTTCTTGAAACCCTCCTTGCCTTTGCTTTCGCATTTTCCGACTGTCTCTCTTCTTTTTATCCAGATTGGTGTTCCTTTTTTGCTTTCCTGTGATATAATACATCTGTGGATTTTCAGAAGATTCATGCAGTTATCTTATGATTCAGTATAAAACACTGCACGTGGATGAGAAATAGTTGATCTGGTGTTTCTTTTATCCAAAATGGGAAAGCAAAGGAGAAGTCGTATGATACCGGAATATCTGCTTGCAAAAATAGAAAAGAGCGATGTTATCTATCGCTGTATTGGAAATGAAATGAAGAACGGGATTCTGGCGTGCGGTTTTATGCGGAAAGAGACGGCGGACCGCTCGCAGTATCATTTTTCGAACGAGTATTACAGCTGTTTCGTGCTGCTGCGCGGGAGCGGGGAATATATTGCCGAGGACGGCACCTCCTATCCGCTGCAGGCGGGAAGCCTGGTCCAGCGTCTGCCGGGTGTGCCGCATTCCACACGCGTAGACCCCGATGGGAAATGGCTGGAATTTTTTATCTCGATTGGGAAACCGTTTTTTGATTCTTTCTGCTCGCTTTCGGTTCTGAACCGGGAGCCGGTGCTAAAGGCAGAGCTGCTTCCCGGCGATCTCGAGCGGTATCAGAAGCTTCTGCAGTCGTTAAAGGCCACACCGGACAGTCTGCTGCCTTTGCGGATTCCGGAGATGGAAAAAGAGATTCTGCGAATGTACGGCTACCATGCGCACCGGGTGAATCTGCAACGGGATCCGATCGAGGCCGCCTGCGATATGCTCTCGCAGAATCTTGATGAAGAAATTTCTCTCGAAGAGCTTGCCCGGTCACTCCAGATCGGTTATGAGACGTTTCGAAAAGTATTTAAAAAACAGACCGGCGTCTCTCCTGCACGGTACCGCACTAGGAAGAAAATGGAGCAGGCCCGTATTCTTCTCGAGGGCGGCGTACCGATGAAGGAAATTGCCGGTCTTGTCGGATATGGCGATGTCTATGCGTTCAGCAAGCAGTTTTCCCGGTTCTTTGGATTCCCACCTGGAAAGTACCGCGCACGTCTTCACACGGATGCGCCGGATTTAGAACAGTTTTAAGATATCGTCCACGGTTTTACGTTTCGGCTTGTCCGGGTTGATGGCACGGTAGCCGACAGCAATGACAGCACCAAGGAGCTCATTCTCCGGAATGGAGAGGGCTTCACGGATAGCTTTCTCATCACGGATTCCCATAATCAGAGTATCAAGGCCGAGTTCTCTTGCGCGCAGGATCAGGTTTTCGTCATGCAGGCCAAGATCGTAATAGCCCCAGCCGTTTCCGACTTCATTGTCCGGTGTTCCGTCCTGCGTGAAGCCGGAGCGGTCTTTTACGAATGCTGTTACGACAAGTGCGGCTCCCTTTGAACTCTTCTGATTGAATTCTGGAAGGCATTTTGCGGAAAATTCTTCGACTTTCTCCGGTGTTACAAGGGCATAGTACCGTGTTGTCTGTGAGTTTTTCCAGGATGGTGCCTGAATCGCTGCCTGTACGATCTCCTGGATCTGCTCTGCGGTTACGTGTTTCTCCGGAGCAAACGCGCGGATGCTTCTTCTTTCTTCCAGCAGTTTTGTAAATTCCATGGTGTATATCCTCCTTTTATTTATAAAGCCTCGTAATCTTCCCGTGAAAAACGGTGATACGTCAGGCCGAATTCATTTTCTTCGACACAGTAACAGTATTCATCTACAGACGGGTCTGAAAAAGAAAATACATGGCCCATCTCATGCTCCTCGGATGCGTTTTCTTCCACGGTAGTATGCATTTTCTCTGCATAGGAAGAAAAGCAGTTTCGAACCTGTTCCATTGTGTTTCCAGGCGTTGTGATCACCTGCAGAAGGTTCTGCAGGAGCTCCGGAACAGGAATTTTCCGCTCGATATAAGAACATCCCTCCTCCGGGATTTCCATGCAGTAGCGGTCCTTGACCGCTGAAATCGCAAGTGTTCCAAGACGCGGCTGTACTTCCTTACAGAACGCGGCAAGTGCCGCATCCAGGTCTTCTGTTTCGTCTAAAGAGAGGGAACGGCGCAGGGACTCCACCGGGTAGTAGAGCTTCATCGTACCGCCCTCATAGCCGATCTTCACCTGCCATTCCCGAATCGTATCGGTAATATGTTTTTCCAACAGTTTTGCTGTCATATTTTTTCAGTCACCTCCATTATGCTGCATGTGCAAAAAATACAGTATTATTATCGCATGAATTGGGCGTTGTGTGAACACTTAATTTTTTGTTTTTTACAAAAAGAAAAGAATCACTTTTTTTACTCCTCGAAACGTCAGAAACCTCCGCCAGAAAAGCTGGAACAGAGGTTTCTGTGATTTCTTATGTCAGAAGAATTTCTCAGTCATTTTGTTCTGAATTACTCTTCGTCGTCTTTTTTCTTTCTGCCGCGGAGTTTGAATCCAAGTCCGCCAGCGCCAAGAGATGCAACTGCCATGCTTACCCATCCCCAGATGTTGGTAGCATCACCGGTCTTTGCATTATCACTCTTCTTGGAAGTAGAGGTATTGGATACTTTATTACTTGCAAGCGGAGTAGATGTTGCTTTCGGGGTGCTTGTCGGGGTCTTCGTCGGCTGCGTCGTAGGTATTGTGGTAGGAGCAGTCGTCGGGGTTGTGGTTGGTGCTGTTGTAGGTGTAACCGTCGGAGTCTCAGTTGGGGTAACCGTCGGAGTCTCGGTCGGGGTTACGGTTGGGGTCTCTGTAGGAGTAGGAGTCGGCTCTTCTGCTGATTTCTTCCAGGTGAAGCTAAGATCCTGATATCCCAGTGAAGAAACTGTAATTTCAAAGGAATCGCCCTCTGCGAACGGTGCTGCATCTGTCTTTAAGGAACCATCCTCATTGAACAGTACAACAGCTCCTCTTCCGCTTGCTGCATATGCTTTTCCATTTACAGTAACAGAGGTAATGTTCTTCAGATAATCTGCAAACTCTTCATCTGTTGCATCCCCTTTCTTAAGCAGACCCGGTGTTGTCGTATCTTCGTTAAATGCTGCCGGCATCTCTTCCGTGTAAAGGATAAAGTCTGCGGAAAGATCTGCATATTTACCATTCTTATCGCTGACAGTCAATGTATAAGAACCTTTCTCTGCATTCTTGAAGTACAGAGTATCACCGGACACGGTTCCCGTCAGACCTTCTACTGTATAGACAGCATCGTAATCATCCGGCAGGCCTTCCAGTTTAACAGAAGCATTTCCAGATGTGACAGACGCATTCTCTACAGAAAATTCATATGCAAACTTAACCGGTACATATACATCTGCGTCGACTTCGTAAATTCCCTTGCTGGTGTAATAGGTAATTTTGTTGATGGTCTGTCCCATCATACTCTTGTAATGTTCAGAAGAAGTCGGACAATTATGAACGCTTGTGGTAAATCCAGTGCTCCATGCCAGCTTAGACACTCTCCAGATATTCTCCAGATGACGCATTCCGTAATCGTTGCCCTCTTTTGTGCTGACAACAACACCATATACGGTATCTTCGCCTGCTTTGATGGTATCAGTAAGACCATCCAGATCCAGCTGATAATCACCGTATTTGCTGTTAGTGGAGAGCTCTGCCGTTACATTTTCCAGCTTTGCTGTCTCGGTTCCCTGAACAGCACCAAAGGTTACATTGCCGTCTGCATCTACAGATGCTTCTTTGTAATAAGACGGAACCTCATGTAAAGTGTAATATGCATAGCTTGCATTCTCATACAGTGCATCTTTTCCGGTATACGTTGTGGTGGATGTCTGTCCACGGTTGGTAACGGTGATTTCTACAGAATCCTCATCTGTCACTTTCGTGTATTTGCTCAGATCCATACCCTCTGTTACTTTTACTGGGAAGGTGATACCTGTAATATCGCTTCCGTCTGCATTCACATGGTAAGATCCGCCAGAAAGGGAGGCTGTTCTTGTTTTGTTCTTGGTTGCGGAAGTAAATGCATCTACTGGAATATCGTTATGAACCTCTGCCTGATAGAACTCAGCATACGGAATGTTCATTAATACATACTGGGACTGAAGTGCTTCGATTGCTGCATTCAGATGCTCTGTTGCTTCGTCTACGGTTCCCTGGCTCTGTTTTTTCTCCAATGCTTCTTTTGCTTCTGCCAGTTCTGTCTGCATATTATTCCAGGAAGTTTCCGTGTAAAGATCTTTATTCAGTGCATCTGCCTTTGCAATTGCCTCTTCCAGTGCTGCTGTGCTCTCTACCGGATCAGCTCCTACAATATTCGCTTTGGTTGCTTCAAAAGTGTAGGAAGCATCTGCATAGCCAAGTGCATGAATCGTAATCTTCCAATAACCGGTTCCATCCGTTCCCTCCGGTAAAGTGCAGCGCAGGGAATCGGTAAGGCCAAGCTGGATTCCCATTACTTTATGCATCCAGTTATCTGCTGCGAATTTTGTTCCATACGTTGCTTTTGCATTCGTATAAGTGGAATCATCACCGTAATAAGTCCAGGTTACGGTCTGCAGATTAGCAGCCAGATCGCCGTAATCTCCCGTTAAATCTACGCGAAGGAATTCTCCATAAGAACCATTGGCTTCTTTCACGGTCAGTCCTACGGTCTCAGCATCCGGAGCTGTCTTCAGCGCCTGATCTTTGATTCCGGATTCACTTCCTGTTGTTCTTGCAGAGAAGGAGAAGCTTCCATCTGCATTTTTCACTGCTATCTTCAGACCGTTTGTGTTTTCTGTTACATCTGCAACCAGGCCTGTATAGCTCTGCAGTTTATTTTCAGAAAATCCACCGGAAAGTGTTCCGCCGTTTTCTACCACAACATACTTTTTGCAGAAATCTTCGTAATCATCTTCCGAAACTTTTACAGGCACATATTTCAGACCTTTTACTTCATAATGATCAATCTGGCTCTTATCGTAAGTTACGGTCTCGCCGTTCGTCAGAACTGCCGTGGTTGCTGCGGTATAATATGCTACATCATAGGTTGTGCCATCTTTCATGTAGATAGTCGCTGCGCACTGGAAGCTTCCTCTGTGCAGTCCATGGTTTGTAGTCGCACGGGTTACAACATCAAAAGCGCCTTTATCACTTTCTTCGCGACTGTCAGTTTCATCCGAACCAGCGTCGCTTCCTGCCGCCTGAACTCCTTCTGCTGCCCAATACTCAGCCCAGGTAAGACCTGCATATACATATTTATATGTTGTTTCTTTCTTCTCATAAGTAAAGGAAAGCGTCTTGTAACCTGTTGCAGTTACTTCGATTTCAAATTTATTTCCTTCTGCAAAAGCGGCAGCTGTCAGATCAAGCGTACCGTCTTCTTTGATCAGAATTGTTTTCCGTTTTCCAGTTGCTGCATATTCTTTTCCATTTACTTTTACCGAAGTGATGTTCTTGATATAATCAGCAAAGTCATCTTCTGATGCATTCTCTGCTTTTACAAGCGCCGGAGCACTTCCTTTTTCGTTGTAAGCAGCCGGCATTGCATCTGTATACAGAGTAAAGCTCTGTGTCAGATCTGCATAAACACCTTTTTTATCATGAATCGTCAGAGTATACATTCCTTTTTTCGCATTTGCGGAATAAGAAATGGTATTTCCGTCTACTGCAAATCCATCCAGACCATCTACGGAATATTCTGCATCATAATCAGCCGGAAGTCCGGTTACGGTCATCGTTGTCTTTCCAGCGGAAAGAGAAGCGTCTTCTACGGATACACTTGCCTCAAATTTTGTTGGAACAAAAATATCATTCACTGGAATCGTGTAGATTCCTTTGCTGGTATAATAAGTAACCTTATTGATATGCTGTCCCATCATGCTCTTGTAATGTGCAGAAGAAGTCAGGCATCCATGTACCTGTGTTGTAAATCCAGTTGACCATGCCAGCTCTGTTCCGCGCCAGATATTTTCCACATGACGCATACCATAGTCATTGCCTTCTTTCGTGCTGACAATAACACCATAGATCTGATCGGTTCCAACATCAATCGTGTTCTCCAGTCCGTCGAGATCCAGCTGATAATCTCCATATTTTGATTCAGTCATAAATTCCGGAGATACATTGGTCAGTTCAATTGCAGTTCCAACTGTTTTTCCAAAAGAAAGAGAGCCATCTGCATTTACCGTTGCTTCTTTGTAGTAAGAAGGTACTTCGCTTAATACATAATATGCATAGTCTGAGTTTTCAAATAAGGCGTCTTTTCCAGTGTATGTCTGTGTAGATGTCTGACCACGGTTTGTTACTGTAATACTTACAGAGTCAGAATCTGTTACTTTCTTAAATTTGGAAAGATCCACTCCTGTTACTTTAACCGGGAAGGTAATTCCATTGATTGCACTTCCATCTGCATTGGTATGATAAGAACCACCGGCAAGAGTGGCTGTTCTTGTTTTGCTCTTCGTTGCGGAAGAAAATACATCCACTGGAACAGAGTTGTTTACATCTGCAGCATAAAATTCATCATACGGAATGTTCATCAGAACGTAAGCCACCTGCTCAGTTGGAGTCTCGGTCGGGGTCGCCGTTGGGGTTGCGGTTGGCGTTGCTGTCGGGGTCGCCGTCGGAGTCGGTGCTTTAACAAGGCCTTTTACTGCAGTATTCAGCGCATCTTTCGCGGTATCAACAGCGCTCTGGGATTCTTTTGCAGAAAGAGCAGATTTTGCTGCGGTAAGAGCAGTCTGGACAGCTTTCCAGGAGTCTGCGGTGTAGTCAGCTTCCTTTAATGCTTCGGCATCTGCGATTGCTTTTTCAAGTGCTGTGGTGTCTACTGCTTCTGGAGTCGGGGTTGCTTTTTGGGTTGCTGCAAGAGCCGCGGTTTTTACTGCATTCGAAGTTCTGGTTGCACCCGATACAATATCCCATCCTTCAATGTTTTCAATCGTTGCATCTTTTCCAAGAAGTTTCGTTTTGAATCCTTTGCTGTTTGTAGCTGCTTTTTTAAAATATGTAGCATTTTCTGTATTGTATCCAGAACCAGGTGTTACTGCAATATCAGAAAACTTACCGTCTGCAACTGTGATTTTGACATTAACGTCATATTCATCCCATGCATTCTCATCCTCATCGTCTTCTGCAGTTCTGGTAACATGAGCCGTAGACTCATAAGTGCCATCTGCCAGCACGCCACTTGTAGCATCCGCCAGTGCGGTTCCCGGGAGCAGGCTCATGGTCATGGAAGCTGCCATTACGGCTGCTAATGATTTTTTCTGAAGTTCTTTTCTTTTGATCATAACTTCCTCCTTTTTCCTTTTCCACAGTTTTGCAGGAAAAACAGGGGCAAAACTGTCCTTCATTATTATATTAGTTTTCACTAATCAATAATTGTTTTAACTAACCGTAGATTATTCTACTAATTTTTGATCGTTTTGTCTAACTCTTAACTGATTATTTTTTCTCAAAAGAGGCACAGATTCTGCTTATTGAGTATTTTTACTATTTAATGATCCGATACTGTGAAGTTTGTGGGATGATTTTCGTTCCCACACAGAAAAAATTCCGTAGATATGGAGTTTTCACCGCGAAGAACTCTTTCGTCCATCGCGTTTTACCGCAGAAAGAATGCGGTCCGAAAGGATTCCGATCAGCATTCCGGTGATGACTCCGGCCACGAGAAGCGCCGGCAGATAATAGAACAGTTTGCGGTTCTGCACCACGAGAGCCGCCACGCAGATCTGCGCGACATTGTGCGTCACGCCTCCTGCAATACTTACGCCGGTGATACTAAAGCCCTTGATGTGTTTCAGCAGAAGCATCACAAGAAAGCTCAAAAGCCCGCCGGCAAGGCTGTAAAGGATGGACATTCCATTTCCGAACAGATACCCCATCAGAAGAATGCGGGCGACGGAAATCATCAGGACTTCCCCTGCCGGAAGGAAAAAGAGGCCGACGACTACAACCAGATTGGCAATGCCGAGTTTGATTCCAGGAACACCGAGGTTGATCGGGATCAGTACCTCCACATAACTGAAGATCATGGCAAGTGCCATCAGCATGGCGCATAAGGCAATTTTTCTGCTTGCAGTGCGGCTGTCTCTCATAAATTCCAATTCCTTTCTTCTAAGCTGGTATTATTTTACAATCACATCCGGCGCATCGTCGGCGTCGTCCGTTGTGGATCCGTCACTTTCTACCTCCGCAACCAGCTTATGCGGCAGGCACACGATCGTCTCATTTACCCGGGAAATCGTACCCTGTCTTTTGCAGTAGCCGTCCGGGCAGTCAGCTTCTTCCATATGGACACTTCC
The DNA here is from genome assembly GCF_003460955.1 of Blautia sp. AF26-2. NCBI lineage: Bacteria > Bacillati > Bacillota > Clostridia > Lachnospirales > Lachnospiraceae > Blautia > Blautia sp. AF26-2. The sequence continues at coordinate 526,241 of NZ_QTWD01000001.1, read as the reverse complement.
GTTTTCGATCACCAGGACATTCGTTCCGTGACCCGTCTGAATTTTCACGGTCTGATTTTCTGCGAGTGAATACGTTCCGTAGACTTCGCCGTCCACCGTGACTTTCATGGTATTTCCATTTTCCGTTTTCGGCAGCCGAAGCGCCAGGGCAAGGATTCCAGCCAGGAGCAGAACGGCGCCTGCCAGAATCAGATCTTTTTTCTTCATATAGTTTTCCTTATTCTGAATCAGATGCCAGCCCATAACAGCAGTGTCAGCAGGAATACAGCACGGAACAGCGTAAAGAGGATTTCATTTCCGTGAAATTCCTTTACCCCGCAGCGGATATTACCTTTCGGACACGTATCAATACATTTCTGGCACTGGAAACAGTCGCCGGAGATCTCCACGTATCCATCGGATGGCAGTTCCACCGCTGACGGGCACTGTCTCGTGCAGGCGCTGCAGCCGCGGATGCAGTTTTCGCGTTTCCGGTGCAGAGTAAAGAACGGCAGGATCGGAAGCAGAGAAAAGACAGCTCCCATTGGGCACAGGAAACGGCAGAAAAAGCGCTCCTCAAAGAACATGCCGACCAGGATCAGCACCAGAAGAACAATGCCTGGAATATAAGAGGAAAGTCGGAAATTTCCCGCATGCAGCATGGAAAAGACATCCCACGGGCTTGTTCCTCTTGCTTTCTGATAAACTCCTGCAAAGCAGCAAAGAGCAATCAGAAGCAGAATGCCGTATTTGACCAGCGCCAGTTTTTTTGCCAGTTCCGGTTTGATGCATCTGGGCTTCTTTTTACGTTTCTTACAGATTATACCATAAATTGCGTGCATTGCATCCCCCAGACTTCCAAAAGCGCATGCAAAACCGCAGAAAAATCTGCCGAAAACAATCGTAAATGCACAGACAAGGAGCAGAGCCGACACAAACGCGGTCATCTCAATTTTTTCACCCTGTCCAAGCTGCGTAAAAATGTATTTCACTCCGTTAAATGCAGCGGTAAATACTGACGGAAGAAACAGGAAATATAAAAGCTGGATTCCGGCACGCAGGCAGGAAACGATCTGTTTTCTCTTCTTTGCCGGTAATGTGGATAGATCTAAATTTTTCATGTTATTTCTCCGCCTTTTCTATTGCTTCCTGCGCCGCATTTCTGATACCGGTGGAGCTGAATGTTGCTCCGCTGATCGTATCAACATCGGCGGACTGTGCCTCAATAATCTTTGGAATGATCGCCTCCGCGTTTGACAGATACGCACTGTCCTCGCCGTCGGCGGATGTGATGGCAAGATCGGTAATCTGGCCGCCCTCTACGGTTACTTCAACTGCAATGGTGCCGCCGAAGCCGTCAGCTTCACCGTCATACGTACCGTCCACGTACTGCCCTTCTGCTTCTGCTGCTTCACTTGCGGCCGTATCCGCCGTGTTGGATGCAGCTGCTGCGGCCTGCAGATTTTCCTTCTGAAGCTGGGTCGTCTCAAGCTCTGCCGAGAGCCGCGCGATCTGATCCTCTTTGTCTCTTTTATCGAGTACGGTATTGTAGCCGATCAGAACAGCAGCAATGACAGCGACATTCAAAAAACGAACAATCAATTGTCTCATCTGTTTTCCCCTTTATTGCGTTACTTTCGCAGCATCCAGCGCATTCCGGCATGCCTCAAGAATGGCTTTTGAGGAGCAGGTTGCACGGGAAACGGTGTCGATGTTTTCAAGCGTTCCGGTTTCCAGAATCTGAGCGGAAACGCCTTTGATTTTGGAGGTTCCTTCGGATGCGCGGCGGATGTAGGAGGCATTCTGACTGTCTCCGTCACCGGTGATGTTGCTTAACGCTACGATTTTATCGTTTTCAATTGTTACCGTCACAGAAAGCTGATAAGCGGTAAAATCTTCATCTTCATCCGGCTCGCAGACGGCAATCGCTGTGTATTCGCCGTCCTGATAGATCTTTTGTTCCGGAGTTTCCGTCGGGGTTGGTGTTGGCGTCTCAGTTGGCTCCGGGATTTCGGTCGGGGTTGGTGTTTCCGTCGGTGTCGGGGTTGGATTTTTCTTTTCCTCAGTTACGCGTTCTGCCTCTTTTAAAGCTTCCTCGATTGCCGCAAGAATTCCCCTGGAGCTGTAGGTTGCGCCGGAAACGGTGTCAACTTCCAGTGTCTGGTTTTTCACAACGTCCTTTGCTGTCTGTTTTGCGCGTTTTAAGAATGCTTCGTCATCTTCACTCTCGGTCACGAGAATTGCCTTGATCGTCTCATCCTGAATGACAACTGCCGTTGTAATGTCTCCCAGATAGCCCTCGCCGGTTCCGTAGTAAATGCCTTCCTCGTATGGGAATTTTCCTTCCGGAATCGTTGTGGTTCCGCCGCTGCTCGTTCCGTTATCCGGAACGGTCTCGCCGTTTGTTGCCTTCTTCGCATTTTCCAGCGCCTGTTTTACTGCGTTCTGGATGCCGCGGGAGCTGTACGTTGCGCCGGATACGAGATCCACATCGGTTTTCTGTCCGTCTACGATGCGGTCCGCTACGACTTTGGCACGGTTGAAGAATGTCTCGTCATCTTCGTTTTCCAGAATCAGTACCGCTTTGATCGTCTGATCCTGCAGGGCTACCGCCACTTTGATGTCTCCCTGGAAACCGGCGGCCGTGCCGTAATAAATTCCGTCCTGATAAGGGAAACTTCCCTTGGATGCAGACGAATTGTTATTGTTCTGATTATTATTCTGGCTGTTGTTTCCGTTGTTTGTATTGCTCTGGCTTCCTCCGTTTGTACTGGAAGACCCGTTCACTGCCGCCTGACTTAAGGCACTCCGCACAGCTTCAATAATACCGCGGGAGCTGTATGTCGCGCTGGAGACCGTATCCACATTCGTACTCTGTGTTGAGATAATCGTCGAAATCAGAGAGGAAGCACTGGAAAGGTAGCTTGGCGTATCGCTGTTTTCCACAATATCAATCGAAGCAATTTTTCCGCCGCTGACAACAACGCAGACTTTCATTGTGCCGCCAAATCCTGTTCCGGTTCCGTAATACGTTCCATCCCGGTAGGCAGCCGGTTCTTCGATTTTAGATACTGTAACGGTTCCGCCGGCAGAGGCTCCGCCGCCTGCCGCTCCTGATGCGGATGCCGGTTCTGAAGTGTCCTCCTGACCGGTCAGTGCATTTTTCACGGCTGCAAGGATACCTTTTGAACTGAAAGTTGCACCGGAAACCGTGTCCACATCCACACTCTGGGATGCGATGATACGGTCGATAACTCCCTTCGCACGGTTCAGGAAAGCTGCGTCCTCGCCGGGAGCGCTTACAATCGAGATCGACTGAATCGTTTTGTCTTTCAATACGACAGAGACTGTAATCGTACCGCCAAAACCTGTTCCGCTTCCTTCGTACGTTCCGTCCGCCAGCTCAAAGCTGCCGGAACCGACGGCTGCGACAAGTTCTGCTTCGGTATCGGTTGTCTTTTTGGTATCGTCCTTCTTTTTTGTATCATCTTTCTTTTCCGCTGCATCGGTATCCTGTTCCGGCTCCGGTGTCACCAGTGCCTCCGGCTGCTCTACGGCGTAAACCGGTGCAGTGTAGCCGTTCAGCGAAATACCGGCACAGGCTGCTACGATAACTGCCGCGAGAGCCGGTGCAAATGCTGTCAGTTTTTTCCATTTTCCCATGGTTATGTATCACCGTCTTTCTTGATAATGTTTGTCTCGTGATCGGATGTGAAATCGTCAGCAATTCCTTCGGTTACATACAGAACGCCGTCCTCATCCTCCAGAATGGTGTCAAATTCATCGCTGTGTGCACGCCAGTATTCGGCCGCCTTGTCCTTCCCCATGATGAAAAGAGAAGTAGAAAGGCCATCCGCCAGTGTTCCGTCAGCACTTACGATCGTCACCGACACCAGACCGTTATTTGCCGGATGACCGGTCGATGGATCGATGATGTGATGATATTTCATGCCGTCCTGTTCGAAATACCGCTCATAGCCGCCAGAAGTAATAACCGCCCGGTTGGCCGTCGAGAGAATGCCGAGATAATCATCCTCTGCCTCCGGACTCTGCACGGCAACGCGCCATTTACTGCCGTCCGTTTTCGTGCCGACAACCTGAACGTTTCCGCCGAGGTTGATGAGCCCGCTCGTCACACCGCATTCCCGGTAAATATCGGCGATTCTGCCGGAGGTATAGCCCTTTGCGATTCCGCCGAAGTCAATTTTCATGCCGTCCTTGGCAAAGCTGATGGATGCGCTGTCCTTGTCGTATAGGATATCATTGGCATCGGTCAGCGGAAGGAGGCTTTCGATCGTCTCATCCGAAGGAATCGTATAATTTCCGGTTGTAAAACCCCAGGCGTCCATGATCGGATAAATTGCGATGTCGAAAACGCCGTTTGTGCTGTCATACAGATCCAGCGAGCGTTCCAGCAGATAGGTGGTATCCTCCGATAAGGTTCCGCCGCCGTTTGCATTGATCTGCGCTACTTCACTCGTCTTCTCTCCGGTCGACAGAAGTGCATCCAGCCGCTCAATCTCCTGCTGCGCCTGATCCACCGCCGTTTCTGCATTCGGACCATAGGCAGTGACCGTCATGTACGTATCCATCGCAAAAATATCTCGGCTGCTCGATGCATCTGCGGCATCGGAAGAAGCTGTGGATGATGCGGATTTCTGCGTGGAATTCTCTTCCGAAGCGTCAGAACTGCTCGAAGACTCCGAAACAGACGCCGGCTGTGTCTGACTTTCACTGCTCTCCGGCTGCGCTGCTGTCCCCGCACCGGAACATCCGCCGACCGTCATCACCATGGCAAGACAAAATGCTGCAACAATTTTCTTTTTCATAAATAAAACTCCATTTTTTCTTATGTTAGGAAATTCTAACTTTGGTATTATAACATTAACTTGTAACTTACGCTATGAATTACTTGATAAAAGTTTTTCAATTAGCGTTCTGTATCTGATAAATTTTCTCATTTTATGTACTCTAAATCAAGTGGATTTTACTGGAATTCAAGCACCGATATACAAAAAGCCCCCACAGCCGCATTGCTGCGGCCACGGGGGCTTTAGAAATAACATTTTCAGAAATTACATATGATCGTGGCAGGTACGTGCGATTACGTCCATCTGCTGCTCTTTTGTCAGGTCGATGAATTTAACTGCATAGCCGGATACACGGATCGTGAAGTTTGCGTACTCCGGTTTCTCCGGGTGCTCCATTGCGTCGATCAGTTTTTCGGTTCCGAATACGTTTACGTTCAGGTGATGTGCACCCTGCTCGAAGTATCCGTCCAGAACGTGTACCAGGTTCTCGGTACGCTCTTCGTCGTTGTGGCCAAGTGCGCCTGGGTTGATGGTCTGGGTGTTGGAGATTCCGTCCAGAGCGTCCTCATACGGCAGTTTTGCTACAGAGTTCAGGGAAGCAAGAAGTCCGCTCTTCTCTGCGCCGTAAGACGGGTTAGCTCCTGGAGACAGAGGCTCACCAGCTTTTCTTCCATCCGGCAGAGAACCTGTTGCTTTACCATATACAACGTTGGAAGTAATGGTAAGGATAGAGGTTGTCGGCTCGGAATCACGATAGGTATGGCAGTATTTCAGTTTGTCCATGAAGGTACGAAGCAGCCATACAGCGATCTCGTCTGCTCTGTCATCGTCGTTGCCGTATCTTGGGAAGTCGCCGGTTGTCTCGAAGTCAACAGCCATTCCTTCTTCGTCACGGATAACTTTAACTTTAGCGTATTTGATTGCGCTTAAGGAGTCTACTACGTGAGAGAATCCTGCGATACCGGTTGCGAAGGTACGTCTTACATCGGTGTCAATCAGAGCCATCTCTGCTGCCTCATAGTAGTATTTGTCATGCATGTAATGGATCATGTTCAGAGTTCCAACGTACAGATGAGCCAGCCAGTCCATCATAACGTCGTATTTCTTCATAACCTCATCATAGTCCAGGTATTCGCCGGTGATCGGCTGATATTCCGGAGCAACCTGCTGTTTTGTCTTCTCGTCTTTACCGCCGTTGATAGCGTACAGAAGGCATTTTGCAAGGTTTGCACGAGCGCCGAAGAACTGGATCTCCTTACCGGTCTCGGTAGCAGATACACAGCAGCAGATGGAGTAATCATCGCCCCATACCGGACGCATTACATCATCGTTCTCATACTGGATGGAGCTTGTCTGTACAGAAATATGAGCTGCATATTTCTTGAAAGCTTCCGGAAGATTCTCAGAGTACAGAACAGTAAGGTTCGGCTCTGGGGACGGTCCCATGTTTTCCAGTGTATGCAGGAAACGGAAATCGTTCTTTGTAACGATAGAACGTCCGTCGATTCCCATACCGGCAACTTCCAGAGTAGCCCATACCGGGTCACCGGAGAACAGCTGATTGTAAGACGGAATTCTTGCGAATTTAACCATACGGAATTTCATTACCAGATGGTCGATCAGCTCCTGAGCTTCTTTCTCAGTCAGGATTCCTTTTTCAATATCTCTTTCGATGTAGATGTCAAGGAAAGTAGATACACGGCCAACGCTCATTGCAGCACCGTTCTGAGTTTTGATAGCTGCAAGGTATCCGAAGTACAGCCACTGAACAGCTTCTCTTGCGTTCTTAGCCGGCTCGGAAATGTCATAGCCATAGGACTGTGCCATAACTTTCATATCCTGCAGTGCTCTGACCTGGTCAGCGATCTCTTCTCTTAACTGGAAGTCACCACGACGCATTCCCTGACGATTTGTTGCAGCGAAGTCTGCTTTTTTGCGCTCGATCAGGTAATCAATACCGTACAGAGCGACACGACGATAGTCGCCTACGATACGGCCACGGCCATAGGTATCCGGCAGACCGGTCAGGATTTTATTATGACGGGCTTTCATCATCTCTGGTGTGTAGATGTCGAATACACCCTGGTTATGTGTTTTGTGATATTTAGTGAAAATTTCATGAAGCTTCTCGCTTGGTTTGTAGCCGTAAGTCTCGCAGGACTGCTCAGCCATTTTAATTCCACCATACGGCATAAATGCACGTTTCAGCGGTTTATCTGTCTGCAGACCAACAACCTGCTCCAGATCTTTCATGCTGTCATCGATATATGCTGCGCCGTAAGCTGTGATTCCGCTTACAACTTCTGTCTCCATATCCAGAACGCCGCCTTTTGCACGCTCTTCTTTCTGGAGTTCCTGCAGTTTGCCCCACAGACGGTCTGTAGCCTCTGTCGGTCCTTCCAGGAATTTCTCATCTCCGTCATATGGAGTATAGTTGTTCTGAATAAAGTCACGTACGTCGATGCCTTCTTTCCAGAGTCTTCCGGTAAAGCCATCCCACTGTTCAAATTCTCTCATTTGATTTGTTCCTTTCTGGTGTTATTTTGTTTCGTCACGCACCGGCATCTTCTTTGCACCGGGCATGAACACCTCCGCATGGATAATATAACAAATCTCTGCTTTCCGCGCAAGATATGCACTTGAAAAAATACAAGGAAAAAGCACAAAATCTTGTATTTTGACAAGAACAGACTCTACATGTGGCGCTTTTCTTTTATACTCCGTATCCGATCTCGTATGTCTGTTTTGTAAAGTCACAAATAACATACGTTCCATCGGAAAATTCACTTTTCTGAAGACTTCCATCTGCATGCAGGCACGTATGGCGTATGAGTTCACAGAACGCTGTTTTTTCATGGAGTTCTGTCACGACACGGCATCGTTTCGCCATCTCTGGAAGGCTGATTTTTTCTCCGTCGAAAGCTCCGTCTGTGTTCGGATATGCCCCGTCCCTTACCAGATACGGCGCGCCGCCAGCGAGAAGAGCGTACAGCATATAGTCTTCGTCTTTTGACACACGGTCCATCATCCACGGCTCGATGACACAGTCGTGGTATACCAGATTAAAGAGGGGCACAGGGATTCCTTTTTTCGGCGATTCTGCCGGCCGCAGCATAAAATCATACGGCGCATAATGGCAAAATACCAGATATGGAACTGCCCAGTCGCTGACCTCCTCGGAACTTGAGAGAATCCCCTGCGAGAGCAGCCAGGAGAAGCAGTTTCCGCGGTACGTATAGCAGTCTTTTCGCGTCATGACATGTTCTGGATTTGCACATTCATCGCCTTCATTGCAGGTAAAGACATCGAGGTATGCACCGTCAAGCCGGATTCCATTTTTCTTCAGCTCCGCGAAATTTCGTTTCACATAAAACGGCGCCTGCGTTGCACAAAGATAGCTCTGCGGGCCGCCTGCCCAGTGACTGTGCCCCGGCACGGTTCCATCCACAAGACGGCACGCATAATTTTCATCGTAGCTTGGCGCTGCATGGTAATAGTCGCGGTACTGATCGTGAATGCCAAACTGATAGCCAAAATCATGCATCGTATCCACAAGAGATTTCATGCCTTTCCAGCCGCCGGCCTCTTTACATGCCGGGGTATAGTCCGGATGCTGATTGTCATAACCCGACTCAGCCCAGCCGTCCAGATGAAGATACACCTTTTTCATACCAAGATCATGAATCGCTTTCATTTCCTGCTCGCGCACAGAAAACGGCACGACACGGTTGTTTTTTTCCGGATTCTGCGGATCGAAAAAGCCGGACTCCGGCTGCACAAACGTCTTGATTCCTGTATGTACAAAACACGTTCCCGCAAGGTCGCGAATGGATGGGTTCTGTACCGCCTTTTCTTTTAACGTACGAAGATGCCCCTGCTCCCGCACATACCGGCGGTATATTTTACAGAGATCGTTATAATCGCAGTCGTTTCGGAAAGTATACCGGAATATGCGGCGGTACTCCATTTTCCCCAGGCTCGGCTCCAGCCATGCGCCAACACTGGTATACGGGCCGCCTGATGGGTGCTCTGCCTGGTAACCTGCATTCCAGGGCGTTGTGCAGACTGCCACATAGCCCCTCTTTTCCTTAATCTGACCGTACCATGGCATATAGCCGCCGGAAGTCTCAAATCTTCCGTCAAAAGAAAGCTTCCCAAGCTCCGTCTCCCAGGTATTCGGTATCAGAAGTCCCTGCCCCTCGGTAAGGAGCGTATACCAGTCTGCGCGATCGCTCACAAACTCCATCGCCGTTGGCCAGAGCACTTTTTTCGGATGGAGTCCTTCCTCACAGAGTGGAATCCATTCCATCCAGAGCGTCTCATCCACGTTTTCGATCCAGATGATCGTCTCAAACGCGTACGGTGTTCCCGCAAATCCCGCATAACGGCTTCGAATCCCGTATCCAACACCGGATGAAAAAATCTCGTGAGAAATCTCTTCTGCATCCAGGAAATGATACATTCCTTCCTCAAAGATCAGTTCCGGTGCCTTTTTCGGATCCGTATTCCAGACAACGCCGTCTTTTTCTATTTGAAGCCCCAGCGTCTTTTCATCCAGGATCACAGCAAGCGATCCGCTCTCTATCTTTTTCATCGCATGATATCCCCTTTTTCTCTTTCATAGCGTTCCAAACGTCAAAAAAGCGCAGAGAATCTGCCCGCTTATCTTTGCACGGTTTCGGATTTTCTGCGCCTTAGGGCGTGTTTACATAATTTTCTCTTTTTCTACAACCTTACCGTCTCTCCAGATTCTCTCCAAATCGTAGAACAGGCGGTTCTCCTCATCGAAGATGTGGATGACAACATCGCCGTAATCCATCAGAATCCAGTTTGCAGTCTGATAGCCTTCGATCTGTTTTGGATGTACGCCGGCCTTTCCGAGTACCTCCTCCACGTTGTCTGCCATTGCCTGCACCTGGTTACGGTTGCTTCCGCTGGCGATCATGAAATAATCTGCCAGGGTAGAAACATGGGTAATGTCCAGAATGCGGACATCCATTGCTTTTTTATCTTCCAGTGCTTCCAGTGCAAGTTTTGCAGTCTGTTTTGCTTCGCTCATTTATACTTCCTCCTTTGCCGTCCGTTCCCGGTGCAGTGCCTCATAGAACTGATATGCCTGCTCCGTCATCGGGTCCATCGTCTTCGGGTTTTCCGACAGATACGCCATACTGTCTTTTAAAATTTCATACATGCATTCGTCGATATCGGTGAATGCCAGCTTCCGAAGGCGGGTAAGATGAGGCGCCTTGTTTCGTGCCGGCTCGATATAATCTGCGATATAGATGATCTTCTCCAGCAATGTCATATCTTCTTTTCCTGTCGTATGCCAGGTGATGGCGCTTAAGATCTCCGGATCTTCCACCTTATACTTGTCCTTCGCCAGAAATGCACCGAGCTTGGCATGGATCAAAAACGGATTGTTCCGCTCAAACTCAGTGATTTCAATCTTATTTTTCTCACACATGGTGATTTTTTTCTTATTCGGAATGCATTTTGCACAGTCGTGAAGCAGTCCCGCGACACGGGCTTTTTCGAGATCCTCGCCCCATACCATCGCCATGGATGATGCGGTAAACATCACACCGAGCGTGTGATGATAGCGGTCTTCATCGACTTCCTTCTGGAGTTTTTTGTCCAGTTTCCATAAATCGTACTGTTCCATCCTGCTCTTCCTCTAATCCTGATAGATTTTCTGCTCCTGAATGTAGGAAATCACAGAATCCGGCAGATAGTATTTCACGGATTTTCCTTCCCGGATCCATTCCCGCAGTTCGTGGGAAGAAACATCCAGATTCGGTGTGTCGAGTTTCAGAAAGGTACCGTGAAGTTTTTCTGCATTTCGTTCCATACAGGCCAGAAGCTCTTCCTCTTTTGCCCGATCCCTGGTCGCCACAAGGATCTTTGCCGCGGCGCAGATCCGCTCTGGATTTTTCCACTCATCAAAATAGAACAGGGAATCCGCTCCAATGATAAAGTAAAACTCCGTGCCCGGATGTTCCTTCCGCATCGCCTCAAGCGTCCGATAACTGTAGGTATAGCCCTCATCTTTCATCTCTTTGGTGCAGAGCACAAAATGCGGATTGGATGCGATGGCACGGCGCACCATCTCGACACGCTGTGCATCCTTTGCCTGTCCCGCCCGGTTCCGCTTATGTGGCGGATTTCCGGCCGGAAGGAACCAGACTTCATCAAGCCCGAACTGCTCGTACGCCGCCTCGCCAAGGATCAGATGACCGATATGAATGGGATCGAATGTGCCTCCCATAATGCCAATTTTTCTGTTTTTCTTTTCCATACGTTTTCCTCAAAAAGCGCCGGAACTGCAGCGGTATGCTCCGGTCCCGGTGGTTCTTTCCTGCGGATTATTTCGGAAGCTGAATTTTCTTTTTCTCTTTTTTGCCCTCTTTGTACAGCACGATCTTTTTGCCGATCACCTGTACGACCTGGGAATTGGTGCGTTCTGCCAGAACTTCTGCGATCTCTCTTGGATCATCGAGGCAGTTCTGCAGTACATTGATTTTAATTAGTTCTCTCGCCTCAAGTGCCTCTGCTACAGCAGCGGTATGCTCCGGCGTGATGCTGCTTTTTCCTACCTGCAGGATCGGTTCCATGGTCATGGCAAGGCCTTTCAGGTATGCTCTCTGCTTGCTGGTCATACGTCTCCTCCTTCGTTATTTATTCGTTCTATTTATAATAATCAAATTCAAATCCATACATCTTGACGGTATCGCCTTCCTGGATGCCGGCCTGTTCGAGTTCGTCTAAGATACCGGTATCTTTTAAGAACCGCTGGAAGAAAGCAAAACCTTTCTCGGAATCCAGATTGGTGTAGCCGAGCATTTTCTCGATCTTCGGTCCCTCGATGATGAAGCGGTGCTCGTCCTCCGGGTCCTGCTCGACGGTGTACGGCAGGTTCTCGGCAAGAAGCATATCCTCCGGGAAGAATTCCTGCTCGAAGACCATACGCTCTTTCGGAAGCTCATCGAGTTTTTTCTGTACGGCATATAAAAGCTCTTTTAAGCCTTTTCCGCTGACGGCAGAAATCGGATAAACCGGGATGCCTTTCGGCTCGAACTCTTTTTTCAGACGTTCCACCGGATTCTCTTCGCCCTCTTCTACATAGATCGCATCGGTCTTATTGGCCGCGATGATCTGCGGGCGTTTTGCGATCTCCGGATTATAGGCTTCGAGCTCTTTGTTGATCTTGTTGATATCATCCACCGGATCTCTTCCCTCGGTCGATGCAACGTCTACTACATGGATCATCACGCGGGTTCTCTCGATGTGGCGCAGGAATTCATGGCCGAGGCCGACTCCTTCCGATGCACCCTCGATCAGTCCCGGGATATCTGCGATAACAAATCCGCTGCAGCCCTCAAGGTCTACGACACCGAGGTTCGGGGAAAGCGTGGTAAAGTGATAATTTGCAATTTTCGGTTCTGCATTTGTCACGCGGGAAAGCAGGGTCGATTTTCCAACGTTCGGGAAGCCGACGAGTCCGACGTCCGCGATGACTTTCAGTTCCATTCTTACTTCCAGCTCCTGTGCCGGCTGGCCTGGCTGGGCGTATTTCGGAACCTGCATGGTAGCGGTTGCGTAATGCATATTTCCGTTTCCGCCTTTTCCGCCTTTTAATACAACCTGACGGCGGTTTTCACCGGACATATCTGCGATGACTTTTCCGCTCGCAGCGTCCATAATGACGGTTCCTTCCGGTACTTTCAGGACAATATCTGCGCCGTTTCCGCCATGGCATCTGCGTTTTCCGCCCGGCTCGCCGTCGGTAGCAGAAAACTTTCTTCTGTGGCGGTAATCAACCAGTGTATTCAGTCCTTCGTCAACTTCAAAAATAACGTCTCCGCCTTTGCCGCCATCGCCGCCGTCCGGCCCGCCGTTCGGTACAAAAAGCTCTCTGCGGAAACTGACATGTCCGTCTCCGCCCTTACCGGAGCGGATCAGAATTTTTGCTCTGTCTGCAAACATGGTATTCTCCTGTCTTGTTTTATCTAAATCCAAATCGGTCTGTTGGACCTTTAATTATTATTAACAAAAACGGCTTCAAACCTCTTAAGATTTGAAGCCGCACCTTTGTCTTACTCTTCTGTTGCTACCGGATATACGGAAACCTGTTTTTTGTCACGTCCTTTTCTTTCGAAAGCTACGCGTCCGTCAACCATAGCGAATAAGGTATCGTCTTTTCCGATTCCTACGTTCACGCCTGGATGAATCTTGGTTCCACGCTGTCTGTAAAGAATGTTTCCAGCCTTTACAACCTGTCCGTCAGCTCTTTTTGCTCCTAATCTCTTGGACTCGGAATCTCTACCGTTCTTGGTAGAACCAACTCCTTTTTTATGAGCGAAAATCTGAAGGTTCATATTTAACATGGTATTACACCTCCTTGAATGCGATCTCTAAGTATTGTGCTCCATAATCGCGGCGGATACTTTCGAGGCCCAGCAAAAGTGATTTTACAAGAAGTGCGGTACTTTCAGAATACCCATTCGGGAATGAAAAATACACGTATCCATCTCCAGCTTCACTTATAATCAGATCCTCTGTCAATGTTTCCACGGAATTTACGGTGTTTACAATCAATGCGGAGACAGCGGCACAGATGATATCCTGCCCTTCCTCTGCATAGCCTGCATGACCGTTTGACTCCACGGAGATGTACTCGCCGTCAGACTCTGTTACGGTTATACAAATCATAAGACTTAAGCGTTGATTTTTTCAATCTTCACTTCAGTGTACTGCTGTCTGTGACCGTTTTTCTTATGATAACCAGTTTTTCTCTTATACTTGTAAACGATAACTTTTTTGCCTTTACCGTTTCCAACTACAGATGCGGTTACGGATGCATTTTTAACGTCCTCGCCAACTTTCAGTCCGTCATTGCTTACTGCAAGTACCTGATCAAAAGTTACGGTTTCTCCAGCTTCAACGCCAAGTTTCTCTACTCGGATAACATCGCCTTCAGCTACCTTGTACTGTTTACCACCTGTTGCAATAATTGCGTACATATGGCACCTCCCTATCAATTACTCGCCAGATTCGGTGGTCTTTCGACTCTTTTACCTCTCTGTGCGGCATACTTCTACAATATATCATCACGTCTGCTGTTTGTCAATAGTATTTTTCAGGAAATTGCAGATTTTTTTTCACATGCAATTGCCAGTGCGCCAGGTCCGATGTGGCAGGCAACGCTTAAGGACAGTGGATGCGCATCGACTTCAAAATCCGGGAAGGCTTCTTTTACTTCGACAATCCATCCATCGATTACTTCTTTGTCGTTTGCGGTATAGGCAATGTGAAGTCCCATGATGCCGGCTGCACGCTCTTTTGCGAAGCGTTTGTCCATATCTTTTTTCATAGCCTTGATCATGGCTTTCTTTGCCTGTTTCACACCGCGCGCTTTTTCAAACGCGTCAAGCTTCTCTCCCTGGATCGTCAGCACCGGTTTGATATTTAAAACGGTTCCGATCATGGCTGCTGCCGGCGTAACGCGGCCGCCTTTTTTCAGGTATTTTAACGTATCTACCATAATATAGATACTTGCATCCAGCGCATCCTCTTCCAGAATTGCTTTGATGTCTTTTGCTGCCACGCCGCGGTTTGCCATTTTCTTTGCATCCAGAACAGACTGCTGCTGCGTAACGGAGATTCTCTGGTTGTTGACAACCTGCACTTTTCCTTCGTAGTCCTCGGACAGCACGGTCGCTGTATCACAGGAGGTGGAAAGGCCGCTTGACATCGGAATGTAAACAATGTCATCGTACTCTTCGAGAATTTTGTTCCAGAAATCCATCAGATCTCCCGGAGACGGCTGAGATGTGGAAACAGCCGCATCCTCTGCCAGAATCTCGTAAAACTGTTCCTGTGTCAGGTCGATATCCTCAAACTGGATTTTTCCGCGCATGAAGAAAGGCATCGGAAGGACAAAAACGCCCAGCTCTTTCGCCTGACTCTGTGTAATACCGCTGTTGCTGTCGGTAGCAATAGCTGTTCTTGCCATAGTTCTTATTCCTGCTGTCTCTTGTTAGAGAAACAGCTTTTCCTTTCTGTAATATCGTGTAACGCTTGATTTGCTGTTATTCTATCATAAATCGTACCTGTTTTCTACCCGGCTTGGACATTTCTGCAAAATTGCCCAAACTGCTTTTGATTCTTTTTACATCATACCAATACCAAGGAAAAACAGTCCGCCAAGGATCAGCAGAATGGTCGGAATTACGATTTTTGCAATGGTCTTTTTTCTTCTCTCCTTCGGGAAAAATCCTTCGCTTTTTGTCTGCTGGTACATCAGAAGACGGCTTCCCATATAAAGACCGATCGGCATCAGCGCCGCTTCGATCAGATACATGCCGATGTACGTTTCCGTTGCGTATCCGCTGCCTGCTGCTGCGTTCCCCTGCGAGAACATATAGAGGAAGCTTGCCGCAATGCTCGCCACAATCGTCGATGCGTTATGGACGAAATGAAACAGCGAGCTGTAAAACATGTTGTCGGTCTTCATCCGCACATACGAGAGAACGATTCCCATCATCATCATCGGAAGAAAACGGACGATGCTCATGTGGAAAGCGCCAAAATAAACGCCCATCAGAAGCAGCATCACCCATTTCTTTTTGATTCCGCGCAGGCTGTACTGCAGAAGACCGCGGTGCAGTGCTTCTTCACAGATGGCCGGTGTCAGCGCAACGACAAGCAGCTCGCCGAAATAGGAAAGGCCCGCCATACTGCTGTCCATGGATTCCGAGAGGCTTGCGTATTCCTGCGGGAAAATCCATTCCATCAGAAGGAAAAGGGCAAGCACACCGCGGTACGTCACATACCACATCAGAATGGTTCCGAGGATTCCGGCTCCATCCGGCTTTTTTAATGGGAACACTTCTTTTAACGGAATATGAAGTGCCCGTACGACGAGAATGGATCCGATCAGGAATACAATGATCTCGTCCAGCGCATTTCCATACATCCCGCCTGCAAGAACCAGCGGGATTCCGGCGAGATTAAAAAGAACCATCAGAAAGGCAAACACCAGCAGGCCCTGCCATGGTTTCAGTATCTTTTCTTTTTCCGCCGGATGCGGCCGTTTTGCCGGCATCTGGTTTCGAAAGGGTTCGTAAAGATATGGGGTATCATTTTCATTGAGGTGAATCGGTTTCTTTTGTGGTTCCATATTCATTCCTCCTTTGTAAGGTCACTGTCATTTCATCTGTTCTGCCAGCGGCCGGCGGATTTTCTTTCTCGTCAGTTCCACGAGATGAAGCACCGTCATATCCACAACTTTGGTCGGAACGGGATCTTCCCGCACAAGACCCTGCAGGAAGCCGAGAAGGCGCTCCTCCTGCTCTTTTTCCGGCATGTTGATAAAGTCAACCAGGATCAGACCGGAAATCCCGCGCAGGCGGATCTGGCGGGCGATTTCGCGGGCTGCCTCCTGGTTTACGCTGTACAGAAACGTATTTTTCCGTCCGCCGAGCTGCTTTCCGCTGTTCACATCGATCGCGGTCAGCGCTTCGGTCGGTTCGATCACGAGGAATCCGCCGGAAGGCAGATCCACACGTTTGTCGAGTGCCTGTTTTACGTGATTTTCGAGATTTTCTTTCTTTGTCAGTGTGGTAAGCTGATCCTCATACCAGGTCAGGCGGCAGTCGTGAAAATCATGGCGCTCCAGATATTCTCTGCAGATCTCATACGTTTCTCTGTCATCTGTCACAAGTTCTGAAACTGACGGTGCATACCGTTTGACGAGCTCCGGCACGGCATCTGACGCCCGATACAGGCAGGAGTACAGGCTCCGCATCGTTCCATACTGGACAATCCGCGCGAGTTTTTCGGACAGCTCGAGATATTCCTGCCGGATCTCTTCTTCCGAAGCATCAGCGGATGCGGTGCGGAAGATCACGCCAAACGGAAGGCTTCCGCCGGAAAGCTCTGGAAACATCCGGCTTCCCAGTTCTTTTAACCGTTTTTTCTGCTCCGGCAGAAGGCGTCCCGAGCATGAGATTTCCGGCTTTCCATAATAGAGCGCCAGGGCACTTCCCGAAAGAGAAAGTTCTGCTGTCGCCGACGGAAGCTTCGTTTTCTGCGCTTCCCGCTGGATCTGCACGACAATTTCATCTCCGACATGCAGTTCCGTTCCCGGTGCTTTTTTCAGAAGATACCCTTCTTTTACACGGGACAGATCAAGAAAACAGCTCTGCTGCTCCGCAAACGAGACAAATGCCCCGCGGATCCCGGGCGCCAGTTTTTCCACCCGGCCGACATAGATATTGCCAAGCAGCGTTTCCTTCTCCCTGCAGAGGGCCGTCAGTTCGACCGGTTTTTCTCCTTCCACCAGCGTGTGTACCAGGTAATCTTTTCCCTCCCACGGCAGATGGGCAATGACAACTCGTTTACTCAACTTCTTCTCCTAATGCTTCCAGCGGAACCAGCTTTCGCTCTTCTTCCGTTCCGATGTCTGCGTAAACTTCCTCGCGCAGAATCGTGTATGCAAACGGCGGCAGTTCAACCCCGCACCATTTGCAGAACGCTTCCATCACGAGCTCCGGTTTCAGGTTCGAAACACTTCCGGTGGAGAGCTGCATCCAGACACCACTTTTCTTTGCTTTCATATCGTAAATCCATGGGCGGATATCGGTCAGCTTTTCGCTTCGTTTTGTCTTTCGCATGATCTCAATCTGCGGAAGTGCAAAAAACACCGGTACTTTCGTTTCCAGATCAATCTCCGGCATTTTTCCCTCGCGGAACTGCACGAGATAATCGGCTCCTGCTACGAGAGACATTGCCTTGCTTGCTTTTCCATCCGGCACATGGCGGGCGGAAAGCACTTCCATTCCCTCAACCATCGTCGCATTCAGACGTTTTACAATCTCGTCGGTTTTCATATCTTCCGCGAGCACCATATCGAAATATTCACCGGTGCTGCTGATGCCGACACCGAGCGGAGAAGCAAACGACAGCAGCATGTGCGGGCTGAAGCCCTCGGAATAAGCGATCGGAAGTTCTGCACGGCGGATTGCTTTCTGGAAGTAACGCATCACATCCAGATGACCCACAAATTTCATCACACCTGTTTTGGCAAACTTAATTCTGATTTTCATAGCAGACACCTCCTCCGAATGATTTTGCTCCGCAGCCGGAACACTGCATCTTACAGTTCGGGGTAACGGTTTCTTTCTGTGCCCGCTCCCATTCGCGGATCAGGAATTTTTTCGTCACGCCGATATCAAGGAAATCCCACGGAAGGATCTCATCGGTGCTGCGCTCACGGCAGGCATAGAACGAAACGTCAATGCCGGTCTCTGCAAACGCTTCTTCCCAGGCATCTTTCCGGAAATACTCGGACCAGGCATCGAAAATAGCACCTTTTCTGTACGCTTTTTCAATAACTTCGGCACATTTCCGGTCACCGCGTGCAAGGAATCCCTCCAGAAGGGAAATATCTGCCTCATGATAAATGTAACGGATGCTCTTCTGATTCAGCTGTGCGCGGACCTCTGCCTTTACAATCGCCGCTTTGTCAAGAAACTCCCTCTCCGTGTTCATCGGTGCCCACTGGAACGGGGTGAACGGCTTCGGGATAAAGAACGAGGAGCTTGCCGTAATCTGGCATTTTCCGTTTCTCTGGTCTTTCGGAATCTCATAGTAACGCTCTGCGATCTTTTCCGCCAGATGCGCAATTCCTTTGATATCATCCTCGGTCTCGGTCGGAAGGCCCAGCATGAAATACAGTTTTACTTTATTCCAGCCGCCCTCAAACGCTTTTCCGGCTCCGTCGAGAATGACTTCCTCGGTCAGACCTTTATTAATAACATTCCGCATCCGCTGGCTTCCCGCCTCCGGTGCGAAGGTCAGGCTGCTCTTTTTGATATCCTGTACCTTGCTCATGACATCGAGGGAAAATGCGTCGATTCGAAGAGACGGAAGGGAAATATTGACACCTTTTTCCGGGCAGCTGTCGATCAGATAGTTGACAAGCTCCGGAAGATGGCTGTAATCACTCGAGCTCAAAGAACTCAACGAAATCTCATCGTGGCCGGTATTGCGCAGCATATGGGTCGCAAGTTCTTTTAACTTCTCCACATCGCGCTCTCTTGTCGGACGGTACACCATACCCGCCTGGCAAAAACGGCAGCCGCGGATACAGCCGCGCTGGATCTCCAGAACGACACGGTCCTGTGTTGCCTTGATAAACGGCACGACCGGTTTCTCCGGATACGTTGCCTCGGTCATATCCATGACGAGCTGTTTTTTGATCTTTTCCGGTGCTTCCGGAATGGACGGCGTAAAGGCCGCGATCGTTCCGTCCTCGTGGTACGTTACTTCATAAAACTGCGGTACGTAAATACCAGGGATCCGGCATGCCTTTTTCAGGAAATCCTGACGGGTTCCGCCGTTCTTTTTATTTTCCAGATACGTGTCAAAAAGCTTGTCGTACACAACCTCGCCCTCTCCGATGTAAAACAGATCGAAGAACGGAGCGATCGGCTCCGGATTGTACGTACACGGGCCGCCGCCGATAACGATCGGGTCCTCGTCGGTACGCTCCACCGCATGCAGCGGGATTCCGGCAAGGTCGAGCGCCTGCAGAACGTTCGTATAACACATCTCATACTGCAGGGTGATAAACAGGAAATCCTCGTTTTTCACCGGCTCCTGGGATTCCAGGCCGAACAGCGGAATGCTCTGTTCCCGCATCACGCGGTCCAGATCCGGCCATGGGGAATAGACACGCTCACACCACATGTCCTCACGTTTGTTAAACATATCGTACAGGATCTGGATGCCAAGGTGGGACATACCGATCTCATACACATCCGGGAACAGGAATGCGCCGCGCAGGGCTACTTTCTCTTTGTCTTTTACGACACTGTTGAATTCATTTCCAATGTATCGCGCAGGCTGCTCAATCTGGAGCAGCACTTCTTCTGGCAATGCTAATTTTCTCATGCAATTCTCTCACTTGTTCTTATTTTTATTTGTCCAGATACGCCGCAAGCAGTTCCAGCGTATTCTTCACGCCGTCCACATGGCTTCTCTCATATCCATGGGATGCGTACACACCGGCGCCGATCAGGGCATGGCGTGCGTCTGCGCCGCCGCGGAGCGTTGCCTCCACGTCAGAGCCGTAGTGCGGGTAAACATCCGCCGCATAGTCGATTCCGTTTGCTTTTGCCGCCGCAATCAGCTCACCGGTAAAATCGTAGCTGTAAGGGCCGCCGCTGTCTTTGACGCAGATGGATACCTGATGCTCTTTACACTCCAGTCCGTCGCCGACACAGCCCATATCAACAGAAAGGATATCCGTCACACCCTCCGGCACGGAAGCAGATCCGCCGTGGCCGACTTCTTCGTACACGGTGATGTGCTGATAAACCGGACGGGACGGTGTGATATTTTCTTCTTTTAAATACTTCGCATAGCCGAGCAGGATTGCAACGCTCAGTTTATCATCGAGAAAACGGCTCTTGATGTATCCCTTCTCGGTGATGCGGGTTCTCGTCTCAAAGCAGACGATATCACCGGTCTCGATGCCGAGCGCTTTTGTCTCCTCTTTGGAGAAGACCATCTCATCCAGAACGACCTCCATATTGTCGTAGGTGCGGTCCTGCTGGTCGTAGGAACCGTTGACATGGATCGACGGGTTGTTCATCTGGAAGCAGCCCTCGTACCGTTTTCCGTCTCTTGTGATGACAACGCAGTTTTCCGTCTCCGCATTGTTCGGATTCATACCGCCGAGCGCGGTGAGACGAAGACGGCCGTTTCCTTTCACTTCCGCTACCATGCCGCCGAGCGTATCGGTATGTGTCTCCACAAGGACACCGCCGTTTCCTTCACAGCCTTTGGCAAGCTGCACCAGAAGGCCGCCCTTTGTGGTGATCACCGGCGCATAGCCCATCGCTTCGTACTCTGCTTTCAGCCATGCAATGGCATCTTTCGTGTAGCCGGTCGGGCTGTCGATGGAGAGCAGTTTTTTCAGTTTCTCTGTTATAAAATCAACATAAACCTTTGTATTTTTCATGTTTCTTCCTCCATTTTTGTTTCTGTTTTTTCTTCTTTTTTCGAAACATTTTGAAACAGAAACTGCAGATTTTTTTCTTTCCGAAAAAAGATCCTGCCCTTCATCATACCACAGAAATAAATTGGATACAACCATCGGAAAACGGAAAAATGGAAATAAGGAAAATGTAACTGGACAAACTACCCTATGCCATGCTATGTTTGAAGAGGGGGATACATTATTAGCTGTTATTCAAAAAAGTTTCTTCTATAATAAAATAAAGGTCGCCTCAAATTCAAATAAAGGAGCAAAAAAATGGACACAAAAGAACAGGCATCGCAGCCTGCATTACAAACGTTAAAAGAATATGCTGTCATTACCGCAGCTGTTCTGATCATGGACATTGGAATTTATGTTTTTAAATTCCCTAATAATTTTTCTTTCGGCGGTGTATCCGGTATGGCCGTTGTCATCTGCCGGTTTCTTCCGTTCACTGCCTCACAGATCAACCTTTTTATCAACCTGCTGCTTCTGCTGGTTGGTTTTGCTGTGCTGGGGCGGAACTTCGGCGTCAAGACAGCCTACGTGACCGTGCTTTCCTCGGTTCTTCTGAACATTTTTGAAAAGCTGTTTCCGATGGCACATCCGCTTACCGATGAGATCATGCTGGAGCTCTGCTTTGCCATTATTCTTCCGGCACTGGCGGCAGCACTGCTGTTTTTTGAGAATGCCTCCGGCGGCGGCACAGACATCATCGCCATGATTATTAAAAAATATTCTACAATGAATATTTCCACTGCCCTGCTGGTGACCGACCTCATCGTTGTCATCCTTGCTTTCCTGATTTTCGATACCTTAACCGGACTTTGTTCGGTTCTCGGTCTGATAGCGAAAACACTGCTGATTGACAAAACGATTGAGCGGATGAAGCTGAATAAATTTTTTACGATTATCTCCAACAATCCGCAGCCGATCTGCGATTTCATCACAAAGGATCTCAATCACAGCGCAACCCTTTACGACGCCGTCGGCGCTTACTCCGACCAGCAGCGGACAGTCATTCTCACGGTTGTGGATGTCAAGCAGGCCGTCTATCTTCAGCGGTTTATTCATGATACCGAGCCGACCGCGTTTATTGCGATCACAAAGAGCAGCGAAATTATCGGAAAAGGCTTCATGAGTTATGTCTGATCGATTCAAACCATATTTTTTACGCAAAAAATCCGAAGGTTTTTGACGCCTTCGGATTTCTTTGTATGTGCTTATTCTGTTTATTTCTCTTCTGCTGCTTCGGTATCTTCTGCCGGTGCTTCTACGTTGTGGGAAGCCATCAGACTTACGACAATGGATTCCGGATTGGTCTTTATGGTGATATCCGGGTCAGCGGCCAGGGACAGATCTTTGACGCGGATGACATCACCGATCTTCATCTCTCCGACATCGACCATTACCTGATCGACCAGGGATGCCGGGTATGCCATGTAGGCAACCTCGTTCAGATCCTCCTGCAGAACGCCTTCTGCGATCTTTTCATGGTTTACAAGGACAATCTCTGCAACGGAATGAACTTTCTCGTTGCTGACCAGTGCCTGGAACTCGATCGAATCGATCTGTCCGGCTACCGGGTTATAATCAACATTTTTGATCAGGACATCGTATGCGGTTCCGTCGACATCCAGCATAATCTGGCTGCCTTTGTGGTCTGTCTTCAGCAGTTTCTCGACATCTCTTTTTACCATCTTAACTGGAATGGATTCTTTCATCTCTCTGCCGAATACATTGCCGACAACGTATCCTTCTCTTCTGAGTCTTTTTGCTTTTACATCCAAACTTCTCTTTTCAGCTTTTAAAGTATTCATTTACCTTTTCCTCCAAAAATCTGATTCTTAGCAGGCTTCTTATCTTGTGAAGGGTGTTAAGTTTGCTTTGCCTTGTGGCTATGAATAAGTTTCTTGGAACAGGATGTTTGGGAACATGCAAGGAAGAATTGGTTTCTTGTTGATTCCTTTTCTTTGTTCTAGTTGTAATATAATACCACGAACACAATTTGTCAACCCGGATTTTCCGATTTCACAGTTTCTTCACATTTTCAGCACGCTTCCTTATATTCCATCAGTTTCTGGCGTGCTGTGCGGTTCAGACTGCGCGGTACAGCAATCTCAATCGTCGCATAATGATCACCGTGCACGTTCGCATCTTTCATCGATACCATGCCCTTGCCGCGCAGACGGAGCTTACTGCCGGACTGTGTTCCTTCCTTGATTTTGCAGACCACATCTCCGTACAGTGTCGAGACACGCGCTTCGCCGCCAAAGACTGCCGTTGTGTATGGAATCTGAATCGTCGTGTAGATGTCCATTCCGCGCCGTTCAAAACCTTTCTTTTCTTCTACATTGACCTTCAAAAGCAGATCGCCGCGGCGGCCGTTTGATCCTGTATGGCCTTTGCCGCGCAGACGGATGCTCTTTCCGTTCTCGATACCGGCCGGGATTTTAACCAGCAGCGTATTGGTCGTTCCATCCGGGTTCCGCAGGGTAATCTGTTTTTCACAGCCCGATGCTGCTTCCTCCAGGCGGATCGAAACCTCAGCGTGCAGATCGAGATCCTCTGCCGTACCGCGGCCGGAAAATGCATCCTCAAACGGATGTCTGCTGCTTCCCGAACGCGTATACCGCTCGCTTCCGAATCCACGGCTTTTGCCATGAAACATCTGATCAAAGAAATCGCCGAACATATCGTCCGCGTTTCCTTCAAAGTGAAATTCGTGATAGCCGCCGTTGTTTCCGCTTCCGCCGAACGGGTTTCCATACGCACTGCCGTACGGATTTCCACCGCCCTGCTGGCTGTACGCGCTGGCTCCCTGGTCGAACGCCGCGAATCCGAACTGATCGTACATTTTCTTCTTTTCCGGATCGCTTAAGACAGAATACGCTTCTGTCACTTCCTTAAATTTCTTTTCCGCATCCGGGTTTCCCGCATTCGTATCGGGATGATATTTTTTCGCCAGTTTCCGGTATGCACGCTTGATTTCTTTCTCGTCTGCATTCCGGCTGACGCCTAATACTTCATAATAATCTCTTTTTGTTTCCATCATCAGGCACCTCCAGTCAAGCCTTTTCCTGATTTCCCAGGTGAACAATTCCTGGCTCTCTTTATCTGTTCTATTTGTACTATAACACGCATTTTTTACACTGTCAATTCTTTTCACGGAAGATTCAAAATTCCTATACGAATTGAAAAACCTGCCGTGCACTGTTACAATAAGAGATATACGATTCTCACGATTTTTTATGGAGGTACTTGATTGATGCATTCCATTTTCTGGTTCCGCACCCGGCAGTGGGTGTTGAGCCGCGTTCTTCATCTGACAGAGCATAAGAAACAGACACTCCTTGCAGCACCGGATGCCGTTCTGCTGCTCCCCGCGTTATTCCGGAAACGCCGGATCTCCCGGATTCTCCTGGTGACTACCCCCGGCTTTGTCCGCCGCGGAACACTGACGTCTCTGCTGGATGGCTGTAAAAAAGAAAACATTTCCGTCACCATTTTCTCCGAAATCGCCCCGGATCCGCAGATTGAGAGCGTGGAACAGGGTTTCCGTCTTTATCAGCAGATTCAGGCTCAGGCTATCCTCGCCATCGGCGGCGGATCCGTTCTCGATACAGCAAAGCTGATCGGTGCCCGCGTCTGCTGTCCGAAAAAGACGGTTCCTGCGATGCGGGGCCTCCTGAAAGTCCGTCGGAAACTTCCGCCGCTGTTTGCCGTGCCGACGACAGCCGGAACCGGTTCGGAGGCAACGGCGGCAGCTGTCATCACAGACTGTATCGACGGGAAACCATACAAATACGCCGTCAATGACCTCTGTCTGATCCCGGATACGGCAGTTCTCGATCCGCGTCTTACGATCAGCCTCCCGTCCTCTATGACCGCAGATACCGGTATGGATGCCCTGACCCATGCCATGGAAGCTTTTCTGAACCTCTTCGCCTCCCGCAGCGTGCAGAATGCATCCATCGAGGCAGTCTGCGAAAATTTCCATGCCCTGCCCGAAGCCTGGCGTGACGGCTCCCGTCTTGCCGCACGGCAGGAAATGCTTCATGCATCGTATCTGGCCGGTTTCGCTTTTACCAACAACTTTGTCGGCTACGTCCATGCCATTGCCCACGCCGTCGGTGCACTGTACCACATTCCGCACGGAAGAGCCAACGCGGTTCTGCTGCCTGCTGTTCTGCGCGAATACGGTTCCTGCATTGCGCCTAAACTTGCCGTTCTCGCCGATGCGCTTTCTCTCGGCGGAGATACCGTTTCTGAAAAGGCTGAGCGGATGATTGCAGCTATCGAGGCTATGCGCGATTCGTTTGACATTCCATCCACTCTGCCGCACCTTTCGCCGAATGATTACACAGAAATAGCACGCCGTGCTTTAAAAGAAGCAAATCCCACCTACCCTGTTCCGCAGATCTGGGATTCTGAAAAAATCTTTTCTGTGCTCCGCCGTGTACAATCCTAAAGCCGCTGTTTTCTCGAATTTAAATTTGACAGAACGCAAAAAACATGGTAATTTATTAGAGATATCGCATAGAGGAGTGAATAAAATGAATAAAAGAACCATGAAAAAAATGGCCAAAGCGAAACAGCAGGCTGCAGAAGCTGCAAAAACAGCGGAAACCGTTGTAAAGACAGCGGCACCGGCAAAAGAAGTAAAACCAACGACTGAAAAAACCTTACATACAGAAGCAGCAGAAGGAAAAGCAGAAGCTGCAAAAGAGCCGAAAAAAGCAACCAAAAAAGAAACCGTTAAAAAAACAGTAAAAAAGGAGACCACGGAAACCATGGCAGAAGCAACCAAAACCCCACGTAAAATGACAAAAGTATCTGATACCGTTCTTGAGATCTTCGAGACAAAAGTATCTATGAAAGACCTCGAAGCAGTCATCAAAAAAGAAGTAAAAGCAAACGGATTAAAAGGCGAGATCAAAATCTACCTGAACGCAGAGCAGAGAGCCGCTTACTACACCGTAGACGGACAGGGATCTGACGATTTCAAAGTAGATCTGACCACTCTTGCTGAATAATTTTTCTGTCAGCTGATCTATCAGAACAGACCAAAAGCGGCATGTCCGAAACAAAGTCTTCCGGATTTTGTTTCGGGCATGTTTTTTGCTGTCTGTTCCCAAACCTAAAAAACGACAAGGTATTTTTCTATGAAAACTGTAAACCATCTCGGAACCGACCCGATCGGAAAACTGGTTCCCCGTATTGCTTTTCCGAGCATGCTGGCACAGTTCGTGAGTGTTCTGTACAGCATTGTAGACCGTATGTACATCGGCCACATTGCCTCTGTCGGTGATCTGGCGCTCGCGGGTGTCGGCGTCTGCGGTCCCATTCTCACCATGATCGGCGCGTTCTCCTCCCTCATCGGGGTCGGCGGCGCACCGCTGCTCGGCATCCGGCTCGGAGAGAAAAATGAAAAAGAGGCATCCCGCATCCTGGCTAATGCGTTTCTGATGCTTGTTTCCCTGTCCCTCGTTCTGACAGCCGCGGCGCTTTTTTTAACCCGCCCGATGCTGATGGCATTCGGAGCCAGCACCGTTACGTATCCTTACGCCAGAGCCTATTTTATGATCTACGTTTCCGGCTCTGTGTTTGCGCTTTTATCGACCGGCCTGAACCAGTTTGTGATCTGCCAGGGCTTTGCCAGTGAGGGAATGAAATCTGTTCTGCTAGGCGCCGTCCTGAATCTGCTGCTGGACCCTGTGTTTATCTTCGTTCTGCATCTCGGCGTGCGCGGCGCAGCAATTGCAACCGTGCTCTCCCAGATCGCAAGCTGTCTGTATGTGCTGCATATTCTGTTCGGAAAGACGATTCCGATCCGCATCACCTTCGGCGGGTATTCATTTGCGATCATGAAACGCATTCTGACAGTCGGTTTTACTCCGTTTCTAATCATTGCCATCGACAATGTGATGATCATTGCGATGAACGCCGTCCTGCAGCAATATGCACCCGCCGGACAGGGAGACAGCTTCATCACCTGTGCAACGATCGTTCAGAGCTTTATGCTGATTATTACGATACCGCTCGGCGGAATCAGTGGCGGAACGCAGTCAATCCTCGCATACAATTATGGAGCTGGAAATTCCAGGCGTATTCTTGAGGCACAGAAAACCATCATCGCACTCTGTGCCGGATTTACGACCTTGATGTTCCTCGTCTCCAATGCCGCCGGAACACTGTTTGCGCAGCTTTTTACTTCCGATCCGCAGATCGTCTCGATGGTGGTCCGCGCGATTCATATTTCGACACTCTCAGTCATTCCGCTCGGCATTCAGTACGAGATTGTAGACGGCTTTACTGCAATGGGCTGCGTGCGCTATTCGTTTGCACTCTCCTTCTTCCGGAAATTCGTCTACTTTACCGCTCTGTTTCTTCTGCCGCGGTTCTTTGCACTGGAAAACATCTTCTACGTGGAACCTATTTCCGACCTGATCGGGCCGGTTGTCTCAATGATTGTTTACTGGACTTCGATTCAGAAGATTCTGAAACAGCGGGAAGAGGCGGTACGGCTGATGCACACAAAAAAAGCATAAAAAATCTCATATCAAAAAAGCTGTTCTTTTCCGCGGAGTTTTCAAAACTCTCACCAGAAAAGAACAGCTTTTTCTGCTTCTGTTAAAATGTCTTCGGCATCGGAACGGTTTCCTGTACTTTCAGACCGTATTTTGCTGCCAGCTGCAGTGCCTTCTGTTCCGTCTCCGGATTCCAGACGGCTTTCGGCGTATGGGCATCACAGCCGAAAACGGCGGTGTTTCCTTCTTCGCCGGCGATCTTCCAGAACTTCTCGTTCGGATACCATCTTTCTTCCATCAGACCAAGGAAATTGATCTCCAGCGGAATGTTTCTCTTTTTCACCTCACGGCAGAGTCTCCGGTATTCCCGGTCGAACACTGCTTCGTCGCCGTTGAATAAAAAGAGATCCGGGTGTGCCAGATACAGGTATTTTCCGGTATCGATGCCTGCCAGGCACTGGTCCACATACTGTTTCAGGTAGCTTCCGTCTGTTGTTCCATGGCCGCTGTAGAGAATCTTTTCGATCTCATTTCCCAGGCTGTGCTGGCCAAGCACAAAGTACTCAAACGGATAGTCCGACAAAAAATCAATCAGCTGATCCCAGAATCTCGGGAAATACTCTGTTTCGAGTCCGAGATGGATTTCAATATCCTTGTCATACTCTTTTTTCAATGCCAGCACGGTGTCTACATAGCCTTCCACCTGATCGAGCCGCATCCGCATGCCGGAATCGTAGCCGTCCGGGAACGGATAAGGCGAATGGTCGGAAAAACCGAGAATTTTAAGGCCGCCCTCAATCGCGCGCTCCACATACTCCCGCTCCGTTCCGTCCGCATGGCGGCACCGCCATGTATGGGTATGATAATTTGCAATCATGATCTGTAACCTTCTTTATTTTGTATCTTATTCTGCTGCTTCTTTGGAGATATCCGTTCCAAAATATTTTTCCGAAAGCTCTGTCAGTGTTCCTTCTTCTGCGAGCTCGCCAAGTGCTTTGTTGACTGCCTCAAGCAGCGTCTTGGTCTCATCGCCTTTTTTCATCGGAATACCGACTTTTGTGGATTCCGGATCGAGACATGCAATTTTGATCTCTGCATCCGGGTGTGCTTTCATATAATCGTAATACGTTACCTCTGCGTTCAGAGTTGCATCGATACGGCCGCTTAAGAGAAGCTCGAAAGTCTGCTCCAGATCGTCAACACCGGTAACGGCTGCGCCATATTTCTCGGCAACTTCTGCATACGTACTGGAAATGGTGTTCGCGGTGCTCTTTCCGTCGAGATCCTCCATGGACTGGATTTCATCGTTAGCAGAGTTTACGATAACAGCGGTGCGGTTGTATGCGTATGGATCGGAAAAGCTGTATTTCTCAGCGCGCTCCTCTGTGATATCTACGCCGTTTACCATGATATCGTACCGGCCGGAATCGATTCCTGCAAGAAGGCCGTCCCACTCACCCTCTACAAAGGTTGCTTTCACGCCGAGTTTCTCTGCGATCTGCTGTGCCACTTCTACGTCATAGCCGACCAGGTTGTCGTCCTCATCGTGATACGTCCACGGTGCCCAGGTTCCTTCCATTGCCACAACGATCTCACCCTTGCTCTGGATCTGCTCTAAAAGATCCCCAGACGCACTTGCAGAAGATGCTGATGAAGAGGAAGAAGCACTGCTGTTATCTGCCGTGCTGTTTCCGCATCCGGTCAGTAAAAAGGATGATGTCAGGATACCTGCCAGAAATACTGCTGCCATTTTCTTTTTCATAATATTCGCCACTCCTTTTTTGTTTTGTTCTGGAAGAAGCTGCCTTTGCTTCTTCTGTTTTCTTTATTGCAAACTGTCCGGATTCCGTGCTCCGGGCAGGATTTGCCGCTTTGCGGGATACCTTACTCGTAATGCTGTTCAATATTCTGCAAAAATGTTCTCGTCCGCTCTTCCCGCGGATTTGCGAAAAATTCCTTCGACGGACCTTCCTCAACGACAACGCCGTTTTCCATAAAGACAACTTTGTTCGAAACGTTTCTTGCAAAGCCCATCTCATGCGTGACAACGAGCATTGTCATTCCCTCTTTGGCAAGCTGGCGCATAACACCAAGCACCTCGCCGGTCAGCTCCGGGTCGAGTGCTGAGGTCGGCTCATCAAAATAGATAATTTCCGGATCGGTTGCCAGTGCACGGGCGATTGCCACCCTCTGCTGCTGTCCGCCGGAAAGCTGATGCGGATAGTAGTCCGCACGGTCCAGCATGCCTACTTTTTCAAGCGCTGCACGCGCTTTTTCCTCCGCCCTGGTTTTTGGCATTTTTCTGCCGATGATCAGGCCCTCGGTTACGTTATGAAGGGCTGTTTTGTTCAGGAACAGGTTATAGTTCTGAAATACAAATGCGGTTTTCTGACGGATCGCCGCGATATCTTTTTTGCTGATGTTGTGGAACGGATATTCTTTCCCGTCAAAGATCAGGCTGCCGCCGTCCGCATGCTCCAGAAAGTTGACACAGCGCAGCATCGTCGTTTTTCCCGAACCACTCGGACCGAGGATTGCAACAACATCGCCCTGTTTTACTTTTAAATCTACACCTTTTAATACTTCCAGGCTGCCGAACGCTTTCTTTAATCCTTTAATTTCCAGCATGGCTTATTCCCCTTTTTTCTGATATGTACTCAGTTTCTTCTCTCCGATTCCCTGCAGCTTCGTGAGCACAGTGGAGAACAGCAGGTAGATCAGTCCTACTTCAATATACAGTGCCAGCGGCTCATGGGTGCGCGCTACAATCCGCTGCGTTACCATAAACATCTCCGTTACGGTGATATTTGCGGCAAGGGAAGTATCCTTTACCATGGCGATCAGAGAGTTGGAAAGCGGCGGGAAAGCGGTGCGCATCGCCTGCGGAAGGATAATTCTCCGCATGATCTGCAGATACGACATGCCGACACAGTAGCCGGCTTCGAGCTGGCCTGCCGGAACGGCTTCCAGGGCCGCACGCATCGTCTCGGCACTGTAGGCGCCCTCATTCAGGGAAAAGACGAGAACTGCCGCCGGAAACGGATCGATCAGAATACCGGCGCGCGGAAGTCCGTAAAACACAACGAAAAGCTGGACCAGAAGCGGGGTTCCGCGGAAAATCCAGATATAGAAACGTGCAATCTGACGAAGGCCTTTGATGTTTGCAAACTGTACCATAGCCATTGCCGTCGCAATTACAAGTGCAATGGAAAACGAGATTACAGTAAGCGGAATCGTCACCTTAAGGCCCGGCAGAAAGATTTTCCAGAAAGAATCCAGAAGAATATTCCATAATCTTTCGCTCATTTCGATATATCCCCCTTATTTTTACATTTTCCTAGATAGGATAACACTTCAAGTCCGCTTCAAGTCAAGTGTTTTTTCATATACCCCTCCCCCGCATGCAAGAATCCCCGGGAAACACGTTTTTCAACGGCCCCGGGGACACTTATTTATGGTTGGTTTTAAGAGGAAGGATCTTGTCTTTTTTTATGGTATTATGTTATTTACTGCTTAGTCCTGTGTCACATTAAATGCTCTTGCACCAGGGTATACAGCGGCCGTTCCAAGTTCTTCTTCGATTCGGAGAAGCTGGTTGTATTTTGCAACACGCTCGGTACGGCTCGGTGCACCGGTCTTGATCTGGCAGGTGTTCAGGGCAACAGCCAGGTCTGCGATGGTGGTATCCTCGGTCTCACCGGAACGGTGGGAGGAAATTGCGGTGTAGCCTGCTTTGTGAGCCATTTTGATTGCCTCAAGGGTCTCAGATACAGAACCGATCTGGTTCAGTTTGATCAGGATGGAATTTCCGCAGCCAAGGGAGATACCTTTTGCCAGACGCTCAGTATTGGTTACAAACAGGTCGTCACCGACAAGCTGTACTTTTCCGCCAAGCTCTGCGGTCAGCTCTTTCCAGCCTTCCCAGTCTTCTTCATCCAGAGCATCCTCGATGGAGATGATCGGATATTTCTCTACCAGTGCTTTCCAGTGAGCGATCAGCTCTTTGGAAGTAAATACAGTGCCGGCTTTCGGCAGTTTGTATTCACCCTTGGTTCCTGTCTTCCACTCGGAGGAAGCAGCATCCATCGCGATCTTGAAGTCTCTGCCTGGCTCGTAGCCTGCTTTTTTCACTGCCTCAAGAATGGTCTCGATGGCTTCTTCATCGGATTTCAGAGCCGGTGCAAAACCGCCTTCATCTCCAACCGATGTTGCCAGTCCGCGCTCTTTTAAGATGGCAGCCAGTGCATGGAAGACCTCAGCGCACCATCTTAAGCACTCTTTGAAAGAAGATGCTCCAACCGGCATGATCATGAACTCCTGTACATCCAGGCCGGAAGAAAGTGCGTGGCATCCGCCGTTGATGATGTTCATCATCGGAACCGGCAGACGATTTCCGGAAACGCCGCCGAAGAAGCGGTACAGCGGAATCTCAAGTGCGTTTGCTGCTGCTCTTGCGCAGGCAATGGATACAGCCAGAATGGCGTTTGCACCCAGGCGGGATTTATCCTTTGTTCCGTCCGCATCGATCATAGCTTTATCTACAGCGTAGGTATCGGATGCATCCATACCTTTTAAGGTATCGTTGATGACGGTGTTGATGTTTTCTACTGCTTTCTGCACACCTTTTCCAAGGTATCTTGCTTTATCTCCATCTCGTAATTCCAGTGCCTCAAACTCACCGGTAGATGCGCCGCTTGGTGCCATGCCGCGTCCTACAACGCCTCCTGCAAGAACAACCTCAGCTTCTACGGTTGGGTTTCCTCTGGAATCCAGAATTTCTCTTCCTTTTACTTCCTCAATTTTCAGGCTCTTCACTTTTCGTGTGCTCCTTTCTCGTTTGTTTCTGGAGTTTCCCGCCTGCGAAGTGTCCAGGATCCGCAGACGGGAGATAACAATGATTGATTCACTTTGGTTAGCCTTTACTAACTATAATTCATTATAACTAATTTTTTAAAAATTGCAAGTGGGTAAAGTGATACTTTTTCTCAGAAATGCAAAAAGTTTTTCTGTTCTTATTTTTCCTGTTTAAATGCCTCTTCCAGCGTATGCCATCCAAGCACTGCACATTTCACTCTTGCCGGCATGTGGGAGATGTCCTTCAGTGCACCAGCCTCCTCGAGTTCGTCAATCTCCTCGTCGGATGCTTCTCCTTTGATCATGCGCAGAAACAGATTTCCCAGGCGCAGTGCCTCGTCCTTCGTCTTTCCGATGATCATGCCGAGCATAATGTCCGCCGATGCCTGCGAAATCGCACAGCCGTCGCCCACGAACGCACCGTCCGTGATCACATCGCCGTCGACTTTTAATTTCAGCCAGATATCATCGCCGCAGCTTGGGTTGACGCCCTCGAGTACGATGTCCGCATCCGGCAGATCATGCTTGAATTCCGGACGCAGATTGTGCTCCGTCAAAATTTCGTTATAAAATCCTCTACTCTCCATAGCCCATTCTCCTTCTGATTGTGGATACACTTTCGATCAGTGCATCAATCTCTTCCGGTGTATTATAAAACATCATGCTGGCTCTTGTCGAACTTCGGACGCCAAGATATTCCAGAAGCGGCTGTGCACAGTGGTGGCCTGCCCGCACATCGATGCCGTCAGAAGAAAGAATTTCGCTCACATCGTGCGGATGCACGCCGTCAATCGTAAACGAAACGATGCCCGTGTGGTTGGCCGGATCTTTGGAACCGAGGATATGAACGTACGGCAGCGCGCCGAGTCCTTCCATAGCACGTTGCGTCAGTTCCAGCTCTTTTTTCTGGATATAATCAAATCCTTTTTCCTGCAGATACCGGATCGCTGCGGCCAGCCCCACCGCACCGGCTGCATTTACCGTTCCCGCCTCAAATTTCTGCGGAACCGGTGCAAAAACGGCTCCGTCGCGGTAAACGGAATCGATCATCTCGCCTCCGGTTAAAAACGGCGGCATTTTTTCCAGCAGTTCCCGTTTTCCATACAGACAGCCGATTCCCATCGGGCCCATCAGCTTATGGCCGGAAAAGGCGAGAAAATCTGCATCCAGCGCCTGTACGTCGACCGGCATATGCGGAACGCTCTGGGCGCCGTCCACAACGACAACGGCTCCCACGCGGTGCGCCATCTCCGTGATTTTCTGGATCGGATTCACGCAGCCGAGCACATTCGATACCTGCGCAACAGCCACAAGACGTGTTCTCTCATTAATGCCCTTTTGGAGCTCCTCATCGGTCAGCTCGCCCTCACTGGTACATTCCAGATAATGGAGCTTTGCCCCAGTCATACGCGACACCATCTGCCACGGAAGCAGATTGCTGTGATGCTCCATGATTGTTACAGCGATCTCGTCGCCTTCCTTTAAAAAGTTCAGGCCATAGCTGTATGCCACAAGGTTCAGGCTTTCCGTTGTATTCCGGGTAAAAATAATCTCCTCCGGCTCTTCTGCATGAATAAACTCCTGTACGGTCTTTCTTGCCTCCTGATAGCTCTCCGTCGCCTCCAGGCTTAAAGGATAGAATCCTCGCAGAGGATTTGCATTTTTCTGTTCGTAAAATTCCTGTACTGCAACAAGAACGCATGACGGGCGCTGTGCCGTCGCCGCGTTGTCCAGATAGATCGTGTCCATTTGCTGCAGAAGCGGGAAATTTTTTCTGATGTTATCTGTTGTCACGGTCAAGCACCTCCGCAAGCTGTGTTTTTACTTTCTGTTCGATGTCCGCATCGCCGATCTTCTGGATTTTTGCTTCCAGTTTCGCCCGCGCCATCGTATTTTCTGCCTGTGTACGGTCCATGCCGCGCGCACCGAAGTAAAACAGTGTCTCTTCATCGAGTTCTCCGATTGCCGCGCCGTGGCTTCCCTGTACGTTTTCCTCTGCACAGAGGATCACAGGAATCGTCTTGTTGACTACATCATCGCCGAGCAGCAATACCTGTTCTGTCTCTGCTCCGACGGAATCTGCCGAACCGCGCACAAAGTCGATTGTGCCGCGGAAGATCTTTTCCGCCGCATCCATCAGCGTTCCGTCTGCCTGGATCGTGCTCTCGGTTACTTTTCCGAAGTGGCGCACATTCAGATTGACATCAAATTTCTGCTGATTCTGCAGAAGATAGCCGATTTCTGCCTGCAGTGATGCGTGATCCTTCTGCAGTTCGGTCCAGATACCGTCATAGACATCGCCTTTTCCGACAACGACCTGTAAAAGATCCAGTGCACCATTTTCCTCGCAGATGCATCCGACATCATTTAAAAGCTCCTGTCCCTCACCGCGCATCATCACCTGCACGAGCCGGATGCGGCTGTCTTTTTTCGCGTAAAGTTCTGTCCGCACCGCGAGCTGTCCCGCTGCCTGTGCCGGTTCAAATACCTCGAAAACGGTAAGGGAAGCTCCCTCTTCTGCCACCGCGCGGATCTTTCCGGATGAAACCGTCTCTTTTCCCTGTCCGATGGAAAGCGTGACCTGTTTCGTCTGCCCCTCCTTTGCAGAGACATTCCAGTTTTTCGTCTGCTCCGGTGCAAAAAGGACATCCGTCTCTTTTCCTGCCCCGGTATTCATAGCTTCCGGAAAACCCGTTATCTCATCATCCGCAGACGGCTCTTCCGCGCAGATTTCACACGGCGCACCCGCCGCCCATTTTACTTTTGTATCATTTAATCCCAGCCAGTACCATGTTTTCGATGGAAGCTGGTTGATTTTCATGCTGTTCTGTTCTTCCATGTGTCTGGCCTCCTTATCCAATGCTGCCCTTCATCTCGAGGCGGATCAGATTGTTCATCTCCACCGCGTACTCCAGCGGCAGTTCTTTTGAAACATCATCCGCGAATCCGCTGACGATGCACGCTCTCGCATCCTCTTCCGTCATGCCGCGCGACATCAGATAAAAGACGGCTTCATCGCTGATGCTTCCGATCTGTGCTTCATGGCCGATGTTCGCATCTTTTGTACGGATATCCATCGCCGGAATCGTGTCCGACCGGGAGATATCATCGAGCATCAGAGACTGGCAGGAAACGGCTGATTTCGTGTTCTTTGCCGCTTTTGTTACAGAGACTGACGAACGGAAGGTGCTGATGCCGCCGTCCTTCGAGATCGATTTCGTGTTAATATAGGAACTCGTATCCGGCGCGCTGTGGACAACCTTCGCTCCGGTATCGAGATTCTGGCCCTTACCGGCAAACGTGATGCCGGTAAATTCCATCTTTGCGCCTCTTCCTTTCAGCACGCTCATCGGGTACAGGTAGGAAACGTGGGAGCCGAATGAACCGGAAACCCACTCGATTTTTCCGCCCTCCTCGACCTGCGCGCGCTTCGTGTTCAGGTTGTACATATTCTTCGACCAGTTTTCAATCGTAGAATAACGGAGTCTTGCATTCTTTCCGACAAACAGCTCCACACATCCGGCATGGAGGTTGGCCACATTGTATTTCGGTGCGGAACAGCCCTCGATAAAGTGAAGGTCCGCGTCCTCATCGACAATAATCAGCGTATGCTCGAACTGGCCTGCGCCCGGCGCATTCAGGCGGAAATACGACTGCAGCGGGATTTCCACGGAAACCCCCTTCGGCACATAGACAAACGAACCGCCGGACCAGACGGCTCCGTGCAGTGCGGCAAATTTGTGGTCGGTCGGTTTCACCAGTTTCATAAAGTGTTTCCGCACCATATCCGCGTACTCACCATGCAGCGCACTCTCCATATCGGTATAGACAACACCCTGCGCCGCAACTTCCGCGCGGACGTTGTGATAGACCAGCTCCGAATCATACTGTGCGCCCACGCCGGCGAGTGATTTCCGCTCTGCCTGCGGGATGCCAAGACGCTCAAACGTATTTTTGATGTCATCCGGCACATCGGACCACTTTGCTTTCATTTTCGTATTCGGGCGGACATACGTTACGATGTCATCCATGTTCAGACCCTCAATCGACGGACCCCAATCCGGAATCGGCATCTGGTTGTAGATCTGTAAAGAACGCAGACGGAACAGCTGCATCCAGGCAGGGTCTTTCTTCTCATCCGAAATTTTCTGTACAATTTCCGGCGTCAGGCCGGCTTTTACTTTATAGGCATCCTTTTCATCGTCTTTGAAATCATAGATGCTTCGGTCAATATCCTCTACATAACTTTTTTCTCTCACAGCGTTTTCATCCTTTCTGTACCTTCGGTTTTACGCCAGTGACTTTTCGTATTTTCCAAATCCGTCCCGGTTGATCTCCTCTACAAGAGATGCATCGCCGGTTTTGACGATTTCACCTTCCACCATGATGTGGGTCTGATCCACCATCAGTGATTCCAGAATCTTCGTGCTGTGCGTGATGATCAGAAGACTTCCTCCGCATTTTCTGCGGTATGCCTCAATTCCGGCAGAAACGGTGCGGACCGCATCGACATCCAGGCCGGAGTCGGTCTCATCGAGAATGGTAAGGGACGGCTCGAGCATCAGAAGCTGCAAGATCTCGGCTTTCTTTTTCTCACCGCCGGAAAATCCGACATTCAGATCACGGTCTGCATACGACGGATCCATCTGCAGAACTTCCATTGCTTTTTCCAGTTCTTTCCGGAACTCAAACAGACGCATCCGTTTGCCGGTTTTTAACTCGACGGCGCTGCGGATAAAAGAGCTTAAGGTTACGCCAGGCACCTCAAGCGGATTCTGAAACGAGAGAAACAGTCCCATTTTGGCGCGTTCATTGACCGGCTCTTCTGTGATGTTCTTTCCCTGGAACCAGATTTCGCCGCGTGTCACGTTATATTTCGGATTGCCGAGCAGCGTATTGCCAAGCGTCGACTTTCCGGTACCATTCGGTCCAAGCAGCACATGCGTCTCCCCTTTTCCAATCGTAAGATTTACGCCGTGCAGGATCTCTTTTTCTTCTACATTTACCGTTAAATCTTTCACTGTTAAAAGATTTTTTCCCATATTGATATCCTCCTTATTTTGCTTCGAGGTTAAAATCTCTGTTTTCGCCTCCGATTGTAGACCTTTTTTCCGAGTATTTCAATCGGATTTATATATTTGAAAAATTTTATCAAAAAACGCACCTGCCGCCGGATTTTTTTTCCGCACGACAGGCGCGTTTTCTATCAACATCGTTTCAGCCGATTCCGCCAAGCACGATTCCGAGAATCAGAACCAGCACACAGATCGGCACGTAGATATATTTGCAGATCGGATAATACAGATCCGTGAATTTGCTGCTTCTTCCCTTGTCTACCTGGGACTGCACATACTTCTTTCCGCAGATCCAGAAGAACATGACTCCGGCAAGGCCGGCGCCGAGCGGGCAGATGTAGATCGACAGAACATCCATCCACTGGGATACAATGCCCTGGATCAGAAGAGATACGACCACACCGATAACCCCGATCACACCGCAGGCTGCTACTCTTCCGAGATGAAATTTTTCCTGTACCGTTGCAATCGGTGCTTCGTACAGGTTAATCAGAGAGGTAAGGCCGGCAAAAAAGACAGCGACAAAGAAAACGATTGCGATCAGCGCGCCACCCGGCATAGACTTTATCAAATTCGGAAGGAAAATGAACAGAAGTCCAGGTCCTCCTGTATTTAACTGTGCTCCCGTAGTTGCCATCGCCGGGATAATAACCAGCGCAGCAAGCATAGCAGCGAGCGTATCAAAAAATGCTACTCTTCCGGCGGCGGCCGGAATATTTTCTCCATCTGACAAATAGGAACCATAGATCAGTGTTCCGTTTCCGGCTACAGACAGGGAAAAGAATGCCTGACCAAGTGCAAAAATCCAGGTCTTCGGATCTGCAAGTGCTTTTGGTTCCACACGGAAAATATAACGGTATCCATCCGCTGCACCGGGCTGAAAGGCAACATAGATACCAAGTGCAACAAACAGGAGAAAGAAAACAGGCATCAGCACCTTATTGACCTTCTCAATTCCCTTACCAACACCAAATGCCAGAATGACCATCGCAACCACAAGAGCTACGATCTGCCAGAAATTGTTTCCAAACGCAGATGCCATGGATTCAAACGCTCCGGCAAAATCCTCTACGCTCACAGCTGACAGTGTCTTTCCAGTAAAGGTTCCGATCATGTACCTGAAAATCCACCCCATGACAACCGTATAACCGATCGCCATTGCCAGGGAACCCAGCACCGGAATCAGACCAAGCGCCTCTCCGGCTTTTCGTTTTCCTTTCGTTTCACATGCAAAACCGAACGCATCAACCGGACCGGATCTTGTGGCACGGCCAAAACTCATCTCCCCGCTCACACCGGTAAAGCCGATCAGTGCAACGAACAGGAAATACGGAATCAGAAAGGAACCTCCTCCGTACAAGGAAACCCGGGTAGGGAACATCCAGATGTTGCCCATTCCAACTGCAGAACCGATGCAGGCCAGGATAAATCCCCACCGACTGTTAAATGACTCTCTCTTTTTCATACTGCTCTCCCTTTTTCTTACTTTTTCTGAAGATATCATGGCCAAAGTACCTTTTGACTCCAACATCTTCTGAATATTTTAGCATAAGCTATTGGGAAAAGCTATAGCATTTCTCATCTTCCTGCAACTTCACTTTATATTTTATGCTTTTTCCGCCTTGCTGCTGCCATTCCCGCGGAGAACATCCGCAGTGGCGTTTGAAATAGCGGCTGAAATGAGACAGATTGGAAAAACCGCAGATTTCCGCGGTCTGTCCGATGGAAAGTGCCTGATTTGTCAAAAGATTTTTCGCCTTGTCGAGCCGTACTTCAATCAGATCGCTGTGCGGGGTGCTGCTGAAAAACTGTTTATAATAAGAATAAAACTGGCTTTTTTCCATATTGGCCATCTGGCAAAGCTTTTCTGTCGTCCAGTCTTTCTCATAATGGCTCAACATCTTAAGGCGCAGCTCCTGGAATTCCTGATACAGTCCGGCCGGCTCCTCTGCCGCTTTCTTGTACAGCCGCATACCACGCGATGCCGTAATCATCATCTGACGAACCAGTGCTTCCTCATATTCCACTGCGTATGGATCTTTCACAATGTATTCCCTCTGCAAAAGGCGAATCAGCTCATCAATTGCTTCCGTGTTCTGCGGATAAAAAACAGTATTCTGCGGAATTCCATACGTTTCACCCAGATTCTCACCGCACCAGAAATGGACATAGCTGTTGCGAAACTTCTGAACAGCCTGATAATGCTGCTCGTGATCCGGCGTGTAAAAAAGGCAGGCATTTTCCTGTGCAATGAAAAACGCAGTTCTGTCATACACCTTCATCGGCGTTTTAAACAACAGAAACAGATAGTCCCCGCTGCCCTCCGGCCGATATATCGTCTCATAATCGGCGTTGGATCTATTATATTCACAAATATGAACTGAAAATTCCATTCTTCTCGTTTCCCCTTTTCTTTTCTTCTCCCTATTTTACCGCAAAACCGGAAAAAAAGTCAAATTTGCCGGACAAAAATCTCTGGTTTTTTTCTATCTTCCTGCTAAAATTGAAACTATCCAAAGCGAAAGCGAAACGGTGGAATAAAATCATAGACACGCCGGTGATCCTTTGTTTTTCTGGATCGTGTCTGAAAACGAACATTTCTTTTAACAGGAGGATTTTTAAGTATGAAAAAAGCAGAGATTATCATTGACAAATATTTTCTTACCGGAAAAGTTGACAAACGAATCTTCGGTTCCTTTATCGAGCACCTGGGACGCGCCGTTTACGAAGGCATCTATCAGGAAGGAAGTGCTCTCTCCGACGAGCAGGGCTTCCGAAAAGATACCCTGGATCTTGTCAAAGAGCTTCAGGTACCGATCGTCCGTTACCCGGGCGGAAACTTTGTCTCGGGCTATCACTGGGAAGACAGCGTAGGTCCGAAAGACAAACGGCCTGCAAAACCGGATCTTGCCTGGGGCGTGATTGAGACAAACGAATTCGGTCTGAATGAGTTTGCGGACTGGTCGAAAAAAGCCGGCAGTGACATCATGATGGCCGTCAATCTCGGAACCCGCGGACCGGAAGATGCAAAAA
The DNA here is from genome assembly GCF_003460955.1 of Blautia sp. AF26-2. Classification (NCBI taxonomy): domain Bacteria; kingdom Bacillati; phylum Bacillota; class Clostridia; order Lachnospirales; family Lachnospiraceae; genus Blautia; species Blautia sp. AF26-2. Next base: position 485,914 of record NZ_QTWD01000001.1, on the reverse strand, counting down.
ATGTGCTGGAGTACTGCAACTTCAAGGGCGGCACCTACTACAGTGATCTGAGAAAATCCCACGGTTACAAAGATCCACACAACATCAAACTCTGGTGCCTCGGCAACGAGATGGACGGACCGTGGCAGATGGGACATAAGACCGCTTCTGAGTACGGACGTATTGCAGCAGAGACTTCCCGTCTAATGAAATTCATGGATCCGACGATCGAAACTGTTGCCTGCGGAAGCTCCAATCTTACGATGCCAACCTTCGGTTCCTGGGAATATACGGTTCTGGACGAATGCTATGATGAGGTGGATTACCTTTCTTTACACCAGTACTACGGAAATTATGCAAATGATACTGTCGATTTCCTGGCAAGCTCCAAGGGCATGGATGATTTCATCTCCGGTGTAGTTGCGATCTGTGATGCAGTCAAAGCGAAAAAACACGGCAAAAAGCAGATTAACCTTTCCTTCGATGAGTGGAACGTATGGTATCACAGCAATGAGCAGGATCAGAAGCTGGAGAAATGGGTACGCGCACCGCATCAGCTTGAGGATGTTTACAACTTTGAGGATGCACTTCTCGTCGGAAGCATGCTGATCACACTCCTGCGCCACGCAGACCGTGTCAAGATTGCCTGCCTCGCACAGCTTGTCAACGTTATCGCTCCGATCATGACATCCGATACCGGTGCATGGCGTCAGACGATCTTCTATCCATACATGCATGCAAGCGTATACGGCCGCGGAACCGTCTTAAATACACAGGTTCTGACACCGGTTTACGAGAGCAAAACGTACGGCGAAGCTCCGTATCTCGATTCTGTCTGCATCTGGGATGAGGAAAACGATGCACTGACCATTTTTGCAGTCAACAAGAGCCTGGATGAGGATATGGAGGTTTCCTGCGATCTGCGTCAGTTCGAAGGATGTCGTCTGGCTGAGCACATCGTGCTGACAAACGACGATATGAAAGCGGTCAACACCGAAGCAGATCCGAACCACGTTGCTCCGACCCATTCCGATGCTACCAAACTGGAGAATGGAAAAATGCACACCGTTCTTGGAAAACACAGCTGGAATGTGATCCGTCTTACAAAATAATGGAACCGTATAAGGTATGGCCTGAAAAACAGAACATCTGAATTTTTCATCCAAACATATGCATAAAGGAGTTTTATTTTATGGCACAGGCATATTTATTTGTTCATTTTCGGGAAAAAACAACACCAGACGGCGAACAGGTTTATTTCGGCATCAGCCGCGATGGTTTCCACTGGGAAGCTGTCAACGACGGCGCTCCTGTTCTCTGGGCGTATTATGGAGATAAGGGTGTACGCGACTTTACTATCACTCACAGCATAGAAACCGGGAAATATTATATTTTCGCCACTGACCTGAGTCTTTCTTACGGTATGCGGAATCAGTATCACAATTCCTGGGATGAGATCGGCAGAAACGGCAGCAAGTATTTCTCCGTCTGGGAATCAGAGGATCTCGTAAACTGGAGCGACCAGCGTCTTGTAAAAATCGGTGATGATGACTTCGGCTGCCTCTGGGCACCGGATCTGATTTACGATAAAGAAAACGGTGAGTACGTTCTGCACTGGTCTTCTTCCCATGCAGCAAACGATTACGGTCCCAAAAAAATCTATTACAGCACAACGAAGAATTTTGTTCATTTTTCAGCTCCGCAGGTTCTGTACGAAAAAGAGGACAGCGGCGTGATTGATTCGGCGATCTATGAAGAGAATGGGGTTTATTATCTTTTCGTAAAGAGTGAAAGCAATCCGGCGAAAATTATTCTGCTCCGCTCCGACCATGCGGCCGGCCCGTATGTGCGGATGGAAAGCTTCGATGAGAGCATGAAAGATGTAGAGAGCGGTCTCTATGAGGCTCCGACCGCAGTACAGCTTGATGACAGCAGATGGTGTCTGTTCCTTGACTACTACGGCGTTCCGGGTGCCGGCCAGGGATATGTGCCGTTTGTTGCAGACAGCCTTGCTTCCGGAAAATTTGTTCGTTCTGATGCTTCCTTCTCGTTCCCATACGGCTACAAGCATGGAACGATTCTTCCGATTACAGAGGAGGATTACGAGCGGATCAAAAACCATGACTGGTCAGATCACGGATATCGGTAAAATCGCTGTCCGCCTGATGGGATTTTCATACAAAAAGAACTGCGGCAGGCTTCCTTTTGGGGAAGTTCCTGCCGCAGTTCTTTTTCGCTTTTCTTTTCCGACAAAACCCATCCGCTTCCTTTTTGTTCTGGCGGACAGTACCTTTTCTGCAGATTGGTAAATGTATCGTTTTGATGGTGTCTGAATTTTTCTTTATCTCTGTGCCTGTGCAGCGGTTCTTGCATGGAACATGCGGAAGACGCCGGTCTGCTCGATCAACTTCGTCAGGCTGTAGAAAATGATGGAATCGATCGGCCACATAATCAGGTTCTTTAAGGCACGTGCCGGAAGAAGCACCATGATTCCTTTTCCATACAGCATGCTGATCCACAGGGTGTTCAGCAGTACGTTGACAGTCAGCATAACGATGAACTTGGCTGCAAGCACACGTTTGATGGTCAGTTTTTTGCGATAGTAGAAGCATCCATACATAAAAGATGCCAGCATCGCATTAAAGGTGAATCCGAAGAAGAACGGGCCGCTCGGTTTCAGGAAGTATTTTACGACATCAAGAATGCCGGAGAAAAGACATCCTGTCACTGGTCCGAACAGGTAATCGACAAGGCGGTTCGGGATTCCGGAAAATCCGATGCGGACATAAGGTCCGATATCAATCGATGCTACCTGGTTCAGAATCATCGCCAGCGCTGCGAACATGGCACAGGCTGCAAGGGTTGTGACTGCTTTCAGCTCTTTTGCTGACTGCAGAAACATGTTTTTTGTTTCTTTTGCTGTTTCATTTGCATTTTTCTGCATAAAAAAATTACCTCCTTTACAGATATCTGACTACAATAGGAGATAATCTCTTGTCTCTATCTTCTGTTGCAGCGAGATGCAATTCATATACCGCAAGATTTTCTCTTTTCGTCTCCCTGGCTACTCTCTATCCCGGGAGCACTTTACGCATATGAACTTACTCTGCAGTTGTTTTTGTCCTGCTCATTATATAGTAAAATCCCCTTGGTTTCAAGAGGATTTTACATTTTTTTCTAATTTTTTACGATCAAATATCAGCCCTGCATTTTACGGTCTTTCCGGTGATAAAACGGAGACAAACGCAAACTTTTTATCCAGCAGTTTTCCCATCAGCACAATGCCTTTTCCCATCGTAAAAGCAGCTGCTACCGTTCCGATTCCAAATATTCCGTCGGAGTAACCGCAGGTATGTTTGAAGTCACATAATCTGCTGTATTTCTTGTAACAATATATTGTGCGCAAAATGATTCGGCACATTCCATCTGCAAACAGTCTTCAAAATCTGAAAATGTTTCATTTTTCAGACCTTTCATTAGTTTTTCTGAATCAATTCCTTCTACATCAAAAATTTCAAATAAGCTAAGGAGAAGTTCTCTTCTTTCTTTTACGTCATATGTCTTTCTTAAAATAAAAAACATATTAGAAACAGAGTGTGCGGCAATGCACGCATTTATTTTTCCTCTCTATAAGATGCCAATTCAGCATCGTCATCCTGAACATTTCCTTTTTTTCTTATTTGCTCCATTCGTAAAAAAGCATCTTTTTTCGATTCAACAGCACCGCTATTATAAAGACTGTTTACACCCTGCATAATCTGAATAATAAACACTAGTTTATCTTCTGGCATTTTTTCCAATAATTCAAATGCTTCTTCTCTCATTGCTGTCATTATGTTTTTGTCTCCTTTCTATGACCGTACCTGTCCATTCCCATATACCACAAATTTAATCGAGGTCAGCGCCAGCAGTCCCATCGGGCCTCTGGCGTGGAGTTTTTGGGTGCTGATTCCGATTTCGGCACCGTAGCCGAATTCGAAGCCGTCGGTGAAGCGGGTGGAGGCGTTGACGTAGACCACCGCTGCGTCGATTTCGTCCAGGAATTTCTGGGCGTGGGTGTAGTCGTTGGTGATGATCGCCTCGGAGTGTTTTGTGTTGTAGCGGTTGATGTGCGCGATCGCTTCGTCGATAGAGGAAACCGTTTTAATGGATACGATATAGTCGAGATACTCTTTTCCCCAGTCCTCTTCTGTCGCTGCTTCTGCTCCCGGCATGTATTCTCTTGCCTTCTCGTCTGCGCGCATCTCCACCTGTTTCTCTTTCAATCGTTCTGCGAGAACCGGCAGCAGTTTTTCACGCACGTTTTCATGCACTACGATGGATTCACACGCATTGCAGACGCCGACACGCTGTGTCTTTGCATTCAGAATAATATCCACTGCCATGGAAAGATCGGCTGTTTCATCCACGTAGATATGACAGTTTCCGGTTCCCGTCTCAATGACAGGAATCGTGCTGTTTTCCACGACAGCGCGGATCAGTCCGGCACCGCCGCGCGGAATCAGAACATCGACATAGCGGTTCATCTTCATAAACTGTGCCGTTGTCTCACGTGAAGTATCTTCGATCAGAAGCAGCGCATCCTCCGGCACCTGCTCCTCCTTCAGTGTTTTCCGCAGTGAGGCAACAATCGCCATATTTGAGTGGATCGCATCACTTCCGCCCTTCAAAATCACGACATTTCCCGTCTTAAAGCAGAGTGCAAACGCATCCGCTGTTACATTCGGACGTGCTTCATAGATGATTCCGACAACACCAAGTGGAACACGTTTCTGCCCGATCAGAAGACCGTTCGGCCGTTTTTTCATACCGAGAACTTCCCCGATCGGATCGTCCAGCTCGGATACCTGACAGAGACCTTCCGCCATCGCCTCGATGCGACTCTGATCCAGAAACAGCCGATCCAGAAGACCTTTGGACATTCCTTTTTCTCTTCCATGCTCCATATCCAGCGCATTTGCCGCGATAATCGCATCGGCATCCACCACAAGATTTTCCGCTGCTTTTTTCAGCACACGGTTTTTCGTCTCTGTCCCCATGATGCGAAGCACAGGTTCCGCCCCACGGGCTCTTGTTCCGATTTCTTCCAGACTTATCATATTCGTCTCCTCCTCGTGTTGTCTTATCGTGATTGGCTGCTAACGGTAAATCTTCTGCTCTGTCACCAGCATCTGCGGCAGAACATCCGTCTCTTCAAACGGCACCGCATCAAACAGCTGAAACTCAAACGCCGCTGCAACCGTTGTAAACCCTGGATGTGCGGCAAGAAAGCGGTCATAAAATCCTTTTCCATATCCGACTCTGTGGCGCGCCGGATCAAAGGCCACACCGGGTACCAGCAGAAAGCCCTCTTCCCGCGTGCAGACCTTTCCGCCGTCCGGCTCCATAATGCCAAAATAGCCGGATTTCAGCGTGGAGAAATCTTTGATCTCATAATAAACCATATCATCGTCTTCCACGCGCGGCACAGCGACCGTCTTTCCCATTTGCAGGGCCTTCTCGATCAGATCCCGTGTCATGACTTCTTTTTTGAAGTCCATATACGCAAAAAAGCAGTCCGCATCCAGAAACTCCGGCAGAGCCGTGATTTTTTCATAAATCATACGGCTCTTTTCCTGAATTTCTTCCTGTGTGGCTGCTCTTCTTCGGGCAAAAACTTCTTTTCTAATGTTTCCTTTTGCTTCCATAGCGCTCCCCCAGATTTACGATTGTTCCGTCTTTCTCCTGCATATCAATATTGTCGAGCTGGGTACGGAGGTTCATTTTCACGGCTGCAATATATTCTCTCCGCAGCTTCTGCTGCTCTTCTTTCTCCGCCGGTGTCAGCCCCTCTGCTTTCGCCTTGCGGGCAAGTTCGTTAATTCTCTGTATATTAATTTCCATTTTCTGTATTTCGCTCCTTTAAATTACCGGAATTTTCTCTTTATCTTACCGCAAAACACGGTATCTGTCCAGCAGATCCGCGAAAAATCTGAAATCCGGTTTTCAATCACCGGATTTCAGTCTCGTCTGTATAATTATCCAGTACAATCAGAACCCATGTTTTTCCAGGATTCAACTTAATCTCATCGCCATTCCCATCCCGGTATTTTGTGACGCCCCACGGATCATCCTTGCTCCATGTCACGTCGATGGCCTTTCCGCTTGTGATATACGTTCCCGTTCCGCCGTTTACCACATCGATATCGAGATATTCCGCATTGTCATCATACTTTTTCCAGGAACAGTACTGCACGATAATGTTCTTCACCGCAAGCTGTTCCTGTGTCATCTCATCGATCTGCGGTTCCCCGAACTGATAACGCAAATACGTGCCGCTCGCCTCATCGTACGAAAACCACGGATTGTTGTGGAAATATCCGCCCGGTGCCACATAGGCGGCATTTCGTCCCTGTTCCAGCGTTTCCGGTTCTGTCTCGGATGCAAACTGGAAAAATCCGTCATAACCGTCTTTGTAAGATGTCCGGTAGCCGCAGAGATCGATTCCCGCTGCAATCCCGGCCGCATCCAAATACGCATTGTGCGGCGACGGACGATCCGACGTCCGGTAATACACCTGTTCCGAATACTCCATGCCGTTCACATTGTCTATGTGATCCGATTCGAGCAGCGGAATCGCATACGCCGCCTGTCCATAGTGGTAATACAGAGCGTCAAATCCCGCTGCCAGATACACATAATATTCGCGGCAACTCCGCACCGATCCGATCTTTTCGAGATCATCATAGTTTTCAAACAGCCCCATCAGGCGCGTAATGCCGCCTTCGACCGGCGCTTCATAGATCACTCCCGCACGGCTGATACCGCTCTGCGGGCAGGCGCTGATGATATTGCTCAGCATAACCGCCACCGGGCGCCTTCTTCCCTGTACTTCGGCGACAGGTTCTCCTGTCAGATAACTTTTCACCATACCTTCCGGCAGCGCATCCTCCGCGGGTGTCGGCTCAATCGCTTCCGGAACCAGCGGTTCCGGTGCCGGATCTTCGGTCGGGGCCGGTGGTTCCGTAGCTTTCGTTTCTGTCTTGCTTTCCCCTGCTGTCTCTTCTGAGACATAAGAAGTTCCTGCCGATGCAGTTTCCGGTGCCGTTTCCCCAATTTTCCGGCATCCGAACAGCATCATGCTTCCCAGCAGAGCAATCCCCAATGTGTAAAACCCTCTCTTTTTGATAAAGACCCCTCCTTTTCTTCTTTCAATCAGTCTCTTGTGATACCGAGACGCTGCAGCACCTCTTCCTGCTTTGCCTCCATCACGGCTGCTTCCTCCGGTGTCATATGATCATAACCCAGAAGATGCAGCATACTGTGTGCAACAAGAAAAGCAAATTCGCGTCTTAAAGAATGACCGTATTCCTCCGCCTGCGCTCTTGCGCGCGCAACAGAAATCACAATATCACCCAGCATCAGCTCACCGCTGTCCGGGTTAAAACAGTCATCTCCCTCTTCCGTCTCCAGAAAATCGAACGAAGCCGGAGAAGGATAATCTACCATCGGGAAAGAAAGCACGTCTGTCTCCCGGTCAATGTTTCTGTGTTCCCGGTTCATGGTGCGGATATTTTCCGGATCAGTCAGAATCAGTTCTACTTCTGCCTCATACGGGCACGCTTCCTGATCCAGCACACCATTGATTACCGCTGCTGCAACCTCTTCCGGATCAAATCCAAGGTCAAAATCCTGTTCATTTTCAAACGTCAGTGTCATTTATTTTCCCTCCGTTTTCTCGTCGTACTTTTTGCTCTGCCGCTGTGATTTTCCGGCTTTGCTTTCTTTTCATATTCATCGTAAGCCTGTACAATCTTCTGCACCAGCGGATGACGGACAACGTCCTTGCTCGTCAGCTCGCAGAAGGAAATTCCGTCTACTTTTTTCAGTACCTGCATTGCCACATCAAGGCCGGAGCGTGTACCGGAAGGAAGGTCCTTCTGAGAGGCATCTCCGGTTACAATGACTTTGGAACCGAAACCGATACGGGTCAGGAACATCTTCATCTGCGCCGGTGTCGTATTCTGTGCCTCATCAAGGATAATAAACGCATTGTCGAGCGTACGGCCTCGCATGTACGCGAGCGGCGCAACCTCAATCAGGCCTTTTTCCATGTTTTTCTGGAAGCTCTCTGCTCCCATGATCTGATACAGCGCGTCGTAGAGCGGCCGCAGATACGGGTCAATTTTACTCTGCAGGTCGCCAGGCAGGAAACCGAGTTTTTCACCCGCCTCAATTGCCGGACGCGTCAGGATAATACGGCCTACCTCATCGTTTCGGAATGCCGTGATCGCCATCGCCATCGCAAGGTACGTTTTTCCGGTTCCGGCAGGGCCGACGCCGAAGACGATCATCTTTTCCCGGATCGCATCCACGTACGCTTTCTGACCGAGTGTTTTCGGTTTGACCGGACGGCCTGCGACCGTGTGGCAGATGCAGTCACTGTCGATTTCAGCAAGGCTGCTTCCGCTGTCCTCCATAACAAGTGAGATTGCATAATTGACGTTCTGTGTGTTGATATCATTTCCGCGGCGTGAGAGCTCCAGAAGCTGTGTCAGACATTCCTTTGCGCGCGCTGCATTCGATGCCGGGCCCACAATTTTTAAAACGCCGTCCCGGGAGATCAGCGTAACCGCCAGGGATCTCTCCAGGATTTTGATGTGTTCATCAAACTGGCCGAATACTTTCTTTTCATGTTCGATGGGCAGTTCCATCTGCAGTTCTATCATGTTGTTATTGCTGTTCATCTACCATTGTTTCCTTTCCATCCGACATCTTCTGCATTTCGCAGGGCTGTGCTTCTACGGCCCGTTCTATCACGCGAAGTGTCCCTTTTGTGATACATGACGTATCGTTAAGTTCTATTGTAACATGATTCTCCGATATTTGAAGTCCTTTTTCTGACAAATTTCTGTGGAATTTCTGATAATTCTGCGAGGCTTTTTCTTTTGCCTCGTGTTCTGAGTAGGTTTCTTTCTGAACTTCAAAAGGAAATTTCTGACGGTAGCCGAAATAAAACGGAAGGGCAAAGTTTTCTGTCAGATAAAGCTGCTGAAGGGACACTTCCTCGTCTGCTCCATTTTCCCTTTTCTCTGTTTTCTGATCCGCCGTTCCGGTCATGCTCCGCAAACTCTCCACAAAATTCTCCGGCAGCAGATTTCCAAGGAAAAATCGGTAAGCAGAAATCTGGAATACCGGCGTTTTTTTCTCTGCTTTCTGATATGTCCGTACCGTATGGGAAAGCGGAAAGGTATCATAATAGTACCACGTCGTCTCAAGGTCAATATCCGCGTCTGCGTGAACATAAGAATAATCATACGTTTCCCCACTGTCATTCACAAGCGGAATCTCGCCCTTTACAAGAATGTCTCCCGCTTGACATGTATCACCGGGGAGCACCTGCGGAATGCCGTTCCGTGTGATAATACGCACGACCGTCCCTTCTTTTTTCGCCACAAGATTCTGCGGATCATCTGCTTTTTCTTCGATCACATAGCCGTCTACGTTTTCTTTTACCGCAAGGACAAGCTGCGTCCCTTCTATTTTTGCGGACACCCAGGTCAGATTCGGAAACTGCTCCCGCAAATACGATGCGGTCTGGCTGCAGTCCACACGTTTTTTCCAGCTTCCATGATGAATCCCGGCCGCGTCAAGGCTGTTTAAGATCGTCTGCGTACTGTTCGCGTAATTTCCTTCCACATGAATATTCCAGATGAACTGCGACAGCGTGTAAAGTCCCGCCAGGCAGAGAAAAATACCAATAAAAAATGCCTTTCTTTTTAAACTTCGCCGGTAAAAGAAAGGCAGTCCCTGTTTTTTCTGTATTCGGATGCGCACACCGCTCTTGCGGCGGATCGGCAGGAGGCGGAAAAAATCTTCCGGCAGAAGGCTCATCTCAAAGCAGCCCTGATGTTCTGTCACGTCCCACAGTGTGATGTTATGGTGCCCGCACAGATTGAAAAAGCGCTCCGGTTCACGGCCCGTCACACGAATCCGCACATTGCCTTTCCAGAAAACCTTTCCCCTCTGCAAACGCACACCCCCTTTTCAGCATTGGAATGATTGGAATCATTACACTTATTGAAACGTCGCCTGATCGATTCTCCCTTCCACCCGCATCTCCTCCCCGGAATACGAAACAATCCGGATTCCCTCTCCCACAAGGAGCAGCCTGCCATATTGTGTAAGCACACAGAGGCGGCACGCATTATATTCCAGAATCCTGCGGAAATTTTCAATCTGCACTTCTCTCCCGCCGTAAAACGTCACAACCGGCTCGCCAAAAGCAAGATCTGACGGAACCTGCATCGCCGAAAGCAGCTCCCCGCCCGGCGGATGGAGTGATTTTTTCTGCTTTTTCTTTTTTCGCATCCAAAACCTCCTCCGCTTTGCGGGTCTGCTTTTTGTTCTATCGCTATTTTATGCAGAAAAAAGCACAAAAATACCCCACAGCCGCTGGGGTTTCCTGCCCGATCAGGCTGCGGGGTTTCATTTCTCTTTTTTAAAAACATTTTTTGCAGGGTTCATACCCCTGGGCTTCTGCATTTTCTCTCGTCATCTGATATGCCCGATCCGGATTCATTCTGCCGCAGTTATTTTTGTTATGGTACTTCGATCCGGTCTCTGAAATCCACACGAGCTGTCCTCCATACGGATCCGATTCCTGCGGTGCTTCCGTTACCTGCGGTTCTTCGGCAGTCACTGCCGGCTGTGATTCTTCCGCTGCCTGCGTTTCGACGGTTTCTTCCGCCGCAGCTTCTATGGTTGGCTCAGGTGTCGGCGTCTCGGTCGGGTCAGCCGTTGGAGTTGGGGTAGCAGTCGGAGTCGGGGTAGCGGTCAGCGTTGGTGTTTCGGTCGGTGTTGCTGTCGGCGTTGGTGTTGATGTTTCAGTCGGGGTCGGCGTCGCTTTTTTCGTCGGCGCTGCCGTAACGCTGACGGAAACAGACTCTGCAGATGCCTTCTGTGTTTCCTTACTGCTGTACGTCACAGGTGTCAGCGCACAGGCGGAAACCAGCAGCAGCACAGGAAGCAGCACAGGAAGTGCTTTCGCCACATGAAACCGTTTCTTTATCGTATTCCAGGTAACCGGAAGCAAAAAGATTCCAAGCAGCAGCAGTGACAATGCATATGCCTTCTCCTCTTTCCAGTAACCGGCTCCCGCCAGCATCATCAGAATACCGAACAGATACCTGAGAAAATTTCCTGCCTTTCTCAGCATATTTCATTCCCCCTCTTGTGTATTTTCTGAATTTCTTACAGCGAAATCCTCTACTGTAAATACGTTTGAAAGAATGGAAAATTACATCACAGATTACGATTCTTTATAGAAAATCATGCTGAACCATATGACCATATGCTCGCCGAGGTAATAATCCATCATGTTTTTTTCAATCAGGTTTGCAACAACGATGCCGTGGCTCTCGATGCATGGATGCATCAGTTCAAGATGGCGGCAGCCGCCTCTCGGGTAGGTACATTTATCGCAGAGCTGGCAGGAATCAGAGGAAAGGGCGAAGGTGAGCAGGGTTTTGTCTTTTAAATGCTGCTCGATTTCGCGTGTGATTTTTTCGTGCTCCGATTTTGTTTTTAATGTCTCATCCATATCCATGATGTTGTCCACTTCTGCGATGCTGGAGAAGAACAGAACGTGATCGTAGTTCATGCAACGCTCCTTACAGACTTCAACAGTGCCGACCGCCGGCGGGCAGGACCAGGAGGCTCCGTAGCGGGAGCACTCCTTTTTGCAGATCTGGCGGACCCGGTCATTGAATTCGATGTCCTCCGGTTTTACAAATGCATACTGATAGATAGGAAACTGGGTAATATATTCTTCGATTTCTGTCTGTGTCATTTTGTCATCCCTTCTCTTTTGTTACAGATCTTTTTCCAGAAAAGCAAATACCATATTCCAGTACGTCTGGAGCATGCGCCCTCTGGTTCCAAACAATTCATGCTTTGCGCCCGGTACTTTTACCATTTTTGCCATGCCGGGACGGCGTTCTGCCATTTTCCGGATCATCCGCTCCTGGGCACGGTTGGACACAAGATGATCGTTCTCCGCCTGAAATAAAAGGACAGGAGCCTCGATCCGTTTCCATCCGCTCCGCATCAGATCGCGGTACAGATGTGCGGCGGCATGGAGCCATCCGTAAGAAGCGGCATTTAGGTGATACAGCGGCTCTTTTTCCCGCTTCTGCTGGTAATAGAGAAAGCGCGGACGGGAGAGGGACGAACTTTGTTTAAAGCTTTCGATTCCCTGGTATGGTTTCTGTCCTACCACATACTGTGTGCCTCGTTCTGTGGCACAGGCAAAAGCTGCGATCCGTTTTGCATCGGCGAACGGCACTTTTCCGGTCAGCGGACGGATCATCGGCGAACTCAAGACCACTTTCCGGAACAGATGCGGCGCTTTGGCGGCTGCTGCTGCTGCGATTCCGCCGCCCATCGAGTGAGAATAGAGAACGAGCGGAAGACCGCATGCCTCTGCTTTTGCTTTTCGTGCAACAAAGAGCAGATCTTCTACATAACGATGGTAGGAATCGACATAAACAAGCGACGGATCATCCACCAGACGGTAGCTCTTTCCGTGGCCGCAGTGTTCCGGCAGATAAACATGAAAATGCTCTTTGATAAAATAATACACGATCTCTTTATATTTCTCTGCATTTTCCGTAAAACCGTGTGAGATTACAACAACACCTCTCGGACGGAATGCGCGGTAACGAAGAACATGAATCGGATGACCGCTCTCCCTTTCCCAGTAAAATTCTTCTGCATGAGCGGCGAGGTACGGCTCCACACCATTCTGCATCCGCTCCGCATAATTTTTTTCCTGTAATACGCGTGTTCTCATTAGCAAATCACCTGCTTTCATCCAGATACGAAAGGATATCCTGAAGATTGTCGATGGTACAGTCCGGTGTAACTTCAATTTTGTTCGGAAGATGATCCGGGTTGTACCAGCAGGTCAGGATTCCTGCATTTTTTCCGCCGCGGATATCACTTGTGAGGGAGTCGCCGACGATCACAACCTCATCCGGTGCATAACTTCCGATTTCGTTCCATACCGCATCAAAAAAAGCCTTCTGCGGCTTGTCCACACCGACCTGTTCCGAGATAAAAACGCCGTCCAGAAGCTGATCAAGCCCGGAAAAGCGGAGTTTACGCTCCTGTGCAACAGTGGTTCCATTTGTTACTGCATACTGTTTTACGGTAGCTTTCAGCTGTTTTACCAGTTCATCTCCGTGATCGCAGAAGAAAGCCTTATCGCCGAGGCGGATCTGATATTCATCATTGAATACCTTTACCTGATCCGTCGGCAGTCCTTCCGATTCAAAAAATTCATGGAACCGTCCAAGCATCACCTGTTCTCTCGTAAGCTCTCCCGTCTCCAGCCGCTCCCAGTAACCGCGGTTGATCACGCTGTAGCGCTGCAGCATTTCGTCCGTGCAGGTTCCCATATGAAACTTGTTGAAACAGTACTCAATTGCATATCGTTCCGACATCTTAAAATTCAGAAGTGTTCCGTCGATGTCCCACAAAATTACTTTTATCAAAGAGAAATCCTCCCTTGGTTTCATTTGTATTTTCCAATTATCTGTTTTTCATTCTAGCATAGATTACAAATACGATCAATTGTATTTTAGGCATTGTATCTTTTGAGAAAAAGTGCTACGATAAAAAAGAATTTCCGTGAAAAAGAAAAGGAAGAAGGAAGAAACACTATGAAATTTACTTATCCAGCCGTTTTTCATAAAACCGAACAGGGAACCTACGAAGGTTATTTTCCAGATCTCGCCTGCTGCTATGCAAAAGGGGATACCCTCGACGAGGCGCTGGAAGATGCCATTCACTCCGCCTATGACTGGATCTCTCTGGAACTGACGGAAGAAGAACCTGATTTTCCGCCGGTATCGGATGTGGCAGATCTCGGGAAAAGCGAAGGTGAAATTGCAAGAAATATTGCCGTCAACATCCGGCTTTTTGAGGGATGGGACGAATAAGTTCAAAAAAGAGAAAGAAAACCGTATTGCTGCGATATTCGAAACGCGGCGATACGGTTTTCTTTTTATCTCTTCCAGGTTTTCAGCATCTCTTTTTCTTCTTTGCTGATCCGCAGCGACTCTCTGATTTTCTGAATTGTTTTGTTATGTGTCCAGTCATCGAGACTGTTTTCTTTCAGCAGTTTCTGTGTTTTTTCCGGAAAATGAATATAACAGATCGATACTGCCCAGGCGACGGCCATTTTTACGTAATAGCCATCGTGATGAATCTTTTTCATCTCCTCCAGCACAGCATCGATATACGCTTCGTTGATAAAAAAGTCCAGCAGACACACAACACCAAACCGGATTTCATATTCCCGGCTGCTTTTCAGCCATTTCTGCAGATATCCATACCAATACTCCTGGTCTTTCTTCATAAAATGGCACGTTGCACAGGAGCTGTCACAGATTCCCCAGCTGTTGATCATCGGCACGAAGCAGTCCAGTTCTGCCGTCTGTTCTGCACGGGTCAGCTTTCCGTAGCCGATCATCATTCCGCGGATCAGAAGCTCCTCGTAGACTTCCGGATTAAACTGTTCGGTATAAACTTCATAATGGTCTCTTGCTGTCGCTTTTGCAATCCGTCGCGAAACCGGAATGCGGACACCAAGAATCCGACAGTTCTGTCCCGGAACAAGAGAGCTGTGAAATTCCCGGTATTTTGCATCTATATTGCTTTCCAGTTCTGCCCGAATGGCCTGCATTACTTCCTGTTCCATATGATTTCCCCTCTCTTTTCTTTCTCTTTAAGATGTTTTACACGCTTTTTACAAATGTTTAACCCTGTTATTTCTGCACTTCTGATAAGATAAAATTAAAGTAAACGATAACATCCACCCTGCCAAATGCCAGATCTTTTCCGGCTGAAAGGTGAGTCTTATGAGAAAGAAATATACATTTTTTCAAAATATCCCATTCCTGTGCAAATTTCAGAAGCAGCCAGCCCTTGCAGAAGAAGCGCCAGTTGTTTCCACAACGCTGTCTATTCCGTTTTCCGGACCCGCAGAAAGATCCTTATATTTTACCGAAAACCCGGATTTTACCGCTCCCTCTGCCGGTATCCATTCCCGTCGTTTTCCGGGAAGCCGGATCTTTCTATATTCCAGCGATCCCGAGCACGATCTTGCGGCAGTTCCATCCTCTCTTTTCGATGTGCTGCACCGCTATTTTGCCGTCCATTCACCGGATGATGTCGTTTTATGGAAAGATGGCATTCTCTCCTTCCAGACCATGGAAAATCAGCCGCAGCCGTTGACTGCTCTTTGTACACCGGATGATGCACGGGATTCCAAAATCATTCCGTTCCCCACACTGTCAGAACGGCAGCGCATTTCACAGTAACTGCTATTTAGCCAAACCAGCAGGAGCATGATGGAAAATACCCCTTTCCGTCATGCTCCATTTTTTACTTAATTCCGAGAATTCCACTAATCCGCTCTTTCGAAAGCCCCGCGCCGATTACAATCAGCACTTCCTGGCTCTCCGGCACTGCCTGGAATGTCATCTGTTCCCGCGTCGCATTGATTTCGCTCCACACAGTTTCGCCCGTCTTTACAATTCCTTTGATCCGGAATACATTGCCGCATGATGGATTCGCAAAGATTGCTTCTGCTGCCTTTTTCAGCGCTTCTTCCGTAATCTTCGGCTCCAGAAAGCAGAGCGAATCAAATATCTGCTGCTCGCCGAAATCCAGCTTCCGGTAATCCTCCGAACGGTAACTGCATTCGGAGAGCATTTTGAAATCATCCTCTGTCAGATCATCCCAGTTTTTCTGTAAAATTTCTGCATCAGAAAACTGTCTTCTGCAGCCTGCCTGCTCGAGCGTGCGGTTCAGATGGGCAATCGTTTCTTCTTTCTTTTCCTCCGAAACATTCTGTACTTTGCTCAGCACGATTTTACCAGCGTTCGCCGCCTCGGAAGCCAGCAGATACTCTTCTTCCTCCGACAGCTTCTCATCGAGCCCGGCATCCAGAATCGTGATGACGCTTCCCGCCTCATACCAGCGGTTCAGCGGCTCGTCGTACAGCGTGTCAAAGAACTCATCCACATCGTAAATCCCCGACGGTTCCACGAGAATGCGGTCGTAGCCGCTCATGCCCATCGAGATCAGTTTCGTGCGGAACCGTCTGCGGTGTGTCTCTTTGTCGCATCCGCCGGAAATCATCTCCAGCTCGCACTGATCTCCGCGCAGTTCCTGTAGAAGCAGCATATCCACATTGACTGCCCCAAAATCATTCTCCAGGATGCCGATGTTCTTTCCCTGTGCCATCAGATACTTTGCGTACTGTTTCAAAAAAGTCGTCTTCCCTGAGCCAAGGAAGCCTGTAATCAGATCAATTTTAATCATTTCTGCTGTCCTTTCTGCTGTCTTTTTCCGTCTGCAGCCTGCGGAGCTTCGAACACTCTATTTTCGTCTGCGCTCTTTGCCGGTAAATGTATCGATGTCTATGCGCCATACGGCAACGCGCTCCACCATCTCCGGCAGAAAAGCGATCTTCGCCTCCGGTGCGATATGCGCCATGATTTTTTCCAGGCCTTTCTTCTTTACCTCCGGATCTGTCACCTCCGTGATGGTTCCGTTTCCCATGATACTGCGGTACGCATAGGAATACGCACACGTATAGTCACCTGTAATCACTTCATGGTTGTAATCCATCTCCACCGCCACGCGCGGATCCGCTGCAAATGCAGCCGCCTTCCGCCCTTCTTTTGCCCCATGCAGGTACAGACAGACGTGAAGAGTTCCATCTTCTTCCCGGACATCATATCCATAATTCATCGGCACGATAAACATGCCTTCCTCATCCATCGCCCCGATCCGCACAACCTCGCAGCTTTCCAGAATTTCTCTTAAAATTTCAGGATCTGTAATCTCCCGCTTTTTTAAACGCATTTCACGCATCGCAATCACACCTCTCTTATTCGCAGCTATTTATGATATGGCTCCCCGCAGTTAATGCGGTAGCTCCGGTAAATCTGTTCCAGCAGAATAACCCGCATCAACTGATGCGGAAATGTCATTTTCGAAAAACTGAGCGCATAGTTCGAACGCTTCAGAACTTCCTCGCCAAGCCCTAAGGAACCACCGATCACAAAAATAATATGGCTCGTTCCCTGCACGCCGAGCGTATCTATTTTCTGGGCCAGCTCCTCGGATGTGAGCTGTTTTCCCTTAATTTCCAATGTAATCAGATAAGCGTCATCCCGGATATATTTGAGAAGGCGCTCTGCTTCTTTATTTTTGATATTCGTCTCTACGGTTTCACTCGCGTTGTCCGGCGTTTTTTCATCCGCCACCTCGATAATTTCCAGCTTTGCATAGCGGCTGAGGCGCTTCGAATACTCGGCGATCGCATCCCGCAAATATTTCTCTTTGATTTTTCCTACTGTTAATATCGTAATTTTCATTCTGTAATCTTAAAACCCTTTCGGATATCTGTCAAAAACACCAAAAGCCATATAGATCACTTTTTGTCCGCGTCTATATGGCTTTTAGTTTAGAAAAGCAATGCCTTATGCATTTTTGCTTTTGATATACTCATCAATTCCTTTAGCTCCGGCTTTTCCGGCACCCATAGCGAGGATAACGGTTGCTGCACCTGTTACAGCGTCACCGCCGGCGTAAACGCCCTCTTTGCTGGTCTTTCCGGTTTCTTCCTCAGCTACGATACATTTTCTTCTGTTGACATCCAGACCGTAGGTGGTGGAAGAAATCAGCGGGTTCGGGGAAGTACCAAGAGACATGATAACTTCGTCTACTTCAATTTCGAACTCAGATCCTGGAATCTCAACCGGTCTTCTTCTTCCGGAAGCGTCCGGCTCGCCAAGTTCCATACGGATGCAGCGGATACCGGTTACCCAGTCTTTGTCGTCGGTCAGAATTTCTACCGGGTTGGTCAGAAGGTCGAAGATGATACCTTCCTCTTTTGCATGATGAACTTCCTCTGCACGGGCCGGAAGCTCTGCCTCAGAACGACGGTAAATAACGTGTACCTCTGCGCCGAGACGAAGTGCGGTTCTTGCAGCGTCCATAGCTACGTTGCCGCCGCCGACTACAGCAACTTTCTTGCCGTGTGCGATCGGGGTATCGTAATCATCGCGGAATGCTTTCATCAGGTTGTTTCTGGTCAGGAACTCGTTTGCGGAGAATACGCCGTTTGCGTTCTCACCCGGGATTCCCATGAACATCGGAAGGCCTGCACCGGAACCGATGAAGACTGCTTCAAATCCTTCGTCTTTTAACAGCTCGTCGATGGTAACGGATTTTCCGATGATAACGTTGGTCTCAATTTTAACACCGAGAGATTTTACGTTCTCGATTTCAGCGGCAACTACTTTGTCTTTCGGAAGACGGAACTCCGGAATACCGTAGCTTAATACACCGCCGGCTTTGTGAAGTGCCTCGAAGATGGTTACATCGTAGCCAAGTTTTGCAAGGTCTCCTGCGCAGGTAAGACCTGCAGGGCCGGAACCGATAACCGCGATCTTGTGGCCGTTTTTCTCTGCTGCCGGAACCGGTTTGATACCGTTTTCTTTTGCCCAGTCAGCAACGAAACGCTCCAGTTTACCGATGGAAACAGCGTCGCCTTTGATTCCGCGGACACATTTGCCCTCGCACTGGCTCTCCTGCGGACATACACGGCCGCAGACTGCCGGGAGTGCACTGGACTCACCGATAATTTTGTATGCTTCCTCGAAGTTTCCTTCTTTTACCTGTGCAATGAATGCCGGAATGTTGATATTAACCGGGCATCCTGTGATACATTTTGCATTTTTACAGCCCAGGCAGCGCTGTGCTTCTTCTACTGCTTCGTCTTTGTTGTATCCAAGACATACCTCGTCAAAATTTGTGGCACGTACCTTCGGCTCCTGCTCACGTACCGGTACTCTGTTTAATCCCTTTGCCATTATTTGTCACCTCCGCACTGGCCGCATCCACCGTGATGGGTTGCGCCTTCCTGGTATCTTAAGAGAGCTCTTCCCTCTTCTGTCTTATACATCTGCTGACGTTTCATAGCCAGGTCGAAGTCTACCAGATGACCGTCAAACTCCGGTCCGTCTACGCAGGCAAATTTTACTTCATTACCTACCATCAGACGACAGGCACCGCACATACCGGTTCCGTCTACCATGATCGGGTTCATGCTGACAACGGTCGGGATGTTCAGTTCTTTTGTCAGAAGACATACGAATTTCATCATGATCATCGGTCCGATGGCAACACAGACATCATACTGTTTGCCCTGGTTCTGTACAAGGTCGCGGAGTACATCGGTACCCATACCTTTTCTTACGTAAGAACCATCGTCTGTGGTTATGTACAGATTGCTGACAGCAGACATTTCTTTCTCGAGAATAACGAGATCTTTTGTCTTTGCTCCGACAATGGCGTCAGCAGTGATTCCATGCTCATGCAGCCATTTTAACTGCGGGTAAACCGGTGCAGTTCCAACACCGCCGGCTACGAATACGATCCGTTTTTTCTTCAGTTCTTCGATATCTTCGCTGCAGAACTCGGACGGCTGCCCCAGAGGTCCTACGAAATCCATGAAAGCATCTCCCGCTTTGAGATCTTTCATTTTTTTGGTAGATTCTCCGATCGGCATGAATACGATGGTGATAGTTCCTGCTTCTCTATCGTAATCACAAATGGTCAGAGGAATTCTTTCTCCTTCTTCATCTGCCTTGACAATAACAAACTGTCCAGGGAGGCAGTGCTGTGCTACTCGCGGTGCTTCTACTACCATACGGTAGATGTTATTCGCGAGCATTTCCGCTTCTTGAATCTTGTACATAATATCCTCCTAATCTTGTTAGAAATATTTTAACAAAAGCACGACTTGGATTTTCGCGCATTTTATGTTAATACTTTATCACGTTTCCGGTTATTTGTAAACAACGGACAACATCTTTTCCCATCATCCGTGTTCCTCCAGATAATTTTCGAACTGTTCCATGGACATCAGAACTTTTCTCGGCTTAGTTCCTTCCTCCGGTCCTACGACACCGGCATCCGCGAGCTGGTCCATGATTCTGGCCGCGCGGTTGAAACCGATTTTCAGCACTCTCTGGAGCATGCCGATCGATGCCTTATCTTTTTCGATGATAAATTTTCCGGCTTCCACGAAGTAATTATCGCGGTTATCTCCGCCGCCTGCGGCAGAACCGCCATCCAGGCTTACGGTGTGAATCCGTTTTTCGATATCCGGATCATAAGCGTTCTCGCCGTAGTGATCTTTTAAGTAGGCAACGACATCGCTGACCTCTTTATCCGAAACAAAGGATCCCTGCAGACGGGCCGGTTTCTGGTAATCCTGCGGCTTGTAGAGCATATCGCCTTTTCCAAGCAGTTTTTCCGCACCTCCCATGTCGAGGATCGTACGGGAATCTACGCTGGAAGAAACCGAGAATGCAATACGGGACGGCATATTTGCCTTGATAAGACCAGTGATGACATTGACGGAAGGTCTCTGTGTTGCAATAATCAGATGGATGCCGGCCGCACGGGCAAGCTGTGCCAGACGGCAGATCGCATCCTCCACTTCTCCCGGCGCAACCATCATCAGGTCGGCAAGCTCATCCACGATAATGACGATCTGCGGCAGTTTTTCCGGTTTTTTGCCGTTTTCATCCGGCGGCAGCTCGGCAACTTTTGCATTGTAGCCTTTCATATCGCGCACGTTGAATTCCGCAAATTTGTTATAACGGTCTGTCATCTCCGCAACCGCCCAGTTCAGAGCTCCGGAAGCCTTTTTCGGGTCTGTGACAACAGGAATAAAAAGGTGCGGAATGCCGTTATAAACAGAAAGCTCAACGACCTTCGGGTCGATCATGATCAGTTTGACGTCTTCCGGTTTTGCCTTATAAATAATACTCATAATCAGTGTGTTGATGCAGACCGATTTACCGGAACCGGTCGCACCGGCGATCAGAAGATGAGGCATTTTCGCGATATCTGCGATGACCGGCTGACCGGAGATGTCTTTTCCGACAGCAAAGGCCAGATTCGAAGAAAAGTTCTTAAACTCCGGTGTTTCAAGAAGATCACGCAGCATCACGGCCGTGTTCGTCTTATTTGGAACCTCGATTCCGACTGCGGATTTTCCCGGGATCGGTGCCTCAATGCGGACATCTGCTGCTGCAAGACTCAGCTTGATATCGTCGGTCAATCCGACAATCCGGCTTACTTTCACGCCCTGTTCCGGCATCAGCTCATACCGTGTGACGGTCGGTCCGCAGCTTACGTTATTGACTGTAACTTTGACACCGAAGCTGTCCAGCGTCTCCTCCAGTTTCCGCGCTACTTCCCGCAGATGCGCATCGGAATCGCCCATGGCACCGCGCGTCCCTTTTTTCAGTAGATTCATCGGCGGTGTTTTGTACTCCGGCCGCTTTTCCTCTGCTTTTTTCCCGATTTCCTGACGAATGCCGTCTATATCCGCCTCGATCTCTTCACAGGAAGACCGCGGATTTCTCGTATGATCCGCAGACGTTTTCTCTTTTTTCGCCTCTTCTGCAGCTTGCCGTGTCATCTCCGGTTCTGTCTTTTCCGGCTCTTCAGCCGGCACAGAACCACGGTGAATCGAAAGCTCCGGCATCTCCATCTGATGGGTATCGTCGTTTTCGTTTAAATCAGCCTTCGATTCCACATGAGAAAGAAGGCGGGATTTCTTTTTCTTCCCGGCTTTTTTCGGTTCCTCCACTGGCTCAAGAATCAGCTCTTTTCCTTCCTCTTCCTCCATCGCAGCTTGGCGCGCCAGACGCTCCTGGCGGCGCTCCTCCGCCATCCGGCGGTGGTCATTCGTCTTTTCATGGATCGGCGCGAGAATCGGCTTCTGCGTCATCACGATCACGGAAATCACGATGGCGATCACAATAATCACCCACGCGCCGATCTGGCCGAATCCCATGCCGAGAATTTTCACGACAGACCCTCCTAAGATTCCTCCGCCGAGATGATCGTAGGCGCTGTCAAAATAGTAATCCAGAAATGTCGTATCTCTCGTATAGCCGGACGCCAGAAGCTGCATAAAAGCGCAGAAAAAGACGAAGCAGCTGATCGCTCCCCCGGTTTTCCGCACAATTAAAAAGTTCTGTCTGTTTGCTATGTAAAATGCTGTTCCAAAGAAGATCAGAACCGGTGCTGCCCACTCTGTCACGCCGAAAAGGCCGAAAAAGAAGTCGCAGACAGCCTGTCCGATCACGCCGCCCATACCGAAATTACTGAGCATCAGCAGAATCGAAACAGCAAGCACGGAAAGCAGAATAATTTCTGCGCGCACTCCCTCGTCCATCGGCTCACGGACTGTGTTTTTCCTTGTGCCGGAGGTACGTTTTGCGGTACTGCTCTTTTTCGCCGTTGTTTTTCTGGCCGTTGTTTGGGTCTGTTTCTTTTTTGCTGTTCCGGAAGCAGAAGTTTTTTTCTTTGTCTTCCCGCTTCCCTTTGTTGTATTTGCCATGCAGAACTTCTCCCCTTTCTCGTATTACAGCAGAAAATATCCTGCAATGGAGAATGTCCCGACAAGAAGACAGTACAAAGCAAAATATTTCAGTTTCCGTTTTTTCACCATACGCATCAGAATGCGGATCGTAAAGTAACCGGCAAGTGCCGCCATGAAAACGCCGACCAGATATACCGGATGAAAAACAATTTTATTTTTTCCCATGGTCGCAAGTTCAACGATCGTTGCCCCGATAATCGCCGGAACACTCACAATCAGAGAGTATTTCACAGCGTACGAACGGGTCATGCCGCCGATCACACACGCAGAAATAGTCGAACCAAGACGGGAAAGACCCGGAATCGTGGAAAAGCCTTGGAAGAATCCGGCAATCAGTGCATCTTTCGGCTTTAAATTTTTCTGCGTTTTTTCTCCCTCCGGAAGCATATCTGCCACCACAAGCAGAATCGCCGTCAGATACAGACCAACGCCAGGTGCCAGCAGATTCGAGGAGGTCAGTGTGACAAGGCTCTGAATCATGCCGCCGATTACAGCAGTCGGGATGGTGGTCAGAATCAGCAGGAAAGCAAGCATACGGTAGTTGCTGCCGAGCACCTTCCGGTACTGCTTTCCCTCCTGATGCTGACTGGAAAAGTGTTCTTTTAAATTATGAAACAGATCGATTATGATTCCGCACAACGCGAGGAAGAGACGTTTCCATTCCTTCGAAAATGTGAGCAGAATTGCAATCATGGAGCCAAAGTGCAAAAGCACATTGAAAAACACCGTCTGCGTATCTTCGATCTTCATAAAGTGACGGAAGATAATCAGATGTGCGGAGCTGCTGATCGGCAGGAATTCCGTGATTCCCTGGATCAGGCCCAGAAATAAAGCTTCTATTACTGTCATTTTTTTATCCTGTTCCCTTATTTTTCTCTTTTGTGAAAGTCCGGACAAAACTTCCGTTCGAATTTTCACAGCGAACTCATTCTAACACAAAATCCCCTGAAACACAAGCCGCGCCGTGAAGTCAATTTTCTGTCCCTGCTGCCTTTTTCATCAGCTCATTCAGCTTTTCGAGCGCGCGGGCAATGCCGCCGACCTCGTCGATCAGGCCTTCTTCCACTGCCTGCGGGCCGTCCAGCATTGTTCCGACATCCTTGACCAGCATTTTCGTATCGAGCATCAGCTCCTCGAGCCGTTCCTTGGTGATTTTAGAATGGGCCGATACAAAACCTGTGATCCGATCCTGCGTCTTTTCCATATTACGGTACGTCTGTGCAACACCGATGAACATGCCGTTTGTACGCACCGGGTGAATGACCATGGTGGCACTCGGCACGATCAGCGAATAGTCTGCTGCAACTGCGAGCGGGACACCGATCGAATGACCGCCCCCTAAAACGAGCGATACCGCAGGCTTTCGCATGGACGCAATCATCTCTGCAATTGCAAGACCGGCCTCCACATCTCCGCCTACGGTATTCAGGAGAATCAGAAGACCATCAATACTTTTGTCCTCCTCGGCACGGGCAAGAGCAGGGAGAATGTGCTCATAGCGCGTCGCTTTCGTGCGCTCGCCGAGTGATTCATGCCCCTCCACCTCGCCGATGATGGACAGCAGATAAATGTTGGTCTTCAGTTCTACAATATTTTCTTTTTCTGTCTGGTTTTTCTGTGATTCTGCCATACGGATTTCCTCTTTTCTGCTATTCCAAAATAGCTTCATCAGTATGCGCAGATTCTTATGATTCTATGTAATTTCCAGCGAAATTACTCGTCCAGATTGGTGTATACGTACTGTACGTCGTCGTCGTCATCCAGCAGATCCAGGGTACGGTTCAGATCTTTTAATGCCTGCGGATCGGTCAGCTCTACGTAGGTCTGTGGGATCATGGTAACGTCTGCCTCTGCCATGGCGATACCGTCTTTCTCCAGAGCCTCACGTACTGCGGAGAAGTCATCCGGATCGGTAATGATTTCGTAGCTGTCCTCTTCGTCTGCGAAGTCTTCTGCGCCTGCATCCAGAGCAAGCATCATCAGATCGTCAGCATCCATTTCGCACTCTTCTTTGTCGATGATGATCTGGCCTTTTTTGTCGAACATGTAGGATACGCATCCCGGTGTTCCAACGCTTCCGTTTCCTTTGGTGAAAGCGCTTCTTACGTTTGCTGCGGTACGGTTCTTGTTGTCGGTCAGAGTCTCTACGATGATCGCGATACCATTCGGGCCATAACCTTCGTAGGTGATACGCTCGTAGTTGTCTGCGTTTGCATCTCCGGCAGCTTTTTTAATACCGCGGTCGATGGTATCGTTCGGCATGTTGTTTGCTTTTGCTTTTGCGATAACGTCACGCAGCTTGCTGTTGTTTGCCGGATCCGGTCCGCCCTCTTTGACAGCGATTACGATCTCACGGCCGATGATGGTAAAGATTTTACCTTTTTTTGCGTCGTTTTTTTCTTTCTTATGCTTAATATTGGCAAATTTTGAATGTCCTGACATACCTCTTTTGTCTCCTTTATTTAAAGTATTACTTTTCTGTAAAAAGGTTTCCCCGAAAAACGGCAGAAGCCCATATAATATAGAATATAGCACGATCTTTCTCATTCGTCAACCGTGAACCGCGCCAAAAATACCCCTTATGTAGGCAGATCCAGGCTGATTTTCAGTGCTTCGTTCACAAGGGCCAGCTGTTCCGGCGTCAGATGACAGATTTTATCTTTCAGCCTTCTCTTATCGATCGTCCGAAGCTGTTCCAGTAAAATAACAGAATCCCGTACAATCCCATAGGCGGACGCTTCGATCTCAATGTGCGTCGGCAGCTTCGCCTTATTCATCCTCGATGTAATCGCCGCACAGATCACCGTCGGACTGTGCCGGTTGCCGATGTCATTCTGAATGATCAGCACCGGACGGACACCGCCCTGCTCACTTCCCACAACGGGCCGCAGGTCGGCATAATATACATCGCCACGCTTGATTACCACTTGTGCTCACTCTCCGATTCTTTCCGTTTTGCTTTCCCATACGATAACGATCCGGCGTTTTACGCCTTTTAAAATCGTTTCCATGTATTTAATATTGCCTGTTTTTCCGGAGGTATTCACAAATTTCATCCGGCGCTTCAAAAAAGTCCGCCCGGAGTCCTTTTGGGAACCCGTGATTCTGATCTGCTTTGCTCAGATTGACTGCAATCCTCTGATAATCTCGGATGCTGTTACATAGGAAGCACTGCTTTTTTCTTCCGCAGCCTCTCCCGCCTTTCCATGCGCATATGCCGCCAGTGCCGCTGTTTTGGCAAGGCTGATTTTTTTCTCGTTTTTTTCACACTGACGTTTTGCTGCAAAGGCGCCTGTGATTCCCGCGAGCACATCGCCGCTTCCCGCCGTCGCAAGCGCACTGCTTCCGCTTGTGTTTATGTAATACTGCTCACGCCCTTCCTCTGCTGTCACGGTTACGGAATCCTTTCGTACACAGCAGGCCTGGTATTTTTCGGCTGCCCTTCCGGCGCTTCCTGCCGGGTCACGCTGGCATTCTGCAATGGTCATGTGCAGCAGCCGTGCAAGCTCTCCTACATGAGGCGTTAAAATTTTTTCTGCCCGGCAGCCCGAAAGAATCTCTGCATCTTCTGCAATCAGGTTCAGCGCATCTGCATCCAGAACAAGAGGAACTTCTGTGTGCTGCACCGTAAAAACGAGCAGTTCTTTTGCCGTCCGGCTTTTGGAAAGTCCCGGTCCCGCAACAACAGCGTCCGCCCAGGCGAGATCCTGCAGCAGGGCTTCTTCCGGAAGCGGCTCATCCTCCTTCCAGAAATCCGCCATTGCTTCCGGCAGGGCACAGAAAAGCGGCGTACGGTTTCTTTCCTCTGTCACAACCTTTACCATGCCGGCACCGGATGCAAGGACTGCCCTGGCACACAAAACAGCGGCTCCGCACATGGCACCGGAACCGGCAAGTACCAGCACCTTTCCGAAGGTTCCCTTATTTCCCATCGGCGTGCGGGTAAGAAACCGGTCCAGATCTTCTTTTTCCACTGAACCGTACCAGGGCGTCTCCTCTTCTCCTGCATCAAAGCCGATTCCGATATCACGGACCAGGACCTCTCCGGCATATCGTTTTCCGGGATCAAAGAGAAGCCCTGGCTTTGCACAGGCAAATGTCACCGTGGCTCTGGCTTTCACCGCCGCATCAAGGACCTCTCCGGTATCCGTGTGGATCCCCGAAGGGATGTCCACGGCAAGAACAGGAACACCGCTTGCGCAGATTGCTTCCACTGCCCTCCGGTACTCCCCTGCCAGCGGACGGGATACGCCAATTCCAAAGATGGCATCTATGATAACAGTATATTCCCGGAAATCCGGATTCTTAACCTCACGGACCCCATAATTTTCCGCAATTTTCTTCTGTGCTCTCATGCCTTCACTGTATTTTTCCGGATTTCCAAGACAGAACAGTTCCGCATCCACCCCTTTCGTCTTTAAAATCCGTGCAATTGCCGCACCGTCCCCTCCATTATTTCCGGGACCGCACACAGCAAGGACTTTTCCTGTATCCCATGTTCCATTTTGAAGCTCCTCCACGCAGGACAGCGCTGCGCGCTCCATCAGTACCAGGGACGGTACCCCCATGGTTTCGATCGTATTGCGGTCTGCCTGCTTCATCTGTGCTGCTGTAAGAATCCGTTTCATCGCTTTTCCTCCTTTTCCTGCCTTATCCGGAAAGTGAACAGAAAAAGTCTCCGGTTTCCCGAAGACTCTCCTGCTTTTGTTTTGGTTTCTTAATTGTTCTTTGGATGCTCCGCCTCATATCTGGTCAGATTGTAGGAGAGACGCATCAGACTTTCGGAAAGATGGACGTTCTCGACGATCACATCTTTCGGAAGTTTTAAGTTTAGATCGGTATGTGCAAAATTCCAGATTGCTTTTACACCGTTGTCCACGAGAATCTCTGCCATCTCTACCGCTTTTGCTTTTGGCAGTGTCAAAGCCGCAATCTCTACATGGTGTTCCTTGATAAATTCCGGAAGCTCGTCCGCCATGCGGATTTCAATTCCGCGCACGGAGATTCCTTTTAATACCGGGTTGACGTCAAAAATACCGACCGTTTTGAATCCGCTTCTTTCAAAGGCCGCATAATTAGCAAGCGCCTGTCCCAGATTTCCGGCTCCGACAAAAATCATATTGTGGACTCTGTCCAGACCTAAAATTTTTCCAATCTCGCTGTACAGATACCGCACGTTATAACCATACCCCTGCTGGCCGAAGCCGCCGAAATTATTTAAATCCTGGCGAATCTGGGAAGCTGTCACTTTCATCCGCTCGCTCAGCTCACCGGAAGAGATCCGTTCTACTCCGTCCTCCAGCAATTCGCCCAGGTAACGATAATATCTAGGAAGTCTTTTGATAACTGCCCGCGAAATTCCTTTTTCTTCCAAGATAAATTCCTCCTTATTTACACCTGCATATATTCATATTATATATGGTTGATAGAAAATTGTCAAAGATTTCTTGAAATTTTGTGTATTACTCTCTATAATAAGGATGGTGTATTATGTCAAAATACAGAAATATGTTATCTGGAGGAACCACATGATTCTTGCATGTCAGAATATCTCGAAAGCATTCGGGACAACGGAAATTATCAAAAATGCATCTTTTCATATAGAAGAACGCGAAAAAGCCGCACTGGTCGGCATCAACGGTGCCGGAAAATCGACGCTGTTAAAAATCATCATCGGCGAAATGAGGGCCGATGAGGGAGAGGTCATCCTCTCCAAAGGGAAGACGATGGGCTATCTCGCCCAGCATCAGGATCTGACCGGACACCTTTCCATTTACCAGGAAGTGCTGACCGCGAAACAGAATCTGATCGATATGGAGGAACGCCTCCGTCAGATGGAAAGTGATATGAATACAAAATCCGGTGCAGAGCTGGATGAACTTCTTTCCACCTACACCCGCCTCTCCCATACCTTTGAACTGGAAAACGGATACGCGTACCGCAGTGAAGTCGTCGGTGTTTTAAAAGGTCTTGGCTTTTCCGAGAGCGATTTTGAAAAACAGGTGGACTCCCTCTCCGGCGGTCAGAAGACCCGCGTGGCACTTGGTAAACTGCTGCTCACCAAACCGGACATCATTCTGCTCGACGAGCCGACCAACCACCTCGATATGGACTCGATCTCCTGGCTCGAAACGTATCTTTTAAATTACAGCGGAGCCGTCCTGATCGTCTCCCATGACCGTTACTTTCTCGACCGCGTTGTCACAAAAGTCGTTGAAGTGGACAATAAAAAAGTAACAACTTTTGAGGGAAACTATACCGCCTACAGTCAGAAAAAAGCAATGCTCCGTGAAGCCGCTTACCATGCCTGGGTCAACCAGCAGCAGGAAATCCACCATCAAGAAGAAGTCATTGCAAAGCTGAAATCTTTCAACCGCGAGAAATCCATCAAACGCGCCGAGAGCCGTGAAAAAATGCTGGACAAAATGGATGTGCTGGAAAAGCCGACCGAAGTACGCTCCGATATGCGGATCCGTCTGGAACCGCGCATCACAAGCGGAAACGATGTGCTGACCGTCGAGCACCTCTCCAAAGCCTTCCCGGGACAGACGCTTTTCCAGGATCTGAATTTCGAAATCAAGCGCGGCGAGCGCGTGGCAATCATCGGAAACAACGGAACGGGAAAAACGACGATCTTAAAGATCTTAAACGAAGTCATCCGCCCGGATACCGGCTCTTTTACACTTGGAAGCCGTGTACAGATCGGTTACTACGATCAGGAGCATCAGGTGCTCCACATGGAAAAGACCATTTTCCAGGAGATTTCCGACGCGTATCTGTATCTGACAAACACCGAAATCCGAAATGTGCTGGCCGCCTTCCTGTTTACAAACGACGATGTCTTCCAACCGATTCATACCTTGAGCGGCGGTGAGCGCGGACGAATTTCTCTTGCCAAGCTGATGCTCTCGAACGCCAACTTCCTGATCCTCGACGAGCCGACCAACCACCTCGATATCGTATCAAAGGAGATTCTGGAAAACGCGCTGAAGGATTACACTGGAACGGTACTGTACGTTTCCCACGACCGTTACTTTATCAATCAGACTGCAACCCGGATTCTGGAGCTGACGGGACAGACACTCGTCAACTATATCGGAAATTACGATTACTATCTGGAGAAAAAAGAAGAGCTGACCCGCATCTATGCTCCTGCTGCCGATGCCGCCGCTCCGGAAGAAACAGCGGCTCCTTCCGAAGCCTCCTCCACAAAGCTGGACTGGAAAGCGCAGAAAGAAGAACAGGCACGTCTCCGCAAGAAAGAAAACGAACTGAAAAAGACGGAGAAACGAATTGAAGAGCTTGAGACACGCGATTCGGAAATTGATGAGGAAATGTCGAAACCGGAAGTCGCAACGAATGTGGCAGAGTGTGTGAAATTAAGCAAAGAGAAAGCAGAGATTGCCGCGGAACTCGAAGAGCTGTATGAAAAATGGGAAGAGCTTGCCGAATAGACCTGGTTTTCCCCGGAAAAATTCAAAACAGAAAAAGCCGGTCCGGCGCATCCCTTTTTGCGGGAATGCCGGATCGGCTTTCTTTTTTGCTTCGTTTAATTATTTCTCCAGCTCCTCGCGTATGGCCAGGATGAAATCACGGCTGTTTAATACGGTCGGATTTTCCATGGTGGTGATCAGCGCAAGGTCTTTTGTCATTTTTCCGCTCTCGATCGTTGCGATCGTTGCTTTTTCCAGACGGTCTGCAAATGCGGAAAGTTCTGCGTTTCCATCCATTTCCCCGCGTTTTCTGAGTGCGCCGGTCCATGCAAAAATGGTGGCCACGGAGTTGGTGGATGTCTCCTCACCTTTTAAGTGACGGTAATAGTGGCGCTGTACGGTTCCGTGCGCAGCCTCGTACTCGTAATATCCGTGCGGGGATACGAGAACAGAAGTCATCATCGCAAGGGAACCGAAGGCGGAGGATACCATGTCGCTCATGACATCGCCGTCGTAGTTCTTGCAGGCCCAGATAAAGCCGCCCTCTGCTTTCATGATGCGGGCAACGGCGTCGTCGATCAGAGTGTAGAAGTAGGTAATGCCTGCTTCTGCAAATTTCTCTTTGTACTCTGCATCGAAGATCTCCTGGAAGATATCCTTGAAGCGGTGATCATACTTCTTGGAAATCGTATCCTTGCTTGCAAACCACAGATCCTGTTTCGTGGACAGTGCGTACTCGAAACAGCTTCTCGCAAAGCTTTCTATGGAGTTATCCAGATTGTGCATGCCCTGAATGACACCGGCGCCGGTGAAGTTGTGGATCAGCTCTCTTGTCTCGGTGCCATCCTCAGCCGTATAAACCAGCTCTGCTTTTCCCGGTCCCGGAATGCGCATTTCTGCATTTTTATAGACATCTCCGTATGCATGACGGGCAATCGTGATCGGTTTTTTCCAGTTGCGCACGCACGGCTCGATGCCTTTTACGACAATCGGGGTACGGAAAACGGTTCCGTCGAGCATGGCACGGATCGTTCCGTTCGGGCTCTTCCACATTTCTTTCAGATTGTACTCGGTCATACGCGCTGCATTCGGCGTAATGGTGGCACATTTGACTGCTACACCGTATTTCTTGGTAGCGTTTGCGGAATCTACGGTTACCTGATCGTTCGTCTCGTTTCTGTGTTCCAGTCCCAGATCGTAATATTCCGTTTTCAGGTCAATAAACGGGAGAAGCAGCTCATCTTTGATCATTTTCCAGAGAATTCTGGTCATCTCATCTCCATCCATCTCTACCAGAGGAGTGGTCATCTGAATTTTTTCCATAGTAGGCCTCCTTTTTCTATTCCCGTTTATTGTATAAAGTATCCTATAGCTTGTCAAGTCAAAATCCACCTGATTTTTTGGTATTTTCCCATAAATTCACACAATTTTTGCAGGATGAGAGGTGTTTTCCTTCATTTTTCTTTTTTTATGCTGCCGCACAGTGCCTCACAGAAGAGACAGAAAACGGTCTGTTTGAAGCATCCCATGCCCCTGACGGTTGCGCGGAAGGCCAAGGTCTCTCGCCGATTCGCAAAGCAGCATTTTCGCCTGGACATTTGTAAGATCCGGAACCCGTTCAAGTGCCAAAGCCACGGCTCCGGACACCCGCGGTGCCGCCATCGAGGTGCCGCTCTTCACCACATATTCCTTCCTGCTTCTTCCAGGCGCGCAGGAAATGAGACGTTTTCCAGGCGCGACAAGATCCGGTTTGCAGACGCAGTCCCGTGTCGGGCCGCATCCGGAGATTCCTCTTCTTGGCTCCAGCAGATCGCCCGCTCCCACGGTGATCACTTTTCTGCTGCTCCCCGGCGCCGTAATACTGCCCGGAGCGGGCCCCAGATTTCCGGCCGCTGTCACAACTGTGATCCCGTCATCCCAGGCGCGCTCCACCGCCTGCACGAGCAGATCATCCACCGTTTTTTCCTGCTCTGTTGTTCCCACTGAAATATTTAAAATGCGGATATTAAGTCTTATTCGCTCTTTGCACACCCAGTCAATCGCCGCAAGGATATCCTGCTTTCTGCCGTTTCCCCTGCGGTCGAGAATTTTTGCTACCACAAATCTGCATTCCGGTGCCGTACCCCGGTACTTCCCGCCGGATGCTCTTCCGCTTCCACCGAGGATTCCGCAGACATGCGTCCCATGCCCATTATCATCGTAAGGCGTCTCCCGCCCGTACACCAGATCCCGGAACGCCGCAATCCGATTATCAAAATCAATATGCGGAAAAATCCCTGTATCCAGCACCGCCACGGTAATTCCTTTTCCTGTCAGAATTTTCTGCTCGTTCATCGCAAAGCTCCGGCGTATTCTTATTTTATGGTATGCAAAAAAGGACTTTCCTTTGCAAAGAACAATCAAAAGAAACCCCACAGAGTTTGGGTCTCCATGGGGTCTGCAGATTCTATTTTTTATATCCTGCCGTATTCTGTTTTTCCATCCGCTTCAGCTCCGGCAGAACCGTGAGAAGCATGGTCACGAAGCACAAACCTCCTCCGATTACATTGGATACCGGCTCTGCGAGGAAGACACCGTCAGTTCCCATATGGAATGCGTACGGCATCAGATAGGTGAGCGGCACGACAATCACAACTTTACGGAGCAGAGAAAAAAAGATTGCCTGTTTCTTTTTATTCAGCGACTTGAATACCGTCTGACCGATGTACTGACAGTCCATAAAAATAAACGCTCCAAAGTACTGTTTCAGTGCCGGTACCGCATCCTGGATCAGCACTGCGTCCGAGCTGAAAATGCCGATCAGCACATGCGGAATCAAAATAATAACGCTCCACATCACTGCCGTGTAGCCAAGAATCATCACACTCATGACGCACATGGCCTTTCGCACGCGGGCAGGGCGGCGAGCGCCGTAGTTATAGCTTAAGATCGGGGAGGTTCCCTCATTCATAGCGTAGATCGGGGTCTCGACGAGCTGGCGGACACTCGATACAATCGTCATAACAGATATGTAAATATCACCGCCGGTCACGGAAAGCACATTGTTGCAGCAGATGGTGACAAGGCTGTTGGTGAGCTGCATGATAAAACCGGCAGTACCGAGGCTTACGATATTTTTCGCATAGCCTGTGCACTCGGAAATTTCATTTTTCCGCACAAACCGTACTTTCAGCTCCGCTTTCCGGGTCAGGAAGTACAGAACAAAGACGGCGGAGAGCGTCTGGGAAATGACGGTGGCAATCGCGGCACCCTGTACGCCAAAGCCAAGTACAAAGATAAACAGCGGGTCAAGCAGCAGATTTGCGACGGCTCCGATCGTAACGGAGAACATGCCGACCGTTGAATAACCCTGCGCATTGATAAACGGGTTCATGCCGGTCGCAACCATGGACGGCAGTGTTCCGATCAGGTAAATCATCATATAAGGATACGCGTAGACCATCGCATCTGCCGATGCGCCGAACAGCGTCAGCAGCGGACGGGCAAACAAAAAGCCGATGACCATAAGGACAACGGCACAGGCGCAGACCATGGAATAAGATGTATTCATGATCGTTTCTGCCTTCTGCGGATTGTTTTTTCCGCGCTCGATCGAAAACAGCGGAGCGCCGCCGCTTCCGAACAGGTTGCTGAATGCCGTGATGATAACGATCAGCGGGAAGCACAGGCCGACCGCGCCGAGCGCCGCCGTTCCCACATCTGGGATCCGCGCGATGTAAACGCGGTCTACGATGTTGTACAAAAGGCTTAAAATCTGGGCAACCAGCATCGGGAGCGCTGCTCCTAAAATGTTTCCGGTTACGGTTCCATGCTCGAAATCAATTCGTTTCATTGTTCTATCATTCCTTTTCTTTTCACTTGCTTTTCAGTATATCATGTCATATACTATATGTAAATTATTGTTTTTATATTGGATCTAAATAATTTTTATATGTTTTATCTTACAAAGGAGGATTCCCATGGAACTTCGACAGCTCGAATACTTCCGCGCCATCGTGGAGGCCGGAACCATCAGCGGGGCGGCACGCATACTGCATATGACACAGCCGCCGTTAAGCTATCAGCTTAAAATGCTCGAGGAAGAGCTTCAGGTGCCGCTTCTCGTGCGCGGTACAAAGAAAATCACACTGACTGATGCGGGAAAAACACTGTACGAGCAGGCGGGTACACTTCTGATGCTCGCGGATCTTACGAAACGCGAAGTCGTAAAATCCAGCCAGGCGGCAACTCTGCACATCGGAATGACGCCTTCCACCGTGTCCCTTCTTTCCGACTACCTGCTCCGGTTTTCAAAACAACATCCGCAGGTCCACTTCGATGTACACGAGGGTTCCACCTTTGCCCTCAAAGATCAGCTGGAAAATCATGTGATCGATCTTACTACGCTGCGCACACCGATCGTTTTAAACGGCTGTGAAACAAAAACACTCCTAAAAGAAAGCATCACCGCCATGGCACTCCCTGACCACCCGCTTTTTGCGGAGCGCGACACGCTTTCTCTTACCGAACTTGCCGAACAGCCGCTGATTCTTTCCAACCGCTACCGAAAATATATGCTCTCCGCTTTCGAACAGGCCGGTCTGTTCTGCGACATCTATCTGACCTGTGAGGATGCCCGCACGGCAATGACGATGGCGGAAAAAGGGCTTGGCATTGCTCTTCTGCCCGCCTCCATGCTGCCGCTTTCCCATCAATTAAAGGCCTGCGCCATCACGGACGCAGACCTTACAACGGAAATCCTGCTCGCCTGGCGCAAAGGGCGCCTTCCATCCGAGCTTCGGGATTTTCTGAAAATGTGGGATGAAACCTGACATATTAAAACTGCTTATCTTTTTGCCGGTTCTAGATGCAGAATCCGGTCGTAGCCGGTCAGGGTGCTGTTTCGGTGGGAAATCAAAAGCATGATTCTTTTCCCCCCCATTTTTATGATCCAGGTTAGTTTTTACTAACCATCTGTCATACAAAAAGCCGCCGAAAGGGCAGCCTTTTTGCTTTTTTCTTATTATACGTATCTGGAAAAGGAATGTCAAGGAAACCTCCCTCTTCAAATTTCCAAAATGGCATGTTCCAAAGCGGAAACTGCTGTCCATTTCCATCATTTCCCTGTATAATAAAGTCACAGAAATTACCTGTCTTTCAGAAGAAACGAGGTGTGTAATGAACTTTCATGAAAAATTAAACGAATACATCCAGATGTTTCCCTGCACGGCGAAAGAATTAAGTAAGCTTTCCGGTCTGTCCGCGGCTACGCTCAGCCGCTACCGCTCTGGAGAACGCGTTCCGGATATGCGCTCTTCCGCCTTTTCCCAGCTCTGTTCTTCCATTGCCAGGATCTCGGAACAAAAGGGAAATTCCACGCTTACAGCCGATGCAGTACGGGAGAGCTTCCTCTCCTGCGAGGATCTTGTCACTGTTGACCGTGAGCAGCTCCGGTATAATTTCAATACGTTGATCTCACTGCTGAACATCAACATCTCCCGGCTATGCCAGTACACGAACTACGATACCTCCACCATTTTCCGTTTCCGCAGCGGCTCCCGCCAGATTGCAGAGCCGGAAAAATTTGCTGCTGTAATTGCGGGGTATATCGCCAAAGAAATGGATTCCGCCTCAGAAAAAGCTGTCCTTGCTGAGCTATTTGGCTGCACGGCCGAATCCCTTGCCGATCCTTCCGTCCGTTTTCAGAAGCTTCAGACGTATCTGCTGGAAACAAAAGAAAAACGGGAAGACAGCGTCTCACATTTTCTTTCGAAGCTTGATGCCTTCGATCTGAATGAATATATCAAAGCAATCCATTTCGATGAACTGAAGCTCCCGCCCGCCATGCCGTTCCACCTCCCGACCTCGAAATCGTACTTCGGCATCCACGACATGATGGAAAGTGAGCTTGACTTCTTAAAAGCCACGGTTCTGTCGCGCTCAATGGAGTCCGTGATTATGTACAGTGATATGCCGATGAGCGAGATGGCAAAAGACCCTGACTTTCCCAAAAAGTGGATGTTCGGCATGGCGATGATGCTGAAAAAAGGCCTTCATCTCCACCAGATCCACAACCTCGACCGGTCGTTTGACGAAATGATGCTCGGACTGGAAAGCTGGATTCCGATGTATATGACGGGCCAGATTTCGCCGTACTACTTAAAAGGCGTGCAGAACAGCGTATTTCTGCATTTTCTGAAAGTCTCCGGCCCGGCGGCGCTGACCGGTGAAGCGATCAGCGGTTTTCACAGTGACGGAAAGTATTACCTGACAAAATCAAAAGAGGAAGTCGCCTATTACCGGAAGCGGGCCGAAGAACTCTTAAAGAATGCCAGTCCGCTGATGGATATTTACCTTGCGGATAAGGCGGGTGCTTTGCAGGCTTTTCTCGTAGCAGATTCCCACCAGAACGGAAACCGCAGGAATATTCTGTCCGCACTCCCCCTCTATACGATGGACGCTACTTTTTTAGAAACGTTTCTTTCCGCCCGCGGTATTCCATCTTCTGACCGGCGCACCATTTTATCCTATGCCGCCGCCCAGCGCCAGATACAGGAGGAAATTTTAAAAACCAGTCCGTTTGAGGATGAATTTTCTCTTCCCGATTTGGCAGAGTTCGCACAGTACCCAATGTGTCTTTCCCTCTCCGGCCTGTTTTATCCGAAACAGCTGTTCTACACCTTTGCAGAATACCAGGCGCATCTGGCACAGACCCGCGCTTATGCGGCTTCCCATGCAAATTACACATTTACCGAAACGTCCTCCTGCACCTTCCGCAATCTGCAGATTCAAATCCACGAAGGAAAATGGGCGATGATTTCGAAGAATACGGCGCCGACGATTCACTTTGTCATTCATCATCCGAAGCTTCTGAGTGCAATTGAAAACTTTATTCCGCCGCTTGTGGAAAATTAGATCTCTATCCTCGTTTCAGTTCCTCCCACTCCGGGCCGAGATCAACACTCCCGTTTTTACTTCCGGCAAATGTATCATCCCCGTGACGGTAGACGTGGTCATACGCAACATCCGCCTCGTACTGCCGCCCGGTGGAATCGGTGTAGGAATTGACACCGCGGACCGCCTCGGAATTTTTCTCCCACACGCGGTCCATCCGCTCGCTCCGGTCCCAGTACGCCTGATTGACGATGTCCGATGTTTCGGAGAGGGTGCGGGAAATCTGCTGAGAGGAGCGGATCGCATTCTGCTGCCGCTGCATCGCACCGTTGATCTGAACTTGCTCGGTTCTTCGAAGTTCCGCCTCCTGCATGGCATAGTAATACGGGCTGTAGGCAATCGTCCGCAGAAATTCATCAAAAATCATCTCATATTCCGCCGGGTCTCCTTCCGGAGTAAGGAGCAGAACGTCGAACGCTTTGCCCCAGTCGTAGGATGCCATTCCGCCGATGCCGTACATAGCACCTAAAAATGCCATTCCTTTTTTGAGAAAGTCTCTCCCGGCATCCGTCCTGGTCCGCTCTCCCGGATCCAGATAGGCCTGAACCGTGGCAAAGTAGCCTCGGAAACTCCTTCCCTCCGCAAATACCTGCACGCGGAATTTTCCCTGTTCGGTGTGTACGGCTCCCTGCAGCTTCTGTCCAGCTTCCCTTCCAAACCAGGCTGCCTTTTCCTTCAGAACCCCAGCGTCCATCGGCTCTACGCGAAGTTGGGTTGTCTTTGTTATCGCGGCGATGCGTTCATATGCATACTGCGGCAGCGCGGCACGTTTCCGGTACCGCACCAGCGACATTCCATCAAACTGCTCGCCTGGCACCGACTGCGGTGAAAACGGATTGGCGCGGACTGCGGCATCTTTGTAATATGCAAACGGCAGGAACGTCATCTGCACACCACCCGGTCCGGTAAATGCAATTCCTAAGCAGACCGGGGCAAGGGAGGAAAACGATCCGTCTTCGATGATGCGGTACGTCCAGCCCGCCGGAAGAAACGCTTCAAACAGCGGATTTCCTCCGTTTCCGATCGGCTGCACTTCTCCTGCTTTTTCTTTTTTCGCAGTTCTCGTATATTCCGCTCCGCAGTACACACACCGAATCCAGGGTGCACCTTCTGCAAACTGAATCGGTTTTCCGCATTTTCTGCATTTCATTTCTTCATATGCCATTTTTCATTCCCTCCTTTGTGATTTTCTTTTTGTTTTTTCATTATAAATGGTATTTTCCAATTTGTATTCGCAATTTCCGTTATAGCTCATGACAATTCGGAAACTTTGCAGAATCTACCTGGGATTTCCTGTATAATAAAAGTAACTTCACAAAAGACGAGAGGGGATGCACATGAAAAACAACGAGAAGCCAAACATCCTGTTTCCTCTTCTGCATTTTCTTGGACTTGCATGTCTGTTGATTTCCTGCGATTCGACACCGGGTCAACAGCCGGGGCAGAACGCATCTGGAAATCTTGCCGCTTACTGCGATGCGCGGACACAGGATTTTCTGCTTCAAAAAGAAAATGCTGTTCTGCTCGAGTACCGCCATCTCGGGGAAGCAGAAGAAAGCTGTCTCTGTAAAGATCCCGAAACGGTTGCAGCGTTCCTGAATGCACTTACAGAAATTACCGTAACAGGGGAGACGTCTCTTGTTTCCTCGGATGACTCGGATCTTTTTCTCTTTACGAACGCAGACGGGGAAACGTATTCTTTTTCTTTTAACAGCCATCATTTTGAACATGGCAGAACACAGTACGAACTGTCCGGCGATGCTGCCCTCTGGCGGCTGGCAGACGATCTTCGGACACAGGATAAAACATTGGAAGGAAGGTGACAAAAGATGAAACAAATACCTATTTTTCGAGTAACCGGCACATTTCTGGTCCTGGTTTTTCTCTGTTCCGTACTCTTTGGATGCGGCGGAACAGGCAGCGCCGCAGACGATGCGTATCTGACCCAGGTGACTGCTTCTGTCACAGAAGCGCAGTCTCTCATCGACGAGATGATTTCTTTTTCCAATGAGATGACCGAGGCAACCGGTACCTTTTCCGAAAACAAGGACAGCGATGCTTACGTGGAACAGTGCCGCACAAAGCTGACACTTCTCGAAGAAAAAGTCGCTGCCGTGCAGGAACTGCAGCAGCAGATTGAAAAGAGCGGTGCGCCGTCCTCCGATTTTGGAAAGGCTATCGAACAGGAACAGAAGGAATATTTTGAAGACATGCTTTTGTATCTGAATGCCATGCAGGAAACTCTGACTTTCTATACGGCGCAGTACGATGCTTCCCTCGAACTTCTGGAAGCAGCAAATCCCGCACAGAGCAGTTTTCAGCAGTACCTTGGTGATCTGTATTCCACGACGGTCCGCGTCAAGGAAAATCTGCTTGCCCTTACGACACCGTCCTATCTTTCCACGCTCTGGACGCATTACGTAGGTGCTTTTGATATGCTGACCAGCTATCTGCAGTCTGTATCGTCGGCAGCGGCAGGAGATGTCCTTCTCTCCTACTCTGCCGATCAGATTATCAGCCGCGTGACTATCGAAGGAAATGCATACGAAAAACAAATCGCGGATCTGATGGTGCGGGAATATGTGCACAGCGCGGATGTCCTGAAAAACAATCTGAAGGTTTTTGGAAGTGAAATTCTCTCTTCCTGCGAAAAGAAGAAAGTTCCGGAAAACAGTTATGTTTCGCAGGATTCGATCGTTTTTATTTATCATTCGCTGGTCGATGAGATTTACCCGAACCTGTATCCGGCTGCGGATTCTGCCGTCAATCTGCTGATGTATACCGACAAATCCTACTGTGATGTTCTGGTCACGGCGGAGATCCCCGGCTTTACCCAGGTTTATGAACAGAAAGTCACGCTTTCCCCGGAAATGACGTATCTGATGATCAAGCCGCCCATTTTAAGCGAGCTCCCGAATCTCTCCTCGACAAAGGAAACGCAGCTGATTCTGAAAGTGACCGACTGTGCAACCGGCGATGTTCTGGCCCAGGAGAGCAAGGCAATCAAGCTCTACAGCATTTACGATTACAAAACATACAGCGATGAGTTCGGTGTCGTGCAGAACGATAATCTGCTCGCCTGGATGACACCGGATTCAGACGGCGTGCTTGCCGTCCGGCGGAATGCAATTTCCTGGCTGGAAAATAACTTTGGACGGGACTATGGGAAACTTCCCGGCTATCAGTACAGCTACGGTTTCGGACAGGGGCAGGAAGCATACGTTACTTTTTATCAGGTAGCCGCGATCCAGAGTGCCATCAGCGCGATGGGCGTTCGCTACAATATGGGCCCGTACTCGTTTGATGCCACGCAACGCGTGCTGATGCCGGACGCCGTTTTAAACAGCAAGTCCGGAATCTGTATTGAGACGGCCGTTCTGATGGCCAGCGTCCTGCAGTCCGCCAATATGCATCCGTTTCTGATCCTTACACCGGGCCATGCACAGGTGGCGGTCGAGACGTGGGAAAATTCGGGACAGTATTTTCTGATTGAGACAACAACGCTTCCATTTGATGCAACGACGGATGACAACAGCGGGGTGATTATCCAGCTTGATTCTCAGGGATGGGATGAATATCTCTCCCAGAAAAAACAGCAGTCCCAGCAGTCGGGCGGACTCTTTTATCTGGTGGACTGCAGTCTTGCGAAGGTGCTGAACATCCGCGGCCTTGCAGCAGACTCCTATACTGCGGATGTGACGCTTCCATCATCACCATCCTCCTCCAGCGACTCCGGTTCCCAGCCATCTTCCGGTGATGCATCCTCTGTAGCACCTGCTCCATCATCTTCCTCGTCTTCCGGCACGTATACGCTGGAATCCTACGACGGCGGCAACTTTACGATGCAGCTCCCGAAAGGCTGGACCATCGAGACCGGCGGCGCCTATGCAGGCTTCTGCTTCCGTGCTTATGATCCGCAGAACCCGGATGCACAGATTTTCTTTTACGGAGAGCTTGGACCGTATTTTAAGAGTCAGGAAGGAAAGGACGGATATCTTGCGATGAGCGGCGGAAATGACTATCTGAGTGACCTTCCTGTTCTCGAACTGGGTACGCTGACCGCGTGCCTTGACGGGCTCGATGAATATGAAGCGGCCTACTACACGATTATGGGATCTTCCTATAACTTTGCGGATGTCCATAATCTCTCCAACATCGTCGAGCAACCCGTCACAACATTTCTGTCGCCGTATGCCGTTTCGGAGTCGATGCTGAAAGCTGACCTCACTTCCGTCACAGGCGCGCCCTGTAAGGGAATTTTCCAGGGATCGATTGTCGATGCCGGTTCCTATGAAATCGGCGGTGTTGACATCACACCAAGCCGTGGTGCCATGGATCTGTTCGGCGTGATTGCCCCGTCCGACCAGTTTGACAATGTCGCCGACACATTAATTGCATCACTTGGCAGTTTCCGCTTCACGGAAGAATATATCCAGGCCGGCATTGATCAGACTAACCAGATCGGTCAGAGCGCCCTGGAATACTCCCGCCAGAATATGGAACTGATGGACCGCGTGATGCAGGACTTCAGCGAGTATATCCGGCAGTAAACGCTTTTCACACACAGCAGATAAATAAAGTGAAAAAGTCCCTGACTCTGCAAACAATTCCTTTGCAGATCAGGGACTCTTCTCTCTTTATGTGTGTGTAAGATATTGGCCTTTTATTTCTGTTCTTCGTCGCACGCGATGATATGTTTGCTCTTCTCATATCCGATCACTTTCCGGTCGGTGATGAAGATTGGTTTTTCGAAGTCTGCGAAGGTGACGGAGCTGATGCTGTTAAATTTGCTTGCGTCGCAGAGGACGTAGCACTGGCGGCACTGTTCCATGGCGGTCTTTTTGGTGACGGCCTCGTTGACGTCCTGGGTTGTGCAGCCGCTTCTTCGGGTTACGCCATTTGTTCCGAAAAAGCCTTTGGTGAAATGATACTCCTGGATCGTGCGGATTGCCTGGTTTCCGACGACGGCTTCTGTGGAGCTTTTGAGCTCGCCGCCTACCAGAATGACCTTAAACCCGCGTGATGCCAGCCGCCGTGCGTGGTCAACGGCGTTTGTCACGAAAACGGCGGAGGTTGCCCGGATGAAATCGATCATATGCGCCGTTGTCGTTCCCGCGTCGAGAAAGACGAAATCGTCCGGCTCGATGAGGGATGCCGCATATTCTGCGATTTTCCGTTTGGCATCGCAGTTCAGCTCATTTTTCTGTGCAACGGTGTACTCGTGTGCCGTCACCTTCTGGCCGGCTTCCACGGCGCCGCCGAATACCTTTTCCAGCTTGCCCTCCTTGTCGAGCGCTGTGATATCGCGGCGTACCGTGGACTCCGATGTATCGAGAAGATCCCGGACTTCCGTCACGGTGATGCTTCCCTTTTCCTTTAACAGTTTCAAAATTATCTCATGTCTCTGCTGTGTTAACATTTCTTTCCTGCCTTATATTCTGCCACGTTTG
The DNA here is from genome assembly GCF_003460955.1 of Blautia sp. AF26-2. NCBI lineage: Bacteria > Bacillati > Bacillota > Clostridia > Lachnospirales > Lachnospiraceae > Blautia > Blautia sp. AF26-2. Next base: position 443,594 of record NZ_QTWD01000001.1, on the reverse strand, counting down.
TTTCCAGAATGATCTTGCGGAGCGGAAGGATGCTTCCCGGAGAAACGGAAAGTTCATCTACGCCCATCGCAAGGAACTCTTTTGTCAGCTCCTGGTCAGCGCCGAGTTCGCCGCAGATACCGGCCCAGATGCCGGCTTTGTGTGCATTCTCCACAACCATCTGAATCATGCGCAGGATCGCCGGGTGATGCGGATCAAAGAACGGATCCAGCTTTGTGTTCTGGCGGTCGATCGCGAGGGTGTACTGACTGAGGTCGTTCGTTCCGATACTGAAGAAATCAACCTCTTTTGCCAGCTCATCGCTGATGATGGCAGCCGCCGGGGTCTCGATCATGATACCCTGCTCTGGATTTCCGTACTCAATGCCCTGCTCAGCGAGAGAAGCTTTTACTTCCTCCACAATCGCTTTGATCTGGCGAACCTCGCCGACACTTGTGATCATTGGATACATAATGGCAATTTTTCCATATGCGCTTGCGCGGAACAGCGCGCGAAGCTGTGTCTTGAAGATCTCCGGCCGCGTCAGGCAGATGCGGATCGCACGGCAGCCAAGTGCCGGATTCTCCTCTTTTTCCATCTCGAAATAATCGCACTGTTTATCGGCACCGATATCGAGGGTACGGATGATGACGCGTTTTCCCGCCATCGTCTCTGCTGCCTGTTTGTAGATACGGAACTGCTCCTCCTCTGTTGGATAGTGATCCTGCTCAAGATAGATAAACTCGCTTCGGAACAGGCCGATGCCGCCCGCGTCGTTCTGCATGACAGCCGCAAGGTCTTTGATGTTTCCGATATTAGCATACAGCAGAATTTTCTGTCCGTCCAGTGTAATATTCTCTTTTCCCTTTAAGGTGAGGAGCAGTTTTTTCTTTTCCTCCTCCTCGGTGCGGCGCTTCTGCATGGCAGCAAGAGTCTCCTCGTCCGGATCAACATAGATGGTTCCATCGGATCCGTCTACGATGCCGAGCTTTCCGTCTACGCTCTCATCCAGCGGAAGCGGTGTTCCGACCAGTGCCGGAATTGCCATGGTTCTCGCAAGGATGGCAGTGTGGGAATTTAAAGAACCGTGTACGGTAACAAAAGAAAGAACTTTATCTTTATCCATCTGTACCGTCTCAGACGGCACAAGGTCATCTGCCACGATGATTGCCGGTTCGTCGTTTAAGGATGCGTCAGTGTTGTCTCCATTTAAGATGGAGATCAGACGCTCGGAAATATCCTTTACGTCTGCCGCGCGCTCTCTCATGTAATCATCGTCCATGGCAGAAAACATCTGCGCAAAGTTGTCGCCTGTCGTTGCAACGGCATACTCAGCGTTGACGCCCTGGCTCTTGATGATGTTCTCGACGGACTCATTGTAGCCGTCATCCTCCATCATCATCTGATGCACTTCGAAGATCGCTGCATTTGCCTCGCCGACCTCTTTGCATGCTTTTTCATACAGAACGCCAAGCTGGGCGATTCCTTTTGCCTTTGCTTCCTCAAACCGTGCCATCTCCGCATCCGGATTTTCCACTTTCACACGTTTTACCTGACGCTCATTCTTTTTGTATACGCGGATCTTTCCGATCGCAATGCCGGAAAATACGCTTTTTCCCTGATAAATCTGCATAAGTTTTCTCCACCTTTGTTCTCGATATCCGAATTTTCTGTCCAGACAGCCGGAGCGTGTTTAAAAAGGATTTCTTAGTTTCAGAAAGTTTTTCAAACACGCTCCTGCCGATTACTATATTGTAATTCTCCAGAGCCCCATCTCAATTCCGCTTACGCTCCATTTCGATGTGGCTTCTCGCCATATGGAATTCCAGAAAAAAGCACTCATTCATGCAAGCATGATTCGCACTTTTTTCTTCCATTCCGCATGGCTCTGTAGAATTACAAGTTCTCTTTCATGAAATTGCTGATTGCTTCGTATGCAGCATCTTCATCTGCTCCATCGAAGGTCAGGGTAACTTCTTCGCCCTGTTTTACAGCCAGTCCCATGATGCCGAAGATGGCTTTGCAGTTCATGGCTTTTCCGTCTTTTGCGATCTTGATATCACAGGAAAATTCTTTGACTGCTTTTACCAGCATTCCTGCCGGACGAGCGTGGATTCCTTCTGGATCTGTTACAACATACTTAAATTCTTTCATGATTTTTTCCTCCCATAGGATCTTTGATATTTTTATTTTACTTTGTTTTCTGTCTTTTTTCTACTCTTTTATGCAACTTTTTTCTTTAAAACTCCAAGCAGAACTGCGGATACCACTGTTCCGATGACAACTGCCACCAGATAAAGCAGCGCATTTCCCATAACCGGTACAACGAAGATGCCGCCGTGCGGTGCCATTAAGGTACAGCCAAATGCCATGGAGAGCGCACCTGCGAGGCCAGAGCCGATGATGCAGGCCGGAAGAACGTGGATCGGGTCTGCTGCTGCGAATGGAATCGCACCCTCGGTGATGAAGGCGAGTCCCATGATGAAGTTGGTCGGACCGGATTCTCTTTCTTCTTTTGTAAATTTATCTTTGAACAGCAGGGTTGCAAGTGCAATCGCACACGGAGGAACCATACCGCCGATCATAACGGATGCCATAATGTCGTAGTTTCCTGCTGCGATGGCTGCTGTTCCGAATACGTAAGCTGCTTTGTTGAACGGGCCGCCCATGTCGATGGCCATCATGCCGCCGAGGATCATGCCAAGGATCAGCTTGCTGGATCCGCCCATGGAAGCAAGACCATTGTTCAGTACCGTGTTGACGGTTCCCATGATCGGCTCTACAATGAAGAGCATCAGAAGTCCCATCGCAAGGATGCCGACTACCGGGTAAATCAGAACCGGCGCAATCTTTTCGAGTGCTTCCGGAAGTTTCTCACATGCTTTGCGGAGGACAAGGATAATGTAGCCTGCTGCAAAACCGGCAACAAGTGCTCCAAGGAAACCGGAGGTTCCGCTCGATGCCATCATACCGCCGACAAAACCAAGGGCAAGTGCCGGCCGGTCGCCGATTGCCATGGCGATGTAGCCTGCAAGAACCGGGAGCATGAAGCCGAATGCCACGCCGCCGATCTGTTTGAACATCGCTGCAGCCGGGGTAATCGTACCGAAGTTTGATCTGGCTGCGGCATCAAGGGAGTTCATATCAACAAGAAGTCCGTCGATCAGGAATGCAATTGCGATCAGAATACCGCCGCCGACAACGAACGGAAGCATATGGGAAACACCATTCATCAGCTGGGTGTACAGCTGGTGGCCGATACCGCCGCTGTTCTTCTTCGTGCTTGCTGCGGCTGTCTGCGCATTGCCGCTCTTGTAAACCGGTGCGTTTCCGGACATCGCAAGCTCGATCAGCTCATCTGCTTTGCTGATACCGTCGGATACCTGGCGCTGGATGACTTTCTTTCCGTCGAAACGATCCATCGGAACCTGTGCGTCGGCTGCAACGATGATGCAGTCCGCATCGGCGATTTCCTGTGCAGTCAGCACGTTTTTCGCTCCGCCGGAGCCTCGTGTCTCGACTTTTACGAAGCATCCTTTTGCTTTCGCTGCTTTCTCGATTCCCTCGGCTGCCATGTAAGTGTGGGCAATACCGGTCGGGCAGGAAGTAACGGCGAGAATCTTCACCTGATTTTCTTTTGCTTCCACCGGCTCTGCAAGACGCTCATCTACGCTCTTTTTCTCTTCATCGGCGCGGTCGATAATGGCAAGGAACTCTTCCGGTGTCCTTGCGTTTCGAAGGCTCTTGGTGAACTCTTCATCCATCAGCATCATGGAAAGTTTACTTAAGACATCGAGGTGAACGTTGTCTTTTGTGTTCGGCGCTGCGATGAGGAACAGCAGGGTGACCGGCTCTCCATCGAGAGAATCAAAATCAACGCCGTTCAGGATCACCATGGCTGCAAGGCCCGGTTTGTTTACTGCATCACATTTTCCGTGCGGAATCGCAATTCCCTCTCCGATTCCTGTGGTGCTCTCTTCTTCTCTTGCGTAAACCTGTGCACGGTACGCATCTTCGTCTGTGATCTTTCCGCTTTTGACCATCAGCGCTACGGCTGCATCAAGCGTTTCCTGTTTGCTTTTCGGTGCGGCATCCAGCGCAATACTGCGGATGTCCAGCAACTCTGTGATTCTCATGAGACGTCCTCCCTTTTATTTTGTAATCTGTTTGTAGACAGATGCAATTTCCTCCCGGGTTGCAAGGTTTTCAGAAAAAGCACTTGCACTTCCCGCTGCGATTCCCATATGGAACGCAAGGAGGTAATCTTCTTTTTCCATGTAGCCTGCCATGAATCCGGCTACCATCGAGTCTCCTGCGCCGACGCCGTTGATAAGCTTTCCTTTCGGGGCCGGAGCTTCAAAGACCTCACCGGATGCGGCAACGAGAACGGCTCCTTCGCCTGCCATGGAAACCAGAACGTTCTGTGCGCCCTTTTTCTGCAGCTGTTTTGCATACGGAACAACCGACTCTCTTGTCTTTAATTCCACACCGAAAATCTCGCCGAGTTCGTGATTGTTCGGTTTGATGAGGAACGGGTGGTACGGCAGAACCTTCATCAGCAGATCACGGGTCGCGTCTACGACGATGCGGACGCCCTTGCCGTCGAGCATTTCCATAATTTTCTGATAGGCATCATCTGCCATGGATGACGGGATGCTGCCTGCGAGGAAGAGAACGTCGCCCTCGCCGAGTGCGGAAAGCTGTTTCATCAGCTCTTCCACTTTTTTCTCCGGGATTTCGGGTCCCTGTCCGTTGATCTCAGTTCCGTCAATGCTCTTTAATTTGACGTTGATGCGGGAATATCCTTCTTCCAGCCAGATGCAGCCGTTTTTAATTCCCATCTGGTCGAGCCGTCCCGCGATTTCTTTTCCGGTAAAGCCTGCCAGAAATCCGAGCGCTGTGCTCTCAATTCCAAGGTTTCCAAGTACGGTCGATACGTTGATTCCTTTTCCGCCCGGAAGCATCAGCTCGGAGCTTGTGCGGTTGGTAAGGCCGAGCTTGAAGTCTTCCACCGATACAATGTAGTCCAGAGACGGATTGAATGTCACTGTGTAAATCATATTTCCCTCCTGCTTTATTTTGATCGTTTTTGCTTTGATAAGATTATCATATCGTCATATTCATTCAAAATCAATCATTAATATTTCATGAATTTTCCCTTCTCTTTTTGTCACATTTGCATAAGTTTAGAGTTTTGTGACGGATTTTCCCGGTTTATCGCCCTGTTTTGACCGACTTTGACTGATCGTCATCTTTTCTTCCCTGTCACGCATTGATCACTTTATTCTCTCCATTTCGGTCATTTTTTATCAGACACTTTCTTTCTGTTCTCATTTTTGTACTTTACTTTTTCCGGATTTGGTACTAAAGTGAAGAGAAATCAAAAAAAGAATTTCCAGAAGAGGTGATTTTATTTGAAACGATACTATATTCTTCACTATTTTGATCCCGCCAATGTGGGCAGTTTTCTGCTTGTCTCACTGCTCGGCCTGATTCTGGTGCTTGCCCTTGTGCTTCTGATTGCAAAATTGCAGATTCAGCGGCAGCTAAAAGAGGAGACAGAGGAAAAAGCGAAAAAAATACGCCGGAAGAAACACCAGCGCAGGCAGTATCAGATTGTGGAAAGCTTTTATGAGCTGGTTTTCTCCGGCACTTCGATTCTTCTCTTCCTCTCCCTCTATTACATTATCGATGAGCGTCTGCCGCAGATTTCGATGTACTGGGAGAAATATCAGGATGTGGTGCTTCTTGTCTTTATCGTGCTCTCCGTCTTTCTGACGAGCTGGCTCGATGTGGTTCTGGTAAAGCTCACGCACCTTGACCCGGAGCAGAAGGCGTCGGTGCGGCTGATTTCGGTCTTCTATATTGTACTGATTCTTCTGTACATCCGCTTTATCTACGAGGACACGAATTACGACGGCCTGATTCTCTATTTCCTGACACTGACGGTCGGCCGCTTCCTGTATTTCGACTTTACGGTCAAGAGTTTTCTTGAAACGATGCGGGGCGTGTTGGAAAATCTACCGCTTCTTGTCATCATGAGCGCCTACTCCGGTTTCGTGTGCTGGTATGGGTTCCATGTCGGCTTTCTGCTGAAATCAAATGGCGTCATTTTGAGCACCTTTCTTGCCCATCTGTTTATGGACTGCTCGATCTTTCTGCTCCACAAGACAAGAATTTTAAAGCATGTGATACGAAAAATTTAAAACCGGCATTTTTTTACCAGCCATATATCAAAAGCTCTGCAGATCAGAATTTTGCATTTTCTGTTCTGCAGAGCTTTTCTTATTTAATGTTCTTTTTTACATGCCAAACAGCAGTGCAAAGCCATGTACGACAAAAGCTGCCAGCCAGGCGATCACACACTGGGAAACGACAACACCGGCTGCCCATCTGCCGCCAAGCTCCCGCTTGATGGAAGCGACTGCCGCCACACACGGCGTATAGAGGAGGCAGAAAACCAGAAGGCTTAATGCGGAAACCGGTGTCAGAATTTCGGTCAGCTGCGCGGTCGTGCCGAACAGTACGGAAAGTGTGGAGACGACACTCTCCTTTGCCATAAATCCGGTTAGAAGGGCGGTCGATACTCTCCAGTCTCCAAATCCAAGCGGCCGAAAAACCGGGGCGAGACGGCCGGAGACAACGGCGAGAATGCTGTCCTTGGAGTCCTCCACGACATTGAGATGCGTTCCAAAGGTCTGTAAAAACCAGATCACAATCGTGGCAACAAAAATGACGGTGAATGCCCGCTGCAGGAAGTCTTTTGCCTTATCCCACAAAAGCTGTCCGACATTTTTTGCCCCCGGCATGCGGTAGTTTGGAAGCTCCATGACAAACGGAACGGCTTCCCCCTGGAATAAAGTTCCCTGCATCAGCATCGCCATCAGGACAGCCATGAAGATACCACCGAAATACAGAAGAACCATCACAAGGGCACTGTATTTCGGGAAGAATGCGGCGGTAAAGAACGCGTAAATCGGAAGTTTTGCCGAACAGCTCATAAACGGAGTTAATAGGATCGTCATTTTCCGGTCACGCTCGGAAGGCAGGGTGCGGCTCGCCATGACGCCCGGCACGGTACAGCCAAAACCGACCAGCATCGGCACGATACTGCGGCCGGAGAGGCCGATTTTCCGGAGCAGCTTATCCATCACAAATGCCACGCGCGCCATATAGCCGCTGTCTTCCAGAATGGACAGGAAGAAAAACAGGGTGACGATGATCGGAAGGAAGCTTAAGACACTTCCGACGCCGTTAAAAATACCGTCAATCACAAGGGAATGAAGCACCGGATTGACGCCCCATGCTGTCATGGCGCTGTCCACGAGCTCGGTCAGTTTTCCGATCAGAATCTCCAGCACACTCTGCAGCGATGCTCCGATCACATGGAAGGTCAGGAAAAAGACAGCCGCCATAATCCCGGCAAAACATGGCAGAGCCGTATATTTTCCGGTCAGCACACGGTCAATTTCTGTGCTCCGCACATGCTCGCGGCTCTCTTTTGGTTTTACCACGGTCTCACGGCAGACTTTTTCAATAAAATTAAAACGCATATCCGCAATCGCCGCCGCGCGGTCCAGGCCGCGCTCCGTCTCCATCTGACAGACGATATGTTCGAGCATCTCTTTCTCGTTTTCATCGAGGGCCAGCTGCTCCAGGATCAGCGCATCGCCCTCTGCCAGCTTGCTCGCCGCAAACCGCACCGGAATATCCGCCCTTGCGGCGTGATCCTCGATCAGATGCATGATGGCGTGTAGCGCACGGTGGACGGCACCGCCGTGGTCATTCGCCTCACAGAAGTCCTTTCTGCCCGGTTTTTCCTGGTATTTGGCCACATGGACAGCATGGGCAACCAGTTCATCGATTCCCTCGTTTTTTGCAGCGGAAATCGGGATAACCGGGATGCCAAGTCTCTCTTCCATCTGGTTCACGAGCACAGAACCGCCGTTTTCGCGTACCTCATCCATCATGTTGAGGGCCAGTACCATCGGAATGTCGAGTTCCATCAGCTGCATCGTCAGATACAGATTCCGTTCGATATTCGTCGCATCTACGATATTAATGATGCCGCGCGGATGCTCGTTCAGCACAAAATTTCGCGTGACAATCTCTTCACTGGAGTACGGCGACATGGAATAGATACCGGGAAGGTCCGTGACCAGCGTGTTCTTCTGACCGCGGATTTCACCATCCTTCCGGTCCACCGTCACGCCCGGGAAATTTCCGACATGCTGATTCGATCCCGTCAGCTGGTTGAACAACGTAGTCTTGCCGCAGTTCTGGTTTCCTGCCAGTGCAAAGGACAGCAGCTCTCCTTCCGGCAGTGGATGCTCCTCTGCCTTATTGTGATACTTTCCGCCCTCTCCAAAACCGGGATGCGGAATCGCTCTGGCATCCGGCTGCTCCTTTTCTTTTACGGTATCCCGCACCTCATCAATTTCAATCCGTCCGGCATCGTCAAGGCGAAGTGTCAACTCATAGCTGTGAATCCGTACTTCCACAGGATCTCCCATCGGTGCGTACTTTACCATCGTTACCTCCGCACCTGGAATGATTCCCATATCGAGGAAGTGCTGCCGCAGCGCACCCTCTCCTCCTACAGTGCGGACAGTCGCCGTTTTTCCGATCGGCAGTTCTTTCAATGTCATATCTGTCTCTCCTTGTTGATTCTCATTATCAACAACAAGTATATGACACAATTCGACTGCGGTCAAGCGCCTGCCGCCATTTACTGTTTTCTTTCTTCCAGTTTTTTCTGTACACTTGGAAACCGCTCGAGATCCGTGTGTGGAATTGCCTGGGCGGCTGCCATCATGGAAATAAAGTCAGAGACCTGGCCAAACTGAATATAAACCATCTCCTCGAGAATCCGGTCAATCTCTTCGATTCGGGTTCTGTCCAGCAGAATTTTTTCCGCTCCCTCTAACGACGTATTTCCAGCACAGATGAGGCGTTCCCGGTCCATATCCGGGTACATGCCGATTGTGATGGCAGACTCCTTCGAGACGTGTTTTCCAAACGCACCAGCCGCGTAAAACCGGTCAATTTCTTCCATGGAAATGCCGGATTCACGCATCATGTACTCAACCATCGTGTAGGCCGCTGACTTTGTACGAAGGAATTCGGCGATATCACTCTGATAGAAGCACAGCCCTTCACTATATTCAACGCACCACTCTCCCGTCTCCGGGTCTTCCTTGATCTTTTCGGACCGCTCCGGCTGCAGGGTACCGAACAGGTTGATCCATCCATTTAGGAATAATTCCGCGAGCAGATCGATAATGCCGGAACCGCAGATGCCCTTTGGCTTACCCTCTCCGATTACATGGCACTGGATTTTCCCGTCTTCTATTTTTACCGTATCAACAGCGCCTTCTGCAGCTCGCATGCCGGTTTTGACCACGCCGCCCTCGAGCGCCGGACCGGCAGCGCCTGCGCCGCAGAGCAGAAATTCCCGGTTTCCGACGACAAGCTCGCCGTTCGTTCCGATATCAAAAAAAACGCTGATCGTTTCTTTTTTATAGAGTTCCGTTGCGATCATACCGCTTAATATATCACCGCCCAGGTAATTGGATTTTCCCGGCACGCAGTAGACACATCCCTTCATGGGAAATCCCATCTCTTTCGCCGGAAGGAATCCGACGCGGTCTGCGCGCACGGCGTACGGGGATGAAAAGACGCAGAACGGATCCAGTCCCAGCAGGAAATGGATCATCGTTGTGTTGCCGGATACGACCATTGAGAGAACATCCGACGGCGCAATTCCTGTCTTTTGGCGAAGTTTTTCAAAGAGCAGTGTAAATGTCTCCATCGTACACGCACGGATGTCCTGCAGTACCTCCGGTTTATCCTTACAGGCAAAGATTCTCGTCAGAATATCGGTTCCATAGGCAGTCTGGCGGTTGTATTCGCTCTCTTCGGCAAGCACGGTACCGTCGCTGCAGTTTACCAAGCGCACAACGACGGTCGTACTTCCAAGATCAGCGGCATAGCCGTAATGCTCTGCTGCTGTATCGCCCGCTTCCAGATCAACCGCCTGCCAGATGCTTCCATTCCATGCGAGGGAAACCGTTATGTTATAGTCTGCCTCATCGCAGATGGGATACAGTTTCTGCAGCGCTGGAAGGGTAAATGATGCGGTGATTCCTTTCTCTTTTAATGCATCCAGTATCCGCATCTGGCTGGAGCGGGCGTCCTCCTCCGTCGGCGGGACCAACTCCAGATACTGTTTCTGTGCTATTCCTCTATTCATTATTACTTCCTCATTTCCTGATCATTTTTCTGTTTCTTATTGTAGCACTTTTCTCTTTTCCAGAGAACTTATTTTTTTCACATTTTTACTACATTTCCATCACAGATTCCCATTATACTGCAAAGCATAGAAACAAAAAAGGAAGCAAACAAAACCGGAAGCCGATTCCGGAACACAGTTTAAAATACAAATACCAGAAAGGAAGTATTTATTATGATGGACTACAGAAACAACTACAATAACGAAAACGAAACCAATAATGAGAACATGATGGCAGCAAAGCAGAACAGCTTCAACGGAAAGAAACCTTCTTCCAAAAATAAAAAAGCTGCTAAGCTTGCAAAGAAAATCGGAGCCATCGCCTTAAGCGCAGTTCTGTTCGGCGGTGTTGCCGGCGGTACCTTCCAGGCAGTCAACCACTTTGCCGGAAGCACGACAGCCGCTGCAACAACAACCACTGCACAGCAGACGACTTCCAACAGCAGCCTCTTAAAAGCCGCTGCCACATCCTCAAGCTCCACTTCCACCGGAACGATGGATGTTTCCACGATTGCGAAAAACGCAATGCCGTCGATCGTCTCCATCACAAACCAGTCCGTACAGGAAGTACAGAACTACTTCAGCATGTTCGGTTACGGTGCCCAGACTCCGCAGACCGAGGAGACCACAAGCTGCGGTTCCGGTATCATCATCGGAAAGAATGACACCGAGCTTCTGATCGTCACCAATAACCATGTAGTAGAAGATGCCGATACTCTTTCTGTTAGTTTTGTAAACAATCAGGTCTGCAAGGCAAATATCAAAGGTACCGATGCCGATAACGATCTTGCCGTCATCGCCGTTCCGCTCTCCGAGATCCCGGATGACACGATGAGCAGCATCGCTGTTGCCACGATGGGCGATTCTGATTCCGTTGAGGTCGGCGAGCAGGTCGTTGCGATCGGCAACGCACTCGGCTACGGCCAGTCCGTTACGACCGGTATCATCAGTGCTGCAAACCGTGTGATCGACAGCGATTCCTCTTCTGACGGAAGCTCCGATGGAACAACTGCAGATACTTCTTCCACTGATACAACCGGAAAGACCTACTTACAGACCGATGCAGCCATCAACCCTGGCAACAGCGGCGGCGCTCTTCTGAACATGAACGGAGAGGTCATCGGTATCAACTCCGCAAAACTTGCTTCTACAGAGGTAGAGGGCATGGGCTATGCAATCCCGGTCTCCCGTGTTTCCGATATCATTGAAAATCTGATGAATGAGCAGACCAGAACAAAGGTTGCCGCAGAAGATCAGGGAACGATCGGCATCAAATGCCTCGATGTCAGCAGCCAGATCCAGCAGGCATACAATATGCCGGCCGGCATCTATATCTCCGAAGTAACCTCCGGCGGTGCCGCTGAAAATGCAGGTCTGAAATCCGGATACGTTCTGACCAGCTTTGACGGACATTCCATCACCTCCACCAGCGAGCTGAAATCCCTGCTGCAGTATTACTCTGCCGGCGAAACCGTTGAGGTGGAAGTACAGGTTCCAGACAACGGATCCTATGAGACAAAGACCTTCTCACTGACCCTCGGAACGAGCATCAGCTCTTCAGATGATCAGCAGAGCGATTCCCAGCAGAATGCGGGTTCATCCCGCTCTGCAGAGGGTGGAAATACCCTGACCTCCGCTACTCCTTCGATCTGACTGCCCGCTCTCCCGTGAAAGAAATCCATAAATAAAAAACATCATAAGCATGAAAGAAAGGCCCCGAAACATAACTCCAATGTTTCGGGGCCTTTCTCCTATTCTCTTAATCCATTTCTTATTTTTCTGCTCCTGCAACTGCCTCGCGGGCTGCTTTCTCTTCCGGATCTTCATCCAGAATGGAGAATGCAATATTGGTTGCATGGTCCGCGACACGCTCGAGTCCGGATACAAGATCGGAGAAGATCATGCCGGCTTCCGGCGTACATTCGTTGCGGGTCAGACGCTCTACATGCTTCTGCTGCAGATCCCGCTCCTCCTGATCAATGGAATTTTCAATATCAATGATCTCCTGCAGGTGCTGCAGATCATTCTTTGCAAACATTTCGATCGACTCATCGAGAATTTTTAATACCATATCCAGCATCTCGGAAAGATCCAGTTCGCCCTGTTTGCTGAAGGTCACATTGTCATTCGTCATCTGCACAGCAGAATCTGCGACATTCTCGGCATGATCACCAATCCGCTCGATATCATTGACCACATGGAACAGCGCACCGATGCGCATAACGTCTGATGTCGGCAGCGATGCCTGATTTAAGTGAACCAGATAGTTCGTAATCTCTTTGTTCAGGAAATTAATATTTTCCTCGACACGGTAGACCTCGTCGATTTCTTTCTGATCGCGGGTCACCAACGTATTCATCGCGCGAATCAGGTTGGTCTCTGCCATCTGTGCCATACGCTCCATCTCACGGACAGCCTGCAGAACTGCAGTCGTCGGGGACATCGCATGTTTCGAGCTGATGTAGGCAAGCTCGAACTTTTTGTCTTCCTCGTCATTTCCGCGGATGATAAAGTACGTTGCCTTCACCAGAAGCGGGGTAAACGGCAGCATCAGGAGTACCTGGCATACTTTGATGATCGAGTTTGCATTTGCGATCATACGGCCTGCTTCGTTTCCGGAAATACCCATAAAGAAGTCAACTACCTGATTTCCAAACAGCAGGAAAATAATGGAGCAGACAATCGTTCCGGAGATGTTGAACAGCAGGTGGACACATGCCGCACGTTTTGCATCTTTTTTGCAGCCGAAGCTGGCAAGAATAGCGGACATCGTACATCCGATGTTGCATCCAAGCATCATAAACAGACAGATCGGAAGTCCCATCAGACCTTCTCTTGCAAGAAGCATGATGATTCCGACCGTTGCAGAGTTACTCTGCAGAATCGCGGTAGCCACCCAGCCGACTAAGAACGCAAGAAACGGATTCGTCAGGGATCCGAGGGCGTTGACGACTGCCGGGATCTCTTTTGCTTCGTTCAGGGCTCCTGAGATACCGGAGATACCCATAAACAGAATACCAAATCCCAAGATAACCTCGCCGAGACGGCTGATCGTCAGATTGTTCTTTACGAACATAACCATCAGAACACCGATGATGACAAACAGCGGCGCGATATCCGCAAGGTCAAACGCAATCAGCTGTCCGGTAACTGTCGTACCGATGTTTGCTCCGAGGATAATTCCAGGAGCCTGTGCCAGTTTCATCAGACCGGAGTTTACGAAGCTGACCACCATAACGGTTGTAGCGTTGGAGGACTGAATCAGCGCGGTAAAGAAAATACCGACCAGAAGACCGATCACACGGTTCTTCGTAAATACCTCCAAAATGCTTCTCATCTTGGATCCGGCAACCTTCTGCAGTCCTTCACTCATCAGCTTCATTCCATATAAGAAGAAGCCCAGACCGCCCATCAAAGACACTATTACACTCATATTCTTTTTTCTTCCTTGTCTTTTTCTGATGTCTTTTCAAAATCCCTGTCAAAGCATTTTCATGTTTTGGTCTCAATATTTTACATTTCCTTAACGCAGATTTTACAAGACACCTTTTTTATCATAAAAGAAATCATGACATTTGTCTATAGAAAAATTAAAAATTTCGACAAGAAATTTTCAGATTCTTTTCGTTTCTTTCTTGCATTCTACTTGATAATATTGTAACATTTAGGATGTTTCCATATTATGAGGCGACATTTCCGCCTACAAAATTCAAAAGGAGAGAAAACTATGGAAAAGTTTAGCAAGCTGATGGAAAACACATTCAAGCTGCGGGAAAATGGAACAACGGTCAAAACCGAGATCATCGCCGGTGTCACCACGTTCATGACGATGGCGTACATTCTTGCCGTCAACCCGAACATCCTTTCCTCCACCGGCATGGACCACGGCGCTGTCTTTACCGCAACGGCTCTGGCAGCCTTCCTTGGCACCCTGCTGATGGCACTTTTTGCCAATTATCCATTCGCTCTGGCACCTGGAATGGGCCTCAACGCCTATTTCGCCTACACCGTTGTTCTCGGATACGGATATAGCTGGCAGGCAGCCCTGACCGCCGTTTTTGCAGAAGGTATCATCTTTATTGTACTTTCTCTGACCAACGTCCGTGAGGCGATCTTCAACTCCATTCCGGTCAGCCTGAAATCTGCAGTCAGCGTCGGCATCGGTCTGTTCATCGCATTCATCGGACTTCAGAATGCAAAAATTGTACTGCCGAACTCTTCAACCGTGGCAGGCCTCTATTCCCTGTCTTCCTACAATGCCAACCTGCAGTCTGCAGCCACATTAAACGGAACAGAGTATGTGGCAGGAACGTTTAACGATGTCGGAATCACCGTTCTGCTCGCAGTCATCGGTGTTATCCTCACCGCCGTTCTTGTCGTACGCAATGTAAAGGGAAACATCCTCTGGGGAATTCTTGCAACCTGGATCCTCGGCATGATCTGCCAGGCATGCGGTCTCTACGTTCCGAACCCGGCAAACGGCTTCTACAGCCTGTTCCCGGATTTTTCCAACGGACTTTCCATTCCAAGCCTTGCCCCGATTTTCGGAAAACTGGATTTCTCCATTCTGAAAACAGGCGAGTTCTTCGTGATCATGTTTGCATTCCTGTTTGTCGATATGTTTGATACCATCGGAACTCTGATCGGTGTATCTTCCAAGGCAAACATGCTCGACAAAAACGGAAAACTTCCGCGCATCAAGGGCGCGCTGATGGCAGATGCTGTTGCTACCTGCGCAGGTGCTGTTCTTGGTACTTCTACCACAACAACTTTCGTTGAGAGTGCTTCCGGCGTTTCCGAAGGCGGCCGTACCGGTCTTACCGCTGTTACCACTGCAATCCTCTTCGGCCTCGCTCTGTTCCTCTCCCCGATCTTCCTTGCCATCCCGTCCTTTGCAACGGCTCCGGCACTGATCGTGGTAGGCTTCTACATGCTGACCAACGTAGTCAACATTGATTTCAGTGATCTTTCCGAGGCGATTCCGTGCTACATCTGCATCGGAGCAATGCCATTCTTCTACAGCATTTCCGAAGGTATTGCCATGGGAGTTATCTCCTACGTTGCAATCCAGATCCTGAGCGGAAAAGCAAAAGAAAAAAAGATCAGCGTGATCATGTACATCCTGGCTGTTCTGTTTATCTTAAAATACCTTCTTCTGTAATGGCTTTTTAACGATACAGAACTGCATAAAAAGGCTCCTGTCCCACAGATTTTATTCTGTGAAACAGGAGCTCTTTTTATGCTCTGAATCAAAAATTTTTATTCTGCCAGGGTCCGGTAAAAGCAGGTGCGGTTTCCGGTGTGGCACGCTGCGCCGACCTGTTCTACTTTGGCAAGAATTGTATCGTTGTCGCAGTCGATCAGAAGCTGTTTTACATACTGCACATGGCCGGAGCTCAGTCCTTTCGTCCAGAGCTCATTGCGGCTTCTGCTCCAGTACGTCATTTTTCCAAGGCGCAGTGTCGTCTCAAACGCTTCTTCATTCATGTAGGCGAGCATCAGCACTTCGTCATTTTCCGCATCCTGTACAACAACCGGAACCATGCCGTCGCTGTTTGTCTTAAAATCCGCCCAGGTAAAATCACATTTTAATGCTTGTTTCATCTCTTGTTCTCCTCTTTTTCTGCTCTTACAGGCTGCCCTTGGTCGAGAGCACGCCGGCAATTCTCGGATCGAAGGAAGTTGCCTCATCGAGTGCCTTCGCAAATGCTTTGAACATCGCCTCGATGATGTGGTGGTTATTTCCGCCGTCAAGCACTTTGATATGCAGATTCATCTGCGCCGCATAGGAAACGGCGTAGAAGAATTCTTTTACCATCTCGGTCTCCATCTCTCCTACTTTCTCCCGTGTAAATTCTGCCTGGAAAGAGAGATACGGTCTGCCGCAGAGGTCAACGGCCGAGAGCACCAGTGTCTCGTCCATCGGAAGGATTCTGTCGCCGTAGCGGCGGATGCCCTGTTTGTCGCCGACTGCCTCGCGGATTGCAGTTCCGAGCACGATACCGGTGTCCTCGATCGTGTGGTGGCCGTCTACATCAAGATCTCCGTCTACAGAAACGGAAAGGTCGAAAAGACCGTGGCGGGCAAAGCCGTCGAGCATATGGTCAAAAAAGCCGATGCCGGTGTGGATGTCGCTCTTTCCCGTTCCATCCAGATTTAATGTCATGCGGATCTTTGTTTCTTTTGTCACGCGTTCTACGCTGGCTGTTCTGTTCTCCACTTACTCTTCCCCCTCAAAACGGACGGCAATCGAATTGGCGTGTGCCGTCAGGCTCTCTGATTTTGCAAAG
This sequence comes from Blautia sp. AF26-2, assembly GCF_003460955.1. Classification (NCBI taxonomy): domain Bacteria; kingdom Bacillati; phylum Bacillota; class Clostridia; order Lachnospirales; family Lachnospiraceae; genus Blautia; species Blautia sp. AF26-2. Next base: position 427,034 of record NZ_QTWD01000001.1, on the reverse strand, counting down.
CTCTCGATATCCTCGTGGATCTCGGAAAGGGCTTCTCTGGAATAATAGATGATGCTGGATTTCTTCACGAAATCGTCTACGGACAGCGGTGAGAAGAATTTTGCGGTTCCGTTCGTCGGCAGGATATGGTTCGGGCCGGCAAAATAGTCACCGAGAGGCTCGCTGGAGTTCTCGCCGAGGAAAATAGCACCGGCGTTATGTACCTTCATCATATCCTCAAACGGGTTCTTCGTCACGATCTCGAGGTGCTCCGGTGCGATGGCATCTACGGTGTCGATCGCTTCCTGATGCGAATCGGTGACAAGGATGTAGCCGAAGTTGTCCAGTGATTTGGAGATGATGTCGCTTCTGGAGAGGACTTTTAAGAAACCGTCTACCTCTTCACTTACCTTCTCTGCCAGTTCCTGGGAGGTGGTAATGAGGATCGCACTTGCAAGCTCATCATGCTCAGCCTGGCTTAAGAGATCGGCTGCCACGAACCGCGGATTTGCAGTCTCATCAGCAAGGACAAGAATCTCACTTGGGCCTGCGATGGAGTCGATGCTGACATTTCCGTATACGGCTTTCTTTGCAAGGGCAACGTAGATGTTTCCAGGTCCTACGATTTTATCGACTTTCGGAATGCTCTCGGTTCCGTAAGCAAGGGCTGCAATTGCCTGTGCACCGCCGATTTTAAAGACGCGGTCCGCACCGGCTTCTTTTGCTGCCGCAAGGACAACCGGGTTGACTTTTCCGTCTCTGCCGCACGGCGTTGTCATGCAGATTTCTTTGACTCCTGCCACTTTTGCCGGAAGAATGTTCATCAGAACAGAGGACGGATACGCTGCCTTTCCTCCCGGAACGTATACGCCGACACGGTTCAGGGCGGTCAGCTTCTGGCCAAGCATCGTTCCGTTCTCGGTAGAGGTGAACCAGCTGTTCTGTTTCTGTTTTTCGTGGAACTCACGGATATTTTTCATGGATCTGCGGATGACACCGATCAGCTCTGGATCTACGATGTTGTACGCTTCATCAATCTCTTCCTGTGTTACTTCTACGGTAGAAGCATCGAGTACCGCGTGGTCGAATTTCTCGGTATATTCGAAAACGGCTGCGTCTTTTCTTGTTTTTACATTCTCAATGATCTCCTGCACGGAAGCCTCGTACGTTCCGTACTGTGTCGGGCTTCGTTTCAGCATATTCTCCAGAATATTTTCTGTAGTCTCTTTTGTCAGTTTTACGATTCTCATACCAGTGCTCCTTTCAGATCCTGAATTAATTTAGTAATTCTCTCATTTTCCATCCGCATGCTCACCTGGTTGACAACCATGCGCGCAGACAGCGGGCAGACCTCCTCGAGAACGGTCAGGCCGTTTTCCCGTAAAGTGCTTCCTGTCTCTACAATATCCACAATCACTTCGGAAAGTCCGACAATCGGTGCCAGCTCGATCGAGCCGTTCAGCTTGATCATCTCAACGGTCTGGTGCTTGCGGTTGTAGAAGTAATCCTTGGCAATGTTTGGGTACTTCGTTGCCACACGGATCTGCTGGTTGTGCTGCAGCAGCTCACGCGCGGATTCCGGTCCGCAGACACACATGCGGCACTTGCCGTAGCCAAGGTCCAATACCTCGTAGAGGCGTCTTCCTTCCTCCAGAATCGTGTCCTTTCCGACGATTCCGATATCCGCTGCGCCGTACTCCACATAGGTCGGCACATCCGGACCTTTGGCGAGGAAGAAACGGAGCTTATGCTCTTCGTCCGTGAAAATCAGCTTTCTCGTATCTTTATTTTTCATTTCATCGCAGGTGATGCCGACTTTTTCCAGCAGCTCCAGCGTCTGGTACGCCAGGCGTCCTTTTGTCAGTGCAATGGTCAAATATCTCATCTTTTTCGTACCCTTCCTCTCCTACAGCTCCACCTGCTGTACTTCTCCTGTCGACAAATCGATGGCAAGCACCGAATCGCTCTTCTGAATATAGACAATGCCGCCGAACTGGTTCTTTCTGCCGTATTCTTCATAATCTGCAAGAACCTTGTCCCTTGCAAAGCAGACCAGCGCGACATCCATGCCCTTGTTTCTGTGCTCGTTGGCAAGTTTTACGGCCAGCGGCTGAAGGAAATCCGGGTAGAGCAGCATCGTTTTCGTATTGGCAATCGGAAGAGAAATTTTCTGGCGCTCCAGTGCATTCATCAGAGATTCCATGACAGTACAGAATCCGATCGCCGGCGCTTTCTTTCCGAAGTGCTGCAGCAGTGCATCGTAGCGGCCGCCTTTTACGATCGGCTCGCCGGTGCCGTAGGTGTAGGCCTGGAAAATAATACCGGTGTAGTAATGGAATTTGCTTAAAAGGCCGAGATCGAAGAAGACGTATTTTTCATAGCCGTAATCTTTAACGATCTCATAGATCGTAGCCAGACGATCGAGTGCCTCTCTTGCCGCCGGATTTCTTGTAAGGCCTTTTGCCTTTTCGAGAATCTCTGCATTTCCGAACAGCTGCGGAACATCACGGAGTGCTTCAAACAGATCACTTCGAAGGTTCTGTTTTGCCAGCAGCTCCTCGGCGCCAAAATGATTTTTAATGGAAATCAGTTCTTTTAATTCGTTCAGAACATCCTCGGCGAGCGCAGCTTCCTCGGCGAGCGCCTGGAAGAAACCTACGTGGCCGATGCTGATCTGGAAATCGGTAAGACCGGCATCCAGCATAACTTTTACGGTCATCGCAATGATCTCTGCGTCTGCCATTGCGGAATCATCGTTTAAGAGCTCGACGCCCATCTGGGTGGACTCTTTTAAGCGGCCCTGATAGCTGCTGCTGTTGACGAAGCTGCTTCCTCTGTAGCAAAGGCGGATCGGCATCGTCTCTTCCATGAAATACATGGAGGCTGCGCGTGCAATCGACGGGGTAAAGTCCGGACGGAGCACAAGGGTGTTGCCGTCGCGGTCAAAGAATTTGTAGAGCTCGCGGGACGGTGTTGTTCCCACTTCTCTTCCGAATACATCAAAAAACTCGAACGTCGGTGTTTCAATATCCTGATATCCAAACGCATGAAATACCTGCTCAATCTGATTCTCCAGGTATAATTTTTTCGTACATTCCTGATTGTAGACATCCCGGACGCCTTCCGGGGTATGAATTAATCGATCCATGTTTTGTTGTCCTCACTTTTTCGCTTTAGTTCACTACCATATTACCATATTGAATTTAAAACTATGGTTAGTATATCGGAAAACATTTTCCCTGTCAACTCAAAATTTTAATCCGCTTTCGAATCCCGTATCTCCAGATCCTTCTGGATTCCGTTCAGGTACGGGACGAGAACGCTGCTTCCCGTTCTGGGAAGGAAGAATGACGTTTCAAGCTCGGTGTAGGAAAAATGCTTCTTTCCGCCGTTCTGTCCGCGGTCCCAGAAGGTTTTCATCGTCTCATACCGCAGGTAATAATATTCATCCCGCGCCGTAAAATACAGCAGCAGGAAGGAAATCCCCCCCTGCTGCTCGAAATCTTTCATAAACGTGACCTGGTGCTCGTGGATGTTTGCGAGCGGAAAGGAATCCGTTTTGCACTCTTTGGCATCGAAGCAGACGGGAATGCCCTGTACAGCACCGATGTAATCAACGGTACTCTTCTTTTCAAAATAAGCCAGCGTGATGTGTCTGCTCTCCTTATCTATTTTGATCGGGGTGATCGGCGTCGGCACCTTCTGGATCAGTGCCAGATGCTTGTCACGGTACTGCTCGTTTGTGCGGTTGATCATTTCCTCCAGCGTTGATCCGCGGAGTCCCCTCGATGTCCATGCCATAATTCCTGTCCTCGTCTTTGTTCTGTTCTTATTCAATCAGAGAAATTTTGTTCAGCGGCCAGTAGCGCAGAAAGGCCTTGCCGATGATCTTGTCTTTCTCTACGTATGGATTCAGCCAGTAGCGGGAATCCTTTGATACGTTCCGGTTGTCGCCGAGCATAAAGTAGCAGCCCTCCGGCACCTCATACGGTCCGAAATCGCCGACCGGTGTTTCCGGGCAGAAATCATCGCGCAGCGGATCGGTGGAATCGTTGATATACACCTTTCCGTCGCGGATCGTAACCGTCTCTCCCGGCAGTCCGATGACGCGCTTGATAAACTTCTGCTTCTCGTCGTCCGGATAATAGAAAATAACGATGTCATACCGCTGCGGATCGCTCTTTACATAAGCAAGGCGGTTACCGAAGATCTGGTCTCCGGTCATAATCGTGTTTTCCATGGAAGGAGATGGGATTCTTGCGTTGATGACAATGACCTGCTCCACAAAAACAACGACTGCCACGACAATGGCGATCATTTTTACATATTCCCAGATTTCCCGTCCGATGCTCGTCTCCTCCGTTTTTCTTGGTTTTGTTTCTTTCTTTTCGTTGTCTTTTCGGCTCATAATCCTTCTCCCGTCAAATGTTCTCCCTGTAAAATCCGGCGCACGGATGATGGCAGGGGCGCTGTAAAGGTTTTTCCGGACAGATCCGATAAGGTGCCCGTAAGCTCTGGAAATACCGCCTTCCACGAATGGAGAAGTTGGTATTTCAGTCCGTATTTTTCCCGGAAGCGGCGGTTAAACTCCGCATCCCCGTATTTCGTATCTCCCGCAAGCGGATGACCGATGCTCGCGAGATGGCTGCGGATCTGATGGCTCTTTCCGGTCACCAGCTCAACCTCCAGCAGCGTACAGCCTCTTCCGGCACAGAGCGGCCGGTATGCGGTTTCTATGTAAACAGCATCTCCCTGCTGCTCTCTCTGAATCGAAACACGGTTTGTCCTCTCATTTTTTGTGAGGTATCCGCGGATCCGCTCTGTCTCTGTCACGGTTCCTTTTACAACCGCCAGATAGTATTTTCCAACAGCCCGCTCTGCGATCAGTTCTGAAAGCTGCTGCGTCGCCGCAACGGTTTTTCCGGCAAGAATCAGACCGCTGGTGTTCCGGTCCAGACGATTGCAGAGTCCGGCGCGGAACATGGTCTCCTCCCCGGCATTTTTTTCCGAAAGATAGGCGCCGAGCGCTTCGGTAAGGCTCACATCCGTCTCTTTCGCCTTCTGTGAGAGGACACCTGCCGGCTTGTTCAGGAAAATTACTTTTTCGTCTTCATAGACGATATCCAGCTTCGGATACTTTACCTGTTTTCCAGCCGCCGGTTTTTCCGGTGTTTTCCGAAATTTTTCGATGGTCTCTTCCGCCAGATACAGCCGGATCGTATCGCCTGTTTTCAGCTTTTCACTGCCGTCCGCCTTTTTCTGGTTCAGCACAATGTTTTTCTTTCGCAGCATTTTATAGAAGAAACTCTTTGGCGCCTCCTCCATATATTTGGACAGATATTTGATGAGCTGCTGCGCGCAGTCTTTTTCTGACACGGTCAGTTCTCTCATAGCAATGGTCTCCTACAGTGCCAGCGCCAGCATCGTGTGTTTCACCAGTTCCGTGCGGGACAGATCCGGGTACCGCTCATCCGGTTTGAAGTTTTCACTGGCGCTCTTTTCCAGCTCATCGTAGTTGCGGTTCAGGGAATCGAGGCGCTCCAGAAATGCTTTTTCCCGATCAAAAATCTTCACATGGCATTTGTAGCCGTTGGCACGGATGATCTTGTTCAGATACGTAGTGCAGTCCTCGATCTGTTTCTGGTCTTTGGCGCGCGTGGTGTAGCAGGCGATCTCCTCACCGCAGAACGCCGCTGCTTCGATCATCAGACTCGATTTTTCCTGTGTGATATACATTTCATATCCCATCAGCAGTTTTCCTTTTTTTGCCTCAATGGCATCGTACACTGCTTTGTCCACTGGCTTTTGCATAACCATCATGATAAAACCGACGGCGGCGCGGCAGCCCGGCAGACAGCCTACTACGGCGACAACCGTAAAAATGTTGCTCTTGTTTCCGTCTGCAAGCACAAGCCCGACAATAAAAACGATGGCCGGAAGGACGAACAGTCCCAGTGTCACAAGCAGTCTTTTTTTCTTTTCCCGGCGGATATAGCCGTAATCCCCTTTTCTGATCTTCATTCTTCTGTCATTTCCCTTCTTCGATAAGATCCCCGCTCATCTTCTGCGTGTTTATTTCTTTTTGTGCACGTTGCGGAGCGTCTTTTTCGGCCGTCCGCCTGTTTTGGCTTTTCCCTGTCCGGAACGGTCATTCGCCGTCTTCTGGCCAAAGCCTTTTCCGTTGGACCCTTTTCCTCTTGACGGTTTTCCTGCCTCCCCGGCCATCTTTCTCGGCCGTACGAGACATTTCGGTCCGAATCCGATCAGATCCTCCCGGTGTGTCCGGCGCAGTGCCTCGCAGACGAGCTCATAGTTCTCCGGATTCCGGTACTGAATCAGCGCACGCTGCATCGCCTTCTCATGCGGCGATTTCGGCACGTAAACCGGATCCATCGTCCGCGGGTCAAGACCGGTATAGTACATACAGGTGGAAAGTGTGGAAGGCGTCGGATAGAAGTCCTGTGCCTGCTCCGGGATAAATCCCATATCGCGGATGTACTCGGCAAGCTCCACCGCATCCTCCAAGTCACACCCCGGATGGGACGACATAAAATACGGAAGTGCGTACTGCTGCTTCCCCGTCTTTTTGTTGCACGCATCGAAGCGGCGGATAAATTCCTGATATACTTCGTGGCGCGGTTTTCCCATATAGGAAAGCACACGGTTCGAAACGTGCTCCGGCGCAACGCGGAGCTGACCGCTGACGTGATCCTTTACCAGCTCGGAAAGGAACGTCTGGTCTTTATCGGCCAGGACATAGTCAAAACGGATGCCGGAGCGGATAAAGACTTTCTTCACGCCCGGAATGTCTTTTAATTCCCGCAGCAGCTTCACATAATCTCTGTGATCTGCCACCATATTTTTACACGGCTCCGGGAAGAGACAGTTCCGGTTCGGGCAGGCGCCTTTGGTGAGCTGCTTTTTGCATGCCGGACCGCGGAAATCCGCCGTCGGGCCGCCGACATCGTGAATATAGCCTTTAAATTCTTTTTCCTGAACCATCTGCCGCGCTTCCGCCAGAATGGATTCGTGGCTTCTTGTCTGCACAACGCGTCCCTCGTGGAACGTCAGCGCGCAGAAACTGCAGGACCCAAAGCAGCCGCGGTTGCTCGTCAGACTGTATTTGATTTCCCCAAGCGCCGGCACACCGCCGTCTTTTTCATAGCTTGGGTGATAGGCGCGCATGTATGGAAGCGCATAGACATCATCCATCTCCTGCTCTGTCAAAGGACGGGAAGGCGGATTCTGTACAATGTAGCCCTGGCCCTCATACGGCTCTGCCATCGGCTTCGCATTGATGGCATCGGTATTTTTATACTGAATCGCAAAGCTCTCCGCATACGTCCGCTTGCTCTCCCGCACCTCCTCGAATGACGGCAGCACCACCGGGTCAATCAGGTGATCCAGCGTTTTGCTCCGATAAACGGTTCCCGGAATAAAGGTGACATCATGAACGTCAATGCCAGCCGCAAGTGCATCTGCAATCGCTACGATCGAAAGTTCTCCCATTCCGTACGAAATCAGATCCGCACCGGAATCGAGAAGGACGGAGCGGCGCACCTGGTCAGACCAGTAATCGTAATGCGAAAGGCGCCGGAGCGATGCCTCGATGCCGCCGAGGATCATCGGTGTATGTTTATACGTTCTCCGAATCAGATTGCCGTACACGGTAACCGCGCGGTCCGGCCGTTTTCCCATGACACCGCCCGGCGTAAAGGCATCTGTTTTTCGGTGCTTTTTCGCCACGGTATAATGGTTGACCATGGAATCCATATTTCCGGAAGAGACAAGAAAGCCAAGACGCGGTTCACCGAAAATCGAAATGCTGTTCTCGTCCTTCCAGTCCGGCTGTGAGATGATGCCGACGGAATAGCCGTTCGCCTCGAGCACACGGCTGATGATTGCCGGTCCGAACGAGGAATGGTCCACGTAGGCATCTCCGATGACATAGACAAAGTCAAACTGTTCGATTCCCCGTTCCTTCATCTCTTCTCTTGTAATTGGTAAAAAAGGCATGCTTTACTTTCCTTTCTGTGTTTCGGCGTCCGCTATGCCAAGCGCCGCTTTTTCTTTCTGCGTCAGGAGACGGGCACTGCCCTTTGGCAGCGCCGGATCAAGTTCCAGGCTCCCCATCGACAGCCGTTTCAAATAGACGACCGTTTTTCCGACCTTCTCAAACATGCGCTTGATCTGGTGGAAGCGGCCCTCACAGATGGTAATGCGGATCCTGCTTTCAAAAATGCCAGGCTCTTTTTCTGTCGTTTCCAGAATGGTAAGCTCGGCCGGAAGTGTCGGTTTGTCGTCCCCAATGTCGAGCCCTTCGGCAAATGCCTGCCGATCTTCTTCTGTCACTTTTCCGTCAATCACGGCCTCATACACTTTCGAGACATGCGATTTCGGAGAGAGCAGCCGGTGGGAAAGGGCTCCGTCGTTCGTAATCAGCAGCAGCCCTTCGGTGTCCTTGTCGAGCCGTCCGACCGGAAAGAGGTCTTTTCTTGCCGCACCACTTAAAAGATCGAGTACGGTCCGGTCACGGCGGTCCTCCGTCGCAGAGACGACACCCGCCGGTTTGTGGAGCATCCAGTATTCCATTTTCACATAGGAAATGCTGTTTCCGTCCACAGTCACCTGCGCTTCATCCGGGTCGACTTTCAGTTCCGGGGCTTTTGCCGTAATTCCGTCTACGGCCACCCGTCCCTTCCGGACCAGGGCCTTTACTTCCTGGCGTGTTCCCACACCCATGTCCGCCAGATATTTATCGAGTCGTAATTTACTCATACCATCCGCCATCCTGCATAATATTTATTCTTTAACGTTCCGTTGTTTATTTTTCCCCAGCCAAGTGGGAAATCATCCAGGCACACAAGCACCCAGTCCTTTTTCCCCTGACACTCTTCCTCGGAAAACGAGAGTGTCTCACCCTTTAAGTAGCGCATGACACGGTCATCTCCCTTGGGAATGGTCAAACACGAAACGTATTCTTCTTTTTTCAGATACGCCGCCAGCGCCTGGGACGGCTCGAAGCGGTTTTTCTTAACGGTGCCAAGCGAAAGTCCGGTCCGCAGATAGCGCAGACCCTTTGCCGCACAGACACCTTCCGGCAGAAAATAGAGCTGGTCTTTCACAAGGGCAAACGAACCATTCTTCCAGTCCATGCGCACGCCAGCAAGAAACTCTTCCGCCTCTTTCGGCAGCTTCTTTGTCGTTTCCAAAAGGCGGGAAGGCTGCCGTTTCCGGCTCTCTCCCTGCTTTTTCAGGAGCGCCACGAAATGGCCTTCTCCCTCCATCCGCTGCGGGAAAATATGAACGCACCGGGAAAGATCGCGGCCATTCACGGATACTCCCGGCGCAAACCCTTCGTAACCCGGGGTAATTTCCTGCACTTCCATATCCGGATGCGCATCCAGCAGCCCTGCGATGACCTCTTCGTTCTCCTTTACAGAAAACGTACAGGTAGAGTACAGCAGCTCTCCGCCCTCTGCAAGCATCTGATACGCCTGCTCGATCAGTTTTTTCTGGATCGGCACATAATGCTCCGGCCCATTTTCACTGTAGTAGCGCAGCATTGAGCTCTCTTTTCGGAACATGCCCTCCCCAGAGCACGGCGCGTCAAGAAGGATCTTGTCAAAAAAGGCCGGATACAAGGTTACTAATTTTTCCGGATCCTCGCTCGTCACGAGAAGACGTCCCACTCCCTGGATTTCCAGGTTGCGCAGCAGCGCCTTCGCCCGCGAATTGCTGATATCGTTTGCCAGCAGCATGCCGCCCTCACCGATCCGGCTTCCCAGCTCCGTTGCCTTTCCGCCCGGTGCCGCACAGAGATCGAGCACACGGTCATCCGGCTCAATTGGAAGGCGGGATGCCGGTGTCATCGCACTCGGCTCCTGCAGATAATACAGGCCCGCATAGTAATCGGCATCCTTTGCCGGATTGCAGCTCTCTTCATCGTAATAAAATCCATTGGGGATCCACGGAACCTTCTTAAGCGGAATATCGGTCCGCCTAAGAAACTCTTCTGTCGAAATTTTTCCGTTGTTTACCCGCAGTCCTCTATGTACCGCCTCGTCAAATGTCTTGCGGTATGCCTCATATTCTTCCTCACCGAGCAGCTGTTTCATCTCCTGCTCAAAGGCTTCCGGCAGTGTGATCATATCCGTTTATCCCCTTTTGTTCTAAAGTTCGTCTGTAATTGCCTGTGCGCGGTATCCCTCTGCAATCAGATCCAGTTCTTTGTGGAACCGTTTTAACTCCTGCAGATCGTTCTGCGCATAGATGTGATAAAACTCATCCTGAATTTTTTCTACTTCGCGTTTGTTCGTCACCTTGTAAAGATTCTCGATATTATTCAGGATATCCGTGATCAGATTCCGCTGTATCTGGGAGGAATTCTGTGCATCCATAATCTCACTCCGCACAGAGGACATCTCATTATCCAGCACAATAATCGCCTTTGCAGCTGCACTTAAGCGCTCCCGGATGTGATCCGGAATGTTTGCCTTATATTTGTACTGCAGCGAGTGCTCAATCGTCGCCCAGAAATCCATCGCCATCGTGCGGATCTGGATTTCCACCTGGATGCGCTTCGGGCCGTTCATCGTCTCCACGGTATAGTAAACAATGAGGTGATAGCTCCGGTAACCGCTGTCCTTCATGTGGCGGATGTAGTCTTTCTCGCTCTTAATCTCAATATCCGACCGCTTCTGGATCAGGTCGGCAACCTTTTCGATATCTTCAACGAACTGGCAGATGATGCGGATGCCCGCGATATCCTCCACCTGCTCCTCCATCTCTTCGGGCACAATGCCCTTTCTCTGCATTTTTTCCAGAATACTGGAAACACTCTTCACACGGCCGCTCACGCTCTCGATCGGTGAGTACAGCCCTTTTCCGTGGTGCTCCTTGATCAGATGCCGGAATTTCACCTGTAATTCCTTGACAGCCAGCTCGTATGGTTCCAGAATCTCATGCCATAACAGTATATCCATGTCCCCTAATCTCCTTTTTTGCTCCTGCTTTCAGCCATTTTTCTTATCGGATGGTAAACGCTTTGGAAATTCAATCCCCACCCTGTTACTTTATGCCTGTCTTTTCTGTTTTATGACTGTTTTTCAGAAACTTTTTTGAAATAGACACGGGCAGTTTTTTATGCCTGCCGTTTCGAAAGCTGCTCCAGAACGCGGCACAGGTACTGATACGTTCTCTCCACGGAGGAAATCGAAAGCCGCTCCTCGGTCGTGTGGATTGCTTTCATGTTCGGGCCGAAAGATACACAGTCAAGACCGGAAAGCTTTTCATAGAACAGACCGCATTCCAGTCCGGCATGAATCGCTTCCACTGCCGGTTTCTGTCCATACATGGCTTCATATTCCACCACCATCAGATCGCGGAGGGCAGAATCCTCTTTATACTCCCATGCCGGGTACGCGCCCTCTACGTGGAACTCACCGCCCAGGAAACCGATCAGATACTCCAGCTTGTCGGAAAGGGCTTCTTTTGCACTTCCCACGGAGCTCCGCACACTCGCACACGCATGCAGGTGATCCGGCTCTAATTTCAGAATACCGAGGTTCAGGGATGTTTCCACCAGTCCCGGGATCTGGCCGCTCATCTTCTGTACCCCGTTCGGAAGATTCATCAGGAAAAAGACGGTTTTCTGCAGGCTGACCGGATGAAGCGCCGGTGCAGCGCCCTCGCCTGTTTTCTCTACCGTAACGCTAATACCGTCATCTGTTCCGCTGTACTCTCTGCAAAGATTTTCGGTGAAGCGTGATGCTTCCTCTTTTAAGATCTCTTTCTCTCCGCCGTCGATGGCAAGAAGCATGCGGGTTGTCCGCGGAATGGCGTTGTCTTTTAAACCGCCCTCCAGCTCGATCAGGGCATAATCCATCTTTCCTGCCAGTTCGTACAGGAAACGGCCCGCCAGAATGTTGGAGTTGGCACGGTTTTTGTGGATTTCCGTACCGGAATGGCCACCGGCAAGACCGGAAATCGTCACTTCCATCTGCTCACCCATCACTTCGCTTCTGCGCACCGGCAGATCCATCATGGCTGTCATACCGCCTGCGCACGATACGGTGAGAATGCCTTCCTCTTCAGAATCCATATTTAACAGTGTTCTTCCCTTTAATTCATTCCCGTTTAATGCTGCTGCGCCGAGCAGTCCGATCTCTTCATCCGTCGTAATCAGTGCCTCGATGGCCGGAAGCTGCAGATCATCCGATTCCAGCACAGCCAGCATATAGGCAACGGCAATTCCGTCGTCTCCGCCAAGCGTCGTGTCCCTGGCATAAATCTCATCGCCGTCGATGTGAAGCTCAAGGCCGTCCTTCGTAAAATCGTGGCTGCTGCCCGGCTTCTTCTCGCAGACCATATCGCAGTGGCCCTGCAGAATCACAGTCGGAGCCAATTCACATCCCTTCGATGCCGGGCGGCGGATGATCACGTTGTTGGACGCATCCTGATACCAGGATAATTCATGGTCCCTTGCAAACTGAACCAGATAGTCGCTCACTTCTTTTGTGTTTCCGGAGCCGTGCGGAATGCGGCAGAGCTCTTCAAAATAATAAAATACCCGTTCCGGTTTTAATCCTGCTAATACGCTCATTTTTTCTTCTCCCATCTTCTTTTTTTCAAAGCTTCGTCATACTCTATTTTAGAAAGCGGGAGGAGGTTCGAACGTCATGAAAAAATCACTTTTATTTCTCTCTTCCCTGCTTCTTTTTTTCTGTCTTCTTATCTTTCCCGCGCGGACTTTTTTCTATGCCTGCGAGGGTGTCAATCTCTGGTTTCATACCATTCTTCCGTCACTTCTGCCGTTTCTGATTCTGACATCTCTTCTTCTGGAAACAGGAGCCGCGCGGCGGATCTCTGCCCGTGCAGAAGTTTTTTTTCAAACGGTTTTCGGTCTTTCCCCGGCTGGGTTTTATGCACTTTTTCTCGGTCTTTTCTGCGGTTTTCCCATGGGAGCGCGCATCACTGCCCAGCTCTATGAGGCAGAAGAAATTGACCGGAACGAAGCGTGCTATCTTTTAACCTTCTGCAGCAGTCCGAGTCCTGCTTTTCTGTCTTCCTATGTTATCTTAACTGCGTTTTCCGGACAGATCCATCCCGGGTTCGTCTTCGGCGTACTCTACGGTTCCAATTTTCTAACTGGTTTTCTGTTCCGGCTTGTTTTCCGCCGCTTCCGCCTGCACCGGCACACCGCCCATCGGACACATTCCGTGGAAAAAAAAGAGATGTCAAAACAGACTTCCAAAGGAAACCTGCTGGACACCTCTATCATGAACGGATTTGAAATCATTACACAGCTTGGCGGATACATCATCCTGTTTTCCATTCTGTCCGGACTTCTGATGGATCTGCATCCGTTTGGTTCCGCCTCGCCCCTGCTCTGCGGCGTGCTGGAAATCACGACGGGAATCGCACAGCTTGCCGCGTCCTCTCTTCCTTACGCCGGAAAAGTCTCTGCTGTCCTTACCTGCGCCGCCTTCGGCGGTCTCTCTGTCGCTGCCCAGACAAACTGTATGATCCATAACAGCGGTCTGCCCCTCTGGCCTTATCTTGCCGGGAAGCTCTGCTGTGCTGCTTTCGCAGGAACGCTTGGTTTATTCCTCTTCGCTTTCCTCTTCTGATGCCGGATCATATTCCGGTACGACAACTTCTTCCTCTGGCTGCTCTTCTTCCGGAGCACCCTGCGGGGAGAGCTCACTTCTGTTCTGAACAACGGTATTGTAGCAGCTTGTCAGGGATTCTACAAAGCTGTTGTATTTCTCTCCTGCATCGTTTAATGCAGTCGTCATAATATTGCTTAAGTTGGCAAGCATATCATCGGTATATCCGATGGCACCGAGACGGATGCTGTTGGCATCGTTGGTTGCAGCATCCAGGATTTCCTGTGCCTGCTGATTTGCATTGTTGACGGTCTCATTTGCCTGTGCGTATGCTGACTGCATCACTTCACTCTGCTCTACCATCTCTCTTGCCTTTGCCTGTGCCTCTGCAATGATGACATCTGCCTTGTTCTGTGCATCTGCCAGAATCGCATCTTTGTTGCTGATGATCTTCTGGTACCGTTTGATCTCGTCCGGTGTTTTCAGACGGAGCTCACGGAGAAGCTCTTCTAATTCTTCTTTATTTACAACGATTTTGGTGGTAGACAGCGGCTGATATTTACAGCTCTCTACATACTCCTCAATTTCTTCGATGATCTGTTCAATTCTGCTGCTCATTTTAATTCTCCTTATCTTTTATCCTGCGGCATTCCTTCTGAATTTCGGGCGGCATACTTTGCGCGGATTTCTTTTTCCACAAAATCCGGAACAAATTTGTGAATGTCGCCGCCAAAAGCAGCTACTTCTTTTACTACCGTGGAGCTGAGGTACGCATACTCCAGCGAGGTAATCAGAAACGTGGTATCTACTTCCGGTTCCAGAACGCGGTTCGTCTGTGCCATCTGCAGTTCATATTCAAAGTCTGTGATCGCGCGGAGTCCGCGGACGATCGTATGCGCCTGGCATTCCTTCGCAAAATCAACAGCGAGCCCGCTGAAAGAACGGACTTCGACATTTGGAATGTCCTGGGTCGCTTTCTTTAGTATATTAACACGTTCTTCCACAGAAAACAACGGAGATTTTGAGGAATTATGTAAAACTCCCACGATTACGCGGTCAAAAAGCTTGGATGCACGCAAGATAACATCCAGATGACCATACGTTACAGGGTCAAAAGTTCCCGGGTATACGGCTGTCTTCATGATTCTTTTACTCCTTCGTGTTTGCTTTTCGGGGTAAGGAATACATGGACATTTGTCTTATAGATTTTTTTCTTCAGAATTTCGTATCCGGCATCCTCCGCCCAGTCGAAATCAGTATTCAGCGATGCTTCTACAATAATTAAGGTATCCTCACCGATAAAAGAGGCGTCGCGGAACGCATACAGCACATCCTTTTCCAGTCCCTTATCGTATGGCGGGTCCATAAAAATGCAGTCAAAAGGCTCCTGTCCCTGAAGCGACTGCAGAGCTGCATGCGCTTCCATGGGCAGGAGCACTGCCTGCTGTTCCAGCTTCGTAAATTTTAAATTCTGCCGGATACAGTCTGCTGCAGCTTTGTTCTGCTCTACGAACCACGCGCGCTCGGCGCCGCGGCTCAACGCCTCGATTCCGATCGCCCCGCTTCCGGCGAACAAATCGAGAAAACGCGCATCCGGCAGATACGGCTGAAGCATATTAAATAAGGTTTCTTTGATCCGGTCCGTCGTCGGCCGGGTCTGTCTGCCGGGAACCGTCTTTAATGGAAGACTCCGGCATTTTCCTGCTATTACTCTCATGTTGGTCTTATTTTCGTCCTTACTGTTTTTGTTTGATGGATCAGTCGGCTTTCAACTGCTCTCTCCAGTCCAAATCTCCTCTTGCAAGTCCCAAAATCAGAGACTCCGCAGTTCCGATATTTGTTGCAATCGGGATATTGTACTGGTCGCAGGTACGGATAATTTTGTAGACATCCGGCTCTTTCGGATTGATCATCGTCGGATTGTAAAAGAAAATTACCATATCCATATCGCCGCGTTCAATCATCTCGGTAAACTGTTTGTCTCCGCCTACGCTTCCAGGCAGAAACTTGTGTACATGAAGGTTCGTCACCTCTTCAATCCGCCGTCCGGTGGTTCCGGTGGCGTACACCTCATGTTTCATGAGGATTCCCTTGTATGCAATACAGAAATCCTCGATCAGACTCTTCTTGCTGTTGTGTGCTATGATTCCAATATTCATTACTGCAAACCGCCCCTTCTCCTGTTTTTACTACCATGTACAGCAATTATAACAAATTTATTTTCAATACGCAATTCTTTTTGTGAATTTTTTACACAGTTTTTATATTTTTTTCTGACGTTCCATTTTTCTTTCTTCTTTTACTTTCTCCGCTTTTCCGGAAAAAATACAGAATCTGGAAGTTTATTTTTGTTTTCTTTCCACATACTATGACCGTAGCAGAACAGATGAAAAACACATCCGGATCTGCTTCACAGCAGCTTTTAACAAGCACAAAGATAAAGGAGGGAATGAACATGGCGAATCGTTCATCGAATACCGCAGCAGTACCAGAAGCAAAAGGCGCTCTGGACAAATTCAAATTTGAGGTGGCAAGCGAACTCGGCGTGCCGCTCAGTGATGGCTACAACGGTAACCTGACTTCCAAACAGAATGGTTCTGTCGGAGGTTATATGGTCAAAAAGATGATTGAGCAGCAGGAACGCCAGATGTCCGGCGGTTCTTCTGGCCAGTACTAATCATCCCGGTATAACATCCTGATGCCGGAACAGGCATCAAAAAGCGTGAGCTCTTTTCTTTTCGGAAAAGCTCACGCTTTTTTCTTGCTCCTGCAGAGCTGGTACATAATACTTACAGATCAATGCTTCCGGTTACATCATCATTGATTACGTAGTAAGCAGTAAATTCCTCCGGTTTTACATAAACCTTCAGGCTCTTTAATTCTTCTGCTTTCTTGCCATATCCTTCGATCCAGATCTGCTGGATTCTCTCGTACAGATCTTTCTCCTTGATTTCTCTTCCGCCGAACTGCAGAATCATCTCCTGCTCCGCTTCTTTCTTTGCTGCTTTTGCAGGTGATTTTTTCTCTGCCGGCTTTTTCACTGCTGCTGGTTTTTTCGGTGCAGCCGCTTTCTTTGTCGTTGTTTTCTTTGCTGTTGTGCGGGTTGTTTTTGCAGCTTTTGCTGCCGGTTTTTCTTCTGCTTTTGCAGGTGCTTCCTCTGCTGCTGCAGTTTCCTTTACAACTTCTTTTGCAACTTCTTTTACAGCTTCTTTCTCTGCTGCGGTTGTTTTTTCTGCTGCTTTGGTCTCTACTTTTACTGTCTCGTTCTCTGCTGTCTTAGCCTGGGCAGCTGGTTTTTTCTTTACCATATCTGTTTCCTCCCATTTGGACCGGCCCTGTATATTTTGGAAGAGCCGTCCTGCGAACTATCATTCAGGCGAACGCTTGACACTCACGGTCCGCACATTTTTTGATTCCTTGTTTATAATACATGAATTTTTTTGGCATTTCAAGTAATATCTGATTTCGCACGAATTTTCCACGAAATTGTACAGTCATTTTCCGTACTATCCAATCAGGCTGTTACTTTTATCCGATTTTGCATTTTAAAGCCGGATTTTTTTGTAATTTTTCACAATCCAATGTCGTGGTTTTCCAGATCAAGATACGATTTCATTACCTTTTTCAGCAGTTCATGCTCCGGTTTTTCAAAATAAGGATCGTCGGCAAGCAGTTCTGAAGCCGCCTCACTCGCTTTCTGCAGGATATCGGCATCCCGGAAAATATCTGCCATCTGGAATTCCATATCCCCGCTCTGGCGCGTTCCCAGCAGATCGCCGCTGCCGCGCAGTTTCAAATCTTCCGAAGCAATATAAAACCCGTCGTTCGAATGGTTCAGGATTTCCAGACGTTTGGCGGTCTCCTGATCTTTGTTTCCGCGGATGAAAATACAGTAGGACTGATGCTCTCCTCTTCCGACACGTCCGCGGAGCTGATGGAGCTGTGCAAGGCCGAACCGTTCGGCATTTTCCACCATCATCACCGTCGCATTCGGCACGTTGACACCGACCTCCACGACTGTCGTCGAGACGAGTACCTGGATTTCTCCGCTGGCGAACCGCTCCATGATCTCGTTTTTCTGCGCCGCCTTCATCTGTCCGTGCAGCATCTCTACTGTGATGCCCGGCAGCTCTTTTTTCAGGAGCTGTGTATAGTCGGTGACGTTTTCCGCTTCCAGACCCTCGCTCTCCTCCACCATCGGGCAGATCACATACGCCTGACGGCCCAGTTCGACCTGACGCGTGATAAAGCGGTAAGCTTTTGGACGGTAAGACGTATCCACCACACAGTTTTTAATCGGCAGACGCTTCGCCGGAAGTTCATCAATCACAGAAATCGAAAGATCTCCGTACAGAATGATAGCCAGGGTTCTTGGAATCGGCGTTGCACTCATAACGAGAACATTCGGCGGTTCCCCTTTTTCAGCAAGTGCCGTTCTCTGCCGGACACCGAAGCGGTGCTGTTCGTCTGTGATGACAAGCGCCAGATTTTTGTACTGTACCTTTTCCTGAATCAGTGCATGTGTGCCGATCACCATTTTGCAGCTTCCGTCTTCCAGACTGGCATAGATTTCCCGGCGTTCTTTTGCTTTCGTGGATCCAGTCAGAAGGCGGGGATTGTATTCCGTCAGATTGTTTTCTTTCAACAGAGTGCAGAGCGATTCATAATGCTGCCGCGCCAGAACCTCCGTCGGAACCATCAGCGCCGATTGGTAGCCGTTCTCAGCTGTCATAATCATTGCAAGGAATGCCAGAATCGTCTTTCCGCTTCCGACATCTCCCTGTACCAGCCGCGCCATGCGGGTATGGCCTTTTAAGTCCCGCTCCAGTTCGCCCCACACGCGCATCTGTGCATTCGTGAGACGGTACGGCATATTTTCGATGACTTCCTCCGTCTTCCAGACGGCGCGGATCGGGAACACATTGGTAATTCCCTCCGTCTGCTCTTTTAACTGCCGCAGGGACAGGATGAAGAGAAAAAACTCTTCGAACACAATTCTGCGCCGCGCCGTTGCCAGATGCTCCTGGTCTTTTGGAAAATGAACCTCATGGAGGGCATAATTGATTTCACAGAGTTCATACCGGGCACGGATTTTCTCCGGCAGATAGTCCTGCGCAGGTGCGCATCGTTCCAGCACCTGTGCTACGGCCTTGCTCACCATCTTGTTCGTGAGACCGGCTGTCAGCCCATAAACCGGCTGAAGACTTGCCAGAAGCTCATGGTATGCGGCAGGAGTGAAGATTTCCGGCTGCTCCATCACGAGACGGCCTGATTTTTCCTGTATCTTTCCGCGGAAGATAAAAACACTGCCTTTCTTCAGCGTGCTCCGCAGAAACGGCATATTAAACCAGGTAAGCTGCAGCCGCACCGGCTCCTCGTAGAGTTCCAGGACAACGACGCTCTTTCTCTGGTTTCCTTTTACCGACGGACTGTGGACAATTCTTCCGTATACCGCATTCTTTTCCTCTTGTCTGCATTCGCGAAGGGGAACCGGCTCTGCATAGCAGTCATAATCTCTTGGATAATAATGCAGAAGCTGCTGCAAATTGTAGATTCCTACTTTTGCAAACAGCTTCTCCGTTTTTTCACCGATCCCCTTCAGTGTTGTCAGGGGTTCCGTATTCATATTTTTCTTTCCTTACTCTTATTCAACCGAAACGACACAGTAGTAAATCGGCTGTCCGCCATAGTTTACTTCCACATCGCAGTCCGGATATGCCTGCTCGATTTTTTCGCCAAGGCTTTCGGCATCTTCCTCACTCATATCTTCACCGTAGTAGATGCTGATCAGCTCGCTGTCCTCATCGACCATGGCGCGGATGGTTTCTTCTGCAACGGTAAGAATATCCTGTCCGACAGCGAGAAGTCCATGATCGCCAAGTCCCATGATGTCGCCCTGATGGATCTCTTTCTCATCGATGTGGGTATCACGTACCGCGTACGTTACCTGACCGGTTTTTACCATCTGGATGCCCTCTGTCATGGCCTCCTCGTTCTCTTCTGCAGATTTCTCCGGCACATAGCTGATCATGGCTGTGATGCCCTGCGGAACGGTTTTGGTCGGAACAACGATGATATTTTTGTCCTCAGTCATGGCTTTTGCCTGATTTGCTGCGAGGATGATATTTTTGTTGTTCGGCAGAATAAAGATATTCTTTGCATTGACCTTCTCAATTGCAGTCAGCATATCCTCGGTGCTCGGGTTCATGGTCTGACCGCCCTCGATCAGGTAATCAACACCGAGTCCCTGGAAGATCTCTTTGATTCCCTCTCCGATGGACACGGCGATGAATCCGTTCTCCTTCGGCGGCTGTTTTGCTGCTTCTTTTCTCTTCTTATCTTCCTCTGCCTGCTGTGCTGCGATCTTTTCTGCGTTCTTGATCAGGCGCTCCTGATGCTCCTCACGCATGTTGTCGATCTTCATTCTGGTCAGCTGTCCGTACGTCAGCGCCTTGGAAATTGCTTTTCCAGGATCGTTGGTATGTACGTGTACCTTAACCAGCTCGTCGTCTGCAACGAGAACGATCGAATCTCCGATTCCATTCAGGAAATCTTTGAATGCATAAACCTCTTCATCCGGAAGCGGGTTTTCCAGCATAATGATAAACTCGGTGCAGTAGCCGAATTTGATTTCTTTTTCTGTCTCTTTGGACGGTCTGACAAATTCTGTCTTTGCTTCCGGCATCTCGAAATTCAGATCAATCTCTTTCCCGAGGAACGCGTCA
Organism: Blautia sp. AF26-2; assembly: GCF_003460955.1. NCBI lineage: Bacteria > Bacillati > Bacillota > Clostridia > Lachnospirales > Lachnospiraceae > Blautia > Blautia sp. AF26-2. Next base: position 406,720 of record NZ_QTWD01000001.1, on the reverse strand, counting down.
TATGCGCCCTGCAGTACGGTTAAGAGACCCTGTCCGCCGGAATCCACAACGCCTGCCTCTTTTAATACCGGAAGCATCTCTGGTGTCTGGGAGAGCACGTACTCTGCATGCGCGAGAACGTCCTCGATGAATGCGTTCAGATCTTCGCTTTCCGGTGCAAGCTCTGCTGCTTTCTCTGCTGCTCCCTTTGCCACGGTCAGGATGGTACCTTCTTTTGGCTTCATAACGGCTTTGTATGCAGTCTCGACTGCTTTTTCCATTGCCTCTGCAAGAATCTCTGCATTCAGCTCTTCATAGTCGCGGATCTTCTTGGTAAAGCCACGAAGGAGCTGGGAAAGAATAACGCCGGAGTTACCTCTGGCACCGCGCAGAGAACCGGAAGAGATTGCCTTGGAAAGGTTGTACATGTTCACTTCTGTGAGCGAGTTTACTTCCTTGACTGCGGACATGATCGTCAGCGTCATGTTGGTACCTGTGTCGCCGTCCGGTACCGGGAACACGTTCAGCTCATTGATCCACTCTTTCTTTACTTCCAGATTTTTTGCACCAGCCAGAAACATTTTTGCCAGTAAGCCGGCATCAATTGTATTTGTAGCCACTTTCTTCATTTCCTCCTATTACCATCAGTCGATGACGCGAACGCCTTCAACCAGGATGTTGATTTTTTCAATTTCCATTCCGGTGAACTCTTCCACCTTGTATTTCACATTATTGATCAGGTTATCTGTTACGGCAGAAATACTGACTCCGTAAGAAACAATCACGTGGAAATCCAGGGAAATTTTATTTTCCGAAATCGATACATTGATTCCGTGTGTCAGACTCTCTTTTTTCAGAAGTTTGACCAGTCCATCTTTCATGTTTACCGCTGCCATTCCGACAATGCCGAAGCACTCCACAGCAACGCTGCCCGCATACAGGGCGATTACATCCGGATTGATTACGATTTCTCCCAAGCCTGTATTCATACGACCTTTCATGCCTTGTATCCTCCAATTCCATCATACTATTCAAAACACATGGAGACAGGAATAACTGACTCCACTCTACGATACATTATAACCGCTTTTCCGCAAAAAAGAAAGTTTAAAATGAAAAACCTTCAAAATTCATATAATTTTTTCATTTTTTACTTGCAAAACCGGTATAGATCTGTTAGAATGACTTATGTTGTGAGTCTAAAATGCGTTTTGACTCAAGTACGTATGTCAAGGAGGTGCAATCATGGCAAAGTGTGCAATTTGTGAGAAGGGTGCTCATTTCGGAAACAACGTAAGTCATTCACATAGAAGAAGCAATAAAATGTGGAAATCTAACGTAAAATCTGTCAAAGTTAAAGTTGACGGTGTACCGCAGAAAATGTACGTATGTACTTCCTGCTTAAGATCCGGAAAAGTAGAGCGTGCATAAGTTGAATGGTTAAAAGGCCTTTCCAGTCCGGGAAGGCTTTTTTGCTGTTCAAAAATAGAATTAAGATTTTAAAAAAAGTTCTGGGAAGAGCAAACAGGACATAAGTTTTCGCTTATGCCCTGTTGTGCTCTATTTTTTATATTTTAAAAGGGAGAAAAAAATAGCGTGGTCTCTTAAGCTGAACCTGCCAACGATCCATATGCTTAGCAAAAGAAAAAGAGCATCCTACCGAAACTTTCGTTCTGGTAAGACGCCCTCGTCTTGATCTATGATATTAGTATAGTTGGCTGATTCATTTAAGATGGACTTATTATAGCGCAGCTTTCTTCATTTTGCAAGTATTTCTCTGTACAAATCAGCCAGTTCATTTCCGATCTTTTTGTGCATCTTTCACTATTCCCCTGTATTGCAGAACAGATGATATCCCACGCACAGCAGCAGAGCGGCCGCAAGAACCGTAAGAAATGAGCTGCGGATCATCAGGCTGATGAGAAGCCCGACCCCCATCCAAAACAGCAGAAAACCTAAAATTCTGCACAAACGAGCTTACTCCTTATCCGCCTCTTGGTTTATTATATGCTCTACTTTCTCTGCGGTATACCCGTCCTCTTCCTTTTTGCCGGTAAAGCGGCTGATCAGATCCGGAGCCATGTCAATGATTTTGGTGACAGCATCCTGGTTTTTGATGTTGACCAGACGCGTTCCGTTTTTGCTGATGACAAGAACGGCGCTCGGAGAAATTTTTCCGCCCATACCGCCTCCTGCATTGTTCTTTGCATTTTCTGCGAATGCACCCGCTCCCACGCCGAAGGAAACGTCTACCAGCGGCAGAAGAATCGTATCCTCAATGTGGATCGCCTCACCTACGACCGTCTTTGTTGTGATAAAACTGTCCATTCCGCGGAACAGTGCTTCTACGGTATTCTGAAATGTGTTGTCCTTTTCTGCCATCTTTTAGGCCTCCTTGTGTTTGAAATGTCGTATGGTTTTCCGAAGATTCTGATCCCGGAATAATCGAAGTGCAATGCCGGCTGCTGTCACAGCCTGAAAACTTCCTTTCATCCGGACATCGCCCTGGAGAATTTCCTGTTCGAAATCCGGCTGGATGGAAAGGTCTTTCGGCAGTTTTCCATAAATCATACCCAGAATGCCGAGTGTCTCTCCGGTCAGTGCCGGATCGTTAAATCCGAACCGGACTGTGCCGGTTACTTTTTTCGGTGCTGCTTTCTTCAGGAAATAAAGCACTTCTTTCTTTGCATGGAGCAGCGCCTCACGGAACATCTTCGAACGGAAGAATTTTTTCACACTCTCCCACTTTCTTTTTAACCGTCTGCCTGCCTGGATTTTCTGCTCCAGTTTTTCAAGCAGACGGAACGGAAGTTCCAACAGCCGGAAAGCTGTCTGCAGCAGACGGCTGGCAAGATTCAGCAGTTTTTCCGGAAGATATTCGATCCTTCCGAAAAACCGTTCCAGAATGCTTTTTTTCGGCGCATCCGGTTCCTGCTCTTGCTCTGGCTGCTCCTTCTGTGCTGTCACCTTTTGCTGCTTTTCTTTCTGGTCCGGTGCTTTCTGCTCTGCTGTTTTTTCTGCTTCCGGCGCATTTTCTGTCTCATTTTCCTCCGTCCGGGGCACGGACGCTTCTCCCCGGCGGATCTTTTTCAGCCGCCGTTTCCATGTTTCCAGTGATGCCCCGAAAAGCAGAATCTGCGCCTCCGGCTTCTGTTCCTCATACGAGGCCGTCAGCGCGACAGCTCCGAAAAGCCACGATACTCTTCCGCTCGCTTTTACGCAGGCAAATCCCTCTTCTTCTTTCAGAACCTGCGCCCGGTAGCAAAAAGGAAGAAACAGGACGGTGCAGACGATAAGAAGCACGAGAAACAGTAAAACAAGGAGTAAAATCCCCAGTGCCTTCAAAATCATGAATAGTATATGTATCATTCACATCCCTCAATCCGGTTCAGCAGCCATTCCCGGATTTTTACTTCTCCGGTTTCCCGATAAGTTTCCAATGCGATCGCCTCCACAAGCTCAAAAGCTTCCTCGCGCGACACGGCAAGTCCGACAATCATCGGACAGTTTCTCCGCACGGCCGGCTGCAAAAGCAGATCCGCCGGAATTACATCCAGATTGTTCTGCTGATTGGAAGGCAGTGTGAGGAGCCAGACTCCCGGAACTGCTTTTTTGTTCTCAATCCGGCGCATCCATTTTTTCTGTTTCTTTTTTGCAGTATCCCCGACGTACAGATTTTTATACCAGTTTACCATATTTTCCCTGAGCCTGTGGCTGAACCTTCCATAAATTTGCTCTCTTCAGTTCCAGATACTCCTGATAGGCCTTTTCCAGAATCTGCCGTTCATTGGAAAACTTCAGCAGATGATATGCTTCGTGATACTTGTAATAGCCCGAATCCACAAAGTATTCTTCTCTCTGTGGACGGCTGTAGTAGCCGGATGAGACCATCAGATACCAGTGCACCTCTTTTTCCACGGTGTCCTCCGGAATGCTGAAGCTGTACTGGCTTTTTCCCACGTACTTGATGATGGTGCCGTGTACGCCGGACTCCTCATATACCTCGCGGACAGCAGTCTGTTCATGGGTTTCTCCCGGCTCAACGGTTCCTTTCGGCAGAACCCAGCCTTCATATTTGTTGCGGTAGCTTTTGTAAAGCGTCAATATTTTTCCACGGTAGATTACGATACCTCCGCAGCTTACTGCTTCGATCATACGTTTTAAGCTCCTTCTGGCTTTTTCCATTCCCTGACAGCTCTTTTCTTCCCGCTTGCCGCCAGATCTTCTGTTAAAAAGTATACCTCTTTTCCCGCCCCCGCGCAACCTTAAAACCGCATCCTTTTTCTAACATTTTTCTAAAAATTCAGAAAACGCGCCCGAACCCATCCTTTCCGGTTCGAACGCGTTTTTTTCATCGTTTACTGCTGTGCATAATATGCTTCAATTACCTGTCTTGCAATCGGTACAGCGACTTCACTCGAATATCCGCCGTTTTCTGCCACAACAGCAATGACAATATCAGGATCATCCGCATTGGAGAATCCGACAAACCAGGAATGCGGTGTCTCTCCGTCGCTTCCGTGTTCTGCGGTTCCTGTTTTACCGGCGATATTGTACGGCAGATCCGAAAGTGAAACTGCAGTTCCGCTCTGGACAACGCCTTTCATCAGCTCTGTCAGCGTATTGGCTTCGCTCTCGGACATTACCGTGCCAAGAGACTCTTTGTAAAAGGTTTTGACTGCCTGTCCGCCCGCAGACACAATGTTGTCCACATAACGCGGTTTGATCATTTCTCCATCATTTGCAACCGCGGAGGCGATCAGTGCCATCTCCATCGGTGTTACCAGCGTATCGCCCTGGCCAATGGAGGTCTGCATCACAAGAGCATCCGCCGTTGTCGAATCAAGGTCGAAAGAACTTTTGCTGGTCGGAAGCTCCAGATCCAGACGGCTGTTCAGATACAGGGAATCCGCCAGCGAGCGGAAGGCATCTTTATCCAGCCCAAGGCCAATCTGTGCAAAGGCAGAGTTGCACGAATGTGCAAACGCACCTGCAAAATCTTCCGGTCCATGCACTTCACCGCCGGAGCAGTGAATCGTATAGTTTCCTGCTGTCAGCTCACCGTCACAGTCGAACGAAAAACCGTCCAGTGTGCCGTTCTGACGGAGATACGCAAGCGAAGTAACAATCTTGAACGTAGATCCCGGCGGATATCTTCCCTGCAGACCGCGGTTCAGAAACACGCCGCTCTCATCGTCTGCGTTCAGTGCCTCCCAGTCCTCATCAATCGTATTAGGATTAAAAACCGGATTGCTCACATTGGCAAGTACACGGCCCGTTTTTGCCTCCAGCACGACAACTGCACCGCGGTATCCGTCCAGTGCATCGGCCGCGGCCTGCTGGAGTGTTGTATTCAGCGTTGTATAGAGACTGTCTCCCGGGTTCTTCGCATCGCTGAATTCATTCTTTACCTGCTTTAACTTACTTGTATGGGACTCCATCAGCATATAGTTGTAGGAAGATTCGAGGCCGCTGTTTCCTTTTCCCGTGTAGCCAACCACCTGCGCAAACAGGCTGCCGAACGGATACGTTCTTACCTCATCCCCGTTTTCATCTGTCGTCGTCTTTGCCAGTTCCTGGCCGTCCGCAGAATAGATTGTTCCGCGGATCACGCGCTCTGCATAGTTATTCTGTCTCGTATTGTAAGAACTATTCAGAAATTCTTCTTTCCGCACGACATTAAAGTAAACGAGATACGCGATCAGCCCAAGAAACATGGCCACGAACAGGAACGAAACGATCAGATACGGCCCTGCGCCGTTGTTTGCCGCCTTACCAGTGGAGGCTGTTCTCGGTCTGCTCTTCGATCCGCCGTTCGAATTCATCCGGCTGCTCGCGGTACTTCTGGCGGGTTCCCTGTCCATCGTTCCGGCTGCCGCTCTTCTTTCGTCTTTCGGTCTCTTCGTCCGGGCGTCGTTTTTTCTTGGCGCCTGGGTCGTTTTTCTGCTGGTTTCGTTTCTTCTTGTTTCGTCTTTTCTCAAGCTCCTCACCTTCGTCTTCCCTTAAGATGTACAATCCCTGAATGATCGACAGCATCAGCACCGTGGAGAACATAGAGCTTCCTCCATAGCTGACCAGCGGCAGCGTGATACCTGTCATAGGAATAAATTTAATGGTTCCTCCGATGGTGAGGAACACCTGTGTCGCATATTCCGTTCCAAGACCCATGGCAATCAGTTTGTAGAACCGTTTGCTCATCTTCATGGAAATATTGATAATCAGAAGGAATGTGGACATGCACAGCAGAATCAGGCAGATTCCGAAGATAATGCCCATCTCCTCACAGATCGCACAGAAAATAAAGTCTTTCGTTGCAACCGGGATAATGTCAGGCCGTCCCTCGAAAAGGCCGGTTCCGAACCATCCGCCGGAGCACATGCCGAAGAGGCCCTGTGCTAACTGGCTGCTGATATCCCAGTTTCCGATCGGATCCTGCCAGAGTGCCACACGGTTCCGTACATGGGAAAACAGGAAATATGCCACAACGCAGGCGGCACTCATTCCCGCAAGTCCCAAAAGCGGATATCTGGCTTTTCTCGTTGCCACATAGATTACAACCACGTACGCCATAAAGAAGACGAACGCAGTTCCAAGGTCGGTGGATGCAACAAGGATCAGCACATGAACTGCCGCAATGACCGTTGCTTTCACAACGTTTCCAAAGGAATTATCCTCGCGCAGCATGCCTGCCATAAAGAACACGAGTGTGAGCTTGGCAATCTCGGAGAGCTGGAACGTAATGCCGTGGATTTCGATCGACAGCTTCGCACCGCCGGAAGTAAAGCCAAGCACCATAACGACGGAAAGCATGGCAATTCCGAGCACAGCGTAAATCCAAGTCAGATTTTTCAGGAACTTGCCCTTTCGGACAATGACCGGAATGATGAAGCAGAGCAGTGTGGATGCCGCCAGAATTTTGTACTGGGACATCGCCTTTGACACGCTCAGTCTCGTCAGAATAATCATGCTGATCGAGAGCAGCATACACATGTTGTTTACCAGGATCATCGATGCCTTCCGGTAAATCAGGCGGTACAGGATCTGTACGCCCAGGATATACGCCATCGTGAGCAGAAACATCTGAATCGTTGATACTTCGCCCTCCTGGAGGAACATCACGAAGAAACAGATGAAATTCATCAGAATGATCATGATGATCTGCCGCATCAGAATGTAATGGCGCTCATCCTCATCCCGCTCTTTGAGTGCAGCAAACGACTGCACGGTAAAACAGATCATGAGGAAGGTAATCACATATTTTGATAACTGAACAATGGTATTTTCCATAAATTCCCCTTATTTTTTCTCACCGTTTACTCTACTTTCCGGCGGAAATGGCCTTTGGTATATTCCTGTTCGGCCGGAACTGCGATTCCTTTACAGTACGTTCCAGCAAACGCAGCGGCGATTTCTTTTGTCTCCTCCAGTGTCTCGATGGTAAAATTCAGCCGCACCGCAGCCGGATGCATGGACCGGATCTCATCGGCTTCTTTTACCAGGCCGAGCGGAAGGCTGTTGTAGATCACACTGTAGCACGAGGTGCAGTAACTCTTCACCGGGAAGTATTTTCCCATCCGGTCTTTTAAGCGTACCAGGGAATAACTGTGATTGCAGCCGTTCAGGTTCTTCTGGACACACTGGGCGGAAACCATCATCGGAAGGTAGCCGTAGACCACTATTTCGCTGTTCGTATTGTCACGTTTTCCGATTTCCCACTCGTTCAGCTCATACGGAACGGTATCACGCTGCACGCCCTGCTCCTGCCAGAATGCCTGCGCACGGCTGTTGTACGTGTAAACGCTGTAATCGAGCCGGATATCCTTTTCCATTCCCATCTCTTTCAAAAATGAAAAGCTTTCGAGATTGCGGATCAGGAAACCGCCAAGACCGATCTCCTTCAGACAGCGGAACGTGTCGCGGTATTCCTTCAGATCGCCTTCACGTACAACGTGCGGCAGCATCAGATAAACCTGTTTTCCCAGTTCTTTCGCCTGCAGGATGCCTTTTTCCGCCTGCTCTTCGAAGATTTCCCGTTTGAAGCATCCCATGCCGGCGTAGATCGTCGTGATCTCCGGAATCTCGAGCAGCGCATTCCACTGGGCTCTCGTCTCGGCAGATGCGGTCAGCTCCATTTTCTTTTCTGCCCTGCTCTCCTGGTCCGGTTTTCCAGATGCTTTTGCTTCCTGTTCCGGCTTTTCCGCTGCTTTTCTGCGGTATGGCTCTGTCATCTCTTTCACCAGCTGGTCCGAAACGCCTCTCCGCAGCTCATTTAACGTCTGCATCGGCACGAAACAGTTGTCATCCATACAGATATCGAGTTCTTTGAAATAGAATGGTGTCTCGCCTGTCTTTTCCAGCTGTGTTTTTACGCGTTCCTCGGTCAGCGGCTGCTTCTTTGCCGGTTCTACCATGCCCGCCTCTGCTGTTACGCTGTATTTTCCGCTTTCTGCACTTAAGAACGCCGGCTGGCCCGGATACAGGGTCAGAAAGCCGGAAATCGGCTCTTTTGCCTCAGTCTCGATATAATCTCTCTGGATCTCATAAAAGAGCTGCTCATTTCTGCGCTGTTTCTTTTTATTTTCCTGCTCTTTTTCGTTCTTCAGCGCCATCATATCGCGTCCGTTTCTTACGGTATAATAGCTTTTGTTGAAACCGTCACGGTTATACAGCTCATACAGCTTTTTCATGTCCTCCGGCAGAACGTGGAAACGGGACGGCTTTTTTTCGTACAGATCGAGGTATTTGCGGTAAATGCTGACAACGCCCGCTGTATACTCCGGCTTTTTCATTCTGCCTTCGATTTTGAGGGACATAATCCCGGATTTTACAATCTCCGGCAGCAGTTCTACCGTACACATATCCTTCGGGCTTAACGGATAGCGGTCGCCCGGCTCCCCCATGCGGTGGTTGTCTTTATCGTACGCTTCGTACGGCAGACGGCACGGCTGCGCGCATCTTCCGCGGTTTCCGCTTCTCCCGCCGATCAGGCTGGAAAAAAGGCACTGTCCCGAATAGCAGTAGCAGAGCGCCCCGTGGACGAAGCATTCAATTTCAAGGTTGGTCGTCCGGTGGATTTTCTGGATCTCCGCAAACGAAAGCTCACGGGCTGGTACCACACGCGTCGCGCCAAGGCTCTCCAGGAAACGCGCTCCCGCAGATCCTGTCACTGTCATCTGTGTGCTCGCATGAATGTCGAGATCCGGGAACCAGGAGCGGACCGCCTTTAAAACGCCCATATCCTGGACAATCACGGCATCCAGTCCCTGCTCATAGTACGGACGCAGATACGGATACAGTTTCTCTTCCAGTTCCTCCTCTTTTAAGAGGGTGTTGACCGTCAGATACAGTTTCCGGTTCCGCAGATGGACGTAATCGATGGCTGAGAGAATCTCCTGCTCATCCAGATTTTTTGCATACGCTCTTGCGCCGAATGCGGCTCCGCCGAGATAGACGGCATCCGCACCGGCGGAAACCGCCGCTTTTAACGCTTCCATCGAACCGGCTGGTGCTAATAATTCTGTCTTCATCTTTATCTCCTAAAAACGGGCGATTACCTGTTCCGCAATCCCCCGTTTTTCCTTCTTTTACGCTTTTAATAAATCTTCCAGATCCTTATTTGCCTTATCAAGCTGCCGCTGCAGTTCTTCCATCTCGCCGCGCACATGTTCCAGCTCGATTCGTTTCTCTTCCAGCTCTTTTTTCAGATCGCCGGCCTGGATTTCCGCTGCGATCAGATCGTGCTTCATATCGTAGGTTTCCCGGTCTTTGGCTTCCATATCCTCTTCGAGGGTATCTACCTGGCTTTTTGCTTTGAAATAGTCGTCTGCAATGTTCAGTGCAAGCAGTGTGTGCTTCGTATCCACCGACAGGCGGTTGTATCCGGCTGACTGGGAAAGTTCGCTGATCTTCTGATTCAGATAAGCAGCTACTTTCTGCAGATATTCCGGGCTCTCATAGCCTCCCAGTGTGATAATTTTTCCATCTATTAAAACCTGTGTTGTATTTTTTACAGCCATTCTTTTGCTTTTCCTCCACTGAATTTAACCGGACCAAACTTCCGGCTAATATAACCTATCATATACCGAAAATGGAAGAAAAACAACCTTTTTCTGCAAAAAGCGACAGAAAATGAAAGATTCAGGGCTTTTACTCTTCGATCTTACGCGGTGCCTCCAGCCCCAGGTGGTGCCAGGCAAATTCCGTTGCCACTCTTCCGCGCGGAGTGCGGTTGATAAATCCGGATTTGATCAGGAACGGCTCGTAGACATCTTCGATGGTGCCGGCATCTTCTCCAATCGATGCTGCCAGGGTATCGAGTCCCACCGGACCGCCCTGGAACTTTTCCATAATGGTGGTAAGAAGCAGCCGGTCAGTCTGATCCAGTCCGTAACGGTCTACTTCCAGCAGATCGAGAGCAAATGATGCGACCTCTTTTGTGATTCTTCCATCGTATTTCACCTGGGCAAAGTCGCGGACACGCTTTAAAATCCGGTTTGCCAGACGCGGTGTTCCCCTGGAACGGCGCGCCATCTCAAGCGCTCCCTGCGGGTCCACCTCCACATTCAGTACTTTTGAGGAGTGCAGGATAATGTTGGCCAATTCTTCCTCCGTGTAAAATTCCAGATGGTGGATGACACCGAACCGGTCGCGGAGCGGGGCAGTCAAAAGACCTGCACGCGTTGTTGCGCCGACCAGCGTAAACTTCGGCAGATCCAGGCGGATCGAGCGCGCCGAAGAGCCTTTTCCGATCATGATATCAATCGCAAAATCCTCCATCGCTGGGTAAAGAACCTCCTCGACCTGGCGGTTCAGGCGGTGGATCTCATCAACAAACAGGACGTCGCCCTCCTGCAGATTGTTGAGGATCGCTGCCATCTCACCCGGTTTTTCGATCGCCGGGCCGCTCGTTACCTTCATATGGGTTCCCATCTCATTTGCAATGATGCCCGCCAGCGTTGTTTTTCCAAGTCCCGGAGGGCCGTAAAACAGCACATGATCGAGAACATCACTTCGCTGTTTTGCTGCTTCAATATATACTTTCAGGTTCTTTTTCGTCTTTTCCTGTCCGATGTAGTCGTCCAGGTGCTGGGGACGGAGCGAACCTTCGATTTTCACGTCCTCCTCGAGAACGTCAGTTGTGATAATTCTTCTTTCCATCGTTATAAGGTTTCCTTCTTCCACAATTTAGGACCATCTGCTAAAACATATGCTTCAATGCCGCTTTCAGCACAGCCTCGCTGTCCATGCCTTCGGTGATTTCGACTTTCTTTACTGCCTGCAGTGCTTCCGTTCCGGAGTAGCCAAGCGCAGTCAGCGCCTGTACCGCATCCTGGAAGGCATCCGGTTCGCCTGTCTGCCGTACCGCCGCAGCCGCCTGATTTCCTGCCAGCTTCTGCTCGAACGCTTCCTGCAGGTCGAATTTGTCTTTTAATTCCAGAATCAGCTTCTGCGCGGTCTTCTTTCCGATGCCCGGTGTTTTGGCAATCGCCTGGACATCTTCCGAGAGGACGGCAAAGCGCAGATTGTCTGCAGTAAGCGTGGACAGCACCGCAAGCGCCGCTTTTGGTCCGATGCCGCTTACGCCGATCAGCATACGGTATATTTCAAGATCTTCACGGGACAGAAAGCCGAATAGGGAAATTCCGTCTTCCCGCACACTCATATGGGTATATATCTTTAACTCTTCTCCCTCCCGGATGCCTGCGTCGAACATACTCGCTGGAATATTCAGCTCATAGCCGATTCCATGGCTTTCGAGAATCATTTTTCCTTCCGAAAGAGAATCTACAGTTCCTTTGATAAATGCAATCATGTTTTTCCTCCAAAGCGCCGTTTTCTTTTTTCGAAAGCGAACGCACATTCTATTATAGCAGAACTTTTCTCATCACGCAACGATTAGTCGCTGTCTTTCTTGCATGTCAGATTTTTTCGTCTTATAATATCTTTAGATTCAAAAAAGTTTTTCAAAGGAGACAAAAAACCTTATGCAGATCATAGATTCTACCCCCGCTGCTCTCTCTGCCAATCTTCAGATGTATCTGAGAAACGGCGATGTCTTTTTCGATATTGAGACGACCGGCCTTTCCTGGCGTACCTCGCATCTCTATCTGATTGGTGCGCTGTTCTTTGACCCGGCCGCGGATGCTTTCACACTGCGCCAGTGGTTTCTTGATCGACCGACCGAAGAAAAAGAGATGCTTGTCTCTTTTTTCACGTTTCTTTCCGACGTGAAGCAGCTGGTGCATTTTAATGGAACGACATTTGATCTTCCTTACCTCACACACAAAGCACTGTTTTATCAGATGGAAGATCCGCTTTCGTCAATCGCATCCCTGGATCTTTATCAGGCACTCCGCCCGTTTCAGTCAATCCTGGGACTTTCTTCAATGAAACAGAAAAATGTGGAACAGTATCTCTCATTCCCACGGAAGGATCAACTTAACGGAAAACAGTTGATTTCTGTTTACCACGACTATCTTCAGACACTGGATGAAAAGAAACTGGAACTGCTTTTCCTTCACAATTATGAGGATGTCCTCGGCATGGGTTCTGTTCTGGAACTGCTCGCGCTTCCTGCCCTGTTTCACGGCGATTTTTCTGTCCAGTCGTGTCGTTTTACCGGACAGACACTGGAAGTTTCACTGCAGCCCGAGCGGGAAGTTCCGGTTTTCCTCTCCCGTGTCTGCGCGGATGGTTCTCTTACAGCCTTTGGTTCACGGGTTTCTCTCTCCCTGCAGACGCATACGGCGGAGCTGAAATATTTCTTCCCGGACTATAAGAATTACTATTATCTTCCGCTGGAGGATCAGGCTGTTCACAAGAGCGTTGGCGCGTTTGTCGATCCGGAACACCGTCAGAAAGCAAAGGCTGCCAACTGCTATCAGCGGCGGACCGGTACATTTCTTCCGCAGCAGAAAGAGTTTTTCACCCCGGCCTTCCGCGAGGATTTCAAAAGCCGCCCTTACTATTTTGAGTGGTCCGATGCCTTTCTTTCGCAGGAAAATCTCCTGAAAGAGTATCTCTGTTCCGAGCTTCAGCTCTTTTTCAAATACGATAGCAAAACCAGAAAATAAAACAGCCGTACACGTTTTTGCATGCACGGCCGTTTTTCCGGGACTGTCCTTTCCAAGCAGTCCTTTATTTTTTCTCTTCTTTCTCTTCTACCTTTTTTTCTTCCTTTTTCAGAGAAGCATGATGCGTTCCCTGCAGATGCGGATAGGCGCGCAGATAACGTTTCGTTGTCAGGCGCATCAGCCAGTTGGTCGGAAGCTGCGGTTTTGTCATCTGGTCAAAGCGCTCCAGCAGCTCTTTAAGATCCGGCATCTTATCGCTGCGCACATCAAATCCAAGTGCCGCAAACCGTTCTTTCTGCTCTGCTCCGAACTCGGTCAGGCGTTCCTTCTGCTCTGCTCCGAACTCCATCAGGCGGTTCTTCGACTCGGAAAGCGGATTTCTTCTTCCCTCGGCTTCTTTCCGCTCCTTCTCCAGCTTCTGCATCTGCTCCATTGCCTCAGACAGTGTCTGGCGTTTCTCGGCCAGATATTCTTTCATCTTATCTCTGGAATACTCTGCACGATACTGCTGTACTTTCGCATTCATCTCCTCGGCAAGCTGGTTAAAGCGGGATTTCTGCAGATATTTCATAAATTCTCCCCACGTTTTCTCCAGACTGCGCATCTTCTGTCCCAGCTGGAATGCTGCGGCTGCGGAAAATCCAAAATCTACCAGATAGCAGACGGTAACAACGGAAACAATGATCTCTCCTGTAGTATCCGAAACAAGATTCACTACTTTCACGGCAATCGGCTGCAGAATATAGAACAGCCCCAGTGTAAAGAATCCCCAGGCAATCGAACTGCTGAGGCAGATCTTTCCCTGAAAATTAAACTTCTGATTGCTGTAGTCCCACCAGTGCGCATGAAAAATGGTCTCCATCAGCACGCCGGTTACATATTCCAGAACCGTCGCTACAATGACACCTCCGAAATACAGTGCCCAGACGTTCGCTTCAAACGGGCGCAGGATCAAGTATACCATAACAGCGCCGGTGCCGTACAGTGTCAGCAGCGGACCATTGACAAAACCGCGGTTGACCAGTTTTTTCTGCCGGATCGATACATAGGAACTCTCCCAGATCCATCCGCAGAAGCTGTACAGCCAGAACCATGCTAGAACGTGGTACAGATCCACACCCAGAATCTTCGTCTCCCACATAAACTTTCATCCCCTTTTTCTTTTCTGGTGCCAAAAACAGGATGATAAGAAAATACCGCAGGCAACAGGTTTCCTGTCTGTTCAGGAAACCCGGTTGTCTACGGCATTCTAATCATCCAACTGCAGCACCTGCAAGTTAAATTATTCTTACTCTTCTACTGGCTCTTCGTTTTCCAGAGCTTTCATGCTCAGAGAGATTTTTTTGTCTTCCTCGTTGAAATCAACTACTTTTGCAGTGATTTCCTGTCCGATTTTCAGTGCATCAGACGGTTTCTCAACGTGCTCTCTGGAGATCTGGGAAACATGAAGCAGAGCATCTACGCCCGGCTCAAGCTCAACGAATGCACCAAAGTCAGTCATACGGGCAACACAGCCTTCTACTACGTTGCCTACAGCGTATTTGTCAGCAGCGTTCAGCCACGGATTCTCTTCCGGGAATTTTAAGGAAAGAGCGATCTTGTCGCCGTTGATGTCTTTGATCAGAACTTTTACAGTCTCACCAACTTTGAATACTTTTTTCGGGTTCTCTACGCGGCCCCAGGACATCTCAGAGATGTGAAGCAGTCCGTCAGCTCCGCCCAGATCGATGAATGCGCCGAAATCGGTAACATTCTTAACAGTTCCCTCTACAACATCGCCAACTGCAATGCGTGCGAACAGTTCTTCCTGCAGTTTCTTCTTCTCAGCAACGATGAGCTGTTTGCGGTCACCGATGATGCGTCTTCTTCTCGGGTTGAACTCGGTAATAACGAATTCAATTTCCTGATCTGCATATTTAGACAGATCTTTTTCATATACATCAGATACAAGGCTGGCCGGAATGAATACTCTGGTCTCCTCAACAACTACGGATAATCCTCCGTTCAGTACCTGTGTTACTTTTGCTTTCAGAACTTCATGATTCTCGAATGCTTCCTCGAGTCTCTTGTTGCCTTTTTCAGCAGCAAGTCTCTTGTAAGTAAGAAGGACCTGTCCCTCTCCATCATTTACTTTCAGAACTTTGACTTCCATTTTGTCACCTGGCTGTGCAACGGTGTGAAGATCGATGGAAGAATCGTTGGAATATTCGTTTTTGGTAAGAATACCATCGGCTTTGTATCCGATATTCAGGATAATCTGATCGTCTTTGACATCGATTACAGTACCCTCAACGACTTCTCCGTTTCTGATTGTTTTAAATGATTCATCCAGCATTTGTTCAAAACTCATTTCTGACATTTTTTGAACCTCCTCAATTATTTTATTCGGGGTGGATGCCCCAGCTGTAATACCTACGCGACCAAATGATTGAAAAGGCTTAGATTCCAAATCAACGAGTGTCTCTATAAAGTAAGTATTTTTACATTCTTCTTTACATATCTCATACAGCTTTTGCGTGTTTGAACTATGTCTGCCTCCCACGACAAACATGGCATCAACCTTCCTGGCAATTGCTCTCGCTTCCGTCTGTCTTTCCTCGGTAGCGTTGCAGATAGTCTTTAAAACAGTACTATCATAACTCTTTTTCAAAAAAATTTCAACTAAATCTTTAAATTTGTTGTAATTAAATGTCGTCTGTGCCACAATAGATATTGGTTTTCCATTTTCGGGCACAAAACTTTCCGCTTCTTCGGCGGTATGCATCACGGTAACCGGGCCGCTCGCCCATCCCATGATGCCCTGTACCTCCGGATGATCCGCGCTTCCGATGATGACGACGTGGCGGCCTTTTCTGCCCTCCTCGTCCACAATCCGGTGGATCTTCTTGACAAACGGGCACGTCGCATCTACAATCTTCATGCCGCGCGCTTCGATCTTTTCACAGACATCCCGCGACACGCCATGCGACCTGATCACAACGGTTCCGCCGGAAAGCCCCTCTAGTTCATCTTCCGAATGGATCACCTGCACGCCGCGGTTTTCGAGATCCTCCACAACCTGTTCGTTGTGAATAATCGGCCCGAAGGTGTAGACCGGCTTTTCACCGCTCTCAATTTCACGGTATACCGTATCGACCGCCCGTTTGACGCCGAAGCAGAAGCCTGCACTTTTTGCAACAGTTACTTCCATCTGTTTTTCTTCTCCTCTTTTCTCTGCCGCGTTTACATACGCTCGCGGGCAAGGCTTAAGATCTTTTCCACAACCTCATCGATCGTCATTTCAGAGCTGTCAACGAGTACGGCGTCTTCTGCCTGTACCAGCGGGGAATGCTCTCTGTGCATGTCCTGATAATCACGCTCATTGATATCTTCCTCGATTTTCGCAAGATCGGCTGTCTGTCCCTTTTCGGTCAGCTCTTTCCAGCGGCGCAGTGCGCGGACATGGGCACTTGCTGTCAGATAGACTTTCAACGGTGCGTTCGGCAGAACGGCAGTTCCGATATCGCGGCCGTCCATCACAAGATCCGTATTCTCCGCCATCTCCTGCTGCAGCTCCACGAGTTTTTTCCGTACTTCCAGATAGGCGCTTGTCGCGGATGCCATCTTTCCAGCCTCCTCGGTGCGCAGTCTTCCGGTGACATTGACGCCGTTTAAATAAACCTGCTGCTCTCCGTTTTCGTAGGAAATGGAAATTTTCACATCTTTGCAGGCTGCCTCAATTTTTTCCTGCTCTTCCGGTGCAATGCCAAGATCTGAAAAATAGATGCCCATGGCACGGTACATTGCTCCTGTATCAACGTAGACAAACGAAAGCTCCTTTGCCACACGTTTTGCGATTGTACTTTTGCCAGCGCCTGCCGGTCCGTCAATTGCAAGATTAAATCTCATCTTCTCTCTTCCTCCTGAAAATTCTAAAATCTGTGATCCATATTTTATTCCTGTTCTTCCTTTGCCCGGATCTCTTCGGCTGCAGCGTGGGCACTTGCCCAGGCAATCTGCAGATTGAAGCCGCCGGTCAGTGCATCGAGATCGAGCACTTCTCCTACGAAGTACAGACCTTCTTTTTTCTTTGCCTCCATCGTGCCCGGACGGATCTCTTTCACGGAAACACCACCCTGTGTGATAATTGCTTCACGGAAACCCCGTGTTCCGGTTACTGTAAACGGGAAATGCGTGATCAGCTCTTCAAAGTGCTGACGCTCCGCTTTCGATACGGCATTGACCTGTTTGTACGGGTCGATCCCGCCAAGAGAGAGCATCACCGGAAGCAGTTTCGCCGGGAACAGACTGTTGATCACGTTGCGGAACTGTTTGTTCCGGTTTTCC
This sequence comes from Blautia sp. AF26-2, assembly GCF_003460955.1. Classification (NCBI taxonomy): domain Bacteria; kingdom Bacillati; phylum Bacillota; class Clostridia; order Lachnospirales; family Lachnospiraceae; genus Blautia; species Blautia sp. AF26-2. Next base: position 389,342 of record NZ_QTWD01000001.1, on the reverse strand, counting down.
TCAAATTCACGCAGGATCCGCGCATCCAGCTGTTCTTCCGTGAGTGCCGGCTTCAGGTTCAGATATCCTTTCAGCGGCTGCTGTTCCAGTGCTTTTCCGATGTAGGAGCTCGCAGAAAGCCCCAGCGGGCCGGAAATTCCGAAATGTGTAAACAGCATCTCGCCGAATCCATCGAACAGCGTCTTTTTGCCGTTTTTAATCGTCATCGTCACATTTTTCAGGGAGAGTCCCTGCAGCTCACGGATGTACGCTTCCTCTGTTTCCAGCGGCACCAGCGCCGGGCGGAGCGGAGTGACGGCAAGTCCTGCCTTTTCTGCGAAACGGTAGCCGTCTCCATCCGATCCCGTCGTCTGGTACGACATACCGCCGGTTGCGACAACGACATCATTGTAAAAAAGCTCTTTCCCGTTTTCCAGGCGGATTCCTTTCACGCGGTCTCCTTCGAAAAGAAGCTCTTTTACTTTTGTATTCTTATGCACCTGCACATTTTTCCGTTTCAGTTCCGTCTCCAGCGCGCGGATAATATCCGAGGAGTGATCTGACTCCGGGAAGACACGGTTTCCGCGCTCCACTTTTAAGCGGACACCTGCCGCTTCGAAAAACTCCTGCACCTGGGCGCTGTCAAAGCTGTAGGCGGAGCTGTACAGAAATTTCGGGTTTGTCACCACATTCGTGAAGAACTCTTCTGTCGGGCAGTCGTTTGTCACATTGCAGCGGCCCTTTCCTGTGATAAACAGCTTCTTTCCCAGCTTTTCATTTTTTTCATAGAGATGAATCTCTGTCTTTTCGCCGGCGGCAAGCACGGCGGTCATCATTCCGGCGGCGCCTCCGCCGATTACTGCTGCTTTTCTCATGCTTTCTCCTTTACCGGCAGAGCTGCCTTTTTTCCGCCCATGGGACGTGCATCGTCCAGCCCGTTGATTTCATCGTTGCTGTAAACCTGGTACTCATCCCACAGTTTTTCCATGCTCTCAAGTGTCTTTTTCACATCCGCCTGGCGTTTCATGCAGAGCGCCACGACAAGCGCATTGATTACACTCAAAGGGGCCACCAGAGAATCAACGATCGATGCCATATCGCTCTTGGCAATCAGCGTACAGGCTGCATAAACATTCATCGGTGAATGCACACTGTCTGTGATCGTAATCACCTTCGCTTTGCGGCTGTTCGCAAATTCCAGTGCCTTCATCGTACGCATCGAATACCGCGGGAAGCTGATGCCGATCACCACATCATCCTCCGTGATGCGGATCATCTGCTCGAAAATCTCGCTGGAACTGTTTGTCTGTACCTGGCGCACATCCGGGAAAATCATATGGAAATAGAACGCCAGAAAGCTCGCAAGCGGCGCGCAGCTCCGAATGCCGACAATGTAAATTGTCCGCGCAGAAAGAATCGTATCCGCAGCGCGCTCAAAGGCGCTCCGGTCCACTTCTTCCAGCGTCATCTTGATTTTTTCAATATCCGACTGCAGGACGGTCTCCAGAATTTCTCCCTGCGGCACGCGGCCATACGTAAACTGCATCCGCTGCACTGAATTCAGACGATTCATCACCATCTCCTCCAGTGCGCGCTGGAACTCCGGATATCCCGCGTAGCCAAGCTGCATCGCAAAGCGAACCGTTGTCGATTCGCTGACGCCGACCTGCTGTCCCAGGCGCGCTGCCGTCATCGATACGGCCTGGTCATAATGTGCCGTAATAAAATCTGCCAGCCTCTTCTGTCCTTTGCTCAACTTTCCGTAATTTTGATTCAGACGAATGAGGAGATTCTCGTTCGCTGCCTTCTGCTCTTCTGAAGAAGACTGTTCTTTTTCTTTTTTCATGTTATTTTCTTCCTGATTTGTTTTTCCGATCTGCAAATGCCGTTCGGCATCCACATTTTTTCTTTTGGGAGCATCCTGATTCTTTTTCGGACACACCTCGATCTTTTGAATTATAACACGAATAAATTACTGACGCAATGGCTGAAAAGCTGAAAAGGAAAGCCGGTGTTCTGCATTCCCTTTTTACAGGGAACACAGAACACCGGCTGATTTTTTTACTCAGATTTTATTTAGACCGGATATGCGCCGTCTTTTTTGTCAGCGGCTGCCGGATCTACTTTTGTCTGCTGCGCTTCACGATATTTGAAGAAGTCTACAGCTACCTGCGGGAACAGAGCGTAGGTTAATACATCCTCATCCTGCTGTTTCCACTGCTCGATCTCTTTCTCCAGTTTCGGAAGCTCCGGCTCAAGCAGGTCTGCGTAGCGGCAGGTGATCGGCTCGGTATCGCCGATGCATTTCTTCTGTACTTCCGGATTGAACGGTTTTACAGTTGCACCGTATTTTCCGGCAAGAACGTCTTTTGTCTCTTTCGTTACCATCTTGTAACGCTCGCCCATCAGGACATTGAATACAGCCTGGGTACCAACGATCTGGGAAGACGGAGTAACCAGCGGGCACTCGCCGAGGTCTTTTCTTACGCGCGGTACTTCTTCGAGTACATCGTAGTATTTGTCCTCTGCGTGCTGCTCTTTTAACTGGCTTGTCAGGTTGGAGAGCATACCGCCCGGTACCTGATACAGAAGAGTCTTGATATTTACGCCAAGGTTCTTCGGATTTAAGAGGCCTGTATCGAGCGCTTCGTCTCTCATCGGACGGAAGTAATCTGCGATCTCAGCCAGTTTGTTCTGATCCAGACCAGTATCGTATGGAGTGCCTTTGAAGGTTTCAACCATAACCTCAGTTGCCGGCTGTGAAGTACCCATAGCGAATGGAGACATTGCGGTATCGATGATATCAACACCAGCCTCTACTGCTTTCAGGTACGTCATGGATGCAACACCGGAAGTATAGTGGGTGTGCAGCTGAATCGGAAGATCGGTTGCTTCTTTCAGCGCGGTTACCAGCTCAGTTGCCTTGTACGGAACGAGCAGGCCTGCCATATCTTTAATACAGATGGAATCTGCACCCATCTCTTCGATTCTCTTTGCCATGGTGGTCCAGTAATCCAGGGTGTAAGCATCTCCTAAAGTATAGGAAAGTGCTACCTGTGCGTGGCCTTTTTCTTTGTTTGCTGCGCTGACAGCGGTCTGCAGGTTGCGCAGATCGTTCATACAGTCAAAAATACGGATGATGTCGATTCCGTTTGCAATGGATTTCTGTACGAAATACTCTACTACGTCGTCTGCGTACGGACGATATCCCAAGATATTCTGTCCACGGAACAGCATCTGCAGTTTTGTATTTTTGAATCCGTCACGGAGTTTTCTCAGTCTCATCCATGGATCTTCATGCAGAAAACGTAAGGAAGCATCGAAAGTTGCACCTCCCCAACACTCTACTGCGTGATATCCGACTTTATCCATTTTATCGATGATCGGAAGCATCTGTTCTGTTGTCATTCTCGTCGCGATCAGGGACTGATGTGCATCACGCAGAACAGTTTCCATAATCTTGACAGGTTTCTTTTCTACTGCCATTTCTATCCTCCTAAATGAAGTGTTTTTCACTTGTGTTTGTCTCAAGAAGTTATACACCGAAGATCGCCATGAAGGTACCGGCCGCTACGGCTGTACCGATAACACCGGCTACATTCGGTCCCATTGCATGCATCAGCAGGAAGTTCGTCGGATCTGCCTCCGCACCGACTTTCTGGGATACACGGGCTGCCATAGGTACCGCAGATACACCTGCAGAACCGATCAGCGGGTTGATTCTTCCGTGGGTTGCCTTGCACAGTACCTTTCCTAACAGGACACCGCCTGCGGTACCGAATACGAATGCGATCAGACCCAGGGCAACGATCTTTAAGGTGCTGACATTTAAGAATGCCTCAGCACTTGTGGATGCACCAACGGAAGTACCAAGAAGGATAACTACGATGTACATCATGGCATTGGAAGCTGTCTCCTGGAGCTGTTTTACAACGCCGCACTCACGGAACAGGTTACCAAGCATCAGCATACCTACCAGCGGAGCGGTAGATGGAAGGATCATGCAGACAACGATGGTGATAACAATCGGGAACAGGATCTTCTCGAGTTTGGATACGGAACGAAGCTGCTCCATTTTGATTTTACGCTCTTTCTCTGTAGTCAGAAGCTTCATGACCGGCGGCTGGATGATCGGCACCAGTGACATATAAGAATATGCTGCTACTGCGATCGGTCCCATCAGGTGCTGCTGTCCGAGCTTGTTCAGAAGGAAGATAGAAGTCGGGCCGTCGGCACCGCCGATGATGGAGATAGCTGCTGCCTCTCTTCCATTGAATCCCATGAAAATAGCGAAAAAGTACGCCAGATAGATACCAAGCTGTGCTGCAGCTCCCATGATGAAGCTGATCGGGTTTGCAATCAGCGGACCGAAGTCTGTCATCGCACCTACACCCATGAAGATCAGGGATGGAAGGATACTCCACTCGTCCAGAGTAAAGAAATAGTAGAACAGACCGCCCGCATGCTCAAGACCCTGTACGTCGGTATAAGGCTCAGCCATGATGTCCGGGTAAATGTTTACAAGCAGCATACCGAATGCGATCGGTACAAGAAGCAACGGCTCAAATTCATGCTTAATCGCAAGATACAAGAAGAAGCAAGCCACTGCGATCATAACGTAATTGCCCCAGTCCAGATTAAAAAACGCCGTCTGGTGAAGCAGGTTGTTTAAAGTTTCAGTAATCATTTTTTCACCTCCGGTTTTTTCTTACAACGGGCATTAGTTCATGGTTGCAAGAACGTCACCGGATTCTACTGCATCGCCTACTGCTACATTGATGGTTGCTACTGTGCCATCCTGCGGTGCTACAACCGGGATTTCCATCTTCATGGCTTCCAGTACAAGAACAGCATCTCCTGCTTTTACAGCGGTGCCTGCTGCTGCTTCGATTTTGCAGATTTTACCAGGTACAGAAGCAGTAACCTCTACGCTGCCTGCTGCGCCTGCCGGAGCTGCTGCTTTCGGTGCTGCCGGTGCTGCTTTTGGTGCCGGAGCTGCTTTTGCTGCGCTGACAACTGGAGCTGCGCCTGCTGTGGTTCCTTCTTCTACAGTTACGTTATATACATTTCCGTTTACGGTAATGGTGTAGTTTTTCATTGAAAATTTCCTCCTTAAGCTCTTTTGCCTTTTCTGCGGATCGGACGTGCAACATAAGCATCTCCGGATGCAGAAGCCATATCTTCTTCATACATGGCGATTGCAGCTGTAATAACAGCCTGCAGCTCCATATCGTCTGCTTGCGGTGCTGTCTCTTCAACAACCGGTGCTGCGACAGCCTTCGGTGCTTCCTGTACAGGTGCTGCCGGTGCTTTTTTCTTCTTCTTGTCTCCCAAAATGTAATCAAACGAAGAAATAACGAAAATCAGGAAAATCAGCATAACAAATACGGTACCGATTCCGATGATGGTGTTCATGCCGGCCTGGCCGATCAGAACGCCCTTTGACTCCTCAACGGTGATGGTGAGGTCGGTCGGAACTGGTGTTCCGGTGCTGATGTTCCAGAATACGCGGACAATACCAGGATTTTTTTCAAATTCACCCGGAATTGTGCAGGTTACAAAATCTCCGTCTACTTCGAGAGTACCGTCTTCCAGGCTTTTTACCTCTCCGAGGTCAGCCTTTGCCTCTTCCCATGCCTCAGCTGCTCTTGCATAGAACTGCTGGTCGGAAGCTTCCATATTGGCAAGATCGTCATCGCTGTAGGTCATCAGGCTCTGTCCTACCCACTGAACACTGGAGGAGAGCAGAGAATCTACCGTAGATGCCTCAACCGGTGAATAAGCCGGTGTAGATGCCGCATCCGCAAAAACAGGAGCTACGGTCACAACCATGGTGCAGGCTGCGGTAAGGACGAGACTTACTAATTTTTTCCAGTTCTTTCTCATCGTATGCCACCTTCCTTAGACTGTTCCGTGTTTTCTGTCCGGTCTGTCTTCTCTCTTGGTATACAGCATCTCGAATGCGCCGATAACATATTTTCTGGTGTCTTCCGGCTCGATGATGGTGTCCACATAGCCTCTTCTGGCTGCGGAAGTTACATTGTTCTGAAGGGTTGCATATTCAGCTGCTTTCTCGTTGATGGTAGCAGCGTCAGATCCTTCGTACATGATCTTTGCTGCAGATTTTGCATCCATCATTCCGATTTCTGCGTTCGGCCATGCAAATACCATGTCTGCTCCGATGGATTTGCTGTTCATGACAACGTATGCGCTTCCGTATGCTTTGCCGACAACAACGTTTACTTTCGGAACGGTTGCGTTTGCGAAAGCTGCGGTCAGGGCTGCTGCGTTCTTAGCCATGGTTCTCTCAGAGCATTTGGTTGCCTTGAATCCGGTTACGTTTGTGATGGTAAGTACCGGGATGCAGAAAGCATCGCAGAAGTTTACGAAATCTGCTGCTTTTTTGGCTCCTCTTGCGCTTAAGGTTCCATCCATTTTCTCTTTTACAGTTCCGTCCTCGCCGTAGATTTCAGAGCGGTTTGCAACTGCTCCTACGGTTGCTCCGTTTAACTGGATGAATGCGGTTACAACATCTTTTCCGTAAGCGGCTTTGGTCTCAAAATAGATGCCGTTGTCGCTGAGCTGGGAAAGAAGGATTCCGGTATCGCCTGCGCAGTTTGCAAGGTCTGCACATGCACGGTTCAGATCATCCTCGCACTCGGTGTATGCTTCGTCCTCGTTGTTTGCCGGAAGCATAGATACCAGGTTTCTGATCTGTCCGAGGATTTCTTCCTCGGTTCCAGCAAAGTCAACAAGACCTGCTTCTTCGCCCTGGAAATCTGCGGATGCGGTATCACATTTGGATACGTGGTTTCCGTCCAGTGCGTTCGGGGAGTTTACGAAAAGTTTTCCGTTTTTAGACTCCATGAACGTGAAGTCTGTCATAGCCGGGATGAGTGCCATACCGCCGCCGCAGGTACCAAATACTGCTGTGATCTGTGGAATCACGCCGGATGCCATTGCCTGCGCCATATAGATTTCGCCGAAACCGTTCAGAGCATCAGTTGCCTCCTGCAGACGCATACCGGCACAGTCTACCAGTCCGATGACCGGAGCACCTGTTTTCTGTGCAAACTCATACAGTCTCGCGATTTTTTTTGCATGCATTTCGCCGATGGTACCGCCCATCACAGACGCATCCTGGCTGTATACGTATACCAGGCTGCCGTTGATCACACCGTAACCAGTAATTACACCATCGGATGGTGTCTCCATGCCGGCCATGTTGAAATCTGTGCTTCTGGCAGTAACCTGTCCGCCGATTTCCACAAAGCTGTTTTCATCCAGCAAAGAGGCGATTCTTGTGCTCGCTAAACTTTGTGCTGTGTTACTCATTCTTCAAACCTCCATCTTTCTATTTTCATTATAAAATTTTAAACAAATTTTATACAAGTCTATCATATCTGTTTTTTCGTTTTTTTTCAATACTTTTTCTCACCTTTTTGACAGAAAATAGACAGAAAAATTTCAGATTTTTCCTATTATAAATGGAAGGTCAAACTTGATTTTTCCCGGCCTTTCCTTTTTCAAAAAGTCCTGTTTTCTTTCCGCATCGTACAAAAAAGCCGCCCGGCGGCGGCTTTTCTTACACGTTTTTCCTTCGGTTTAATATAGTTCAATGTGAACCGGAATTCCATTCTCATACTGCATCGCCGGTTCGCCAAGAATCAGCGGACGAAGATACGCCATCATCTCCTCGGTCACATCATGACCATCTTCTGTAATCCAGGAAAGCGGCACTTTCTTTTCTTTATTTGCCACTTCCGATACCGGAACGGAGGTATACTCCACGCGGTAAGGATCCGCGGAGATTCTTCGGATCGATGCCATCTGTCCTCCCTGTTTTTCCAGTGCACACTGGCAGGCTTTCATGCCGAGCATACGGGACTCCTCAAGATCAGTCGCACTCGCAAGATGAGCCGCGCACCGCTGCATCAGGTTCAGTTCAATCGATCTTACCTTACAGCCGATACGGTCACGCACCAGCTCTTCGAGTACTTTTGCAGAACCTGCAATGTAGCTGTGCCCAAACTGATCCTGTGCATCGCTCTGCACCTGCTCAGAAACATAGCGGCCCTCGCTGTCATGGATGCCCTCGCTGATTGCAACCAGAACACTGTCCTTCTGTTCCAGTTTTTCCTGCACATCCTTTAAAAACTGTTCGGTGTCAAAGACCGGCTCGCAAAGATAGATCAGGCTCGGCCCTTCTCCGCCGTTGACACGGGACAGTGCAGACGCTGCCGTCAGCCATCCTGCGTTTCTTCCCATGACCTCCACGATGGTCACAGCCTTCTTTTCATATACATGGCAGTCTCTCTCCAGCTCTGCAAAGGTTGCTGCCAGATATTTTGCCGCAGATCCAAAGCCCGGGCAGTGATCCGTTTCGACAAGATCATTGTCAATCGTCTTTGGCGCCCCGACAACAAACACATCGTCCACACCGTTTTCTTTGCAGTACTTTGACATCTTGTCTACGGTATCCATCGAATCATTTCCGCCGATATAAATAAAATAACGGATCTCATGTCTGCGAAAAATTTGAAGTATTTCTTCAAAATCCTCCTTGTTTTCTTCCGGATCGCCCAGTTTATAACGACAGGAGCCAAGCGCTGCTGCCGGGGTCTGCATCAGAAGAGAGATTTTTTCTGCTGAATCCAGTTTTTTTCCAAGATCAAGAAATTTTTCTGCAAGCACGCCTTCAATTCCATTTACCGCACCATAAATATGATCTACTTTTCCGGACAGTACAGCACAGGAAACAACTCCTGCCACCGTTGCATTGATCGCCGCGGTCGGTCCGCCAGACTGCGCTACTAACAGATTTCGCATATGATTTTCCTCCATCTATTCCCACTACTTTCTAAAAGTTTTTCACGAAATCACTTTCGCTTCGTCCTATAGCGTACCATATTTTTTTTCTTCCGTACACCCTGTTTTGCGTTTCCGGGAAAAGCCTGTAGACTTTCACAACGGATTGCAAAGTTTTTCGTTTTTTTCTTGCAGGATTGCCCTTAAAAAGCTATAATAGAAGCAATGTCCACGAAAAGGACGCAGAAAAATATACGTTTCATCAACAAAAAAACTGGAGGTTTTTTTCATGCAGACCAAGCAAGATGGCCGTCTCGGCACCGAAAAAATCGGGAAACTGATGCTCGAACTGGCCCTTCCCTCTGTCCTCGCACAGATTGTAAATGTACTATATAACATTGTAGACCGCATTTATATCGGCCGGATTCCTGATGTTGGTTCCCTGGCACTGACCGGTGTCGGCGTCACGTTTCCGATTATCACAATCATCTCCGCCTTTGCCGGATTCGCAAGTGGAGGCGGTGCTCCTCTTGCCGCCATCGCACTCGGACAGAAAAACCGGGACCGCGCAGAAAAAATTCTTGGAAGCTCCACTTCCCTGCTGCTCTTTTTCTCCGTGTGTCTGATGGCGTTTTTCTTTTTCTTTCAGACACCGCTTCTGTACCTCTTTGGTGCAAGCAGCAACACAATCCGATACGCTTCCACGTATATTTCCATTTATCTTGTCGGAACCGTATTTGTCGAGCTGGCTGTCGGATTGAATACTTTTATCAGCTGTCAGGGACACGCACGCACGGCCATGTGCTCCGTTCTCATTGGCGCTGTTATCAACATTGGTCTTGACCCGGTTTTCATCTTCGTTCTTCATATGGGTGTTTCCGGGGCCGCACTTGCTACCATTCTCTCCCAGGCTTTAAGTGCTGCATGGGTTCTTCGGTTTCTTACCTCAAAAAAATCAGGTGTCCGCCTTTCTCTTCGCACCATGAAACCGGATTTTTCCATTTTAGGCTCTGTCATGGCACTCGGCATCTCACCATTTATCATGTCTGCAACGGAAAGTGCCATCACAATCGTCATGAACCACGGGCTACAGACGTACGGCGGCGACCTCTATGTCGGCTCGATGACAATTCTCCAGTCGGTGCTGCAGCTGATTTTCGTACCGGTCAACGGCTTTACGAACGGTGTACAGCCGATCATCAGCTACAACTTTGGTGCAGGCCAGTTTGACCGTGTCCGCCAGACAATCCGGCGCATGATCGCCATTACTTTTACTGCCGCTTTCGTCTACGTTGTATTCGCAATGCTTCGTCCGGCTCTTTTTGCCGGTCTTTTCACGACTGACCCGGAACTGATTGTCATCGTAGAGAAGGTACTTCCGGTTTACATTGCCGGCATGGCAATTTTCGGACTGCAGAGCGGCGTACAGAGTTCCTTCCTCGGTCTTGGCCAGGCGAAGATTTCTCTTTTTATTGCACTGCTTCGAAAAGTCATCCTTCTGATTCCGCTTGCACTCATTCTGCCGCATTTCTTCGGTGTCATGGGCGTTTACTATGCAGAACCGATCGCTGATGTATGTTCTGTTATCACTGCCGTTACGCTGTTTCTCTGCAATATCCGGAAAATTCTTTCAACGGAAACACTTGCAAAAGTAACTCATACCGAAGAGTGACAAAAGAGGCGCTCTGCGACCTTTTCCATGCACCACCCATAATCAATTTTCTCGATCGTTTCGGCTGCATAGACGGGATATTCCGCGAGAAGAATCCCGTCGATCGAATACGTAACCGAACCGACCTTTTCTCCTTTCTTTACCGGGGCTTTCAAAAGCTCCGGTAAAAAAATGTCTTTTTCCGGTATTTCTGTCTCTTTCAGAAGAGCGGGAAGCGAGCGCGCCGGATCAAGCGCCGGACTTGTAAGGGTAAGGCGGGCGCTGCTTTTTACCTGCAGCATCCCGTCGTAAACACCGTCTGCTACTTCAATCTGCCCTGGGTTCCAGCTATGGTCCAGCACGTCACGATACATATACGATTCCAGCCCGTAGTTTAAAAGCTTTGCGGCATCCGCCCATTTATAGTTTTTATGGCTGGGCCATCCGCATGCAAGCAACGACACAATCAGACGCTTTCCATCCCGCTCCAGCGCACCGGTATAACAGTAACCGGCTTTTGCCGTGAAGCCGGTTTTTCCCGAAACAGCTCCATCCATCTGATCCAGCAGTGCGTTGTGATTATAGCAGTTGAACATGTTTTTCTTTTCCAGATCCCAGAAGGTATAGGACCGCGTCTGCGTCACTGCGAGAAACTGGGCGGCTTTCGGTGAAATCCAGACACAGTATCGCATGATCCGTGCCAGATCAGCTGCTGTCGTGTGGTGATCTCCGCCTGCGTCAGAAGCATCGAGACCGTTCGGCGTCACAAAATGCGTATCCGTACAGCCGATTGCTGCGGCTTTTTCATTCATAAGCGATGCAAATTCCTCTACACTTCCGCCGATGGTCTCTGCAATCATTACCGCCGCGTCGTTATGCGATTCCAGCATCAGGGAATACAGAAGATCGCCAAGCAGAAACTGTTCTCCCTCCCGCACACCGAGATGTACTTTCGGCGCTGCGGCTGCTTTAGCCGATGCAGTTGCGACCGTCTGCTCTTGTCCGTTTTCCAGTGCCAGAATGCATGTCATGATTTTCGTTGTGCTCGCCATTGCCATAGGATCTGTCTCGCGTTTTCCGAACAGCACACGGCCGGTATCGCCATCCATCAGGCATGCCGCCGTTGCAAACAGCTGATTCGGCTCGCTCTCCTGCTCTGTCGCAGTCACGGACACACTTCCCAAAAACAGAAGCAGGATTCCCAGGAAAAAACCTGTCTTGTTTCTTCTTTTTCTGTTCAAAATCAGATCCCCCTTGTGTTTTTTCTCTTTAAAAATGGAAAAGCCGGACGCTCTTTTGGGACCGGCTTTTTGTCTGCTTCTTCTTCATTATATGAGGTTTCCTGCAAAATCATGGTAAAATTTCACAAAGTTATTGACACTGCGATCCATATCATGTATAATTCCCCGTGTTTGTATAGAATTACTAAACTTTTTGTTTATTTTTACTGAGATTTCCTGAGAATCCGTATTCAGCAAAAGGATCCCGGGAAAGACTTTGGATGCAGAAAGGATTTTTTATGGAAATCGGAAAAAAAATCAGGGAACTGCGGATGTGGAAAGGGCTGACGCAGGAGGAACTGGCAGATCGGAGCGAGCTGTCAAAGGGATTTATTTCCCAGCTTGAAAACGATGTGACCTCTCCCTCGATCGCCACGCTGGTTGATGTTCTTACCTGCCTTGGAACGGATCTAAAAACGTTTTTCGGCGAAGAGCAGGACAATCAGGTTGTCTTTTGCGAAGAAGATTACTTTGTAAAGACCGCTGAAGCGCAGGGCAACGAGATCGCATGGATCGTTCCGAATGCACAGAAAAACAGGATGGAGCCAATCCGGCTGACGCTGCAAAGCGGCGCGTGCACCGAGATTGATTCACCGCATGAAGGCGAGGAATTCGGCTATGTACTTTCCGGCCGTATTCTCCTTCATCTTGGAGATGAATGCCACAAAGTGAAGAAAGGGGAAAGCTTCTACTATCCCGCTTCCTGTAATCACTATCTGGAAAATCCGGGTAAAACACCGGCCATCATTCTCTGGGTCAGTTCACCGCCTTATTTTTAGATTTTTTACACCGCGTGATTTTCACGAGAAACGGTGTTCCAAATTTCACAACCCGAAAGGAGCATATTACACATGAGTACCAAATTACTTGATCTGGTCAACATCACAAAATCGTACGACGGAGTTACCATTCTGGATGATCTGAATCTTTATATCCGTGAAAACGAATTTCTTACCCTCCTTGGCCCGAGCGGCTGCGGAAAAACAACCACATTACGTATCCTCGGCGGTTTTGAGACACCGGATGCCGGAAAGGTTTTATTTAACGGACAGGATATCACCCAGCTTCCGCCGAACAAACGCCAGTTAAATACGGTGTTCCAGAAATATGCTCTTTTCACGCATATGACAATTGCGGAAAACATTGCTTTCGGGCTGAAAATCAAAGGAAAATCCAAAGCATATATCGATGACAAAATCAAATACGCATTAAAACTTGTTAACCTTGAGGGTTACGAAAACCGCTCCCCGGCGCTTCTCTCCGGCGGCCAGCAGCAGCGAATCGCCATTGCGCGCGCGATTGTCAACGAACCAAAAGTTCTGCTTCTGGATGAGCCGCTCGGCGCACTTGACTTAAAGCTCCGTCAGGATATGCAGTACGAGTTGATCCGTCTGAAAAACGAGCTTGGTATCACCTTTGTCTATGTCACCCATGATCAGGAAGAGGCGCTTACTATGTCGGACACGATTGTTGTCATGAACCAGGGTTATATCCAGCAGATCGGCACACCGGAAGACATCTACAATGAGCCGCAGAACGCATTCGTTGCAGACTTCATCGGTGACAGCAACATTCTCGACGGCATCATGATTGAGGACCGTCTCGTCGAGATTCTCGGTGCGAAGTTCGAGTGCGTTGATGTCGGATTCGGCAAAAACAAACCGATCGACGTTGTGATCCGCCCGGAGGATATTGATCTTGTGAAGCCGGAGGAAGGTACCATCCGCGGACGTGTCACCCATCTGATTTTCAAAGGTGTTCACTATGAGATGGAGGTTACGGTGAACGGCTTTGAGCTTCTCGTTCACTCTACCGATCTGTTCCCGGTCGGACAGGAAGTCGGCATTCACGTCGATCCGTTCGATATCCAGATTATGAACAAACCGGAATCCGAAGATGAGGAGGCGGCAGCCATTGAAGAGTAATAAATTAAAGAAATGGCTGGCAGCACCGTATGCCGTCTGGGCTGCCGGTTTCATCATCATCCCGCTGATCCTGATTCTCTACTATGCGTTCACCGGGGAAGAAGGCGGCTTTACCCTTTCGAATTTCGCCTACGTTGCGACGAAGGAAAACATCAAGGCACTCGGCCTGGCGCTGTGGCTGTCGCTTCTTAGCACCGCGCTCTGTCTTTTGCTTGCCTATCCGCTTGCCATGATTCTGGCAAACCGGAATGTCAATCAGACCAGCTTTATTGTGCTGATCTTCATTCTCCCGATGTGGATGAATTTTCTGCTCCGTACGCTTGCATGGCAGACACTGCTTGAGAAAAACGGCGTCATCAACAGCATCCTCGCGTTTTTCCATCTGCCCGGCATTTCTATCATCAATACACCGGGAGCGATCATTCTCGGTATGGTGTACAACTTCCTGCCGTTTATGGTTCTGCCGATCTACAATGTTCTGATTAAGATCGACCGTGATGTCATCAACGCAGCAAGGGACCTCGGAGCAAACAGTGTGCAGACGTTTCTGAAAGTAACGCTGCCGCTCACCACGCCGGGTATCGTAAGCGGTATTACCATGGTATTCATCCCGGCGCTTACAACCTTTGTTATTTCCGACCTGCTCGGCGGAAGCAAGATCCTTCTGATCGGAAACGTCATCGAGCAGGAGTTCAAACAGACCAACAACTGGAATGCCGGAAGTGCACTCTCCACAGTCCTGATGATCTTCATCATCCTGTCGATGGTTCTGATGAACAAATACGATAAAGACGGGGAGGGAACGGCATTTTGAGAAAGAAACTGGAAAAAATTTACATGGCACTCATTTTTATTCTTCTGTATGCGCCGATTGTCACCCTTGTGGTGCTCTCCTTTAATGATTCAAAAACGCGTGCCAAATGGGGCGGCTTTACCCTGCACTGGTACCGCTCACTGTTTGCCAATACAGAGATCATGAATGCGCTGTATACGACACTGATCATCGCGCTTCTTGCCTCTGCGATTGCGACTGTGCTGGGAACGCTTGCGTGCATCGGCATCAACAGCATGTCGAAAAAGAGCCGGACGGTTTTCATGGGCATCACCAATATTCCGATGCTGAACGGTGAGATCGTCATGGGTATCTCGTTGATGCTGCTCTTTATCATCTGCCGCATTCAGCTTGGATTCGGTACCATTCTGATGGCACATATTACGTTCAATGTTCCTTACGTTATCTTGAGCGTTATGCCGAAATTAAAGCAGACGAACAAATCGACGTACGAGGCAGCTCTCGATCTTGGTGCCTCTCCGCTGTATGCATTCTGGAAAGTTATCTTCCCGGACATCATGCCAGGCGTTGTTTCGGGCTTTCTGCTCTCCTTTACGATGTCCCTCGATGATTTCGTTATCACCTACTTTACCAAGGGACCGGGCGTTGATACGCTCTCCACAAAGATTTATGCCGAAGTCCGCAAGGGAATCAAGCCGGAGATGTACTCGCTCTCCACGATTCTTTTTGTTACCGTACTGCTTCTGCTGCTCCTTGTGAATGTGAATCCTTCTCCGAAGGAAGAAAAAGAGGAGGCAAAAGAGCGCGAGGCTATGGCGAAGAAGGGCATCCGTTTCCGCATCACGAAACGTGTGGTCTTCCGCCGGATTCTTCCGATCGCCATGGTGCTTGTCATCGGCGGCGGCGGTATTTACTACGGAAGCCAGAATGCTTCAGCCGGCGGCTCCCAGCAGCTGATTGTGTACAACTGGGGCGAATATATGGATTCTGATGTCATCGATATCTTTGAGGAAGAAACCGGTATCCACGTTGTTTACGAGGAGTATGAGACGAACGAAATCATGTATCCGAAGATCAAATCCGGTGCGATTTCCTACGATCTTGTCTGCCCGTCCGACTATATGATTCAGAAGATGATCCAGAACGATCTGCTGCAGCCGATCAACTTTGACCATATTCCGAACGCTTCCAACATTGGAGATATGTACTACGAGACTTCCGAGCAGTTCGACCCGGGCAATCTCTACTCGATCCCGTACTGCTGGGGAACAGTTGGTATTCTGTACAACAAAAAAATGGTAACCGAGCCGATCGACTCCTGGTCTGTTCTGTGGGATACCAATTACCGCGACAGCATTCTGATGCAGGACAGCGTGCGCGATGCGTTTGCTGTTGCTTTAAAGGATCTGGGATACTCCTTAAACTCCACCAATATCAAGGAGCTGACGGAGGCGAAAGATCTGCTTGTGACACAAAAACCTCTCGTGCAGGCGTACGTTGTGGATCAGGTGCGTGACAAGATGATCGGAAATGAGGCGGCTATCGGCGTTATTTACTCCGGTGAAGCTATCTACACGAAGCGTGAAAACCCGGATCTGGAATACGTTGTTCCAAAAGAAGGCTCTAACGTCTGGATCGATTCCTGGTGCATTCCAAAAGATGCGCAGCATGTCGAGAACGCAGAGAAATTCCTGAATTTCCTCTGCCGGCCGGACATCGCACTGAAAAACTTTGAGTATATTACCTACTCTACGCCGAATGATGCGGCGCGTGAACTGATTGAGGATGACGATATCCGAAACAGTGAAATCGCCTTCCCGGATGAGGAAACGCTTGCACGGTGCGAAACCTTTACGTATCTTGGCGATGATGCCGATGAGGTTTACAACCAGCTGTGGCGTGAAGTAAAATCAAATTAAAGATCTGCTTTCGGACAAAAAAAGATCCCGGTCAGGAATTCTTAGGAAAGATTCCTGCCGGGATTTTTCTATTCTTACTGTTGCTCTCAAAAGTCTGTTTTAATCAAAATTGTGGTCAAAGCGCGGAGAAAGCGTTCCGTTTCCATGGAGCACTTCATCCAGCTTTACAAGCTCCTGCGGCGCCTCTGCAAGCGCTCTTTCGTACAGGTGGACAAGATTCCGTGTGCCCGCTTCGCATTCCTTCTGAGGCCTTCCAGGCATCACACGGCCGCCCATCGAATCATAGCAGCCGACCAGTTTCATCGCTCCAAGAAGAAGGCTTCTTACCGCACTGCTGCGGCAGATCGTGATTCTCGTCCAGAGCTTCATGCCCTTCAGGCATTCGACAATTTCTGTTTCCCCGATTTCCGGAAAACAGCGGTGGATGACCTTGTTGCCGTCGGTGTGCGGGCAGATCGGCGATGCCGGACGGTATACGAGCGGATCGAGGCCGTCCTCCAGCATGAAGTACTGGTCAAGGCTCGTCTCAATCTTTGCATGGGAAATTCCAGTGTGATCCACAAATTTCCCGATATACGGATGACACGTCGAATCGAGAAGGTAATGGCAGGCAAAGCCTAACAGATACGCTTCCATCGCCTCTGACGGGCTCTGCTGATACTTTTTCACCTCATCCTCGAACAGAACGGAAGCCGTCTGCTCATGCAGAAGCGTTCCGTAATCAGACACACGGTTTTTCGAGAACGGATGGTAATAAAAGAAGATATCCGGCCCGTGCAGTCCGATCAGATACAATTTTTTGTTTTCTCGAATGATCTTTTTCAAATTTGCCGGAAGCTGTTCATAGACTTCTCTTCCGAACCTGTCGTGTGCGTACGTAGTAGGCATATCGGTATCTCCCTTCTTTTTTCTCCTGCCGGATCAGACATCCAGCTTGATCTGCATTTCCTCTTCCACTTCTGCGCGGAAGTCCTCCATCTTGACCGGACTGATCTCCGGCAGATTGTCGGTGGAATCGACGCCGAAGTTCCGCAGGAATTCTTCGGTCGTGCCGAACACAATCGGGCGGCCCGGCGCGTCGAGACGGCCAAGCTCCTGCACCAGATTGTACTCCACCAGTTTGTTGACCGCGTGATCGCTCTTGACGCCGCGGATCTTGTCGATCTCCTGCTTCGTGACCGGCTGCTTGTAGGCAATGATCGAGAGAGTCTCCATCATGACGTCGGTCAGAACCGCCTTCTTCGGCTGCATGGCGATGTTGACAAGATAATCATAATATTCCTGTTTCGTGCACATCTGATACGCATTTTCAAGCTCCACGATGTGGATGCCGCGGTCTTTCGTATTATATTTTTCCATCATATGGTTCAGAATCCTGCGGGTCGTCTCCGTGTCATGGCCGATCGCTTTTGCAATCCTTCCCAGCTCCACGGAATCTCCCATCGCAAAAAGGACTGCCTCGATGGCTGCTTCCGCCTCCTCGACCGAAGAGGGGCGTCTTGCCTCACCCAGGGCAGTTTCTTTATTCCTGTTCTGTTCTTCCATCTGTCTTGTCCTCACTGTCTGTCTCGTCTGTATACGGCACAACTACGGTGTCTTCATCCTCCAGGGATTCAATCAGGATATCCCCGAAAAGCTCCTCCTGGCTGATCCGGATTTTGCCGGTTTTCATCAGCTCCAGGATTGCAAGGAAGGTGACAATCACATGCACCTTGCCCGGCTGGGATTCCAAAAGGTCGCGGAAGCTGAAGCGGCGTTTTTTAACAGCAAACTGCTCGACATACGTCATCTTGTCCGGCAGGCTGACCTCTTCTTTTTCGATCTTTCCGAACTTGCTTCGGATCGGGTCGATCTTGTCCTCCTGGCGCTTTAAAATCATTTTATAGATCGTATGGAGCTTCGCGAGAGAAATCTGCGAGAGAAGCTCGGAGGTGTCGACCGGCGTCCTGTACTCCAGCACTTCTCTTGGAAGCGTCGGCTCCTTGTACACGGAACGGCTCGCCTCGTTCATGCGGTCACGCAGCTCGTACGACATGTACTTGTACATTTTGTACTCTAAAAGCTGCTGCACCAGCTCGGCTCTCGGGTCCTCTTCCTCGCCTTCCTCATTCACTTCTTTCGGAAGCAGCATGCGGCATTTGATATCCAGAAGCGTCGCCGCCATGACCATGAACTCGCTCATGATGTCGAGGTCTTCCCGCTCCATCTGATGAATGTATTCCAGATACTGGTCCGTAATCTCTACAATGGGGATATCGTAAATATCTATTTTGTTTTTATCGATCAGGTGAAGAAGAAGGTCCAGCGGTCCTTCAAACACCGGAAGCTTTACTGGTATCGCCATGTGCTCTGTTCTCCCTTACGTTTTCCCGATATCTGTAATAATCAATTCTCTTCTGTTCCAGATGCGGACCGGAATGGTGTGTTCGCCCGTTCCTGCACTGATGATCTGGCAGGTGCCGCCCGTCAGGAACAGCCCGCGGCAGTTTTTCGAAAAAAGGCGGAAATCCGGCGTCACAAGCCCCCGGTGCGCGCCAAGGCCCACCACGCCGCCGTGATAATGGCCGGAAAGCGTCAGATCGGCTCCATATGATGCATAGGAGCTGCGGTAGGCAGGGTGATGCGCCAGCAGAATGCCGTAGCGCGCCGGATCCGGTTTTCCAAGATGGTCCGTCAGTTCCGAAACCGGCAGCGGTCCGCGGTAAAAGCGGTTGTAATAGGTGCGGTCCATGGCATAGCCGTAGATCCGGACCGGACAGCCGCTGATGGTAAGATCCGCCGTCTCATTTTCCAGATAGCAGATTCCTGCCTTTTTCAGGCGCTCCCGGAGCTTTTCATACAGATCGCCGTACTGTTCCGGATACAGCTTCAGACGGTATTCGTGGTTTCCGCAGCCATAGATTACCTGGTATTCCTCCGCAAGACGTTCCGCGAAACTCAGACCCGGGTCGAGGTTCTCCCCCGGCTTTGCCACAATCTGGTCCCCGCCGATGATGACAAGATCCGGAGCCGCCTCATCGATGACTGCCTTTAACACCGTGTTATCCGGGCCAAACTCCATATTGTGAAGATCACTGATAAACGCCAGACGAAAACCGTTTCCTTCCAGAAATTTTCCATTTGACGAAAGTTTGTAATAGGTCGTTGTAAATTTTCTCATACCGTTCATTATACTTGATTTTTCGGTGTATGACAACCCGTTTTCCCTGCTGTTTATAAGCCCAATGCCTGTTTTGCCAGCTGATCGGCTTTTTCGTTGTAGGTGACGCCGGTGTGGCCCTTTACTTTGCAGAAGCGGATCGCAACTTTGGCCGATGCCAGATCGTAAAAATTCCGGTAATCGATGGTTCCCTGTTTTTTCGCCTGCCATTCTCTCGTACACCAGCTTGCGATTCCCTGGTAATCGTGATAGATGGCCAGCTCCGGAATATCATGTGTCAGGCAGTAAGCCATGGCCAGCTCTGCGCCCTTGATCTCGCCTGCCACATTCCGCATGGAGACGAGATCCGGGTCGCTGTATTCTTCTGCAAGATTCAACTCTTTTCCGTCCAGGAAGAGGACCACACCGCAGGAGAACTTTCCGAGCGCATGCTGATAGCTTCCATCCACGTATGCGACGGCGCTCCTGCCGACACCGGCGTATTCCGGGTCTTCGCATGGTTTTTCTGCCAGAATCAGGTGTTCCCAGTCCCAAGAAGAAGGATCGGGTGCTGCCGTGCTCTGTACTGCCTTTCGTTCCGGGGCAGCGGAATACGTTCCTTTTGTTTCCCGCAGCAATGATTCCGGCATTTTACCGCCGCCCAGAAAGGCCTCTGCCTCCTCCAGACGCTCAAATCCCTTGTAAATTGCGCCAGGATAACCGTGTACCTGCGCTTTGCACGCATCCCATGTCCGGTAGATGCCCGGAACCTTTCCCTGTTTTACCGCATAGTAATTTTTCTTTGCCATGTTTTTCTCCTTTTCGCGCATGATACTCCGGCTTTATGCCGTCCCAAGAAAATATTGTTTCATCGTACATCCGAACAGGTCCCACATGCCGGCTCTTGCCACGTCTGCTCCATATAAAATCGCAACGGAACCAAGTTCCTCACCGTCTGCTTTGTAAACAACTCTTCCGGCACACTCGCCTTTCTGGATAGGGGCCTGCACCTCTTCCGGCAGTTCTATCGTTTTTTCCACTTCACCGATCACCGTCCCGCCCGTCGCAAGATAGCGGAATTCTTCCGCATATTCCAGTTCTGCCGTATCCTGCTTTCCATAAACAACCGAAAGTTCCGGCAGGGGATCGCGTTCCCGGTCTATGTAGATGCTGCAGGACGAAAACCCATACTGGAACAGTGACGCCGCATCTGCAAACCGCACCTTGTAGTCCGGTGCTCCCATCACGACTGCCAGCATTGTCAGATCATTTTTCTTCGCCACTGCCGAGACGCAGTACTTCGCCTTCGAGGTGCTTCCTGTTTTCAGTCCCACACAGCCCTCATAGCCGCGGATCAGCTTATTTGTATTGGTGAGGGTGAATGGTTTGCTTCCCTTCTGTGTGACATGCGTAATCTCTTCCATCCAGATAGAGGAATAGTTCAGGATCTGCGGAAAGCGCTCGATCAGCTCCCGAGACATTTTCGCCACATCTGCCGCTGTCGTGTAATGGCCGTCGGAATCCGTGAGGCCGCAGCAGTCCTCAAACTTCGTGTCGTTCATGCCGAGTTCTTTTGCTTTCTGGTTCATCCGGCTGACAAACTCGCTTTCTGTCCCCGCAATATGCTCTGCCATCGCTACAGATGCATCGTTTCCCGAAGCAACGACAATACACTTGATCATCGTCTCAACGGTCTGCTTTTCGCCCTCTTCCAGAAAAACCTGGGACCCGCCCATACTTCTGGCGTGCGCACTCGTCGTCACTTCGTCGGTCAGCTGGAGCGTCCCTTTTTCGAGCTCTTCAAAAATCAGCAGCAGCGTCATGATTTTTGTGATGCTCGCCGGGCTTCGCTGTTCCGACGCATTTTTCTCGTACAGAACAGTTCCGGTCTGTGCCTCCATCAAAAGAACAGACGGCGAAGTCAGCCCAAGGTCCGGTGTCATCTCCGGTGCTGTCTCCTCCGTCTCTTCTGTTTTCTGTTCCGTTGTTTCGTTCTGCTGCTTGTCGGAAGATTCTCCATTCTGCTCTGCCGCAGTCACTTTCAAGGGCGCTGCAAGAAGCGCCAGGATCATCAGCAGGCTCCAGACGATATTTCGTGTTCTTCTCTTCATATTCCCCCGAAACATCTGCTCTTTCTTCCCTACAGGCTATGCAGACGACCGCAGAACTATGCTGTCTGTTCCGTTTACAGCAGCGGTGCCAGAAACTTCAGCGCACCGCGGAGTGCACGGACTGCAAAATTTTTCTTTCGGCAGTAGTCCATATTGATCTGCTCACACTGTTCAAACGTGGTCAGCGCATCCTCTTTTACCTGGGCAACCGCACTGCTGCCGTACATCCAGACACCGCACTCAAAATGCAGGTACATGCTCCGGTAATCCATGTTGATCGTTCCGACCGTCGCAACTTCATCATCACAGACAAAGCTCTTGGAATGGATAAAGCCCGGCGTATACTGGTACATCTGAACGCCGGATTCCAGCAGGATCTCGTAATTGGCCTGCGTCAGAATATAGACAATCTTCTTATCCGGGATGCCCGGCGTTACAATCCGCACATCGACTCCGCGCTTTGCCGCCATGCAGAGAGCGGTCAGCGTCTCGTTGTCCGGAATCAGATACGGAGTAAAAATATAAAGATATTTTTTCGCCTGTGAAATAATGTTCAGATAAACATGCTCGCCTACTGTCTCTCCATCCAGCGGGGAATCGCCGTACGGCTGCACAAAACCGTCTTTTTTAAACGCTTCCTCGTGATAGATCTCCGGCCGGTATGATTCGAAATTGCATTCCATACCGGTGATTGTGCTCCACATCTGCAGAAACATCACCGTAAAACTCCATACCGCCTCACCATGCAGACAGATTCCGGAATCCTTCCAGTGGCCGAACCGCTCCTTGCGGTTAATGTATTCGTCCGCAAGATTAATGCCGCCCGTGAAAGCCGTATGACCGTCGATCACGGCAATTTTCCGGTGGTCACGGTTATTTAAAATGACATTCAGCACCGGTCGGAACTGATTGAACGCCGCACACTTGATGCCCATCTGCTGCAGCGATTTATAATACTGATACGGCAGCGTCGTCACGCAGCCGAAATCATCGTAAATCAGCCGCACATCCACACCGGCGGCCGCTTTTTCCTTCAGAATCTCCAGCACCGTATCCCACAGATACCCCTCGCTGATGATGAAATATTCCATAAAAATGTAGTGTTCTGCCTTTTTGAGTTCCTCAATAAAGTGCTCAAACCATACATCTCCCAGCGGGTAATACTCTGTTTCTGTGTTTTCATAAACAGGATAATGCGCATAATTGGTCAGATAGGAAGACTGCCCCGCTGCCAGGATATTTTCTTCCTCGAGCTTTTTACGCGTCTCTTCTTCCTCTCCAAGAACGCCTCCCTGCGAAAGCAGAACTGTATCGTAATGTGTACGGAATTTTCTTGCCACACTGGAATGGCCGAGA
Source organism: Blautia sp. AF26-2 (assembly GCF_003460955.1). Taxonomy (NCBI): domain Bacteria; kingdom Bacillati; phylum Bacillota; class Clostridia; order Lachnospirales; family Lachnospiraceae; genus Blautia; species Blautia sp. AF26-2. The sequence continues at coordinate 366,381 of NZ_QTWD01000001.1, read as the reverse complement.
ATGCCGTACAGGCAGATTCCGGTTACCGGAAGCGCCAGGATACAGACTGCCCACATCAGTTTGTAGCCGGGATTCATTTTCGGATTATTGATAATCGAAAGCACTGCAATCAGGGAAAGGATCGTGACCGCATAGTTGATGTAGACAGATTTTTCATTGAGCTGCATCATAATTCCGGCCAGCCAGCAAAATTCCAGAAGAAGTGCAACACCGATAATGACCATACGGCTGGTAAGCAGCTTCAGAATCTTTTTCACGATACGAAACAGCTTGTTTGCTATTTTGTACAAAATTCTCATTTGTCACCGCCTTGCTGTTTTGTCAAAACCTGCGACTTTAAGTTACAAGTATAAAAATCCCCGGCAAAACAGATCGCCGGGGATTTTTTGCACATTAATTATACTTACGTTTTCTGGCAGCTTCAGATTTCTTTTTACGACGAACACTTGGTTTCTCGTAATGCTCTCTTTTACGAATCTCCTGCTGAATGCCAGCTTTTGCACAGCTACGCTTAAATCTGCGTAAAGCGCTGTCCAACGTTTCGTTTTCTTTAACGATTACATTTGACATAGTCTCACACCTAACCTCCCTCCAGTTGTAGATTGTGCATAATACAACTGTATGGGTATTTTTTGCACTGTTCTTATTATACCAGAAAAATCTCGTACGTCAACAAGTTTTTTCATTTTTTTGCAAAATTTTTCCCTGCCGCCTGCCTGGCTCCTTTTTCTGCCCTGCAGGCGGCAGGATTTTGTGCTGTTTTTCCTGCTTATTGTTATGCGATCTGGCCTTCCAGTACCTCAGCAGCTTTTGCAACTGCTTCGTCGATCTTCTCCGGATTCTTTCCGCCGGCCTGTGCCATGTTCGGACGTCCACCGCCGCCGCCGCCGACAACGGCTGCCACTTCTTTGATCAGTTTTCCGGCATGTGCACCTTTCTTCATCGCATCATCGGTTACCATGGCAAGAAGGCTTACTTTACCGTCCTTTGCAGATGCCAGAACAACAACGCCGCTTCCCAGTTTTTCTTTCAGCTGGTCGCCAAGGTCACGCAGTCCGTTCATATCGACATCCGGTACGGATGCAGCGAGAAGTTTTACACCTTTGACTTCGGTTACTTTATCCATAACATCGCCGAGCGCTTCTTTTGCCAGTTTGCTCTTTAAGGACTCATTCTCTGCCTGGAGTGCTTTTGCCTCTGCCTGCAGATGAGCGATCTTCTCGAGGAGATCCGCCGGTGTTGTCTTTAAGAGAGCTGCTGCCTCATGTATTTTCTCTTCCTGTGCTTTATAATATGCAGTAACAGACGGTCCGGTCAGAGCTTCGATTCTGCGGACACCTGCTGCAACGCCTGCCTCAGAAACAAGTTTGAACAGTCCGATTTCAGCGGTATTCTTTACATGGGTACCACCGCAGAGCTCTTTGGAGAAGTCTCCCATGGAAACGACACGTACTTTGTCGCCGTATTTCTCACCGAACAGAGCCATCGCGCCGGATTTCTTTGCTTCCTCAGTATCCATGATGTCGGTTACAACCGGGATCTGCTCCTGAATCTTTTCATTTACCAGATTCTCAACTTTTTCCAGTTCTTCCGGTGTCATAGCCTGGAAGTGGGCAAAGTCGAAACGGAGTCTGGTCGGGGTTACGAGAGAACCTTTCTGCTCTACGTGTGCACCGAGAACAGTCTTTAATGCCTTCTGCAGAAGGTGTGTTGCGCTGTGGTTCTTCTCGATATTTTTTCTTGCCTCTTCGTTGACCTGAAGTGTAACTTCCTCGCCGTTTGAAATCATACCGGATTTCATGACACCGACGTGGCCGTATTTTCCGCCGCGGAGTTTGATGGTATCTTCTACTTCGAATACACCATTTGCTCCTTTGATGATACCGCAGTCGCCTTCCTGACCGCCCATGGTAGCGTAGAACGGAGTTTTCTCTACGAAAATGGTTCCCTTCTGGCCTTCCATCAGAGATTCTGCAATCTCAGTCTCTGTCGTCAGAACGGTTACTTTGGAGGTATCCTCCAGATGATCGTATCCGGTAAACTCAGTTGTTACGGACGGATCGATCTCATCGTAAACGGTTGCATCAGCACCCATGTAGTTTGTTACTTCACGGCTCGATCTTGCACGCTCTCTCTGCTCTTCCATTGCTGCATGGAAACCGTCCTCGTCGATGCCGTAGCCCTTCTCCTCGAGGATCTCTTTGGTCAGATCCAGCGGGAATCCGTAGGTATCGTACAGTTTGAATGCATCCTGTCCGTCCAGAACTTTTTTGCCTTCGCTCTGCATTTTTTCTTCGAGCTCGGAGAGGATATGAAGTCCCTGGTCGATGGTTTTGTTGAACTGGGTCTCCTCGTTGTTCAGAACGTTGAAGATGAAATCTTTTTTCTCTTCAAGTTCCGGATATCCGTCTTTGGAGCCTTCGATTACGCTTGCGGAAAGGCGGGCAAGGAACAGTCCGTCAATGCCAAGCAGACGGCCATGACGTGCTGCACGGCGGATCAGACGGCGCAGTACGTAGCCTCTTCCTTCGTTGGTCGGCATGATTCCATCGGAAATCATGAATGTTGCGGAACGGATATGGTCTGTGATAAGGCGGATGGAAACATCGGTCTCATGATCTTTATCATACTCTTTTCCGGAGATTTCGCATACTTTGTTGCGGAGTGCCTGAATGGTGTCGACATCGAAGATGGAATCTACATCCTGTACGACAACAGCCAGACGCTCAAGTCCCATACCGGTATCAATGTTCTTCTGGATCAGGTCGGTGTAGTGGCCCTCGCCGTCGTTGTTGAACTGGCTGAATACGTTGTTCCATACTTCCATGTAACGGTCACACTCGCAGCCAACGGTACATCCCGGTTTGCCGCAGCCGTATTTTTCTCCGCGGTCATAATAAATCTCAGAACACGGACCGCACGGACCTGCGCCATGCTCCCAGAAGTTGTCCTCTTTTCCAAAACGGAAAATACGGTCTGCCGGGATGCCGATCTCTTTGTTCCAGATATCAAATGCTTCATCATCGTCCTGATAGATGGATGGGTACAGACGATTCGGATCGAGCCCTACTACCTGTGTTAAAAACTCCCAGGACCATGCGATTGCTTCGTGTTTGAAATAATCACCGAAGGAAAAGTTTCCGAGCATCTCAAAGAAGGTGCCGTGACGGGCTGTTTTTCCTACATTTTCAATATCGCCGGTACGGATACATTTCTGGCATGTTGTTACTCTTCTTCTCGGCGGAATCTCTGCGCCTGTGAAGTAAGGTTTCAGCGGAGCCATACCGGAGTTGATCAGTAAAAGACTTTTATCGTTGTGTGGAATCAACGAAAAACTCTTCATAGCAAGATGTCCTTTGCTCTCGAAGAACTCAAGAAACATCTTTCGTAATTCGTTTACGCCATATTTTTCCATGACTGTTTGTCCTCCAAATAATTCAGTGTGTCCCGGAATTTTTTCCGGGAATCCATTCTTTTATAATAGCACACTTAATTATTTAACGCAAATTTTTTTGAAATTCTTCTTTCCTTTTTTCAGAACGATACCGTCCTCGCCGAAGGCTGCTTTTTCTACGGCATATTTCGGATCTGTGATTTTCTCACCGTCTACGGATACACCGCCCTGCTCTACGGCACGGCGTCCTTCGTTTCTGGTCTTTGCAAGCTCTGCTTTGACAAGAAGGGTTACGATATCGATTTTATCGTCCGTGAAATCCTCTGCAGAAAGTTCACTGGTCGGCATATGCTCGGAGCTTCCGGTAGAGAATACGGCACGTGCGCCTTCCTGCGCTTTCTTTGCTTCTTCCTCGCCGTGTACCATGGAGGTCAGCTCATAGGCCAGGATCTCTTTTGCCTCGTTCAGCTTGCTTCCTTCCCAGGAATCCATCTCGTCGATCTGCTCCAGCGGCAGGAAGGTCAGCATACGGATACATTTTAAGACGTCGGCATCGTCCACGTTTCTCCAGTACTGGTAGAAATCGAACGGGCTGGTCTTGTTCGGGTCAAGCCATACAGCGTTTCCTGCGGTTTTACCCATCTTCTTGCCCTGAGAGTCGGTCAGAAGGGTGATGGTCATTGCATAGGCATCTTTTCCAAGTTTACGGCGGATCAGTTCGGTTCCTCCCAGCATGTTGGACCACTGGTCATCGCCGCCGAACTGCATATTGCAGCCGTATTTCTGGAACATGTGATAGAAGTCGTAGCTCTGCATAATCATATAGTTGAACTCCAGGAAGGAAAGACCTTTTTCCATACGCTGTTTGTAGCACTCTGCACGGAGCATGTTGTTGACGCTGAAGCATGCACCTACCTCACGGAGCAGTTCTACATAGTTCAGGTTCAGCAGCCAGTCTGCGTTGTTGAGCATCATAGCTTTTCCCTCGCCAAACTCGATGAAACGCTCCATCTGACGTTTGAAGCACTCTGCGTTGTGGTCGATCTCCTCGCGGGTCAGCATTTTTCTCATATCGGTTCTTCCGGACGGGTCACCGATCATGGTGGTGCCGCCGCCGATCAGGGCGATCGGTTTGTTTCCTGCCATCTGCATCCGTTTCATCAGGGTCAGTGCCATGAAGTGACCTGCAGTCAAACTGTCTGCGGTGCAGTCGAATCCGATATAGAACGTTGCTTTTCCATTGTTTACCAGGTCTCTGATTTCATCTTCGTCGGTTACCTGTGCCAGAAGGCCTCTGGCGATCAGTTCGTCATAAATCTGCATTTTGTTTTTCTCCTTTTTTCGGTTGACTTTCGGGTATGTGTTACCGTCTGGGACCAAAGTTTTTTATACAAAAAAACTCCCGTCCTTTCCGATTCAAAGGACGAGAGCCCGTATCTCCCGTGTTACCACCTTACTTCACAGCTGTCTCACGGCAGCTGCCTTTGTCGGTATCCAAAGCCTCTGAATACCCTGACGCTGTAACGTTCGTCTCTTACGTCGCAGCCTACTAAAAACGTGCATCATAGTTCTTCTGCCGCCCGTTTTATTCGGTGCGCAACTCCGGGATGTATTCGAATCGTACAGAACCTGCATGCGCCTCTCATCTGCCGGCTGCTTTCTGTCCGCGTTTTTGTACGTCTACTTGTTCCCTTCCAAGCCTTTTTCCATGTTCCATAGTATAAACGGTGATTCGAAATCTGTCAAGACTTCTGCTTTCCGTTTTTTCATCTATTTTTAATATCCGCGGTCCTGATCCATCATATACAGGAGTGCGTTGCAGATGCACGCCGCGATATTGCTGCCGCCTTTTCGTCCGCGTGCCACGATATACGGGATATTGGTCTGCATAATCAGTTCTTTGGACTGTACCACATTGACAAAACCGACCGGAACTCCGATGATCAGCGCCGGTTTTATTTTTCCTTCCCCGATCAGTTCATAGAGGCGGACCAGTGCCGTCGGCGCATTTCCAACCGCAATAATCAGCTTTTTATCCAGCTCCGCCGCTTTTTCCATGCAGGCTGCCGCGCGGGTGCTTCCGGTTTCTTTTGCTCTTGCCGCAACATCTTCGTCTGACATAAAGCAGAGCGCTTCACCGCCGTGGCGCGCAAGCACCTTTTTGTTGATGCCGGATCTTGCCATCTGCGTATCCGTCACAATGCAGGCTCCCTCCCGGATCGCCTCGATGCCTTTTGCCACCGCATGCTCCGAAAAGCAGAGATTATCCGCATAATCAAAATCCGCACTTGTGTGGATACACCGCTTTACAACCAGTTCCTGATCCTCTGGAAACGTTCTTCCGTTTAATTCTTCCGTAATAATTTCAAAGCTTCTCTTTTCAATCTCGTGCGGGCTTACCTGCTCCAGTTCTATCTTCATCTTTATGCCCCTTCTTCCAGAATTTGATAAATCTTCTTCATGTCGAGATGCTCGCGCAGCGCATCTGCGAGAATATCGTACTGTGTCTCTTTGAATGTCTGGTAATCGACACCGTGAATCTGCTCCATGGCAATTCCCTTATTCTTTGCAAGTGCTTCCACGATCCGCTCGGCAACTTCTTCTTTGTCGAAAATGCCGTGCACATACGTACCGTACACATTTCCTTTCTGTGCACCGTCCAGCTTATCCGAATCAGCACGGTTCTGATCATTGATGAACGTGAATGCTTCTGTTCCTTCTTTCCGCACCGTTTCTCCCATATGGATTTCATAGCCCTCAATCCGGGTTCCCTCGATCCCGGCAAGAACGCCTTCTGTTTTTCCAAAAGCGCCCTCCGCGCGGGTTCTCGTCTTTTCACCGGCAAATACGGTATCCATCGGCAGGAGTCCCATTCCTTTGATCATTCCGCCGGCTTCGACATGCAGCGGATCGCTCAGCGTATCTCCGAGCATCTGGAAGCCGCCGCAGACACCGAAAATTACTTTTCCGGCCGCAGCCGCCTTCAGTACGGCCGCTTCCAGACCATTCTGACGCATCCAGAGCAGATCCTCCATCGTGTTTTTCGTTCCCGGAAGCAGAATCATATCCGGATTTTTCAGTTCGGAGACAGAGCTTACGTAGCGGAGTGATACGCCTTCGATCCGCTCGAACGGGTTGAAATCGGTGAAGTTTGAAATACGCGGGAGACGGATGACCGCAAGGTCAATGAGACCGATCTCCTCTTTTCTGGTGAATCGCTCGGTCAGACTGTCCTCGTCTTCCACTTCGATGTGGAGATACGGCGCCACGCCGACCACCGGGATGTGTGTTTTTTCTTCCAGCATCACAACGCCCGGGTCCAGGATGGTTTTGTCCCCGCGGAATTTGTTGATAATCAGACCCTTGATGCGGTCGCGCTCATCCGGCTCTAAAAGCTCTACGGTACCGTAAAGCTGAGCAAAAACGCCGCCGCGGTCAATATCTCCGACGAGGAGCACCGGTGCATCCACAAGCTTTGCCATTCCCATATTGACGATATCATCGGCTTTCAGGTTGATCTCCGCCGGACTTCCGGCTCCCTCGATCACAATGATATCATACTGTTCTTCCAGTGCATGGTACGCTTTCATGATGTCCGGGATCAGCTCTTTTTTGTGGGAAAAATATTCCCGCGCACTCATGTTTCCCAGTACCTCACCGTTTACAATCACCTGCGAACCGGTGTCATTCGTCGGCTTTAACAGAATCGGGTTCATCAAAACGGACGGTTCGATCCCGGCCGCTTCCGCCTGCATGACCTGTGCACGTCCCATCTCAAGGCCTTCTCTCGTAATAAACGAATTCAGCGCCATATTCTGTGATTTGAACGGCGCCACACGGTATCCGTCCTGATGGAAAATCCGGCATAAGCCCGCCGCAAGCAGACTTTTTCCCGCATTTGACATCGTTCCCTGTATCATAATTACTTTCGCCATCGTTTTTCCTCCTAAAACCACTGCAGAATCTGTGAAACGGCTTCTGTCAGAATCTGGTTTTCTTCATGTGTACGTACGGCTGCACGGTAATATCCGTCGGCAAGGCCCGGGTAGTTGGAGCAGTCGCGGATCAGAATGCCGCCTTTTTCCAGCCGTGCGGCAAGTCCCTTCGGTCCCTCAAAGAACAGATAATTTGCACAGGAATCCCATACGGTAAGACCTGCTTTTTCCAGTTCTGCTTTCATCCAGGCGCGTTCTTTTCCGATCAGTTCCCGTGCTTCTTTGACGTAAGCATCCTCGTTCAGGGCGGCAAGGCCTGCCATCTGCGCCGGAATCGAAACATTCCACGACTGCATGCTGCGGCTGATCCGATCCAGCAGATCCTCGTCGCTGCAGAGCAGATAGCCAAGACGCAGGCCCGGCATTGCGTAAATCTTTGTGAACGCACGCAGAATCAGCAGATTCGGATATTCGTCCAGTTTTCCCTGCATCGTCACTTTTTCCGGCTCCGGCAGAAATTCTATGAAACACTCATCCAGCACCAGATAGATGTTACGCTCCCGGCAGTTATCCAGGATCTTTAAAAGAAGCTCCTGCGGAATCGTAATGCCGGTTGGATTATTTGGATTACATAAAAAAACAAGATCCAGATCGTCGGTCAGATCATCGCAGAAATCGTCCTGTAAAAGAAAGCCTTTTTCCTTTTGCAGCAGATACATACGGATAAAACACCCTGCCGCTGAAAGTGCTGCTTCATACTCTGCAAATCCCGGCGCTGCAATCAGCGCTTTTTTCGGGCGGAGAGCCTGTGTCAGGGCAAAAATAAGCTCCGCGGCGCCGTTTGCAAACAGGATATTTTCTTCTGGAAGCTGCTCCTTTTCCGACAGTGCCCGGGTCAGGTCCCGGCACAGTGCGTCAGGATACTGTTCCACCGATTCCGCGCTCTTTCTCACCGCCTCTTTCACACTTTCCGGAGCTCCAAGAGGATTGACATTCACAGAAAAATCGACTCTGCATTTTTTCATGTAAATGTCTCCTCCATGTGGATTTTGTCTCATACCATATGCCTTCCTTTCTCTTTTCCGTTGTGTTTCTATCTTCTCTTTTTACAGAAATAAAAAGAGCGCGCGGATTCCCGCAAAGAACACCAGTCCGAGGAACGAGGTCAGATACATCAGATGATTTGCTCTTTTGATATCTTCCGCCTCGACCGGGCGGATGTCATCGCCGATCGTTGGTTTCTTTACGACTTTGCCGAAATACACGGCATCTCCGGCAAGCTGTACTTCCAGCGCCCCTGCCATAACTGCTTCTGTCTGCGCAGAATTTGGGCTGGCGTGGCAGTAACGGTCGCGTTTGTAAATTTTTTCTGCATTTTTCCAGTTCATGCGCTCGCATGCAGACGCAAGAATCATCAGCCATGCGCTGATTCTCGCCGGTATGTAATTGACGACATCATCCAGCTTTGCCGCACACCGTCCAAAATACAGATATTTGTCATTTTTGTATCCCACCATGGAATCCATGGTATTGATGGACTTATACAGAAAGCCTAATGCCGGTCCGCCGATGGCAAGAAAGAGGAGCGGTGCAATGACACCGTCCGACGTATTCTCCGCGATCGTTTCCACGGCAGCTTTCGTCACTCCTGTTTCCGAAAGATTTTCCGTATCACGTCCTACGATCATGGAAACCGCATAGCGCGCCCCCGGAAGATCGTTTTCTTTTAATTTCTGATAGACCTTCATGCTCTCATCCTTCAGGCATTTCGTTGCCGGAATCTGCCAGCACCAGAGAACCTCCAGAAGGAAGCCGATGACCGGATGAATTTTAAATGCCGCAAAGAGCAGCAGTGCCGGAACACCGTATCCCGCCAGACAGACGAGGATCACGAGAAAAACTCCTCCGGCAAGCTCTCCCTTTGGTGTTTTCGGAAATACCTTCCGCAGCCATTTTTCCAGCAGGGCAATGAGATTTCCGATCACACGGATCGGATGGTACAAAAAGGAGGGATCTCCAAGCAGCAGGTCCAATCCATAGCCCACAATCAGGGCTGCTAATGCTGTTTTCATCTTGTTTTCTCCTGTTCTTTCCGGTAAGAGACACACTGCTCCAGAAATTCCAGTGCGAGGTGCGGACTTGCCATATAGTAAAGATGCGGGAATCCCGCCATCATCCGTTTTGTCGCATGAATGCATTCCCAGTTCCGCTTCCGCAGCGGTTTTGCCGCATGCCATGCACTTCCGCAGTCTGTGCTGTCAAAGTAATGGAACTCATGGCCGCGCACCGGATTTCCGCCGTTCCGAAAGGTATCCTTCGTGTTTGGCGTGAGGGTGATATAGCCGAATCTTCCCAGCTTTTTTGTCCGGTAAACATTTCCCGGAACAGCCTGTACCATAGGATACACATTTCCATCCATATCCTCCATGGATTCTGACAGGTACATATAACCGCCGCATTCTGCAAGAACCGGCATTCCCTGACGGATGTTATCGCGGATCTTCGTTCTCATGGTCTGGTTTTCCGAAAGCTCTTCTGCGTGCAGCTCCGGGTAGCCGCCGCAGAACAGAAATCCGTCTGTATTCTTTGGCGGCTCCGCATCGGAAAGCGGCGAAAAATATTCGATTTTGGCTCCAAGCGACGCGAGAAGCTCCAGATTATCCCGATAAAAGAAACAAAATGCTTCATCCTTTGCAACGGCAAGAATCGGCTTCGCAGCACGCACCTTGGCGGCTGCTTCGCTTTCTGTCACCTTACGCAGGACTTCCGGCATTTTTCCCGAGAGCTCTTCTGCCCCTTCTGCAATCGCAAGAATTTTTTCAAAATCCAGTGTCTTCTGCAGTGTTTCTGCAAGCAGATTGACCTGCTCCTGCAGATTTTCCACCTCATCCGGCATCACAAGGCCGAGGTGGCGGCTTTCTAAGTGGCATTCCTTCAGTTCCGGCACAAAGCCGACACAGGAAATGCCAAGTTCTTTTTCCGCCATCGGCGCGATCTCCCGGTACAGCATCTCTGACATCCGGTTAAAGATTACACCGGCGATCCTGCTGTCCTCTTTGTACTGCAGGTATCCCTTGATAAAGGCAAGCGCTGAAACGCTCATGCCTTTGGCATCGACAACCAGAAGAACCGGCGTTTTTGTCATACCGGCGAGATCGTAGGCGCTGCCTTTGGTAGAAATTCCGCCAAGACCGTCGTAATACCCCATAACGCCTTCCAATACGGAAATGTCATGACCCGCTGCATGTTTGCAGAACAGATACTGTGTTGTTTCTTCCTCTGTGAAAAACGGATCCAGATTACACGACGGGGCGCCGATTACCTGTTCGTGAAACATCGGATCGATATAATCCGGGCCGCATTTAAACGCTGCGGGCTGCTTTCCCATCTGCTGCAGTGCACGGAGCAGTCCGCAGGTGATCATCGTTTTCCCGCTTCCGCTCCTTCCTGCTGCCAGCATGATTCTTGGTGCTTTCATTCTTTGGCACCTCCCTGGGCTGTAAAGATATAAACCGGATTCTGGGCAATCATCAGATGGCTTCTTCCGGCCTTTTTCGCATTGGAAGCCTGCAGGCAGACGATTTCCGGCTCTTCAAACGCAAGTTTTTTGAAACACGATGCTGCCTCCGCTAATGTTTCCACGGTTACTGTATTTAATACCACGCGGATGTTCGGATTCTTCCGCAGGAGCAGTTCCAGAATCTCTTTTAAGTTTCCGGCAGACCCGCCGATAAATGCATGCGTCGGAACCGGGAGTGCTTCGAGTGCTTCCGGTGCAGTTCCCTCAATAATTTCCAGATGATCCACTGCAAATTTCTTTTTATTTTCCTGCAGAAGTGCAACGGCTGCCGGATTTTTTTCTATCGCATATACCTTTCCCTGTGCTGCACGAAGCGCCATCTCAATCGAAACAGAACCTGTGCCCGATCCAATATCATAGACAACAGAATTCGAAGAAAGCTGCAGATGAGAAAGAGATGCATTGCGCACTTCCCGCTTGGTCATCGGTACTTTGTCACGCAGAAATACTTCATCTGCCATGCCGGCTGTAAACTCCGGTTCCGGATTCGGGTTTTCAAACAGAAGAACCGCAAGCGGAGCAAACTCCATTTTAGCAAGTTCGAATGGGGTTCCTGTCACAATCTGTTCTTCCGGATACGACAGATCCGTTCCCACATGCAGCACAATCTGCTCCCAGCCGTACGAACTTAACGTCTGGCAGATTTCCCTGACACTGCCCTTTCCGCCGGCGATCGCCAGAGTTTTCCGGTTTCGGCGGACCGTCTCCAGAAAGTTGCAGTGCTGCCCGTGCAGGCTCACAAATGCTGCATCCTCCCAGGACACTCCGATTTTGGCACAGAAATAAACCAGCGAAGAAATTCCCGGCTCTACACGGACAGAAAAATCCGCATCTTCCGCAAGGACGGCCTGAAGTTTCTTTGCTCCGCTGTAAAAGCCGACATCACCCGACTGCAGAAGAACAATCTTTTCATATTCCGGGTGCGCCTTCAGATACTCGTAAATCTTTTCCGGGCTGTATTCTGCAAGCATTGGCTTCTGATATTTTTCTACTGCTTTTGTCATGCGTCCCGCACCGATCAGCACATCCGCCTGCTCACACGCGTCTACGAGCGCCAGCGTCATCTGTGCTTCTGCACCAGGTCCGATTCCGGCGATCACGACGTCCCGTTTCACGGACAGATCAAATTTTTCAACGAGATACCGCTTGACCTCGTCCTCCGAGAGTCCTTCTTCCTCTTTCGGACGGCCGATCAGAACGACACGGACACCGGCCTTTTTTGCTGCCTCAATTTTTTCTTCAAAGCCGCCGTTTCTTCCGGATTCCTTCGTTACCATCCATTCGGCATGGAACGACTGCAGCATTGCAACGTTCATGTCCATAGAAAACGGTCCCTGCATGCCTATGGTATGTGCGGCATCAAATCCAAGTTCCGCGCAGGATGCAATTACGCCTGGCAACGGCAGCACCCGGGCATACACACGGTTTTTATAATCCGGAAGCTCTGCAAATTTTGCGAGTTCCTTGCTTCCTGTTGTCACCAAAATCTTTCCCTCTGTGCCCGCCAGATACGATACCGCTTCTTCTGTCGTATCGACCATGACGCAGGATGGATCTGCCGCAAGCGACGGCCGCAGCAGCCGAAGATACGTTTTTCCTGCTTTTTCACATGCAGACCGGATATTTTCCGACACAAGATCGGCATACGGATGGGTTGCATCAATAACCATTTCCGGCTGTTCTTCGCCAAAAAGCTGTTCCATCTCTTCTTCTGTCAGTCTTCCGCTTCGAACCGTCAGGGCACCGCCCTCCTCGATCCGGCACTTGCCGTATTCTGTCGCCGTACAGGCAAGGGATGCAATCTCATATTTCTTCAGAAAACTGCAGATTTCCCGGCCTTCCGTCGTTCCGGCAAAGACGATTACTTTATTCATAGCGATATCCCCTCGGCGTTACCATGTGATCCCGGATTTCCTTTGTCTGACTGTTTCCGATAAATACCGTCGTAAACATATCCACTTTTGTATTGCGAAGTTCTGCAAGCGTCATGGTCCGGCTCGTCTCCCCGTCTCTTCCGATCTGGCTTACGATTCCGCAGACGGTTTCCGGCGCTTTGTAACGAAGCATCAGATCACACGCTTTTTCCAGATAATCCGCTCTCTTATGGCTTCCCGGGTTATAAAGACAGATGACAAAATCCGCTTCCGATGCCAGCAGAAGACGTTTTTCAATTTTCTCCCACGGTGTCAGAAGATCGCTCAGGCTGATCAGGGCGAAATCGTGGATCAACGGTGCACCAAGAACGGCAGCGCCTCCCGTTGCGGCGGTCACGCCTGGAATTACCTTAATTTCAATATCAGGCCATTCTTCCGAAAGCTCATACATCAGACCTGCCATACCGTAAACGCCGGCATCTCCGCTGCAGATCATAGCAACCTGTTTTCCCTCTGCCGCAGTTTCAAATGCCAGACGGCAGCGCTCCACCTCTTTCCGCATCGGCGTCGTCAGAAATTCTTTTCCTGCAAAATGTTCTTTTACCAGATCCACATAGACGGTATAGCCGATGATCACATCGCAGTTCCGCAGCGCATCCGCCGCCTCGATCGTCATTTTTTCATATGCTCCGGGGCCGATGCCCACGACAAAAATTGTACTCAAAATACTGCCCTCCAGTCCGCCGCAGCCAGTGCAACTGTTACACCGTCCGCTGCCTTTTTTTTCTTTATCAGTCTGCCGCCGGCAAGAACTGCGCTGCGCTCACAGACATTGTCAATTCCTGTAATCTTCTTCACAAACGGAGACGGCGTAAATTCCCCCTCCGCCGTTTCCAGTTCTTCTGCAGAAAAGGTCCGGTACTGCCAGCCATACTTTTCCACCAGCTGCAGAATTCCCGGCTCCTGCGCTTTCAGATCAATACTTGCCGCCTGTCGAACTGCTTTTGGAGAAATCCCGGCCGCCGCAAGTGCCGCAAGAACCTTTTCTTCAATCCGGCCGGCCGGTGTATTCTTCTTACAGCCGATGCCGACGGTGATCACCTTCGGGATCAGGTGAAGTGTTCTCTCATATGGCGAATCCTCTTCCGATGTGGTAATGCAGATTCCCATCGACGGTTTTGCCGCCTCTTCCGGGATCAGTTCCTCCGGTTTTGTTCCCTCCACCGGAAAACGGCTGCAGAATCCAACCGTTTTTCCGTCCACCAGAAGCGCCGCTGTCTCTTTTGCCAGCTCCATCTCACAAATTTCACAATGATTTTTTACAGCAAAGACATCGACCGCAAACTTGTGATTGACATCCGTTGCCGTTGTAATGACCGGAACCGCACCCGTTACAGCTGCAACTTCTTCCGTCAGCTCGTTTGCTCCGCCGATATGGCCGGAAAGTAATGAAATCACGAACTTTCCCTGTTCATCCATACACAGAACCGCCGGATCTGTCTTTTTACTTTTCACGTACGGTGCAATACTGCGCACCGCAATCCCGCACGCCCCGATAAACAAAATCGCATCCATTTTCTGAAACATGCGCTCTGTCCATGCAGGAAGCGACGGTGCAATCGCAGGAATTCCCGCTTCTTTCCCGTACTTTTCCAGTGCATATCCTTCACAGCTGTGTTTTTTCAGTGCCGCACAGAGTTTTTGATTCCAGACGCATCCGTTTCTTGTAAAACTTGCTATGGCTATTTTCATCTTATTTTTCTGCCTCTCGGAATTCGGTGGTAAACGTCGGATTGTACAGATCACTTCTGCGGTAATTTCCCTGGGAAACGGCATTTCCGATGATCATCAGCGCTGTCTTGGTGATCTGGTTCTTTTTCGCCGTCTCGGCAAGTGTTCCAACGGTGCAGACGAACGTCTTCTCCTCCGGCCAGGTTGCTTTGTAAACGATCGCTGCCGGAGTATCTGCCGTATAGCCGCCTGCAATCAGCTCACGGGAAAGTTCCTCTAAGAGTCCCGTGCTTAAGAATACAACCATCGTTGCCTGATGTGCCGCAAAAGACGCAATGCTCTCCCGCTCCGGAACCGGTGTTCTTCCGGCCATTCTGGTGATGACAACACTCTGGGAGATATCCGGCAGCGTATATTCCATTTCAAGGGCAGCAGCCGCTCCGCAGAAAGAGCTGACACCCGGACAGTCATCGTGAGCGATTCCAAGGGCATCGAGCGCATCAATCTGTTCGCGGATTGCACCGTACAGGCACGGATCTCCCGTGTGGAGTCTTGCCACAGTCTGGCCTTTGCTTTCGGCCTCTTTCATAACATCAATCACCTGCTCCAGCGTCATGGTTGCACTGTTATATACCACACAGCCCTCTTTTTTCAGATCCAGCAGTGCCGGATTGACAAGAGAACCTGCATAAATGATAATGTCCGCCTCACCAAGCAGCTTCTGTCCTCTTACCGTAATCAGATCCGGGGCTCCGGGGCCCGCTCCAATAAAATGTACCATCTATTTTTTCCTCTTTTCTTTTACAATAATCAGTGAATAGTAACTTGCCTGGTCTGGGATTTCTTCCGCGCTGAAATACTTCTGTTCCGTATCCATGCCGCAGTTTTCTACCATCACCGCCCGGCAGTTCTTTTCCTTCAGGAACTGTTTCACAGCCGGCATCTTTTTACCCGCTTTCATCAGAACCTTTGTTCCTGAAAGTTCCAGTGCATCTTCAATCTGATAAGACGCCGGAATCACATGCAGTTCTTCGGAATTTTCCACCAGTCCCTCGGAAAGAGATGCTGCTGCCGCGCAGAACGATGTAACACCGCTTACAATTCTCGCATCGTAACCGTCTTCCAGTACCCGTCTGTGTACATAAAGGTAGGTAGAATACACGGTTGGATCTCCGAGTGTCAGAAATACTACGTTTTTTCCTGCATCCAGCAGCTCCTCTATTTTTTCTGCACCGCGCCGGTGATTTTCCTCCAGTTCTTTGGCATTCTTTGTCATCGGCATTGGAATAGCAACGAGCTCTTTTTCTGCCAGTTCCGGCACTGCCTGAACAGCAATCTGGTAGGCAATGCTCTCTTCCGGTTTCTCTCCTGGTACTGCAATCGTATCATTTTCCCGGATCAGACGGACGGCCTTTAACGTCATAAGCTCCGGGTCTCCCGGTCCGATTCCTGTTCCAAATAAAATTCCTGTCATTTTGTTTTTACTCTTTTCTGTTTTCTTTTTCTTCCTGCTCCCGCAGGCGCTCCAGAAGTTCTCCCGCTCCCGGGGTTTCCCCGAGCAGGCCCTCATTGCTTGAAAAAACAATCGCCTCCGTCTGCACTCTGCCCTCAATATGGTAATTCATGTAAAAAGCAATTTTTTCTGTCACTTTTTCCATGGTCTCTTTCAGGCATCCTGCTTCCTTTAAAATCTGCACCGCTTCTTCCGTCGTTCCGGTCTCCAGCAGTTTTTTTGCCAGTGCAAGATCCGCCCCTGCACGCACCGCCTGCGCCGTAAGAAGCTCCGCACGGCAGTCTGCCTCGTGGGAATGGGTATTCATAATTCCGCCGGACACCTTGACAAATTTTCCAAGATGTGCCACAAAAAGGATGGCGTCAAAGCCGAGCTCAGCTGCAAATTCCAGTGTTTTTCCGACGTAATTACTGCACTTAACGGAATGGTCTGCACGGACCCACGGATACGTTTTTAAGAAGTCCTGTCCGTAATTTCCCGGTGTCACCAGAAGGACGCGGTCACCCTGTGCTTTCCGCATTTCCATCTCGACGCGGATCGTGGAAATCAGCGCCTCCTCGCTCATCGGCACTACAATCCCGCTCGTTCCAAGGATTGAAATGCCGCCGGTGATGCCAAGTCTCGGATTGAATGTATGCTTTGCCAGTTCTTCCCCTTCCGGTACGGAGATGATAACCTGCAGTGCGCGGAAATCATCGAGTTTTTTCTGAATCTCCTCCACATTCTCGCGGATCATCTGGCGCGGTACATGGTTGATCGCCGCGTTTCCGACCGGCTGATCCAGCCCCGGCTTTGTCACACGCCCGACGCCGAATCCTCCATCGATTACAATTCCCTCTTCTGTTCCAAACGTCACTTCCGCGTAAATCAATGCTTTATCTGTCACATCCGGATCATCCCCGCCGTCTTTTCGGACGGCACAGCTTACTTTTTCGGCACTTCTCCGGATATCCAGCAATTCCAGATTCAGAACAATGCCCTTTGGCGTATGGATTTTCACTTCCTGTATTTCTTTCCCGGAAAGCAGCATAAACGCCGCTCCCCGCGCTGCCGCTGCAGCGCAGGAACCCGTCGTATATCCCATGCGGAGTTTCTTGCTGCCGCGCATAATATATGCATCTTCCAAGCCTGTCCTGCTCATGTTTTTCTCCTTAACAGATCCGGCGGTTTTTCTGCCGGACCACGCGATCTATTTTATCATAACACACAATGAAAAAATGCTGAACCATTTTCGCATATTTTTTCAAAAAAGATCAATTTTTCCCGGCTGTTTTTCTATCTCAGAAACTTATTCTTTTCCCAGCTTCCTGTTGTTTCAAACTCCGCAGCTCTTCTTTCTGCCTGTTTTACAATTTTTTCATCAATTCCCATATTTCCAAGCAGCGCAATCGCATTCTTTCCTCTTGCCGGCCCCTGTTCCAGGCGATACGGGAAGGAAATACTCTGCGCGGTAATCTGCTCTTCAAAATGATAATTGGTGTAGAGATCTTCCAGCAGATACGTCAGTTCAGTATCATGTGTTGCTGCAAGACAGAGCACATTTGCACGGCGCAGGGCAGCAAGCACACTCTCTGACGCTGCAATCCGCTCCGTCGTGTTTGTTCCCCGCAGCACCTCATCAATGACGCACAGAAGCGGTGTTTTTTCACGGCTTGCCTCCAGAATCCGTTTTAAAGATTTTACTTCCACAACAAAGTAACTCTCTCCCCGTGCCAGATTATCGCGGAGTGCCATGGATGTCATGATCCGGCACACAACACCGCGGTACCGCTTCGAAAGACTCGTGTTCAGTGCCTGTGCCAGAATCGCATTCACTGCCATGTTTTTCATAAATGTGGATTTTCCCGACGCATTCGAGCCGGTCAGCAGAATTCCGCCCTCCGCATACAGACTGTTTGCCACCGGATGTGTCAGAAGCGGATGATAAAGCTCCTCCACATCGATCCGACAGCCCGCCTTTTTCTCATCCAGGAATTCCGGCCGGCAGTAATACGAAAGGCTCTCCCGGTACGATGCTGCAGACAGTGCAAAGTCCAGGAATCCAAGATCCTCTGCCATCTGCAGAATCGCTTTTTCATACGATTTCACTCCGGAAACAACCGAAGAATACTCGATCAGATCCAGCAGAAAAAACGTGTGAAAGTATGCAAAAATCATGTTTGCTGCACCGCCCTGCGATTCTTTCGTATTCACAAGTGTTCTGCATTTTCTTGTAATCGGACGGAGTTGTTTTTCCTGTTCTTCCAGACGCTTCTGATACATTTCCAGTCCGGAAATTTTTTCTTTTCCAAGTTCCCTGGCTGTCCGCTGCAGCCGCAGGATACAGCCAAACGCTTTTAATGCACTCTCCAGCTTTTTGCTCTCCCTTCCATGCATCAGTCCGTTGCCGACCATAGAAGCAAACAGAACAGACACACCCAGCGGAGGCAGTGCAAACAGCAGTCCAATTCCAAGCACAGCAATACCGGCCATCAGAAGATATTTCCCCTTCTCTCCCGGCTCCGCCTCCATCAGTACAGCTATTTCTTCTGTCGGCGGATTCATCTTTTCTTTTCCCATCAAAAGAAGTGCTTTCTGCACTGCTTCTCTGGCTTTTTGGTTCTCTGCAAAAAGCTTCATCAGCCGTTCCCGCTCTTCCCTGATTTCTGTTGTTGTGACCGGCATCCGAAGCACCGTGTACAGATATTCTTCCCCGCACACCGACACTGTGTGGTCAACTGTGTCAAAAACCGCATCGAGATCCAGGTCATTCCAGGTAATCGCGTCCACGCAGAAGTTTTCCCCTGCTTTTCGTCTCAGACACGCTTCCAGTTTTTCTTTCTTTTCCCGTTCTGTCCGTTTCTCCTGCTTTTTTCCCCATTTCTTCCGCAGTTGTACCAGCTTCTTTTCCTGTTCATTTCTGTTATTCTGTACCATCCAAACTCCCAGCAGTATCAGAACAACAAAAATTCCTGCTGCCGTGTACAGTTCTTTCATGTCTTATCGCCATCCTTTTTCCTGCTCTGTATCATAAGTCTTTTGATTCTGTCTTATTCTAGCACAGAACCCTCTTCCCTTCCAGATTTTGTTGCAAAAATCATCTCCACCGCCGCATGTACAGCCAGTCTCTGTGAACTGCTGCCGTCACCAATGCAGGTGGAAAGGGTAAGTATCTTTTGAACTTCCTTTTCCTCACCGCTGCCAAAGATAATGCTGTTTTCTTTTCTTTCCTGTACCCATGCATTCCAGTCCGCATCGCTCCATGCTCCCAGCCGGTAAACATCACTTTTGGCATCCGTCTCCTCCACACTCCAAATACGGCACTGCCATGCTTCACCCGGCAAATACAGGTACAGATACGGAATTTCCTGTTCCCACGACGCCTCACGATACTTTTTCAATCCTCCGAACATCGTTCCATCTCGCATATTATGCCCATATAAAATCGTGTGACGTTCAGAAAAATCCTCCGGTGTATCACACGGTGCAAAAATACTGCCGTAAATCCGCTCCCTGCAAAACGCATCGTGTGTCAGATAATATGCGTTATCCTGCCCGTGCGCAACCGGAACATCTAAGGCGCAGCCCGGAATCCAGAGCCACGCGCAGATTTCTCTATTTTTTGATCGAAGTCCTGCAAAATCAATTGTCCGAAACAGATTTTGATCTGTACTGCCCGGTTCCTGCTCCTGCACTTCTTCGCTTTTTTCGTTTTCCTCTTTGTTCTCTTCTTTTTCTTCTCTGACATACCTCTCCACCGCTTCTTCCTGTTCTTTTCGAATCTGCCGGCTTACCTGAATCTGCGGCAGATACCAGAAAAAAAGTGCCGCCAATGTTAGAACTGCAATCCCTCTTCTTTTTCTGCTGATTTTTTTCTCTCTCCATTTTGTTTTCATTCCACCACCCGAACCGATGGTGGAATGTTTTTCCGTTTTGTTATTCAACCGGAATCCGGTTTTTTACAATACTGTTGTGTCCATAATCATCCCAGCGGTATTTCTGATTTTCAAATACAACCTCACTTTCTTTGGGATGTCCGCAAAGATTTACCGATACCGAAAAGACGCGCGCAGGATCTTTTCCATATGCCGGCTCTTCTAGTTTTTTCACGGTAACATTCTTCGTACCTGTCACCTGCATAAGCGAATACCGCAGCACCTTCTTCTCCTGTACCCGGTAATCGTTTCCTGCCGGAATTCCCCGGATCTGTACCGACTGTTCCGTGTAGCCGTCCTGATCTGTCGTTTTCTCCACCTGTGTTTTTGTAAACGTAAGATAGCATTGGTATGTATGTTCTTTTCCATACAGATCCTTTCCCTTCACGGAAAACAGAAACGTTGGATTTCCATGCGCCCATGTAATCTCATCCGCCTTGATCTTCTTTGTAATCGTCAAGGTTTCACATGCAAGATCCTTCATCGTCACGGTCTGCACTTCCTGTTTTGCCTCCAGCACAAACGAAACCGGTTCTGCCGCAAGGTATCCATCCGGCGCGGCCTCCTCCACAAGGACATAAGAACCCGGCTTTAATTTTTCCAGTTCATGCGGGCCGCTTCCTCCTGAAATCCAGCTGTCCACACGGTTTCCATCCATATCTTTTAATACCAGCTTTGCGCCGGAAATTCGTTTTCCGCTCTCTGCATCTATTTTTTCAATTGTCAGATGTGTTCCATCATTTTCGACCGTCACCGACAGTTCCGATTTACCGTCAATTTTTCCGTTTTCTACCACAAATTCCCGGCATGTGCTGTCCAGCAGAAAGCCCTCCGGAGATGCTGTCTCCTGATAGTACCAGACACCGTCCAAAAGTCCCGTCAGCTCAATTTTTCCATTTGCATCCGTCTTTTTTGTCTCATCAAAACTTCCATCTTTCGTCCAGATATGAAAGGCTGCTCCCTGAAGCACTTTTCCGTCTCCCTGACTTACTTTCTGCAGAACAAAACGGTTCTTCCAGTTTGTAAACGTCAGTGTGATCTGTGCGTTTTGTTCCCCGATCGTTATTTTCTTTTCCGTCGGATCCAGCACATATCCATTTGGAGCCGCCGTTTCCCGCACAAGATACGTTCCGTACTCCAGCCCGTTTTTGAACGCCTCTCCATTTTCATCCGTTTTCAGCACAGCTGCTACCGCCTGATCCGGAAACAGCACTGTTCCGTTTACCGTTGTAATTGCTCCGCTCGCAATCACCTGATATGTTGCACCAGAAAGTGCTTTCCCTGAGTTTTCTTCCGTCTTTTTTATCTTCAGTGAGCCTGTTTTTCTTGTGTTTTCTGCCTCCAGATGGATCGTCTGCATGCCTTCCTTGTCAATGGAAAATTCCTGCTCCCAGCTTCCTGCATAACCAGCTGGATTCTTTGTCTCCACAACACGGAATTTTCCATTTTCACTGTCTGTATCCCGAATTCCCTCCAGCAGATAAGAACCCGTTTTTTTCACCCAGTTCATCTTTTTGAATTCACTCCAGGTGTTGTTTTTCCAGCGGTACACGGTAAATTCTGCACCCGAAAGAGCTTCTTTTGTCTCTGCATCCATTTTTTTCACTACAAGATCTCCTACTTTCGACAGATGACAGGGAACGTTCGCTGTGTAACCAAATTCCGAAGTATTCCACGGCACAACAGTTATTCCCGTTTCCCGGGATGCTCCATGCCAGTTGTTGTACGTACTGGAAGTATCGTTTACAAAATTATCCGGCCATTTTTTCGGTGCTTTCACTCCGCCGCCGGGACCAGTTACCGCGTCGTTAGTGCCTCCATCATAGAAAATCATCGTCTGGGAATTTCCTTCAAAGGTAAATGTAACCCAGCCTTCCGAATTTTCCGGAGTTGTTCCACCGTCCGGCTCAGAGCCGCGTCTTGCCGACCAGATCGCTTCTGTTCTGGCATCGTAGACGATTCTGGCATCTGCCTCCTTCGTCAGATAGATATGTTCTGTCTCATCAGCCAGATAAAAGCCCTGCTTAAAGTCCAGATCTGAAAGTGTAAAATATCCTTTCACATTCAGCGGATTTCCTTTACTGTCGTAATAAGCAAACCGTACCTTGATCCAGAGCAGACCTTTAATATCAATGACCGGCTTATTGTGGTCAATCGCCACGACTACCGCATCCACGTCCTCATACCCTGATGGTACAACCGTGTTCTGCCAGTCTTCCAGCCAGATCCGCATCGTTACATTTTCCCCGTGGCACTCTCCAACATTCGTATATTCCGCATACATTTTTCCTTTTTTCGACTCCAGCGGCGTGAAGGAACGGAGATTACTCCATCCCTTTACATCGGCCGCCGGCCACCATGTGGAACAGCATTTCGAATGGCTCTCTCCGTTTTTGCAGAACAGATTGTCCCAGGTACTTCCATCTGTACTTCCAAAACGGATTTTTGTCTCACTTCCGATCAGCGGGGTAAAATCATATCGGCCGTCAATAACAGAGTCCGATGATACAACTTCTCCGATTCCGGCTTTCGAAAGAGAAGGAAGACTCGTAAGACTCGAAGCCAGAACATCTTCCCGAAAACAAAATCCCAACAACAGCAGAATTCCTGCGATAAACCAGAAGCTTTTCTTTGCTCTTTTCATTCTTTCCTCCTTTCAGACCGGCCCGCGGTAAGAAACAGGAAGGCTCCTGTCACGGCAATTCCAATGGGGACCGCTGCTGACGGATCGCGCAGACCTGTTTTTGGCGCGCTGTGCCAGATAGAGGGGCCTTCTTCCTGCGGCAGATCTTCTCCTTCGACAGAAAAAATCCATTTTACCCCGCTTTTCCGAAGTGCCCATTCATCTCCAAGTTCTGACGGCACACGGATTGAAAAACAGATTTCTTTCCGTTCATCTGGACTGCATATTCCAAGACTTTTTGCTGCCCATAGTCCCTCACTCTCTAAATCACCTTCATAAATCACGCTGTCTCCCTCTCGTATTTCCAGTTTCACCTTGGAAAGCAGTTCTTTTTCTGTTTCACTGAGTTCTTCCGGAAGTTCCGTCCGCAGAAAAAATTCTGCACGGCTTGCTGTCGTGTTCACCAGTGTGAACGTATCTTCCCATTCATCTCCCGGCATCAGCACTGGAAAGTTCCGAAAGAAATTGTCGGGTGCCAAGATCAGATTCCGCGCTGCTCCTTCGTACGAAACGGTGAGGAAGCTCTGCTGCGAAACCTCCGAAACGGTATTATCCGCCTCGTGGACACACTGTTCAATTTCCAGTTCTTCTCCCCACGGAGCTTCTGCCGTAAAATCCGGCGTCACATTCGCTGCCTGTACGGCCTCCGCCTGGATTTCAACGGACAGCACCTGTCCCTCCGCCTCACTGGTCCACGCAGATGGAATGGTGATTGTACGGAAAAAATCGACAGATTCCTGCTTTCCCAGCACTTTTGGATAATAATAATACTCTCCTGCTTTCAGCCAGACGTCCTCGATTCCCCCAAGGTCCTCTTCCCCCAGACGGTAATCCTGCGTTTCTTCCTCATCAAACACAGGCTTTACCCGGACATAGCATGGTTCAGCATAATTGGTGATCCGCGGAATTTTTGAAATCACCTGGGAAGGCAGTACAATGCCGTTTTCCGGTCCCTCATACTTCTTTTCTCCATCCCCGTCTTCCTCATATTCCCAGATTCCAATATTTACATCTCCGACAGCTATTTTGTTAATGGTCTCAACACTGCTCCGGTAATATGCATACGTTCCGCTGATTCCCATCAGAAGACTTGCCGCCGCACATCCGATCCTGACGCGTTTTCCTTTCATGTCTGACCACCTCTCTCATAAGCATCCCATGCCTCCCGATAGCCGTGAAATACCATATTCCCCTTCTGGATCTGCACCGATTCCTCATAGACCGAAACCTCAAGTTCTTTCTGTTCCATTTCTTTTGCAACGCGGATTCCGGTAAACAATTCCGTCGTGCTTTCGCCTTCTGAAACCGGTTTTTTGTAATAATAGTAGTCATCTTCTCCTTTTACCCAGTTTTTCGTATCAAGTCCCTCAATCGCTTCAATTGGTTCACTGAATATAAGTGCCGCACGAATATAGCAGGCAACGGAGCCTTCATTTCTGATTTTTACTTTCTTTACCACACTTTTCCCTGGCGGTACGGGCGTCGGTGTCGGAAATTCTTCATCGATCGTACTTGTATTATGTCCGAACACCATACGATTCCAGACATTCTCGTGATCTGTAAAATACGCCGAAGTTCCCGGCAGCAGCCAAATGGCTGCCGCCATCGTACACCCGGCCGCACCCGCAAGGAAAAACAGCCGTTTCGTCTTTTTCTTCATCTTTTGTCCCCCAGAAAACTGCTTAAATTCCAGGTGCTTCTGTCTGTTCCGGCTCCGACTGCGGTGCCGTTACCTGCCCCTTCTGCCCATTATTCTGATTTACATACTTCTCCCAGGCCTTTGCTGCCCGCTCGGCAGCTGTACTTCCCTCACCGGTATTCAGCGCCTGGATTGCATAATAATTGATCGGAATATCGACCTCTTTTTCATCCAGCTGCCCTTCCACGATATTAGCTGCTGTCACGCTCGTAAATAAAGGATCCGTCGTTTTGCCAGCTGCGAGCACTTCATTGTAGAGATATGTATATACCATCGAATTGTTCTGTTTTTTCTTGTACATCAGCACCCATTTTTTCGAAAGCTGATTCATCGAAAACAGTTCCGTATCGACGGCTGCCCCGCCGTTTAAACGGTTTCCGGATGTATCTGCAACGATCACTTTTGCGATTGGTATGGAAACATCCATATAGACGTAAGAATCATTTTTACCTTTATTTTTGATACGCGGGTCCTTCGGAATCACCTGGGTCGGCACAATATGATTGGTCTTTCCGTCCGGATCCGGTGCGTACGATGGTTCATTTCCTTCGATATCTACTTTTCCCACAACAAACTGGTTCGTCACAGAATCCTTATCCGTCAGATACGCCAGTGTTCCGCCCGCTGCCAGGGCTCCTGTCAGAAGCAGTGATGCTGCCCAGAATACGATTTTCCACTGTTTTTTCATAGATCAATTCCTCCTGTTTTCCTAAATAATTTTGCTAATTCTTTTTATAACTTGTTTTCCTGCATGATTTTTCTACCGTGCCAAAGCTGCCGGATTGTAAAAAGCATCACCGCTCCCACGGTCAGAAAAAAGAGTGTTCCTCTCTGCCGGAGCCAGACGATACCAAAGCCAAGCCAGGGAAGAGCTACGATCACATTCCCGATCACCTGTTTTTCCAAAACGATGCCTGCATCTTCCTCCGCGTTGGCATCCCCCTTAGTACAGTATCCTTCCTCGCTCTTTTCCACGATCCGGTGTGTCACCACCATATTTCCTCTCCGGTAGGTAATCACATCCCCCGGATTCCATTCCTTCTTCCGTCCATCCACAACCACAACAGATCCCGTCGGGATCTCCGGTTCCATGGACCCGGACAGTACGACATAGGCGCAGAAATACTGCATCAGATACCATCCCGCCGCCAGAAAAAGGAAGGAAAGAAAGCCCTGCAGCCCCAGTTTTCCTTTTGCTTTCATTTGCTCCCTTCCGTCGATGCGGATATCCAGACTGTCATTTTTGCACGCAAAAAACAGAGGATAGCATTTACCCTCTGTCTCAGAATATCCCTGTTTCATTTTCTCTAAAGTTCTTGTAAAAGTGATTTAAACTTACCATAGTCCGGGCGAAAGCGCAAGCATTGTCTGCCCGTTTAATTCTAAATTTTTTCTAAAGCCTGAAACGCAGAAAATTTTCAGAACTTTTCCCGGATCTTTTTTTCTCCAAACTCAAGCCGCTTTTCCAGCTCCTGCCCATTTTCTGCCCCAAGGATTTTTCGCATTACACTCTCTTCTTCCCGGATTCCTTTTCCGTGAAGTACGCCGTATGCGCCGGCATCACTTCCCGCCGCAAGCACAACGTCCTTTTCAAATGCGAGCTGCAGACCTTTTTTCTGCGTCTCAAAAATCCACGCCAGCGTTTCAGCCGGATATCTGCCGTTCTCCAGAAGATTCGAAACCGTCACAATTGTCGGCACCCAGATTGTTGCATGCTCTGCCATACAGCAGATGCTCTCTTCATTCTGAAAGTTCCCGTGTTCAACCGAGTCCACGCCTGCCTCTGCCGCATCCATCACAGCCTGTGCGCCGTTCACATGCGCCATCACAGAAAGCCCCGCATCATGTGCCGCAGCCGTCATTGCAAAAACCTCCTCCCTGGAAAGCGGCTCACTGGTCACATGCCCCTTTGTCGCGAAATCCAGGATTCCCGTCGTCATGATCTTGATAAAATCTCCGCCCGCACGGCGTACTTCACGCACAAGCGCACAATACTCTTTCCAGTCTGAAAATGCGCGTCCGACAATTTTTCCATAACGGCCTGCCCTGTGAATCGCAAAAACCGGTGTGCGGTATGTGATCCCGTACTCCGGCGCAAGGCTCCGTGCAAGAACACCCGCCCCGTACGGATCTCCGCCGTCACGCACATAGGAAATCCCTGCCTTCTGATACGCCGCCAGATGTTCCCGGATCAGATCCTCCCGCGGGCCGTTTTCATGCGCTGCCGCCGCCTTTTTGTAATCCACACCGTCCATAAAAATATGGGCATGGCATTCTGCTGTCACCATTTTTGTTTACCGCCTTATCTCCGATTCCACCACAGCTTCTCTGCGGCCCATTTTCCAGTTCTGCTCCGAGAGATACAGATGATATCCACAGCCGTTTTCTACTCGCCAGTCATAGTAACTCCTCTGTGGCACGCCGTACTGCTCAAGGATACTCATGATCGTGCCTCCGTGCACCACCATCGCCACGTTGCGGTAATGGCGGCGGATACACGTATCCACCATCTTGTCAAAGCCGGCGATGCAGCGGTCCTTGAACTGCTGCGGGCTCTCACCGCCCGGAAAGGCAAGCGTCGCCATGGAATCAATCCACTCCTGGTATTTCGGATTATCTTTTAATTCCTGATAATTTTTGTTCTCAAACTCACCAAAATTGCACTCTGCAAATTCCGGGATTTTGACCTGTTTGGCGTACGGATACAGAATGTCTGCCGTTTCCAGACACCGTTTCAGCGGGCTGACGAACAGAAGCTCAACGGTATCCATCGTCCGCTGTTCCAGCTCTTTTTTCCCTTCCTCACACAGTGGTTCATCCGTCACGCCGATATACCGTCCTAATGTATTGCCATAGGTTTTTCCATGGCGGATCATTGCAATTTTAATCATGTTTTTCCTCACCTTTCAGCAGGATTCCGATTCCGCACACCACACGGGTTACCGAATCAGCCTTTGCTGCCAGCTCCGTACAGATGCGCCC
Source organism: Blautia sp. AF26-2 (assembly GCF_003460955.1). Taxonomy (NCBI): domain Bacteria; kingdom Bacillati; phylum Bacillota; class Clostridia; order Lachnospirales; family Lachnospiraceae; genus Blautia; species Blautia sp. AF26-2. Next base: position 339,076 of record NZ_QTWD01000001.1, on the reverse strand, counting down.
CGTCTTTTCCCGCCATTTCCGGTCGAAGGGTTCGATCGGAACCACTCCGTAACCGAGTTCATTCGTAACAATGCAGATTTCCGGATTTTTCTGCAGCAGTTCTTCCAGTTCCGCTTCCGGTGCAGTCCCGGTCTCCTCTTCCAGAAGGAGCCATCTGCGGACCAGTTCCTGAAAATCATATACGCCGGAACATGCCGACAGCTCCTCTTTCAAAACTGCTGCCCCATCGGCCCATCCTGTTTCTTTTCCGGTCATCTTCTTTGCAAAGTCAAGCTTTCCCTGAAAAGCCCCTCCAATTACTAATTTCATTTCCAGTTCTCCATTCCAAGAGAAAGTACCACAAGAGACAGGAGCTGTGCCAGCTCACAGAGCGAAAGGAAATAGCCTGCGAGATCTCCTGTAATTCCTCCAAAATACTTACTGCTTTTCCATTTATAATAACAGAATACCAGTGCCGATACAACCAGTACATCCAGTGCCGCCCAGACGCAGAACGAAGCTGAGAGCGCCGTCACGGCAAAAATCGTCACAACAAGCACCGCCGCCGTTCTTTTTTTCTCTGCGCTCATGCCAAACGCTGCCGCTGTTCCTTTCGGATTGGCATTTGGAAAAAACGCGATCGAAAGACCGCTGAACGATCTCGAAACTGCGAAGCCAAATGCATACGCCGGAAAAATCTTCCAGACAAGTTCTCCGGCTGCGCCCGCGTACAGTACAAAATACAGACATCCCATAATAATCGCAAATGCTCCGGCGTGCGGGTCTTTTAAGATTTCCAGTCGGCGCTGTTTTTCTCTCCAGGAACTTAACGCATCCATCGTATCCAGATAGCCGTCGAGGTGAATGCCGCCCGTCACCAGAACCGGAACTGCCGTCAGCACTGCAGCCCGCAGCATGCTTCCCGCGCCAATCTGCTGCAGCAGCCAGAAAAGCACCGCCGAAACTGCACCGACAGCCAGTCCGACCCACGGAAAGAAACACAACGCATATTTCATGTTCTCTTTTTCCCAGTCTGCCGGCGGCATCGGGATTTTCGAGTACATGGCAAACGCCACTTTAAAATTATTCCATATCGTTTTCATCTTATTCTTTTTTTATTCTGACGGGAATCCCATACACAACCTCGGTCACACAGTCCGCCATCTCTGCCAGACGTACATTAATGTTTCCCAGGATCCGCTGGTATTCCATCGTCTCCTCCTCATATCGGTATCCGTCCGAAAAAATTTCATTCGTCACCAGAACCAGATTCCGCGCCTGATGGGCCAGACGGGAAACGCCCGCAAGAATTTCCTCCTCCGTCCGCGCTTTTCCCGCCCCGGATGGATCAAATATTTCATTTGCCGTGAGATTCGACATACATTCGAGCAGCACATCGCTTCCCGGTTCCAGCTCCACTTCTTTTAAATTCGTATAACACTCAATCGTCGAAAACTTCTTTGCCGCGCGCATCTTCCGGTGGCGTGCAATACGCGCCTGCCCTTCCGCACCGAACGGCTGCATCGTTGCGATATAAACCCTCCGTGTTCCGCCAAAATCCAGAATACACTGCTCCGCATACGCCGATTTTCCGCTGCCGCTGCCGCCTGTAACCAGATGTATCATCGTTTCACCTGCCTTTTTTAAGTCAGCGGCACATACGTTTCGATCTGTGCCTCGTCAAATGTCGCCATGCCGCGGTATACGGCATTTGCCTGATCCAGAATCGGGAAAAGCATGATGGCGCCCGTTCCCTCGCCCAGACACATATCGCAGTGCAGGAAGGCTTCTTTTCCAAGCTCTGCAAGCAGCAGATGCGCCGCCGGCTCCTTCGATACGTGCGAAGCGATCATATAGTCCTTTGCAAACGGTGCAATCCGTGCAGCAAGAAGCGCTGCCACACAGGAAATAAAGCCGTCCATCACAACCGGAACGCCATGTGCAGCCCCTGCAAGAAAGACACCCGCCATGCCGGCAATGTCAAAACCGCCGACCTTTGCCAGCACATCGATGGGATCGGACGGATCCGGCTGATTGATGGCAATTGCTTTTTCAATCGCTGCAATTTTCCGCGCAAGACCTTCACTCGAAAGCCCGGCGCCCCGTCCCGTCAGTTCCGGAACCGGCTGATTCAGGAAAACGGCTGCCATTGCACTGCTCGTCGTCGTATTTCCAATGCCCATCTCACCGGTTGCCATCAGCTGATAGCCCGCCGCAATTTTTTCTTCCGCCACGGCGATTCCTGTTTCAAGCGCACGAACGGCCTCTTCCCTTGTCATCGCCGGACCTTTTGCCATATTTTTTGTTCCATACGCAACTTTATACCGCGGAACCTTCGTATCGCGCGCCATTCCGATATCAATCGGAAACAGATCCGCATGCGCACTGCGGCAGAGAATGGCTGCTGTCGCCTTCTCCTGCAGAAAATTTTCCGCAACTGTCGCTGTCACTTCCTGACCGCTCTGCGTCACGTTTTCTTCCACAACGCCATTGTCCGCACAGAACGTCAGAAGTGCTCTTTTTTCAATCGAAATCTCCTCTTTTCCGGTGATTCCGGCAATCTGGATGAGCACGTCCTCCAGCTTTCCGAGGCTGTGGAGCGGCTTTGCAATGCCGTCCCAGTGAGCCTTGGCACGATCCATCGCCTCTTTCGAAAGCGGATGGATCTGTTCGATTGTTTCCTGTAATGTCATCTTTTGTTCGCCCCTTCTTTCGATATGACGTCCGATCAGCTCTGTTTTTTCACCCAGTTCACAAAGAAAATATGGGAATCTTCCCGCGCTGTTCCGCTGGAAGTTGTCCATTTATAGGTGTATGTATATGTCACACATTTTTCTTTATCCATATTCAGATTTTTAAATGCTTTCGGAGTCATGAAATATAGATAATCAAAATCATCTCTCGTATCGCCAAAGCCCGGGATCACACGCTTTGTGCCGTTCTTCAGATATGCATCCATGATCGACTGGGATTCATCCACTGCACCGTAGGCTCCATTATTTTTCAGCTGATTGATAATCGAACTGCTCTGCTCCGCAATTCCCGTCAGATAGTTTGTCAGACTTCCGTTCCGCGCCGGTTCAAACTGCTGCTGTTTATAAATCGCGGTGCGGAGCGAAATATTCTGTGCCGCCATCCGGTTCCGGATGACCATCGCAACTGCCGTCATACCTGTTTTTCTCTGGACACCCGCCTCCGCACTGCAGATAGCCGCAAAGAAATCACGGTCACTCACAGACGGATCCGTGTAATACTGATGCTCCATCGTATAATATTTTCCGCTTACGCTGTCCTTTGCACGCACATACTGGCTCGAGCCGAGAATGCACACTCCGTTTTCGTCAAAGCTGTAGTACCAGTTGCTGCTGTTCTTTTTCAGCAGAGCGTAATACGATTTTACCATCTTTCCGTCGCTTCCAAAGTAATACCAGCCCGTCTGCGGATCACCGCTTACCATCCGTTTCTGTGCATTGAGCCACTGGTTCTTTGCCATCCCTCCCCAGTCTTTAAAGTAATAGGAAGCGCCGTTAATAGTCCGCTCTCCCGTCACCATCACGCCGTTGGCATCGGCATAGTAACTGTTGTTTAAATGCGTAAAGAAAGTATTGCGGTACATCGCACCATTTTCCCGGAAGTAATACCACTGGTTCTCTTTCGAAAGCCAGCCCGTCACCATCTTTCCATCCGCATCGGCATAATACGTTTCACCGCCAAGCTGGAAAAAGGTACTACGGTACATGCCGCCCCAGCCCCGGAAATAATAATACGTACCATTGATTTTCTGCCAGCCGGTTACCATCTTTCCATCTGCATTCACACGATATGTATTGTTGTCATATTCAAAAAAGCGGTCAAAATACTGCTCTCCGGTTTCATCAAAATAGTAATATGTACTGCCCTGCTGCAGCCAGCCGACGGTCAGTTTTCCATCTGCAGCCGCATGGCATACACTCGTTCCGTTTTTGATAAATGCATTCTGATACATGCCGCCCCAGTCCTTGAAATAGTACCAGTCACCGTCGATCTGTTTTTTTCCGACAGCCATCTTTCCGTTCTCATCGGCATAGTAAAGTGCACTTCCTGTCGGTGCTTTGAAAAAGGTGCTGCGGTACATGCCGCCCCAGCTTCGGAAATAATACCAGGTTCCATCCTGCTGCAGCCAGCCGGTCGTCATCTTTCCATCCGTATCAACATGATAAATATTATTTTTATGCGTCAGAAAGGTGTTTTGTGCCATGCCGCCCCAGCTTCGGAAGTAATACCAGATCCCGTCAATCTGTTCGAACCCGGATGCCATTTTTCCATCCGCATCAACATAATACGTATTCTTGTCATACTCAAAAAAACGATTCCGGTACATCGCGCCCTGATCATCAAAATAATAATACACATCATCGATCAGTTTCCAGCCGGTCGCCATTTTTCCGTCCGCATCAGAATAATACGGTACATTTTTCACGGTGTAAAAGGCATCCCGGTAAACACCGCCCCAGCTTTGGAAATAATACCAGGCTCCATCAAGTTTTTTCCAGCCGACCGCCATTTTTCCATCATTATTCAGGTAGTAACGGTTCTTGTCGTACTCTCTCCAGGCTCCTTTGACAATGGTACCATCCGGATCCTTAAAATACCAGATCCCGTTCTCATTCACCCATGGGTAATAGCTTCCAGCCTGCACGGATACCGCCGTCTCTTCGGGCTTTCCGCTCTGTACTTCTGCCGCCGGAAGATCCGAGGCGGCATTTTCCGCTGTCGAATCCGGCGTCTCCGTTTCTGTCATCTCCGGCGTATTTTCGTCTGTGGTTTCCGCCTCCGATGTTTCTTCTGTTTCTTCCTGTGTAACAGCAGAAGCCTCATTTACCAGACTCTGCTCTGTGCCTGCTCCAAATACGTTCGCAGCACTGACAGCGGTTGTCACGCAGGCTGCCGCCAGTACTCCCCTGATTACTTTATTTTTCATTATTTATTCTTCTCTCCCTGCAAAAACAGGCAAAGCCTGCTGTGTGCTCTGCCTGTTTTAAAATTCTGCTCCTGCTTTATCTTATTTCAAAAACGCCCGAACAGTCTCCGGCATCTGATCTACATCACACTCTGTCGTATGAAGCACCGGTGCAGTACGGATTTCTTCGATCGCACGCGGAATCTCGGTATTGGCAAGTGCAGACAGCTTGTCTACCTGCTCCAGTACTGGAAGGGTGTCATACTCCGGTGCAATCGCTGCAAGAACGCTGCTTGTAAATTTATACGGGCTTGCGGTAGATGCGATGACGGTCTTGGTTTCGTCATAGGTTTCCTCGCGGTATTTTCCGTATACAGCCGCTGCAACCGCGGTATGGGTATCAATCACATATCCGGTATCGCTGTACAGTTTTGCAATCGCGTCTGCTGTCTCCTGTTCGGATGCATAATTGCCGTAGAAGTCTGCCAGCTCTTTTTTCATCGCATCGGTGATCTCATATTTTCCGTCCTTTGCAAGATCCTGCATCAGCTCGCGGTCTGCTGCTTCGCTGTTTCCGGCGATGCGGTAGATCAGACGCTCCAGATTGCTCGAGATCAGGATATCCATGGACGGTGATGTTGTCAGAATAAAGTCTCTGTTTCTGTCGTAAACGCCGGTGCGGAAGAAGTCAAACAGAACTTTGTTCTCATTGGAAGCGCAGATCAGTTTTGCGATCGGCAGTCCCATCTGTTTTGCATAGAATGCAGCGAGAATATTTCCGAAGTTTCCGGTCGGAACGGTTACATTGATCTTTTCTCCGTCTGCAATCTCTCCGTTTTTCACCAGGTTTGCGTAAGCATATACGTAGTAGACGACCTGCGGAACGAGTCTTCCGATGTTGATCGAGTTTGCAGAGCTGAACTGGAAACCTTTATCTGCCAGCTCTTTTCCAAGCTCTTTGTCGTTAAACATTTTCTTCACGCCGGTCTGTGCGTCGTCGAAGTTTCCGTGGATGGCAACAACGTGGGTATTTTTGCCCTTCTGTGTTACCATCTGTTTTTCCTGAATCGGGCTTACGCCGTTCTTCGGGTAAAATACAATAATTCTGGTGCCCGGCACATCTGCAAAGCCTGCCATTGCTGCTTTTCCGGTATCTCCCGATGTAGCAGTTAAGATGACGATCTCATTTTTCACGCCGTTTTTCTTTGCGGCGGTCGTCATCAGATGCGGCAGAATGGAAAGTGCCATGTCCTTGAACGCGATCGTTGCGCCGTGGAACAGCTCCAGATAGTAAACACCGTCTGCTTTTGTCAGCGGTGCAATTTCCTCTGTGTCAAATTTTGCATCGTATGCGTTTGCAATACAGTTTTTCAGTTCATCTTCTGTAAAGTCGGTAAGAAAACGGCTCATTACCTCGTATGCCACTTCTTGATAGCTCATAGCCGCAAGTTTTTCCATGGGAACATCCAGTGCTGGAATGGAGGTCGGTACAAATAATCCGCCGTCGTCGGACAGACCCTTTAAGATTGCCTGGGATGCAGTTACGGTTTCTCCATTGCCTCTGGTACTTTTGTATAATACTTCCATGCTCTTTCTCTCCTTCACTTTGACTCCCGGCAGAGCCTCTCTAACTCCCGGCCGGATACGTTTCAGATTAGTTTTACCTGTACGCTTCCTCTTATTATAATGGATGAAGTATGAAAAAACAACAAAAATATACAAAAAATGACTGTGCACAAAAATGCACAGCCATTTTCCACCATTCTGCCAAAATATTTTTTGTCAGAATGTATGATTTAATTTTCGTCGGACTCCTCCGTTTTTGCTTCGCCGTCTTCTAACGCCGGAGCTTCCCTTTCTGTCTCCTCGAGTGCGAGTGCCTCTTCCTCTTTTTCCGCATTCTCTGCGATTTTATCTTCCGCCCAGGTCACAAACGCTGCCGCGTCTCCGATTTCAAAGCGTTTCTTATCGAGAAAGGTGCTTCTGCCTCCGATGGTGATCCGGATAAAGTTGTCAAACTCCGTCACCTTTGTCAGCTCTTCGAGCGGAATATCAGTGCTTCTGCCCTCTTTTTCGTATGTCATTGTGAGCACCTGCTCAGTAAAACGAAGGGTACGTTCTCCAAGGAGTCCTCTCTTTTTGCATTTTTTCATCTGTGAACGTGCCATCAGATTCGGCAGAAACGTACACAGAAGTGCCATCAGAATGGAGATTCCAAGATTGAAGAAGTCTCCCGGCATGATAAATCCCCGCGCTGCTGCACCGTAGATCATAAAAGCGATCGCAGCCACAACAGCAATCCCTGTAATGATCCGCAGTACCAGACGTACTTTTTTTATCTCGGTGCCGTAAATCTCCACAAACATTCCTTTGGTGTATTCAATTTTGTTTTTAAACAGCATATGCTCTCTCTTTTCTTATCGGTTGTTGATTGCAGTTACCAGCGCGTCGATGGAAGCACGGATGATATCCGGATCTACGCCTGCGCCCCAGGAAAGGATTCCGTCCGGCTTTTTGATGCCGACGTAGGCAATTGCCTGTGCACTTGAGCTCTGCTCCAGCGCGTGCTCCGTATAGCTGACCAGATCATACTGCAGATTGTACTGCTGTTTCAGCGCGTTGCTGACAGCATTCAGACGGCCGTTTCCTTCTGCATATGCAGTTGCATACTCACCGCCCTCGTAATTGGAGGTAACCTGTGCTTCAATTCTGCCCTCATCGAGCTGTTTAAAGTGAACGCCGTTGATGTTGTACGGTGTCGTTACGTTCTCGAAGGTATCTTTAAAGAGTTCAAAGATCTCATCCGGACGCAGCTCTTTATGCAGATGATCGGAAACGGATTTTGCGGTATAGCTCATAGCCTCGCGCATCTTCGCCGGCAGATTCAGGCCGTATTTCGTCTCCAGAATATAGCCGACACCGCCCTTTCCAGACTGGCTGTTGATGCGGATGACGTCTGCATCGTAGTTTCTTCCGATATCGGTCGGATCGATCGGCAGATACGGAACGGTCCAGGTATCCGGTGCTTTCTCCTCGATCCAGTGCATGCCTTTTGCGATCGCATCCTGATGGGAACCGGAGAAGGCTGCAAATACGAGAGATCCGCAGTACGGGCTTCTCGGGTTGATGCTCATACCGGTGAAGGATTCAAATGCATGGCAGAGTTTCGGCATATCGGAGAAGTCAAGCTCCGGATCGACGCCCTGCATGTACATGTTCATGCCGACCGTGATAATATCCACGTTTCCGGTTCTCTCGCCGTTTCCGAACAGCGTTCCCTCGATACGGTCTGCTCCGGCAAGGATACCCATCTCTGCATCGGAAACGCCGCAGCCGCGGTCATTGTGCGGATGAAGGGAAAGAACGACATTATCGCGGTATTTCAGGTTTTTGCTCATGTATTCCACCTGGCTTGCATAAACGTGCGGCATGGAAAGCTCCACGGTGCTCGGCAGGTTGATGATGGCTTTGCGGTCTGCAGTCGGCTGCCATACGTCGAGAACGGCGTTGCACACCTCAAGCGCATATTCCGGCTCGGTTCCGGTAAAGCTCTCCGGGCTGTACTCGAAGCGGTATTTCTCGCCGGCCTCTTCTGTCAGCTCTTTTAAGAGCTTCGCTCCCTCAACGGCGATTTTCAGGATGTCTTCTTTCGACTTTTTGAAGACCTGCTGACGCTGTGCATAGGAAGTGGAATTGTAAACGTGAACGATAGCATTCTTGCAGCCCTTTAATGCCTTGAAGGTCTTGCGGATGATATGCTCTCTCGCCTGGGTCAAAACCTGAACGGTTACGTCTTCCGGGATCAGATCCTGCTCGATCAGGGTGCGGAGAAACTCATATTCGGTCTCGGATGCTGCCGGGAAGCCAACCTCGATCTCTTTGAAACCAACTTCCACAAGAAGTTTGAAGAACTCTACCTTCTGTTCCAGGCTCATCGGAATGACAAGCGCCTGGTTTCCGTCACGCAAGTCAACGCTGCACCATACCGGTGCTTTCTCGATGCTGTCTTTTTTTGCCCAGTCCATGCACGGAACCGGCGGCATATAGTACTGTTTCTGATACTTCTTTACATTCATCATGATTTTCTCCTCTCAGAAAGTGAAATATAATTTATTCTGCCGACATAAATTCGGGATGAAAGCATAAAAAAATCTCTCATCTTCTGTGTCGGCTTCTGACACAAGAGACGAAAGACTTGCTATCTTACGCGGTACCACTCCTGTTTTACAGAGATTTTCTCTGTACACTCTGCGGATACGGATGAAACATCTGCATATCCTGCCCCTCTAACGGTGGGTTTCCGTCTGCACCTACTCTTTTTATTCTAAATTTGGGAGCAGCGGCTCTGAGGTCAGTTCCACGGAATTCGTCTGCTGTTTCGCATCACCCAACAGCTTTCTGGATTCGGAAGCTCCATGTAGTATTCCTCTTCTTTGCCTTTTTCCTAACTTGGCTCTTATGTTACCATTTTTCTCCATCTCTGTCAAGCGCAAAACGCAGGATTCCGTAAAAATACACCCGCCGGAAAGGAGGCTCCGGCGGGTGCTCTAATACATGATTTCGTTGTTTTATTTGTTGTACTCTTCCAGGTATTTCTGGTAATCCTCTACCTGTTTTCCGTGGATTTCCTTGAGTTCATCCAGTGTAGTCGGAACAGCCAGTCCTAAGTTGTCCAGCCAGTCTTTCCAGATCCACAGAGTCTCACATGCCGGCTCTGCAACGTCGCCCGGGATACGGTAAATTCCGTTGTCTCCGGATGCATAGAACATAACGCCAGGATCTACGCTGTTGTAGTAGTCAACCATGTTGGTGTATTTCTTCATATACGGAGAAACATCCACCAGAAGGCCTGCGTCTACCCATTTCGTATAGTCAGCTTCCATGTTCCACCACCAGATGATGTCCGGTCGCTGTGTCTCATCGCCCATCAGAAGGGAAATTTTGGATGTTGCATCCGACCAGCCCGGCAGTGCAATGATATCGATATCCAGGTTGCAGCGGTCCTCCATCCATTTCTGCATTTCGCTCTCTCCTTTCCTTCCGGCGATATAATGCATTATTTTGCACCATTATTTTTTAATGTGTGATATTAACAAGGTTTTTATTCTTGCGTTTTTGTTCAGTTTAGTTTTCCTTAAATGCACCATTTTGCATTACTAATTAGTGTTTTTCTACATGGCATTTATGCACGAATTTGAATCATTGCAAAAAGGGAGCCGGAAACGCCCCGGCAGACGGTTTTTCTTCTCGTCCGCCGGGGCGTCCCTGGCTTTCTTTCTTTGTTCACTTTTTCCTGTTTTTTCTATTTCTTTCTATCCCTGACGCTTGCACGAGGAACGGCGCACCACAACCTCCCCCGAAACGAGAATCCGCTCTTTCGGCGCTTCCGGGTGCTCCTCCCGCCATAAAAATTCATGCACCATACGGCGGCCAAGCCACTTCGTATCGACATGAACGGTTGAGAAGAACGGATACAGCATCCGGTCCTCATCATCATCAAATCCGGTCAGTGCCACATCCTCCGGCACGCGCACGCCGATTTTCCGGAAGGATTCTGTCAGTCTTTTGGCGATCATATCGTTGCCGCAGACAATCGCTTCCGGCAGTGTATCGTAGCTCGCCACAATCTTGTCAAAATTTTCCGGGTAATAAAAATGATCGCTCTCCATATTGGGGCGCACAAGCTCCTCCTCGAGCGGAATGCCCGCCTGTTCCATCGCTGCAAGGAAACCGACATACCGGTCATGCATCGACTCATACGTGCTGCTGTGCTCACTTAGGAAACCGATCCGCGTCATGCCCTGCCCGATCAGATGGGACGTCAGAAGACTCACCGGCTGCACACCGTCCACACGCACGATATCGCCCATCGGCCGCTGTTCGATACCGCAGTAATGGTCGAGCTGAAAAATGCGGTATCCCAGATTTACCAGTTTCTGCATATATTCCGGCGGCAGCATTTTAATGCAGAAGATCGCATCGATATTTTCATTCAGGCCGAGCGGCAGAATGCCGTTCTCCTCCTCCCGCTCCGTCACGACCGCAACGCGCGTCTGACAGTTATTGAGGCTCGCCTCCTCGGAGATGCCGCTCACGACACGGTCCCAATAAACAGCGGCATCCCGCGTACGCAGAACCATAATATTGTAATGCTTCTCCTGCGGTGCCCGAACTTCTTCCACATATACATTTTCGCCCAGATAGCCATTTCTTTTCGCCATCCGAAGAACTCTCTCCCGCGTCACCGGAGCTACCTTCGGATCATCCTTTAATGCCATGGCAACCGTATTCCGGGACAATCCCAGCTCCTTTGCCATACTCTGTATCGTTACTTTCCCCATAACTTCCTCCCTGTTTTTTCTGCGCAATTCATTTTTCTTCCGCACACGTCTTTGTCCGTAAGAAAAAAAGTGCCGTAAAACGACACTCTTACCGATCGGGGCAACAGGATTTGAACCTGCGACCTCACGGCCCCCAGCCGTGCGCGCTACCAAGCTACGCCATACCCCGTAATCATGTTTTCATTATACCAGCGAACTTCTGAAAAATCAATGTTATTTTTCCCTCTCCCGTTTCATTACATTCATTTCTTTATTTCGTGTCATATTCTCTTTTATTTTACTATATTGTCACTTTTTCTTTCTGAATATGTAATTTTTCGACGTTTTCCACGTATCATAAGTGAAAGGGGAAAATCGTATGCCATACAAACTTTCACCTCTGGCATGCCCGTCTGCAAAGACTATGTAAAAACTGAATAAAAGGAGACATCGTAATGGAAACTGAAATTTACTTTCTACTACACTCTTTAGGAATTGGTGCAAAATACCGCGGATTTCGCTATCTCGCCTATGGTATCGCTTTATGCATGGAAGACGAAGATTATCTCCTTCGGGTCAGCAAAACGCTGTACCCAAAGATCGCGCAAACGTTTCAGGTATCGTCCTCCTGCGTCGAACGAGACATCCGCACCGCTATTTCCGTCTGCTGGACCCGCGGAAACCGTGATCTGCTCTTTTCGCTTTCTGTGCATCCGGTTCTGACAAAACCGACCAATTCCGAATTTTTTGATATTTTAAGTTCTTATATCAAATACTACCGTGCTTTTCCTGCCTGTCGTCAGGAGGCATAAAAAAAACGAATACAGAAAAGATAACACTTCCGCGCCCTATCATATTGGGGGATATGCATGGCGCGGAAGTGTTTTTTCTATGATAAAACGATAGAACGAAAAAAGGAGACTGCCCGCAAAGGCAGCCTCCCGATATGGATCATTTGACAGCAAACCGATTAGTTGTTGATCAGTTTGTCCTCGTTGCTCCAGCTGTACAGTTTTCTGACTTCTTCTCCGACTTTCTCTGACGGATGCTCTGCAGCTTTTCTTCTCATTGCACGGAAGTGAGCCTGTCCGCCTGCTGGGGACATATCCAGAAGGAAGTCTTTTGCGAAAGTACCATCCTGGATATCGGAAAGGATCTTCTTCATGGTCTTCTTGGTTTCTTCTGTGATGATCTTCGGTCCGGTGATGTAATCGCCGTACTCGGCTGTGTTGGAGATGGAGTATCTCATTCCGGAGAATCCCGACTGATAGATCAGGTCTACGATCAGTTTCATCTCATGGATGCACTCGAAGTATGCGTTTCTTGGGTCGTATCCAGCCTCGCACAGAGTCTCAAATCCAGCCTGCATCAGGGCGCATACACCGCCGCAGAGAACTGCCTGCTCACCGAACAGGTCTGTTTCGGTCTCAGTTCTGAAGGTTGTCTCCAGAAGACCAGCTCTTGCTCCGCCGATTCCAAGGCCGTAAGCCAGTGCTCTGTCCAGAGCTTTTCCGGTGTAATCCTGCTCAACAGCAACCAGGCAAGGAGTTCCTTTGCCAGCCTGATACTCGCTTCTTACTGTGTGGCCAGGTGCTTTCGGAGCGATCATAGCTACATCTACGTTCTTCGGAGGTACGATCTGTCCGAAGTGGATAGCGAAACCATGAGCGAACATCAGCATGTTGCCCTCTTCCAGGTTTGGCTCGATATCTTTTTTGTACATTGCAGCCTGTTTCTCATCGTTGATCAGGATCATGATGATATCAGCCTGTTTTGCAGCCTCAGCAGCGGTGTATACTTTGAATCCCTGTGCCTCTGCTTTTGCCCAGGATTTGCTGCCTTCATAAAGTCCAATAATAACATCACAGCCGGAATCTTTCAGGTTCAGTGCATGAGCATGTCCCTGGCTTCCGTAGCCGATAATTGCGATTTTTTTGCCTTCCAGTAAAGAGAGATTACAATCTTCCTGATAAAAAAGTCTTGCTGCCATTTTATTTTCCTCCATAATATATAGAATGTCTTGACCGGCGGCAGGTCGGCCAATTTATACAGCGAAAAGCATTTCTGCCTTTTGCTGTTTGTCAGGGAAATGAACTTTTCTATACAAAAATTTCATTCCTCTAGCAAACGTATGTAATGTGATCTGCGTTAATCGAGGTAACGCACATCGTGGGCTCCTCTGGAGAGTCCTGTCACTCCTGTTCTGGCCAGTTCCAGGATTTCGTATCCCTGTACCAGATTCAGGAACCCTTCGAGCTTTGACTGGTTTCCGGTCAGCTCTACAATCAGGCTTTCCTGTCCCACATCCACGATTCTTCCACGGAAGACATCGGAGATGGCGATGACATTGCGGCGTTCATTTTCATTCACACGGATTTTGACCAGCATCAGCTCTCGTCTGACACTCTCGTCCGGCTTCAGCTCTTTGATATCCCGCACATCGACAAGTTTTGCCAGCTGTTTTTTGATCTGCTCCAGAATCATTTCATCACTGCAGTACAGAACAACAGTCATTCTTGTGTATCGCGGGTCTGCTGTCACACCGGCGGTGATCGTCTCGATATTGTATCCGCGTCGGCTGAAAAGACCAGCTACTCTGCTTAAAAGTCCCGGCGTATTATCCACCAGCAGGGATAATGTTCTTTTCTGTTCCATAAACACCAACTTTCCTCCATCCGCAGGCGCCGCGGATTTTCAGCAATTTCTTACAACTTCCAACGCCTTATCCAATATATTAGCAACTTATCCTCACTTTGTCAACAAAAATTTTACCAAATTATTCTTTTGAGCAAAAATCTTTTGCCTCCTGTGGTTCCCATTTGCATACCTTCCGGTCATACGTAAGGATGCCGTTCGACTCCTCCTCGACATCGGTAAGCTGTGTGTAGACTGCTGCGGCAAGTCCCTGTTCTGTGAGTTCTCTTATCTTTTCTGCCAGTGCATTCATCGCTTTCTGGTACTGTGTCTGGTTCTGGTACGTGCGGTAGCCGAACGATTTTTCGGAGTAGAGATGCTCCTGTACCGGATACGTATAGCCGCCGTATTCAGAAAAAGCAAACGCGCGCTCCTCCGGTTTTACTTTTAACGGACGAAAGTAATTGTGAAGGCTCTTGATGTCCCCCGCTCCCTGATCGTACCAGCCGCTCGCGTGGTCGATCTGCCGCGTCGGATCGAGAGCGCGCACCATTTCTGTCATCTCCCTGGCATCAAACTGTCCCCATCCCTCGTTGAACAGAACCCAGAGCGACACGCACGGTGCATTGTAAAGCTGATGAACCGTCTCGCGGCACTCCCGCTTCCACCACTCTCTTCCCGTTTTTGAGGTCCGCGAAAAGAGCGGATAACAGTTATCCCTGAATTCCGTTGTCACAAACGGCAGTACGGTCGGAAGGTACAAAAGGAACGTCTGGATCGACCGGCCGCCGCCGTTGATCATATCCTGCCACACCAGCATACCGATATGGTCGCAGTGGGAATACCATCTTGCGCACTCAACTTTCAGGTGTTTCCGGATCATATTGAAACCGAGGCGTTTGGCCGTCTTAATGTCATAAACCATCGCCTTATCGGACGGCGGCGTGTAGAGGCTTTCCGGCCAATAACCCTGGTCGAGGACACCGTTCTGGAAATACGGCTTTCCGTTTAAGAGAAGACGCGTGATTCCTTTCTCATCTTTTCCAATGCCGAATTTGCGCATGCCGAAATAACTCTCAATGCGGTCTTCTCCCGCTTCAATGGAAACCCCATAGAGATGCGGATGTTCCGGGCTCCAGCCTGCAAAATTACCGAGAATCAGCTCCGCCTCGTTTTCTCTCGTCTCCCGGACGCAGATCACCTTCGCATCCGGCGCTTCGCTCTCCCGCACCGTAATTTTTTTCGTCAGTCCCGCATCCGGTCCGTTGAGGAAAACCCGTACTTTTACGCTCGCCGTATCATATTCCGGCGTGATCACGATGCGTTCCAGATACGTCTCCGGCACCCATTCCATCCAGACGCTCTGCCAGATGCCGCTCTGCGCGGTGTAAAACATGCCGCCCGGGGTAAGGCTCTGCTTTCCGCGCCCCTTCCAGTCCGTGTCCGTCTCATCGCGCACCTTGACGGCAAGCTCGTTCTCTCCCGTTTTGAGATACGGCGTAAGATCCACTGAAAAAGAAAGATACCCGCCGAGATGGCCTCCGGCACGCTTTCCGTTGCAGTAAATTACCGCATCCTGATCCACGGCGCCGAACTGCAGCAGCAGCCGTTTTCCGGCAGGAATTTTTGGAAGCTGAATCGTGCGGAAGTACCACAGATATTCTTTTGGAAGCAGCTGCCGCTTCACGCCGGACGCATCGCACTCCGGGGAAAACGGAACGAGAATTTTTCCGTCCCGCTGTTTTGGCATTTTCTGCGTTTCCGTGAACGCATACTCCCACCATCCGTTCAGATTTGTCCAGTTTTCCCGGCGCATCTGCGGACGCGGATATTCCGGAAACGGGAGCTCTTCTTCCGGATTTTTCCCAAATTCCGTAGAAAGGCGGAATTTTTTTCCTTCCTTTTTTCCAATCTGTAATGCTTTGACCGCATTTTTGAAGTCCATTCTTTTCCCTCTTTTTCTGATTTTTATGATTGATAAAAGCGTGCCCGTACAAAATCCCGGACACGCTTTTGGTGTACTGAAAATCAAAGCGGATATTCACAATCCGGTTAGATAAACGCCAGCGTTTTCATCAGATACAGCCAGAACGTCAGCGTAAAGGCACTGCCGCACGTTGTGAGCATAACGGTGTTTGCCGTCAGACTTCCCTCATGACCCATATTTTTCGCCATGATAAAACTGCTCACCGTCGTTGCGGAACCCAGCATCACAAGGATTGCCACCAATTTTTCCTGACGGAAGCCAAGTATCACGGCGATCGGCAGAAAGACAGCTGCAAGACCGACCAGCTTAATCGCAGCTGCAGCAATCGACGGCCGGATATTCTTTGCCGCGCTCTTTGCCTCAAACGACGCCCCCATCGCAATCAGGCCGAGCGGCGTTGCAAGTACCGCAATATTCTGCACCGTTTTCTGCAGAATCACCGGCTTTGGAATGCGAAGCACCGACCAGAGAAGTCCTGCAGCGATCCCGAGGATAATCGGGTTTGTCACGATATTTTTCGCCGTCTTTTTCACAAAATCTGCCGTGATCTCCTCCCGTTCCGGACGGAATACTGCAAGAACGACAACCGCCATGATATTATACAGCGGCACACTGCTGATGATCATCAGCGGCGCCATGCCGGAATTTCCGTAGATATTCTGGATAAAGGCAATACCAAGGATCGCCGCACTGCTCCGGTACGCCGCCTGGATAAATTCGCCTCTTGCACTTCTCTCTTTTAAGAGATGGGAAAGTCCCCATACCGCAAGAATTGAGAGCAGTGTTGCAAAGAAGCAGAACAGAACGAATTTGATATCCCACACAGCGGAGAAATCAGAATCCGACAGGTCCTGGAACAGCAGCACCGGGAGTGCGATTTTAAACACAAATTTGTTCATTTTGCTTGTGAACGATTCGTCCAGAATACCAACCTTTCGAAAGAAAAGTCCCAAAATCATTGTCAGGAAGATCGGCATCGTCGCGTTCAGGCTGAAGATCAGATTACTCATACCAGTGTTTTTCCTGCCAGTACATTTTTATAATCTTCGTAGTTCTCTTCGAGAAGCTTCGGCGTATTCAGACCGTAGGGACATTTCTTCATGCAGGCGCCGCAGTGGAGACAACCTTCGATTTTCTTCATCATCGCCTGGCCGCGCTCGGTGAGCTGGTTGGCGGACGGGGAACGGCGCAGAAGCAGGCTCATGCGCGCGCAGGTGTTAATCTCAATGCCTGCCGGACATGGCATACAGTAACCGCAGCCGCGGCAGAAGTTGCCGGAGAGCTCTTTCTGGTCTTTCTCGATGATCGTCTTGATTTCATCCGTCATGGCAGGCGGACAGGCAATGTAGCTTAAGAACTCGTCCAGCTCTTTTTCTCTCTGGACGCCCCAGATCGGAAGCACGTTGTCGTACTGGTCTTCAAAAGCATATGCAGCCGCGGAGTTTGTGATCAGCCCGCCCGAAAGCGCTTTCATTGCGATAAAGCCGATATTTTTCTCTTTGCATCCCTGTACCAGTGCTTTCTCACGGTCCGTTGCCAGATAGCAGAACGGGAACTGCAGCGTCTCGTAAAGACCGGACTCGATGATCTCCTCTGCCACGCTCATGCGGTGGTTCGTGATACCGATGTGGCGGATTTTTCCCTGTGCTTTTGCTTCCAGCATCGCCTCATACAGGCCGGTTCCATCTCCCGGCTTAGGACAGAAGGACGGATTGTGGAACTGATAGATATCGATGTAATCCGTCTTCAAAAGGGAAAGGCTTGTCTCCAGATCCTTCCAGAAGCCCTCCACATCCTTTGCCATCGTCTTCGTAGAGATAAAGACCTTCTCACGCATTCCCTCAAACGCTGCGCCTAATTTTTCCTCGCTGTCGCTGTATGCACGCGCGGTATCAAAAAAGCGGATGCCTCCGTCATACGCTTTGCGCAGCAGATAAACAGCGTCTTCTTTCGTGACACGCTGTACCGGCAGCGCGCCGAAGCCGTTCTTGTTTACACAGATTCCTGTACTTCCCAGTGTTACCATGGACATACTTGTGTTCCTCCTTTTTCGCTTTCATTGTTTCAACTCATAGTCGGTATTTCACGGAGTCTGACATGTCGAAAATAGTTCGACTGTGACTTGCCTCATGTCAGTGGAGAATACCGATTTCTCTCCGCCCGCCACTGCCGTTATGTTTCTTTTAGCAATTCATCCCACCGCTTCAGAAACGGGGGACTTCTTGTCTACTGGTGTTAAAATCCGTTATTTCTATAGTATCACACTTTCTATCAGACGGCAAACGCGATTTAAAGAGGCAGGCACAAAGGGAAATACTTTCCTTTTATGTCTGCCTCTGAATATCATTTTTTATTTTACTTCTTTATAAAAGTTTACGCAGTCCGACGGATCATAATAGATTTTATTATCCGCAAGCAGCGTGGAAACACCGTTCTGTACTTCGATGATGCTGACCGCACAGTTGTACGGCACGCCGCCGTGCCAGAAGTCGTTCTTGTCTTCATAGACATTGCGTAGCAGCGCACGCATGCAGCAGCCGTGGGTGGCGATCAGGATCGTCTTGTCCTGGAGCTCCGGTTTTGCAGTCAACTCATGATAGAACGCTTCTGCCCGGTCGCAGACCTCCTGGATCGTCTCTCCGTCTCCCGCCGGGCAGAAGTGGAACGGATCTCTGTAAAAATCGTCGAAGTGTTCAGACGGAATCTCAAAATTGTTTGCCCGGCATCCAAGCCCTTCCCAGGAGCCAAAGGAAAGCTCCATCAGGCGGTCGTCGGTCGTAAGCGGCACATTTCTGCCCGCAAGGACGAGCTCTGCCGTGTGCTTTGCGCGGCGCAGTGGACTGGAAATTCCAAGGTCAAACGGGATATTTTTCAGTCCTTCCGCCGTCACTTTCGCCAGACGGACACCATTCTCATTCAGCTCGGTGTCCGTCTGGCCCTGCAGTCTGCCTTCTACGTTCCACGCAGTTTCACCGTGGCGTATGATATAAAGTTTCATAAAAATCAGCCTCTCAGTTCGATGTTGAACTCATTCTGCAGTTTCTTGCAGATCTTCTCGACAAATTTCTGTACTTTTTCGAAGTCAAATGCTTCTTCCTTCGGTGCAAAGGTGACGGTGAACGCCATGCTCTTCTTGCCTTCCGGAATCTGGCCGCCCTCGTAAACATCGAACAGACGGATCTCTTTTACGTATTTGTTTGCCTCGCGGATACAGTTCTCTACATCGCCGCAGCTGATGTTTTTGTCCATGACAAATGCCAGGTCACGTTTCTCCTCCTGGAATTTGGAGATCGGCTGGAAGGTGCGTTTTTTGCCGTACCATCTGGAGAGCTCTTTTAAGTCAAGCTCCATGATGTAAGAGGAAGTACGCATGCTCAGCTCGTTCTGGATATCGTATGCTGCTTTTCCGAAGTATCCGATTTCTGTACCCTCGCAGAGTACTTTCACTGCCTGATACGGATGCAGGAAGGATTTCTGAACCGGCTCGTAGGTGAACTCAATGTCCATGCTCTCGGCGATGGTGTTGGCGATGCCCTTCATAGTGAAGAAGCTCTCGTTGTTTCCGAAGGTTCCGACGCAGAGAACTTTTCTCTCATCCGGGTAGGATGTCAGCGGCAGGGACTCCGGAATGTAGATGCTTGCTACCTCGAACAGTCTTCCTTCAAGGGTGCCCTGTTTCTCATTTCTGGAAATGGCATTCAGCATGGAAGCTGCCAGTGTGGTACGCATCAGGGACAGATCCTGGTTGATCGGGTTGATGATCTCGATGGCATTTCTCTCTTTTGCATCTGCCGGCAGTTTCAAGAGATCCAGATCTGCAGGGGAGAAGAAGGAGTAATGCATGCACTCGTAGATACCCATGGTGCATAAGGTATTCTTCAGTGCCAGCTCGCCTTTCTGCTCTTCATTGTAGCCGCCCATCGTTACCTGTGCAGCGGAAAGGAAGGTATCGGTTACGTGATCGTAGCCGTACATACGGATGACTTCCTCTGCCACGTCCGGATAGCGCTCGACATCGTTCTCTCCCTCCGGCAGCATATCCTCACGGTAAGCCGGAACCTGGATGGTCAGCTCATCGCCGTTGATTTCCGGTGCAAAGTTCAGGTTTTTCATAATGCGGAGAATCTCTGCTTCCGGAACTTCGATACCGAGTACGCCGTTTACTTTGCTGACACTGACGGTCATCGGAGTCGGATCGATGGAGTTTCCGGTGTTCACATCGAAATGGGTACGGGAAACTTTACCGCAGCCAAGCTCTTCCATCAGATGCAGCGCACGTTTCATACCAAGTACGGTTGAATACTCGTCCACGCCTTTCTCATATCTTGCACTGGCATCCGTCGCTTTTCCAAGCGCACGGGCTGTCTTTCTGACGTTGTCGCGTGCGAATTTTGCGGACTCAAACATAACAGCCTCTGTCGTGTCGCGGATCTCGGAGTTTAAGCCTCCCATGACACCGGCAAGTGCAACCGGTTTTACGCCGTCGCAGATCACGAGGTTGTTCTCATTCATTGTGTATTCCTGCTCATCGAGGGTCACAATCTTTTCATTTTCTTTTGCTCTTCTGACACAGATTTCATTGCCTTCCAGATAAGAGCAGTCAAAAGCATGCATCGGCTGGCCGATCTCTTTTAAGACGTAGTTTGTGATATCAACCACGTTGGAGATCGCGGACATGCCGACGAGTGCCAGACGGCGTTTCATCCATGCCGGGGACTCTCCGATTTTTACGTCATATACGTAATGAGCGCTGTAACGCGGGCAGAGTTCCGGAGCTTCCACGCGGACAGAGAAGCCTTCTTTTTCCACATCCGTCTCGGTGTAATCGGTTGCCGGCATTTTTAAAGGTTTTTCCAGCATCGCCGATACTTCTCTTGCGATACCGAGGATACTCTGGCAGTCCGGTCTGTTTGCAGTCAGGGAGATATCAAAGATCCAGTCGTCAAGACCTGTCAGCTCTTTGACATCTGCGCCAAGCTCGGCATCTTCCGGCAGAACAAGCAGTCCGTTGTAGCCTGCGCCCGGGTACAGATCCTCGGTAAGGCCGAGCTCCACGCCGGAGCAGAGCATTCCGCAGGACTCATATCCTCTTAATTTTCCTTTTTTGATGGTCATAACACCCTCGATGGTCTTATGATCTTTTGCTGTTGCATAAACAGAAGCGCCAGGAAGGGCAACCGGGAATTTTCCGCCGGTGTGCACGTTGTCTGCGCCGCAGCAGATCTGCATGGTGCCGTGTTCTCCTGCATTTACCTGGCACACATGAAGATGGGTCTCCGGGATCGGCTCGCAGCCCTCCACCAGACCGACAACAACGTTGCTGATGTCTTTTCCCACCTGATAACGCTCTTCTACTTCAAAACCGCCGTCGAACAGTTTTTTCTCCAGTTCTTCCGGGGTAACATCGATATCTACATATTCTTTCAGCCAACTTAACGGTACTAACATATTAAACCTCCAAATTCAAACTGTTTCGTCTTTATTTCTCGTTAATCTGATTTAAAACCCGCAGATCGGAACCGAATAACAGTTTGATGTTGTTGATTCCGTATTTCAGCATGGCGATACGCTCCAGGCCGATGCCAAAAGCGAAGCCGCTGTACTCTTCTGAATCAATGCCGCAGTTCTCCAGCACGCGTTTGTTTACGATACCTGCTCCAAGGACCTCGATCCAGCCGGTTCCCTTGCAGAGGCTGCATCCTTTTCCGCCGCAGGCGAAGCAGCTGCAGTCTACCTCAACGGACGGCTCCGTGAACGGGAAGTAAGATGGACGAAGACGTGTTGTCGTTCCCTCGCCGTAGATCTTCTGTACGAGTACGTCGAGCATTCCTTTCAGGTCGCAGAGGGTGATGTTTTTGTCGACAACGAGTCCCTCCATCTGATGGAACATCGGAGAATGGGTTGCGTCGTCATCAGACCGAAAAACACGTCCCGGGGAAAGGATCTTGATCGGCGGCTTTTTGTTTTCCATGACATGAATCTGGCCTGCCGATGTCTGGGTACGAAGCAGGAATTCCGGGGAGAGATAGAAGGTATCCTGCATATCTCTTGCCGGGTGATCCTGTGGTGTATTCAGTGCAGTAAAGTTGTAGTAATCGGTCTCGATTTCTCTTCCCTCGTATACCTCAAAGCCCATGCCTGCAAAGATGTCGATGAGCTGTTTGCGGATCAAGGTAACCGGATGAAGGTTTCCGATCGCTGTCTCTTCTGCCGGAAGGGTCAGGTCGATTTTCTCGGACTCATATTTCTTCTGCAGCTCGCGCTCTTTCATCTCCTCTTCCACTTTCTGGAAGCGGCCAAGCGCCCACTCTTTTAACTCATTGACGGATTTACCGTAGTTTGCGCGCTCTTCCGGGGCAATGTTTTTCATTTCTTTCATCAGCCCGCTGATCTTACTTTTCTTTCCTTCCAGATACTCGCTCTTAAATTCATACAGTTCTTTGGAGCTTTTCAGCTCTTCCAGTCCATTTTCAATCTTCTGTTTTAATTCAGACAGATGGCCGGTTAATACACTTTTTTCCTGCATTTGACTCTCCTACTTTCTTTTTCTTGCTTGTTTGATGGTAAATGTGAAAAACAGTCAGATACCCCGCTGCAAACAGCGGAGCATCTGATTTTCGTGGCAGTCGCCAAATATCCATGCAAGCATGGCTGTCTGGCTCGTTGCTCACAAAAAAAGACCCCGCCCCACAAAGGGACGAGATCTGAAATTTCGCGGTACCACCCTGATTTCTGCAGATACTTCCTGCAGACACTCATAACCGGTGCTGTAACGTACACCAAACGTCTGTCCCTACTTGCATTTCCAGTATCCTGCTATACGTTCCGGACATCTGCTCCAATGCGAAATTTGAAATATTCCTGAACCTGAAGGAGCTTGCAGCCGATGACTCCCTCTCTCTGGCGGAAAAAATATTTCTCTGAACATCTTCACAGCATTTTTCCTGTTAGATTATTTATAAAACTTTCATAAACAATATTTATTGTACCGTCTTGACCCCCGGATGTCAAGCCATTATTTTCCCGCTTCTTTATTCGTCTCTTTATTTTCCATAAAATGCTCGATCGCCGCGTTCTGCAGTTTCCGCAGTTTATCCTCAAAATACGCGTTGATCTCCGCGCCGATCAGAAGGATCCACATGCAGAAATACATCCAGATCATGATAAACACGATCATCGTCAGACTGCCGTACATATTGGACGCCGCAAGCGCGATGTCGAGGTACATGGAAAATGCAAGGGAAAAAATAGACCAGGCAAGGGATGAGATCAGTGCGCCCGGGCACTGGCTCTTAAAGCTCGCCTTCCGGTTTGGAATACATTTATACAGTACAAGAAACAGAAGAGCCAGCACGCCTGTCGTGATCAGGGTACGCATTCCCATGATAGAGGATGTCACACGCGCCACCATCGGCAGATGTTCCGTCAGCTTATTCTGAATGCGGGTTCCGAAGACCAGAAGCACCAGACTGGTGAGGAATGCAACGACAAATATCAAGGTATATGCCATGCCCCGCAGCCGGTTGATGATGTAATTACGTGTCTCTGTTACGTGATAAATGCTGTTCAGCCCATTTGTCAGCGCCGCAATGCCCTTTCCCGCCGACCACAGCGTTGTGATGATCGTAATCGGCATATAAGCAACGGACTGATAAAAGATCTCATTTACAATACCGCCCACGTAGCTCTGAAACTCCGTGGGCAGCATATTGATCAGAACGCTGTAAACATCGTCGCGCGTCAGCGGCGTATATTTTACAAGCGTAACAACCAGAAGAACAAACGGAATAAAGGAAAGAAGAATGAAATACGCACTCTGCGCTGCATAAGCACCGACATGGTCCTCATTCAGGCGCTTCATAAAACCGCGGATTGTTTTTATCATCTGGCAAAACCGCCTTTTCTTTGTTTTCGTGAATCTATCCCATTCTTGCACATATATCGTACTTCAGGATAGCCTACAAAGCATATCATACTTTTCTTTCCTTCGCAAGGGATTTAATTCCATTTCCGGTAATACCATGCGTAACCGCGTGCCGGAACCGGAACGCCGCGCAGAACACGTTTCTCGCCGGTAAACAGATCCTTCCAGGTGAACTCACCCATATCGATCCAGGCCGTGCGGTCTTCATTGCTGAAGTTAAAGAGACCCGTTACCATCTCATTGCCGGATTTTCTGCAGACACAGAGAAGCGCCGTATCATACGTTTCCTCGGTCCAGACATCCGCCTCACCCTCAAACGGACGGTATTTGAATTTCAGCTCCTCCATCTTTTTCATCGAAGCAAAAATCTGATTCTGAACCGTTCCTTTTTTCTCCTTCTGGGGCTCCAGATCCCAGCGGAAGTGGCCGCGGTGCAGATAACGGCTGTCGGCTGCGCGGTCAGAATCTTCACTCTCTTTGTAGGAATAATCGTTGACCTGGCCGATCTCATCGCCGCTGTAGATAACCGGAATACCAGACTGGATGAAAAGGTATGCGTTCAGCATCTCAATTCTCTGGATCGCCTGTTCGGTCTTCGCCTCATTCTGCTCAAAGCCTGCCGCCTCAAGTCCACACAGGGAAGCGGTTGTTCCGCAGAGACGCGCATCCTGCAGCACCGGATCGTCGTTATAGAGCTCTCCTCTTGCGTCGCTTCCCTCCACATAACCGCGGAAATAGTCATTCAGATATTTCTTATGCGGTGCCTCGGCGATGCCGAACTGTTTCAGCCATTCGTAATCGAGGCCCCAGCCGATATCATCGTGGCATCTCAGATAGTTCAGGAAGACATAGTCCTTCGGCAGTCTCGTCACAATATCCATCTGATGTTTCAGCAGGCGGGTATCTGCCGTTGCAATGGTGTGCCAGGTGGATGCCATCGTCGTTACGTTGTACAGCATATGGCATTCCGGTTTCTCGAGTGTTCCGAAGTACGGAACAACCTTTTCCGGCTCCATGACAACCTCGCCGAGCAGCAGAACGCCCGGGCAGACGATCTCGGTGATCATACGCATCATGCGGACAATGGTATGTACCTGCGGCAGGTTACGGCAGGTGGTGCCGAGCTGTTTCCAGATGTATGGAACGGCATCAATGCGGACGATATCGATTCCCTGGTTGACGAGATAGAGCATATTGTTTACCATCTCGTTAAAGACAACCGGGTTCGCATAGTTCAGATCCCACTGGTATGGATAGAACGTCGTCATGACAAATTTATGGCAGTCCTCTCTCCAGGTAAAGTTGCCCGGTGCCGTTGTCGGGAATACCTGCGGACAGGTCTTTTCATATTCGGACGGAATATCGTAGTTGTCGAAGAAAAAGTAACGGTCCTGGTACTCTTTTTCACCGGCAAGTGCACGTTTTGCCCATTCATGATCCTCGGAAGTGTGGTTCATAACGAAATCCATACAAAGGCTCATGCCCTGGTCATGGCATTTTTCAGAGAGGGCAGCCAGATCTTCCATCGTTCCAAGGGACGGCTGTACCGTGCGGTAATCGGCAACCGCATAGCCGCCGTCGCTTTTTCCCTTCGGCGTTGCAAGGAACGGCATCAGATGCAGGTAGTTGACGTTGCACTCTTTTAAATAATCCAGTTTTTTCTCAAGGCCGCTGATGTTATCTGCGAATGCGTCGATGTACAGCATCATACCGAGCATTTTCTGGCTCTTGTACCAGTCTTTCTGTTTTTCTCTTTTCCGATCCAGCGCTTTCCATTTTTTATTCCGCTCTTTGTACCACTGCTCCATGGCTGCACAGAGTTCCTCAAAGCGTCCCTGGCCGTTTGGATACAGCTCACAGTAGAGCCATTTCAGCTCGTCGTAGTGTTTTTCGAGTCTTCTCTGATATTCCACTGTCATGTTGTTTATTCTCCTTTATCTTATTCTTTATTTTGTCACATCATTCCGGTAACGGTAATTCTGTGTTACGTTTCTTCTCTTGCAGTATACCGTTGTGTGAATTATATGTCAACCGTTTACATACCATATTTTTCAACAAATTTCCGGCTTCTTCTTTGTCTTTTTTGCTATTTTTCTGTCTATCGTTTACCGCAGGGCAGAAAAAAACTCCGCGGTTTCTTTTTTCCGCAGAGTTTTCTTTTCGTTTTTGTTTCACGCCGAATCGCGCACCACAAGGCTCACCGGCATGGTCGTCACATTCGGCACCATCTCTCCCTTTCTTCTCCGGTCGATATACGCAATGGAAAGCTCCGACATTTCCTCAATCGGCTGATGGATCGTCGTGATGGAAGGCGTGGTAATCCCGGCGATCACAGTGTCATCAAACCCGACAACTTTAATATCCTCCGGCACCCGTTTTCCCATGGCGTAAAGGCGCTGGAGTACCTGTGCGGCAATCAGGTCACTGCTTGCAAAAATGCCGTCCGTCTCCGGGTGCTCCAGAAGGCCCTTTTCAATATAGGATTCATAGTGCATGGAGCCGTAGCTTAAGCGGTCACTCAAAAGAACTTCCCCTTCAATCCCCCGCTCCCGGCAGACGCGCAGGAATCCATCCGCACGCCGGTCCGCCGGCATATCTCTTCCGACGATTCCGCCGAAATGAAGCAGATGGCAGCAGCCGCAGTCCGCAAGATGCGATGCTGCAAGCGCTCCTCCCTGCTCGTTGTCACACTGGATTGTAATGGCCTCCGTATTTTCCTCTCGCTCGAAATTGACGATCGGAATTTTCAGATCATGAAACTTTTCAATCTGCACATCGCGGCTTGCCATCACAACGCCGGTTACACGGTTGGAGATGAACATATCGAGATATTCGGTTTCTTTCTCCGGCTGATCTTTCGAGTTGCAGAGCAGAATCTTGTAGCCCCGCTTTGCCGCCGCGCTCTCGAGTGCACTGATCATTTTACTGAAAAACGGGTGCGAGATGTGCGGAACGATAACCCCGATCGTATTGGAATGCGCTTTTGCCAGGGAACGCGCCAGCTCATTCGGCTGGTAATTCATCTCCTGCATCGCCTGCGTTACTTTTTTTCTTGTCTCTTCACTGATGTATCCGCGGTTGTTGATCACGCGGGAAACCGTCGTCGCCGTAACGCCGGCGCGTGCCGCTATGTCCTTGATTGTCGCCATGTTTCTCTCCTCGTCATTTTCTAACTGTTTTTCACTTTCGCCCATTATAGCACAAAAAATCTGTTTTCGGTGATTTTTTTAAAAAAGGGAACGGCAGTCGCCGATTTCGATGTTCTGGTAAAAATAGCGGAGAATCTCCTCATACGATTTTCCCTGCTCTGCCAGATGTTTCGCACCGTTCTGTGACATGCCGACGCCGTGGCCGTAGCCGCCGCCGTAAAATGTAAAGGAGACAGCCGTTTCCCCTTCTTTTTCCGGAACCACGATAAAGCAGGCACTCGGAAGCAGCTCCATCTCACAGCTTACAGTTCCGTCATTTTTCTGAATCGGCCAGCCTTTCGCCGAGAGGAACTTTCGGATCTGATACTCTCCCTCGATTTCCATGGATCCTTTTTCTCCCTCGATACGGACGGTTTCTGCCGCACCTCCCTCTGACCGCCGCCGCACCTCAATCCCCGTGATCTCCCCGATTTTCTGATCCGCTGCCCGTTCTGACAGCACATCCGCCGGAATCGTCACCTGCCAGCGGTACCAGCCGTCCTCCACTTCCAGACTTGTGCTGTCCCTTTTGGTGATAAACGATGCAAACGCCTCCTCCGTCTCCGGTTCCTGCTTCTCCCCGCCTACCGTCACGCTCTTCAGATATTCTGCCGTCTCCGCCGTATTCCACACTTCATCCGTACTCGTCTTCCCGCAGGAGGTTGAGAAAAAATACGCCTGAATTGGTTCCCCGCCGCAGGTAATGATTTTTCCTTCTGTCTCCGCCACCGCAGCGTCTGTCTCCGGCTGCGCTTCCATATTGTGGTAGACCTGGCTTTCCACGCTGTCGTCTACATCCGCGTGGTAGTTCTCCCACGTTTTTTCACGAATCCTGGCACACGCATACGTTCTCGCACAGACCGCCTGTGCTTTTAATGCCTCCTTTTCATAGGAGGACGGCATCTCACTCGGCACGACATACCGAAGATACATTTCCAGATCAAGTTCATTTACAACGAGAAGTCCCTCTTCGCTTTTATAGATGACAAAACTTCCCGGATAAACCGTCTCGTCCTCCGGCTTTCCCGTAAGGGAAACCGCCGTTCCCGCCGTCTCATCGGCCGGCACCACATGCACAACTTCCCCGCATTCCTGTTCCGTCACACAGATCGTCTCCTGCGGGGAAGCTATGTATGCGCCGTCGTTCATGGAAAGGCTTGCGTTTCCACGCAGGGACACCTGTTTCTGTGCGTATCCCAGCTTTCCGCAGTCTGTCAGAAGGACACGGATCTGCACCGGTCCGGCTGCCGTTGTTTCTTTTTGTTCTTCCTTTTTACTGTTCAGAAAAGCCGCGTTTTCCTGTTCCATGTTCTGTATCGTCTCCTCCTGCTTTTTGCCTTCCATCGTCTCCGTCCTGCTTTCTGCTGTCGCTGTCTCTTCCGGCGCATCCAGACGGCGCTTCACAACAAACAATAACAGCAGCAGGAGAATCCCCACTCCTAACAGTATCAGTTCCAATTTATCATTTTTTCTCTTCATATCTCATTCTATGCACACGGCTTTTTGTCTGATTCCTTTTCTTTTTGCGATTTTTCCTTGACAAATACCGCCCTATGGTATATAGTACGGTTGTGTATAAATTTCATATCAACATCCAGAGTGCATCAAAAGAAGATCCGTCTTTTGGTGAGAGAGGGAATTCAGGTGAGATTCCTGGGCGATCCGGTCACTGTAATCAGGGAGTGAAGCATAACAAATCCATTGTATGTCCGCAACATATGAGAAGGAATGTGGAACGATGATCTGTAAGTCAGGAAACCTGCTCTGTATGCATAGGGTTGATGCTTCCGATGAAAGCTTCCATTCAAAGACTATTATGGGATATGGAATGTCTGAAAATTTTCGATTAGATTTTTAGAAACCTTCGAGCGAGATTTATGCATTGCATTAAACGGCCGGGTAAACCGTTTCAGATTCTGGTTTCGCCTGTTCTTAGTCAGGCGCCATCCTCCGCTTAAAGGTGTCTGCTATTCCGCTTGCAGGTTGATTCAGATGGCGAAGCGGTTACCCACCTCTGAAAAGAATATGACATAACTGGTAAGATTCTGTTGGATTCGAAAACAGGGTCTTTTCTTTTTCTGTTTTTTCAGAATTCGTTTTCTGCATATTTTCCCATAAAAAGGCTCCCCGCCTGCGCTCCTGTTTTCACAGGACGCTGCAGGAAGGGAGCTTTTTTATGCTGTTTCTATAGCAAGACCCGAAAATAATGCAAAAAAGGCAGTGCTGCAGAGCGCGAATTGCAAGGAACAGATTTGAAGGCGTACCGAGGTACGACGAAAATCTGTGACGCAGTAATTCACGCTCTGCGGTGCTGAATTTTTTGCATTATTTTCGAGGATTGCTATAAAATAGGATCTTAGAAAATGAATTTGTATACGGTTGTGGTGTCGTAAGTATCGCCTGCCTCGAGGATCGGTTTCTCCTCACCCTCCTGGTTGATGGCATTCGGCACATACTGAGATTCCAGGCAGAAGCCGTTGCGTTTGTCATAGAATACCCCATTCTTTCCGGTAACCGGAGCAATGAAATTTCCGGCGTAAAACTGAACGCATGGCAGATCCGTGAAGGCTTCCATGGTGATGCCGCTCTCTTTGCAGGATGCGACTGCCATCAGCTCAATGCTTCCCTCGACAGCCTTGTCCAGGATAAAGTTGTGGTCGTAGCCGCCGGTCAGTTTGAGCTGTTCGAAATCTGCTTCGATCTCTGCTCCGATTGCTTTCTCGCTGGTGAAATCCATCGGGGTTCCCTGTACCGGTGCATGCTCGCCGGTCGGGATGGATGCAGAATCGATCACCGGGCTGAACTGCTCCGCTTTTAAGACAAGTGTCTGGTTCTCAATAGATCCGGCATCGTGGCCTGCCAGGTTGAAGTAGCTGTGGTTTGTCATGTTGACAACGGTATCCTGATCGCAGCTTCCCTCATAGTGGATTTCTACGGCGTTCTCATCGGTCAGGGTATACGTAACGGACACTTCAAAGTTTCCCGGGAATCCCTGGTCTCCGTCCGGGCTCATCAGAACGAAGGTAACGGCGCTGTCATCCGCCTCTTCTACGTTCCAGAGGCGGTAATCGTATCCGTCCGGGCCGCTGTGCAGGTTGTTGTTGTTCTCATTTTTTGCCAGCTGGTATGTTTTTCCGTGCAGTTCAAATGCTGCTCCCGCGATACGGTTTCCGTTTCTTCCGATGGTGGCTCCAAAATGGCTTCCGTCGGTCTCATAGCCGGTTACGGAGTCAAATCCAAGGACAACGTCTCTCTTCTTTCCATCCTTATCCGGAACGAGAACCGATACCAGATGTGCGCCGTAATCGGTTACACTGATTTCCATTCCGTTTTTATTGGAGAGCGTGTAGAGCAATGCTTCTTTTCCGTCTTTTGTTGTTCCAAAACCCTGTTTTTTCATGTTCCTTCTCCTTTTGGTTGTATGTAACGTATAAAAGAGAACCATTTTCATGATTCTCTTTTTTCTCTTTTGTAACCCCGGAATGCCGTTTCCCATACTTTGACTCCTAGCAACGCAAGCTAGGTGGGTAGCCGCAGTCACCATTTCTGCCTTCCACTGACGTCTGTTTCCAGGGTGGCCTGACATCCACATGACAATAATAAGCCTCCCGTTTAAAGTAAATGTAGGTTCAAAATAATGAGATCATCGAACATTCCAGGAAGTTACATTTTTCTTCTTTTCTTTTCACAATTCGGATTATACGCTATTTTGGTTCGCTTTTCAAGTATTATTGCACAATTACTCAAAAATATTCGAACAGCTTTTGTATTAAATGATAATACACACCATTCCGCCCCGGCTGTCGTTGACAATTTTCTGCATGGAATCCTGGAGTTTTGCCTGGCCGTCCTCGGTGATCTGGGCGATTTTGCTGCGGATGCCGTCGTCAACGAGCTGCTCGACGGATTTGCCGAAAATGTTGGTATTCCAGATTCCCTCCGGGCTCTTTGCGCTCTCTTTGATATAGGCGATCAGATCCTCCGCCTGCTGCTCACTTCCGACGATCGGCGCAATCTCCGTCTCGATGTTGGCCTTGATCATATGAATCGACGGGCTCACCGATTTAATTTTCACGCCGTATTTGTTTCCCTGATGGATCACGGCTGGCT
This sequence comes from Blautia sp. AF26-2, assembly GCF_003460955.1. NCBI lineage: Bacteria > Bacillati > Bacillota > Clostridia > Lachnospirales > Lachnospiraceae > Blautia > Blautia sp. AF26-2. The sequence continues at coordinate 307,995 of NZ_QTWD01000001.1, read as the reverse complement.
CCTCCAGCTGAATCTCCTCCCTCCCCGGAATCACGACGCCGTAGCCGCATCCGCGCACCGCATGAATCGCGTCCTCTACCTTGCGGTACTCTTCCCGCTGTGCCGACAGCTCGCGGATCGTCTGCACCAGATCATACTCGCCTTTGATCTCCACGCCGGCAAGTACACTCAGCATTTCATAATAATACTGCTCTTTCACCTCAATCCGCACCTTCACCGTACCGCTCGCAAGATCCATCGACTGCAGCAGTGTCTGGCTGACATACTGACTGGCAATCGCTGTTTTTCCGCCCACTGCATCCTTCAGGCGCGTCTTTTCCCTGCACATCTCACGGATCTTCTGCAGCAGCTCTGCCTTCAGCGGATGGTCATCGGCAAGAAGCTCCACCCATTTAGGAATATAAAATTCCATCTGCTGAAGCGGAAACTCATACAGCACCTTTTCGAGCATATGCAGAATATCTTCTTTGCGGAGCTGGTCGCAGTTCACCGCCATCGCTGCCACGCCGAATTTTGTTTCAAGCTCCTTTACCTGCCGCTGTGTCTCCTCCCGGTACGGTTTTTTCGCATTCACAAGAATCAGGAAGGGCTTTCCCTGCTTTTTGAGCTCCGCAACGGTTCGTTCCTCCGCCTGCAGAAAATTCTCCCGCGGCAGCTCGCCGAACGATCCGTCGCACGTCACCATAAGACCGATCGTGGAATGTTCTGCGATCACCTTCTTCGTACCGATCTCCGCCGCCTCCCGGAACGGAATCGCCTGCTCGGACCACGGTGTTTTCACCATCCGCTCCTTCTCATTTTCCAGATTTCCCGCCGCGTCCGGCACCAGAAAACCGACGCAGTCGATCAGTCGCAGCCGGATCGGATCGCCCTCCCCAAGCTGCAGCTCCACGGCGTCTTTCGGCACAAATTTCGGCTCCACCGTTGTGATCGTCTTTCCCTCCCCGCTTAAAGGCAGGGCATCCCGTACCTCCGCCTGTTCCTTTTCCGAAAGATACGGCAGTGCCAGCACCTCCAGGAAACGGCGGATCAGGGTGGACTTTCCCGTCCGTACAGGCCCCACCACTCCGATCAGGAACTGGCCCTTCGTTCGTTTCTGAATATCGCGGTATACTGAATATGCATCCATGCGCTATTGTCCCCCTTTTGATCTTTGTTGCTATGTACTGTTATATTCTATGAGCCGGCCCCCTCTCCTATCACCAAAACTGCACTGCCGCGCACGCAAAAAAGGCACCGCCGCCCTTTTTTCGGACGCACAGTGCCTTTTTTCTGTCACTTTCTTATCTTCAGCCTATGATCAGCTGTTTTTTCTCATGGCAGCCTCTACCACATGGCCGACCAGAACAGATGTGGTAACGGATCCTACGCCGCCTGGAACCGGTGTGATTGCCTCAACGATCGGCTCAGCTTTTGCGTATGCAACGTCTCCGCAGAGTTTTCCTTCTTCGTTTACGTTGATTCCGACATCAATAACGGTCTGGCCTGCACACAGGTAAGTATCATCTACAACACCTGCACGGCCTGCTGCTACGATCACGATATCTGCCTCTTTAACTACAGACGGCATGTCTTTCGTTCTGGTATGGCAGATGGTTACGGTTGCGTTTTTCTTTAACAGCATCATGGCTGCCGGTTTTCCTACAACGAGGCTGCGGCCTACGACAACGGCTTTTTTACCGGTGCAGTCGATGCCGTAGTGGTCGAGGATCTCCATGCAGGCCTGCGGAGTACATGGCGGGAAGCCCTGTTTTGTTCCGGCGAATACGCCTACCATGGAACCGTCTGTGATACCGTCTACGTCCTTCTCCGGGGAGAGTGCTTTGATGACTGCTGCCTCATCGAGATGTTTCGGAAGCGGACGGAAAATCAGAACGCCGTGGATGGAATCGTCTTTGTTTACTTTATCGATGGTAGCCATCAGCTCTTCCTGGGTAACGTCTGCCGGGAGAAGGAATTTCTCGTATGCAACGCCTAAGGTCTCACAGCGTTTGGTTGCTCCTCTTTCGTAGGAAAGGTCATCCTCTCTCTCTCCGACACGGATGATTCCGAGAGTCGGTTTTACTCCTTTTGCTTCCAGCTCTGCTACATTTGCTTTGATCTTCTCATTTAATGCTGCTGTTACTTCTTTTCCTAATAACTGTTTTGCCATTTTTTTATCCTCCGCTTTTCTTTTCGGTCAAAGAGAACTCCTTTTGCAACCCGCTTGCTGCCGGGAAGTTTCTCTGGCCGTTTGTTTTCAGGCTTTCAGTCTTCCCAGTACGTTCCGGAAAATCTCGTCTGCTTTTACGGTATAGACCGCAAGCATTTCATCACATTTTCGATTTAGTTCTTCTGCATATTCCCGGTTTTTCATAGATTTCGTGTTGATATATACATTCAGGGAAGCACCCTCTAAGGCTGCTTTGCAGAATGCTGCGCCAACACCTGCGTCACTGATCGCAAGTGCAGAACCTTTTGCTGCAAATTCTACGATCAGGTCGATTGCTTCGCAGCATTTTTCCATAATTTCCATTGGAACAGAGCAGGCATCCTTCAGCACAATCTCCATGACTCTTGCTTTTTCTGCCTTCTCCTCCTCTGTCTCGCGCGGCATGCCGTATGCTTTGGAGAGCGGTTCGAACACTTCTGCATCGCGCTCGATCAGGTGAAGCAGTTCGTCCTGAAGCGTGGTTGCTTTCGCCATCAGCTCTTTCATTTCCTCTTCGACATCCGCATATTTCTTTTTACCTACTGTCAGCGCACCAACCATGTTGCCAAGCGCTGTGCCGACAGCGCCAACCAGTGCAGAAGCTCCGCCGCCGCCCGGAACCGGTGCTTTGGAACCGAGCACGTCTACAAACTCATTGCAAGGTACTGTTGAAAATCCCATGTTATTTTCCTCCGCTTATTTTTTTCGATCCAGAAGCCATCCTGATGGCCTCAAACCATAACTATTTTGCAGCCAGAGCCTTCAGCATATCAATTGTGACATCTCCCACAACCGCCATATCCTCTCCCTGCGTAAATGCAGCCGGGAAATTGTCCGAAAAGAGGATCTGCGCGGACGGCGGAAACTCATCATCTCCTGCCCATAAAATCAGTCGTACAAAAAGCCCTTTCATAAACTCCAGCTCATATCCGACATCACCGGATGAAATCGCCTGAGCGCCGACACGTTCCATGATCTCACGGAATGCATCCAGCTTTCCGCCAAAGCCAAACGCAAGACGGAACAGGCATCTTCCCTGGAACTGTTTAAAATAAACTTCTCCCCACGGAATCTCCCGGTACGTCAAAAATTTTCCGGTAGACGGAGCAGCTCCGCCCTCTGTCAGATAACGCAATACCAAAATTTTTGCATTCGGTTTTTTCTCGAGTGGATACCAGCCAATTATCGGCGAAACGCTTCCATCATCTCCAATATGAAATACGTTGTACTCCGGCCACGAAATCCGGTAGGAAACACCCATCAGGGAAACGGTAAACTCCTGTTTTTCCGCATCATACGGAACGTCGCACCGGCTGGAAATCTCTCTTGGATCTGCATTCTGATACACTTCCAGATAATGCTCATACGGAATACGCTCTTTGCTGTCTTTTTCGTAATTTAAGTCTACTGCCATGTAAATCCAATTCCTCTCAAAAAGGTTCGCCACAATTCAAAGCAAAACCACATGTGTTTCACCTTGAATCGTAACAGAAAGTTCTGCTTCCGTTTTATGCTTCCACAGACGGGAACATCGTCGTGTCTGTGTGCGGCAGGAAGCACGCCGCTACAAATTCATCCATATAGGTTGGTACCGTAGAGAGTTCCAGATATGTCATGTTCCGGGCAACCTCATACGTTTTCTTCTCTGCTGCTGTCGATAAAAGCATTGAATACGCACCGGTCAGGGAAGAGTTACCAATGTAATGGAATTTTTCCAGCGGAATATCCGGGAACATACCGATGGTAACGGCATTTTTCATGTTGATGCCGCTTCCGATACCGCCCGCTACGTAAACCTCCTCGATCATGGAAACATCCATATCCAGATAGTTCAGCATCGTACGGATCGCTGAGAAAATCGCGCCCTTGGCGCGGATAAAGTTGTCGATATCGACCTCGGTAATCTCAACATCGCGGACACTTCCAGCCTCCTCCTCGAACGCAATGACATAGCTTCCCATGCCATATTTGTCGTGGCGGATCCGTTTTCCCTCACGGATAAATTTACCCTTCGGATTGACCATCTTCGCGCGGAACAGCGCCGCAATCACATCGATGATACCGGAACCGCAAAGGCCGATCGGTTTCGTACCCTCATCTCCGATAACATGGTACGAAGGTTCCATCGTCTCCGGATCAATCGTACATTTTTCAATCGCACCGTCGGTCGCACGCATGCCACAGCTGATATCGCCGCCCTCAAAGGCCGGTCCGGCCGAGCAGGCACAGCTTACCATAAAGTCAGAGTTTCCAAATGCAAGCTCGCCATTGGTACCAAGGTCAATAAAAAGACTCATCTCCGGCCGGTTCCAGATCATGCTGACCAACGCGCCGGCAGTAATATCTCCGCCCACATAGCTTCCGATGTTCGGTGCCAGAATGATATGGGCGTCCGGATGAATCGCAAGATTGACATCCGATGCAAACAGTGAGTTTGTCTTAAAGAAGGCCGGAATATACGGCTCCATCCGAAGCGGATCTGCATTGATGCCCATCATCAGATGCTCCATGGTAGTGTTTCCGGCAATCGCCGCACGGTAAATCTGCTGACTGCTGATTTTCGCTGCACGGCACATGTTGGAGATCATCGGGTTTAAGGTTTCTTTGATGATTGCATTCTGCAGTCTTTCATGGCCTCCCGGTTTCTGGGATTCAATGATACGGTTGATAACATCCGCACCATACCGGATCTGTCCGTTTCCGGAAGAGGCTTTTGCCAGGATTTCTCCGCTCAGCATATCCACGATCAGTGCAGAAACTGTCGTTGTTCCAATGTCGACAACGAGACCGCCGACAACTGCTTTTGCTTCCATTGGAAGCATATCGTATAAAAAGACGTCATTTGGCGTAACCCGGACGACACACTGTGCCTGAAAATGGGATTCCCGAAGGACATCCGGCATTTTTTTCAGTACAGAGTACGGAATCCGTACCCGGTCAAGCCCCGTCGCTGCCTGTACAGCCCAGGTTACTCTCTCGTTATCCGGCATCGTATCATCCAGAGTAGGCTCTTCCATTGAGATTGTAATCACCTGCATGCTGTTTTTCAGCTCCAGACCGGCGTCTGTAATTTTCTTTTTCGTATCTTCAAAAATTGCAATTTCACTCGGTGAACTAAGGTCTGCCACTTTCATGCGGCTCCGGTAAGCGGATGCAATGTCCGGCACTTCCACTTCAACATCGCCTTTGACGGTGCTGACGCACGCCAGTCTCCAGCCATTCTGATATTCTTCCTCAGAAATATGGCGGGTTATTTTGGAATCCAGCTCACCGCTCACAAGACGAACGCGGCATTTACCGCACGATGCGTTTCCGGAACACGGTGCATCGATCGGCACATTGCTCTTCTGCGCTACTTCAAGAAGGCGCTCACCCTCGGTTGCGTAGGTGACTACCGGTTCTCCCTCTTCAAATCGAAAGGTTACTTTTGCCATAATCTGTAAATCCCCCAGTCGTATATATTCTCCGCTGTTTTTTTATTTTTCCGCTTTTAGATAGAAAAACCCCTGATGGTGCCTCAGGTTTTCGCAAACGCTACGGCACCATCAGGGGAAAACCTGCGAGATTTAAAGATTAAAGCTCCAGATAAGAATCTGCGTACAGAGTGTTGCCTTTGAATACGTCACAGGATTTAATGGTCTCCATCAGTCTCAGGTCATTCGGGTTAACGATGGCGCTGGTCAGACCCTGCATCATAGCCATAGCTACAAGTGCGGAATCCATGATCGGACGGATGTTTTTCGGCATACCGTTGGAGTTGTTGGAAAGTCCGCCGGTAGAATTCAGTCCCATATCACTGAACATCTTGATGCACTCAAGAACTTCCATCTGTTTGTCCTGCATTCCTTTTACAACCAGAAACAGCGGGTCAAACCACAGATCGGTCGGCTCCATACCATGCTCCATACCTCTTTCCAGAAGGGTCTGGCAGTACATCATACGCTCGTCGTTGTCTTTTGCAATTCCTTCGCCGTTGCAAAGTGCAATAACGATTGCATCGTTTGCAGCCGCAAGGTCAACGTACTCGATTCTTCCTGCAGCATCTGCAGAGTTTACGATCGGTTTTCCTTTGGAACGGTTGTATACAGAGATACCAGCCTCAATTGCTTTTTTGTTGGATGTATCCAGAGCCAGCGGAACATTGTCAAAATTGCTCTGCAGCAGCTCAACAGCCCATTTCATGATGTCTTCTCCATCATTCTCAGCCGGTCCGATGTTTACATCAAGGTAAACGGCACCAGCATCCAGCTGCTGTTTTGCTCTCTTTAAAATTGGCTCTTCATCTCTTGCTGCGAATGCTTTGTTTACAGTAGGAGCTGTAACGGAAAGTCTTTCGCCGATGGTTACAAATTTTGCCATATCTCTTCTCCTTTTCTTTTGGGAATCCCCCATAATTATTTTTTTCACGGAAGGAACTCCGCTTGTCTGGAGTTCCTCCCGGAATTTTTATGTATTACAGTTCTCCGTTTGCCTGCAGATCTTTCATGAATTTCACAAGCTGAACTGCCTCAAGCGGAGCAACGATTACTTCCCATCCAGGAAGTTTGGACTCAATGTCGCCCTTTAATACGGCTACTTTACCAGGAATGATAACTTTTCTGGATTTTACTTTATCTTCTACATTCTCTTTGAAGAATTTGGAGATAGAGTTACCGGAGAATTTACCTGCTGCCCAGGATGTCAGTACAGAAAGTCCGCCGGCGTCGTTGATTACAAGGTTTACCGGAACTCCGGATCTCTCGAGCTCTCCGGATACCAGGAAATAGGTCAGAGCAAAGTCTACTGTGGTCAGGCAGATCGAATTTTCATCTGCGCCGTTCAGCGGGTAGATGCCCGGCTCTACTTTCATCGGTTTCTGCGGATCGGTAAATACGTTCTGGCGAAGTCCGAATACCGGAAGTGCCTCTGCGTATCCCATTTCCTCAAGAACAATAATGGAACCGTATTTCATGGTGAACAGGGAAAGCAGTGCCTGCTGCATATATCTGTCGCCCTGTGCAATTTTTGCCAGATTTACAATAGACGGATAACCAAAGGTACGGTCTGTATCCTTTAAGGATGCACGTCTTACCTGTACGGTAGTAGCAAAGGTCTCTTTGATGGTCGCTTCTGTGGTATCAAGAACAAGGTTCTTGTTGCCGAGTTTCTCGATTGCTTCTACGGTGTCGTGAAGCTCATCAATGTTTGCGCCACTTACGCCGAGAACAACGCCTGCCTCTGTGGCAAGTTTGCTCATCTCTTCATAATTGGATGCATTTGCACCATTCAGGATCGGTTTGCCTGCTTTGCATACTTCCAGAGCAGCTTTTGCAGCTTCTGCGTCCTCACAGCCAAGTACCAGAACTTTTCCGGTTGCTGCTGCTTTCGTTACAAGAGATACGTATTTGTCTACGCCATTTCCGGCATAGTTTACATACAGCATCTCTGCGCACATACGCTCACCGATACGGTCGTAATCAACTTTTTTGTCTTCTTCCAGTTTTGCGTCGATCTCTTCGTCAGACATGCAGCTGCAGAGAGATACTGCATAACGGGTTTTGCTTACAAATGTTTTCTCATGACGATAGAGAACCGTCTCTCCGCCAAGGGTGTACTCACTGTCGCCGGTTCCGACTTTGATGGTCTTCATTGGCGGTGCGGTAGCTTCGGAAAGCTGTGCCATAGCGTCGTCAGACATATATGGGCACGCTGAAATATCCATAGCGCCCTGTGCAACCTTCATGGAGAATGCCATACAGGTCGGACATCCGCACTCTTTACAGTTTTTCTTTGGGGTCATTTTAAAAATCTGAATACCTGATAATGCCATAATTCTTTATCCTCCTAATCTCTTCCTTACGTACTGATTACATCAGTTCCTGAATCATTTTGGAAATGGTTGCAACAGACTGTGGATGTTTGAGGATAACTGCATCAGAACCAGAAGCCAGAGATGCGGCTGCTGTCTGAATCTCCATAGAGATTCCTCGTACTTCCTGATTTCCCCATTCCGGAGATTCCTCTTCTGTTGCCATTGCCTCTTTTACATTCCATGTCTCAGAAGCGATTGGAGTAATAATTGGCATCTGCAGCATTTTATCGTCCTGGGATAATGCTGCTGCTTTGATACGGTCCAGTGTAGATACTACGTACTCATATCCGTATCCGACTGCTGCAGAACCTACGTTCATAACAATGCTGTCCGCGCTGACACCAAGCTGGGTCATAACAACATTCAGCTGTTTTGCAAGGTTGATATCTACAGCGGACTCAGCGCCGACTTTCTGGCTGTATGCCAGACCTGCGGCTGCACCAACTGCCTTGTAATCTTCTTCTCTTGCGGACATAACAAGAACGTTTCTTCCCTGAAGGACCTCTGCTACTTTTGTGAGCAGTTCGGAATCCTTCTCAACGTTTTTACATCCTTCTACAACAAGCGGCACGTCAACGGCATCAGCAACCTCTTTGACTGTCTCAATGAGTTCTTCTACCGATTTGTTCAGACCGTTCGGGTCTCCGCCTGCCAGACGAAGGCAGAGGAAATCTGCACCTTCCATAGCTGCTGCTTTTTTTGCAATCTCGCCCATGGTAGCTGCACCTTCATAGTATGCTTTTACGCTTTCCGGTTCTCCTTCCATACCAAGGTCTGTGATTTCAACGCCGACCTTCGGTCCGTTTTTGATTTCACCGTCGAAAGCATAGAATGGTAATACGTTTTCTCCGCCAAGAGTTACGGTTTTGTCTCCGCTGCCGATTACAACGGATTTAATTGCTGCATTAAACTTTTGTGGTTTGCGATTAAACGGCATAAAAAAAGCCTCCTTAAAAATAAATTCCATACAGGCATATCTCCATGATTCCGCTTCATGGACACACCTGTTATTATTTTAACGTTTTTTCCCGGAGAATGCAAGATTTACCAGGATATTTTCCAAGATTTTCTGACAAAAAGTATCCGTTTTCTCTTCGTCAGCCGTTTTTTTCCAGAAAATCACTTTACAGCTGCCGGCATGTGCCGGAAAGGGCTTCCTCCTCCGCTTTGGAATCCCCTCCCAAGCCATGCCGGTCTGCTTATTCTTTCACAGGATAAGCCTGTAAAATACGAATTACATCATTGGATCCATGCCAAGTGCCGGATGACCTTTCTCGGTCAGGAATGCAACCAGTGTCTCCGGATCTTCTGCGATGGTCTCGTCACCGATCATATCGGTAAAGTTGTCGATACCGTACAGCTCTTTTGCTGTTTCATTCAGTTTCTCTGCAACCTGCTCTTTCAGCTCTTTCGGCATCCATACGATACGGGCAACGCCGCCTTCTGCTTTCATAAATTTCTTGGAAGCGATAAAGTGTTTGCCGTGTCCCATGAATCCAGGAGTCTGAACACCGCCGCCTGTCATGGAAGCCAGCTCGGAGAAGGTCATTCCCAGAGGAGTCATGCCTGCGTACTCACGGTTTGCGATGCAGACACCGTTGGAGAACGGCTCGATACCACAGATACACTCGAAGCATCCGCAGGATGTCATTGGTTTTTCCATGATGGAGTACAAAGATACATCATCAAGAGCGCCCTGGGAAAGTTTACGAACAGCCTCGTTAACATCCTCGTACTCACCGATTCTCTCATCAATTACTTTTTCTTTTGTGATAACCTGGCAAGGTCCGTTCGGATCCAGCTCGTTGGTAGCTTTTGCATCCAGCCATGAAACAGCACCGCAAAGTCCGAGACGCTCTGGTGTAACAACACATACATGGCTCGGGGAGAATGCCTGGCACATGATACAGCTGTAGTATACCGGTACGGATTCATCTGTCATGGTAGACAGACGCTCATCACGTTTGTCGAATACCGGAATTGCAATTTCGTGACGGATCTTGGTACAGTCTTCCGGATTGGTGTAGATCTTAACCTGACATTTGTCAACAACAGCCTCGAACTCGTTCTTCACCTGTGCGTACAGAACTTCTCCGAAGTGTTTTGCACGGAAGCCTGCGTTGAAAGCTTCTTTGCTGACACGGATACGGATCATATCACGCTGTCCGGTATGCATCACACCTTCGATGCAGTTCAGGTAGCTGTGGAATTTACGCTCAAATACAGGCTCGAAATCCGGCTGCATGCTCTTTCCGGCAACCTCAACAACGTATGCAATGCTGTGCTTGGAACCTACCTCGAACTCGTCGATGTCCGGTCCGATCAGCTCGATCTTGTGATCTTCTACTTCGGAAGCATCTTTTGTCTGAACCAGCTCGCAGCAGTCTACACGGGAACCGTCAAACTCAACCTGCATATCACCGCGGCGGATGATTTCGCCCTCAAATGCAGATGCGAATGCAACCGGGATATCGATGTTTGTAATTTTAATCTTGATGTCGCGGGCTTCCAGAGAAGTTGCGTTGAATTTGGAAACGTCCTTCTGGATAATGAGACTCTTCGGAATAGCCGGAACGTCTTTGTCATCGTTTGTGATAACCGGGAAACCAAGTGCAATCGCACCAGCGCCGCATGCAACGATCACATCATCCAGAGGAGCAAAAGCATTTACGAATGCCGGTACACGGTCTTTGGTGTAGGTCATCAGTGCGCCTGCATCGCCTGCAGTTACGTTACCGAAGATCAGGGCTGCACGGATTGCTACGGATACAACGTGGATTACAGATGTTACGTCTTTTCCAAGCGGGATGACACGTACGTTTGCGCCGGTCTTGTATCCTAATTCCTGACACTGATCAATGATTCCGCCAACCAGTGTTACAAGAATACCCTGTGCCTGATAGCTCTTAACCAGATCCACGCCTTCCTGTGCGGTCGGAGCGCTTCCAAGGATAACAGCTACGCCCGGGATATCGCCTGTTACAAGCGGCACACCAAGCTCACGGATGATGGCATCGCTTAAATGGCCGTAGCACGGCTCATCATATGGTTTTGCACCGTCGATGTATTTAATTGCCTCGATGAACTCTGCGCAGAGTGCAGTTGCAACACCGGACATAAATACATCATTCAGCTGATTTTCTCTTGTCATCAGAGATTTTACCACGCCAAGAGCCTCTTTCATCTCTTTTAAGTTGGTAACCTTTACTCCTGTTACAGCATAGTAACACGGAAGTGCGTAAGCAGTGTCCGGGAAGCTGACTGCTTTTTCCTCTCCGTTTGCTGCGATTGCGGCATCAATGGCAGCTTCGGTAAGACCGTATACTGCATCATTTCCGCCAAATACTCTCTCGAATAATGTCATGTGTTTTTCCTCCTATCACACTTTTTCCATGCCAGGCATGTTTGACTTATCGATTTTTGTTTTTATTTTCCGTATCTCTTCTACTGCAGCCGCGCTGTAATCATATGGAGACGAACCTTCCCTGTCCGCTTCCATAATTTCCGGGTTGTAGTGGACCATGCCCAGAAGATCCTCCGGGGGGATACGGTCCTGTATGAATGCCTCATCTTTTTCGTCGCGTACTTTGTTTGCCACGACATGAACCTGATGAACGCCAAGCTCTTCGGCCAGACGTTTGACATTCTTATAGGTCTGAATACTTCTTGCACCCGGCTCGATGACTACGATGAACATATCCATGCCCTCCGTCGTTCCTCTTCCCAGATGCTCAAGGCCTGCTTCCATGTCGAGGATGACAACATCCCCTCTGTGAAGGACCAGGCTGTTGATGATTCTCCGCAGCATCACATGCTCCGGGCAGACACAGCCGCTTCCGGCCGTCTCCACGGTGCCAAGCGTCAGGAGTTTGACTCCATTGTACTCTTTGCTGTATTTATCGGGGATATCACTTACTCTCGGATTTATCTTGTAAAACCGGTTGTCTGCACTTGCCTCGGTGCGCTCTTCGATCAGTTTTCTCATTTTGGTAATCGGAATGATCGAATCGAGGATTTCTTCCGGAAATCCAAGCGCAAGGCCCAGATTGGCATCCGGATCGACATCTGCAGCCAGAACCGGATGGCCTTCTTCTGCATAAAGTCTTGCAAGGGTCGCTGCGATGGTTGTTTTTCCTACGCCACCCTTTCCAGTTACTGCTATTTTCATTTTACACCTTTTCACTTCAAAAAGGGCGGTCTCTTTTTACGTCAGGGACCGCCCTGTCCTTTTTATACGCCGAGTGCGGCACGTTTCTCTTCGATTCGTGCGAGCATTGCATCGCCCAGCTTGTCGATGTCTTTTTCTACTGTGTAAGCTGCCTCAACCCAGTCGCGGACACCGTTGGTCAGGAGTCCTGTTACCTCAGTGGATCCGGATACGTACGGCTCTACGCCAAGGTAAGTATCGATACCGGTTGCTACAACATAGTTTCCGATGGAAACTGCTTTCTCAGACATCCACTCCGGAGCACATCCGACAACCGGAAGCTGGGAAATATTGACATTACCGATTTTAGCAAGTTCTGCTACAAGAACCATCATACGGGAGATATCAACGCAGGATCCCATGTGGAGTACCGGCGGGATATCAGCCAGCTCGCAGACACGTTTCAGACCTGCACCGCAGAGATCTTTAGCACGTTTGTCCATCAGACCTGCTCTTGCTGCTGCCTGTGCAGAGCATCCGGAAGCAACGATGATAACGTCGTGCGCGATCAGCTTCTTCATCAGCTCGATGTGAGCGGTGTCCGGACGGACTTTCGGGTTGTTGCATCCTACCATGGCAACTGCACCGCGGATAACGCCGGATGCCACACACTGCCACAGCGGCATCAGAGTTCCGGTCTGGTCAACCTGGGAATTGGTTACTTTATCCAGAGTCTTGATGATGGACTCAAAAGAGTATCCAACGGTTGCTTTCTGCTTCATATGCGGGATATGTACCAGCTCCGGTTTCCGGTTTTTAAAGTTTTCAATTGCCATTTTTACGATGGCTTTTGCATTCTCACCTGCTGTTTTTGCGTTGAAACGAATGTATTCTGCATCCGGCATCTGCGCAATCGGGCTGGTGGTAACGAATTTAGTATGGAAACATTTGCTTAAAGGTCCAAGGGCCGGGAAAATACACTGTACGTCAACAACGATGGCCTCGCAGGCACCGGTCAGTACCACGTTTTCCTGCTGCAGGAAGTTACCTGCCATCGGCACGCCGCGGCGCATTGCTACTTCATTGGAAGTACAGCAGACACCTGCCACGTTGATTCCCTTTGCTCCCATTTCTTTTGCATATGCGATCATCTCCGGATCGTCTGCGTATTCGCAGATCATCTCGGAAAGTGACGGATCATGGCCATGAACGATGATATTTACTTCATCTTCTTTCATAACACCAAGGTTTGCCTCGGTTTCGATCGGCTTTGGAGTTCCGAACAGTACGTCAGAGAACTCGGTACCCATCATGGAGCCGCCCCATCCATCGGAAAGTCCGGAACGAAGGGACTGGCGAACGAGTGCTTCCGGAAGGGAAGAACATCCCATATGAGTCATATGAAGAGAACATGCAACCTCACGGTCAATCGCACGCGGTGCGATTTCTTCTCTCTCCCAGATTTCCTGTGTGTGCTGCGGAGCACGTTTCAGGAATCTCTGTGTTCCAAACGGTTTACCATACTCCATCAGAGCCAGCTCGGACATCTCATGTGCCAGATCGTAAATATCTTTTCCTTCTGTCTCTACGCCCCACTCTTTTGCGATACGGATCAGTTTCTCCGGATCTTTTACTTTGTAGTTTCCGTTTGGATCAGCCTCATGCAGTGTGTGGCAGATCTCACGGCCATGATCGGAATGTGTTGCGGAACCGCCTGCTGTAAAGCGCAGGAAGTTACGTCCTACAATACCGTGTACATCGCATCCGCAGATTCCTCTCGGTGCCTTTGGTGTAATACGGCAAGGTCCCATCGTACAGATACGGCAGCAGGTTCCCTGCTCACCGAATTTACAGTGCGGGGTCTGGTTTTTTACACGAAACTGCCATGCGTCAGCGCCAACCTTTGCACCATTTTCCAGGAGCTCATTCGTGGCCTGTTCGAATTCTTCTACGCTTGTTAATTTGAATTCGCTCATCTTGTCCTCCTCAAGATTGTATTTTAATATTTTTATGGTAAAAACATCCTCCCATGGGGGATATTTTACTTTTGAAATATCCCTCCGTCTGCAGCGTGTACAAAGCGGAGGGCAGATTCTCTGTTTTTATAAATCAAGGTTTTCTACGATTTTCTTTAATGCCGCGCGTACCGGAGAGTCTTCCGGCAGACGTACGGTTGGTTTTCCGTCACAGTCATATTCATAAACCTGATCATCGTGCGGAACAACGCCAAGGAGAGTTAATCCCTGTTTTTCAATCTCCTCACGGGTTCCCTCATTTAACACGCCATTCGGCGCACGGTTTACGATCAGTCCTACCTGCTTCGGCTTCATATCGCATTCTTTGATCAGCTCCGCGATTCTCGCAGCGGCCTGTACTCCTCTTCTTGAGCAGTCACTGACCAAAATAGCTGTATCCATTCCCGGAAGTATACCACGGCTGATATGCTCCATGCCTGCCTCGTTATCCACAACCATGAAGGGGTAATTCGGATACAGCTTTGCAAGCTGATTCTGCAGAAGTCCATTGACGAAGCAGTAGCAGCCTTTTCCCTGTGTTCTTCCCATCACAAGCAGGTCAAAATCATCTTCCTCAGTCAGAGCGCCTGCAAATTTAAATTCCGCATAATCTGCCTTGCTCATACCTGCCGGAATCGGGTTTTTGGATGCCATCTCTGCACGGGCAATCTCCTCCCGGATATCTCCAAGGGTAGCTTCTACTTCTACACCGAGTACCTCATTCAGGTTTGAGTTTGCGTCCGCATCAACCGCAAGAACAGGACCTTTTCCTGACTCGCAGAGATACTGGATCAGCAAGCCGCATAATGTTGTTTTTCCAACGCCGCCTTTTCCGGCGACAGCTATTACGTGTGCCATAAAAATCGGATGCCTCCCAAATTCAAGTAATTAATTCATTAAACCAGTGTGCAAAGGCCGGATCTGTCGATGATTTCAGATACGTCTTTCCATTTATTCAGTGCATACAGATGAATTCCATTGACACCGAGTGCACGGTATGCATCAATCTGTTTTACGGTATATTCGATACCCTCTTCTTTGAACTCTGCAACTTTCTTGTCGTAGAATACGTCGAACGGTTTGCCCTCTGCATCTTTTGCTGCAAATGGGTTCGGGAACAGCCAGTGTCTGGAGATCATTCTGGAAAGCTCTCTGTCCATCACACAGCCGTTTCTGGAAAGTGCCATGTTGATGGTAGCTGCCTGATCCAGGATCGGCATAACTCCAACGTCTACCGGCATGGTGATTCCTGCTTTACGGATTGCATCGAGCCAGTATTTGAACTGCTCCATATCCCAGCAGAGCTGTGTCATGATGTAGTCAGCTCCGTTGTCCTGTTTCTGTTTCAGAACTGCGATATCAGACTCCAGACTTCTGCAGGAGATGTGGCCTTCCGGTGAACCTGCAACAGCGATTTCAAATTTGTCGCCGTAGGTATCACGTACGAATTTTACAAGATCCGTAGCGTAGTCAAAGTCACCGCAGGTTGTGGTCTCGCCAAGCGGAATATCACCGCGCAGTGCCAGCATGTGGTCTACGCCGTCAGCCAGATACTGATCCAGCTGTTCTTTAATTCCTTCTTTTGTGTTTTTGATAACGGTGAAATGAGTAACCGGTGTGGTTCCGGCATTTTTGATCATCTGACATACTTCACGGTTTGCTCCGACGTTTCCGCCGCCTGCTCCGTATGTACAGGAAATGTAAGACGGGTTATATTTCATCAGGTGGTCGATGGTACCCGGCAGATTCTGCAGTCCCTTCTCTGTCTTTGGTGGGAACAGCTCAAAAGACAGAAGGGTCTTGTTTTTCATCTCTTCTGAAAGTTTCATAATTCAATTTACCTCCGCTTTAATATAATATATTCCTATTCTAAGTCCCGGTTCGCCTGTTCTGTTTGTTCCGATTCGCAGACCCCGGGGTCTTAAAACCACTTTTATAGAATAACTGGTTCCGTCAACCAATTATCATTCACAGTCCAGCTCTACGATGCTGTTTGCAAGATCTACCATTTTGATCTTACCCTGCAGTCTGATCTCTTCGCCCAGGATGTCGCGGATGAGAACGTATTCTCCATCGACATCGATGCGGCTTACATTTTTACAGACAACTGTGTTCTCCGGATTTTTGTATACCGTTGCAAGGCACATAGCTTACGCCTCCTCTACTTAACTTCTTTCAAATGCTCTTTTACAAGCGTCAGTGCAAGGGACAGGCGCATATTGCCTTTCTGGAAATCGGATACTCCCTCCCTGATCTGTTTTGCGGCGTCCGCCATTCCGGCTTTTTCCAGTTTGTCGGCCATCTCGTCGAGTTCTGCTGCGTGATGTTCATTGTGCTGCAGCATATAGGTTAAAAGGGCAAGATTCTCGTCCTTGCATTTTTCTTCGGAACCGCATGCATTGCAGGCATGTCCGCAGTCTTCTCCCTCGTGATGATGGTCATGGTGATGATGGTGCTCGTCGTGAGCTCCGTGCGGAATGGGATTTCCATTCTCGTCATATAATAAATGCATAATATGGCCTCCTCTGTCCCCGTTTTTCTGCTCTGCCGTCCGTTTCGTCCGCTTTTGTTTTCCTGAAACGTCCTGCAGATTGTACAGGGAATGATAAATAAATATCAATTCAAACTTATTATACTCTATTTCATGCACAAAATCAATACGGCCTCCACAAAATTTCTGTACAATTCGCCGTACAGGCCGTCCTGGCATCCTTCTTTTTTCTTGCGTGGCTTGTTATTTTTTTCATTTCCCGATTGTGTTAAACTTTTTTAATATATTTGGTCTGATTTCTTTAAATTTTCATGTTATACTAAACATAATTATGAGAGAAATACGGCAGAATCTTTTTTTGATTCAAGATACGGAGGGTTTTTATGGCACTTTCTATTCCAACCATCACATTGAACGACGGCAGAGCGATGCCGCTTCTGGGGCTTGGCACTTACAAATCGACAGAAAAAGAGGCAGAAAAAGCAATTGTCACCGCGGCAAAATACGGCTACCGTCTGGTCGATACCGCCTCCTCCTATAAAAATGAGGACAGCATCGGCCGCGGGATCCGCGCAAGCGGGATTCCGCGGGAAAACTTTTTTATTACCACAAAGGTATGGAATACCGCGCAGCGGGTCGGTGATATCGAAGGTGCCTTCAACCGCAGCCTCGACCGTCTCCGTCTCGACTACGTTGATCTTTACCTGATTCACTGGCCGGTGCCGGGCTGCTACCCGGAGACGTGGCGCGCACTCGAAAAAATCCGCGAATCCGGGCGTGCAAAATCGATCGGCGTCAGCAACTTCGAGGAGCCGCACCTTACCGCCCTCTTTGAATTTTCCGGCATCATCCCGGCCGTCAACCAGATCGAATGCCATCCGCTCTGGAACCGGAAACCGCTCATCGCTTTCTGCCGTTCACATGGAATCGCCGTTCAAGCGTATGCGCCGCTCGCAAGAGGTCTTTATCTGAACCGTGAGATTATGCAGCAGCTGGCAGAAAAGTATGTACGCACTGAAGCGCAGATCGGCCTCCGCTACCTCGTCCAGCAGGGCATCAGTGTCATCCCGAAATCGACACAGCCGGACCGCATTTTTGCCAACGCGGATGTCTTCGACTTCGAACTTTCTGAAGCCGACATGGCGCTCATCGACACGATGGACGAACAGCTCCGCTCTGCTTCCATACCGGATGACCTGCTGTAACTGCGGATTCACAGAAAAAGCAGCACAGAAAATCTGTTTCTTTCCGTTTCAGATTTCTGTGCTGCTTTTTCTGTTTCTCTTTATTTCGAGGATACCATCCAGTCTGCTGCAGGTGCAGATCCAGTCCCCCATTGCTTCGGCTTCTTTTAAATCATGCGTGACCAGAAGCATCGTTTTTTCTTTTCCTTTTCTGCGGATATAGTTCATCGTTTTCTTTTTCGTCCCCGCATCCAGTCCCCGGAACGGCTCATCCAAAAGGAGGAAATCTGCGTCCATGCGCATGGCCCGCAGAACCGCCACCCGCTGGCGCATGCCACCCGACAGTTCCGATACAGCCTGGTTTTCACAGCCCGAAAGGCCGAGTTCCTCCATCTCCTCCACAAGATGACGGGAGCTTCTTTTTTCTTTTCCAAACATGCGGCGCCTTACCGCGAGCTGGATATTGGCTGCAGCTGTCAGTTCTTCTGCCAGCCGCGGTTCCTGAAAAACCATACTTTTTCTTAAGGCTTCCAGTCCCCCGATTTTTCCGCCGTCCGCCTGCTCCAGGCCTGCCAGAATCCGCAACAGGGTTGTCTTTCCCTCCCCGGAAGGAGCCATCAGACAGGTCACTGCTCCTTTTTTCAGTTCCATCGTAAGATTCGAAAAAATAACGTGTTCTCCATACGCTTTTTTCAGATGGCAGATTTCAATCGTATCTTCTCTCATTTCATCACCAGCATCCTTTTTTCTGCAAGATCCATTCCTTTTAAAACAGCTTTTTCGAGACAGAAGCTGACGTACACGATCGCTGCCGTCCAAGCAAAGAGTCCCGGTGTGTCGAGATATATTTTTGCCTGATACAGATGCTCTCCGATGGATCGGTTCGGAATGCCGATTACTTCTGCTGCCGTTCCGGCCTTCCAGCAAAGGCCGAGGGAAAGTGAACATCCCGTCCGGATATATGGGTACAGCTGCGGCAGGATCACCCAGCGCAGCCGCACCGGCCGCGGAACCTGAAAAACGTCTGTCATCTCCAAAAGCGCTGTATCCAGTTCCCGCAGGCCGTTCCGCGTGTTTGTATACAGGATTGGAAATACCATCAGAAACGAAATCACAACCGAAAGATTCTTCGACGAAACCCATATCAGGATCAGAATCACAAAAGAAGCGACCGGCACTGCTTTCACTGCTGCAACCAGCGGCGTCAGGAGTTCTTCTGCAATGGAAAACCGACCGGCAAGTGCAGCTCCTGCAATTCCCGCCGCCGCACCAAGAAAGAATCCGGCTCCGATGCGTGCTCCGGAAAACAACAGGGACTGCCAGAAGACCGGTTCTGTTACAAGCGTAAAAAGGCGTTTCAAAACAGCGGCAGGAGATGCCAGAAGGATCTCCTGCCCGACAAAAACGCTTGCCGCCTGCCAGATCATAAGCCAGAACACGATCGGCCAGCGCTTCGTTTTTCTCTGTTTCTCTTTTTTGTTTTTATTCGGAATAATAGAAGTCATCTCCTGGAAGTTCTCCTCCGACTGTCTCCGGGTTCTGGTCTTTGAGTACACCGAGATAACCGGAAAGCTTCTCTTTCATCTCATCACCGGTGATGCAGACAATGTTGCATGCCGGAAGTGCTTTCTTTGCGACTGCCTCCGGAACAATGTCATAATCCCCGATCAGTTTTGCCGCCTCATCAGTGTTTTCGGTTACGTAGGATACGGATGCCTGATAAGCTTCCATGAAGTCTGCAACTGCTTCCGGATGCTCCTTGGCAAAGGCAGTGCGCACAACGGTAACACCTGTCACCAGTGTGCTCGCCGTTCCTTCGGACTCCTGGATTTTGTTCCATTCTTCGGTCAGGTCAAGTGCGGTGCGCAGCGTTTCTTTTTTCGTCTGTGCCGTCGTTACAAACGGCTGCGGCAGCATGGCGATTCCATCGGCATCTTCTGCAAGTGCTGCCACGCACTCGGCGTGTTCGCTCTTCCACTCGATCGTTACGTCCTCACCCGGTACGAGGCCGTTCTTTTCGAGGATATAATTCAAAGCATACTCCGGAGTTGCACCTTTGCCGCCCGCATAAATGGTTCTGCCTTTCAGATCCGCAATGGAATGTACGGTATCGCCGTCCTCGACGATATAAAGGACACCGAGCGTATTGACTGCGAGCACCTGCACGCCGCCGTTTGTCTTGTTGTAGAGTACGCTTGCAAGGTTCGCCGGAACCGCGGCGATATCCACCTCTCCCTGTACCAGTTTTGCGCTGACCTCATCCGGGGCAGCGGCAAGTTCAAACGTGTCCGCAGGTGACTCTTTGCTGTCGTTATCGCTCATCATTTTTACCATTCCCATGCCGGTCGGTCCTTTTAATGCAAGCACATGGACCAGTGTCTCATCTTCTGTTTCCGATGCCGCTGTGCTGCTCTCTGTCTGCGTACTTTCTGATCCTGTGCTTTTTATCCCGCTGCTCTCCGTCTTTGTCTCTGTCTGGCCACATCCTGCAAACAGAAGTACCATTGCAAGAATCGCTGTCGCAAAGCCCATCTTTCTTTTCTTTTTCACTTTTGTCTCCACCTTGCTGTTCTTTTTAGTCTACCAGCTTGTCCAGTTCTTTTACATATTCTGTCTGGCTGGAAATCTTGTGTTTTGCCTGCGCCGCATATTTGTTGACTGCCGCCTGTGACTTTTTGATTGACTGCATCGTGCCGGCTCCTGCCACGCATCCGCCCGGACAGGCCATGCCTTCGAGAAGATAACCGTTGTACTTTCCGGCCTTTGCCATTGTCAGCAGTTTCCGGCATTCCTTCAGACCTTCTGCATTTGCCATCTTGATTTCGCGGTCCGGGTATTTTTCACGGATTACATTTTCCACAGATTTTGCAACGCCGCCGGAGACAGCAAAGTTTCTTCCGTCCACCGATGCATCGCTGACGCCGTCCGGATCTTCCTCAAGTGCACTCACATCTACCTGGCGCGCATCGAAAATGCCCGACATCTCTTCAAACGTCAGAACGAAGTCCACCTCACTGCGGACAGACCGGCGCATGGCCTCCAGTTTTTTCGCCGCACACGGTCCGACAAAGACAACCTTCGCATTCGGATTGTGTTTCTTGATCAGACGCGCCGTCAGCGTCATCGGGGTCAGTGCCATCGAGATACAGTTAGCGTAATCCGGGAACAGTTTCTTCGCCATTACAGACCAGGCCGGACAGCAGGATGTCGCCATAAACGGCAGTTTCTCCGGAACTTCGTTCACAAAATCCTCTGCCTCCTGTGCCGCACAGAGATCCGCTCCGATCGCGACTTCAAAGACATCCGCAAAGCCGAGCTTTTTCATCGCCGCACGCAGTTTTCCAGGCGTTACTTTCGGTCCGAACTGGCCGACAAACGCCGGTGCCAGCGCTGCATAGACGCGCTCTCCCGACTGGATCGCACGGATTACCTGGAAGATCTGGGATTTGTCCGAAATAGCGCCGAACGGGCAGTTGACGAGACACTGGCCGCAGGATACACATTTCTCGTAATCGATATCCGCTTTTCCGTTCTCATCTGAACCGATGGCATCCATTCCGCAGGCTCTCGCACACGGACGCTCCTGAATGATAATAGCCTGGTATCCGCATACCTTGGCACACTGACCACATTTGACGCATTTATCCTGATCAATATAGGATCGTCCATTGGTGCGGTCCAGCGTAATGGCCTTTTTCGGACAGACTTCCACGCACGGATGTGCAAGACATCCCTGACATCCCTCCGTGATCAGAACCCGTTTTTCATGACAGGCGTTGCATGCAAATTTGATGACATTAATGAGCGGCGGTGTATAATATGTCTCCGCCTGATCCGCCAGTTTGATATTGTCCGAGATCGGGGCGTGCTCTGCCGCGCTTCTGCACGGAAGTCCCATTGCAAGGCGAAGCCGCTCTCCTACAATCGCCCGCTCCAGAAACACATCATTTCTAAAATTTCCGACCTCACCGGGAATTACACGGTAAGGAATTTCTTCGATCGTCTTTTCCACCGGGGAGTTCACGTCATACGCCATTTTTGCAACTTCCGTAAAAATGGCATGGCGGATTTCCTGAATTCTTGTTTCTACTCCTCTCATTCTTTCTTCCTCCTGCCGTATTTTCCTCCGCATCTTTTCAGTTAAAATTTTTCCGCTTTCTATTACTATACTTGATTTCGAAAGTATTGTCATCTTTTTTCCGTATTTTTGCCGAAAAAATTTCGGTCTGCACAAAAAAGAACCTGCCGTCTCTGTATCATTTCACAGAAGTGACAGGTTTCTTATTTTTACCGCTCCCAGAGATCCGGGGCGAGTTCGTCTTTTTTCATACGCTGCATCAGTTCATCCACAGCCTGTTTCGGGTTTTTGTTTTCAAACAGAACCTGATTGACTGCCTGAATGATCGGCGTTTCGATTCCGAATTTTTTCGACAGAGTAAGACCCGCTTTTGCGGAATAGACGCCCTCGACGATCATCTGAACCTCATCCATCGCCTGCTGCATCGTTCTGCCCTGGCCGATCAGGTATCCGGCTTTCCGGTTCCGGCTGTGAACGGAAGCACACGTTACAATCAGGTCGCCGATACCGGAAAGACCGTAGAAGGTTTCCGCATGGGCGCCCATCGCCGTGCCGAGCCGTGCAATTTCCGCGATCCCGCGGGTAATCAGAGCCGCTTTCGTATTGTCGCCGTAGCCAAGACCATCCGCCGTTCCGGCTGCCAGTGCGATGACATTTTTCAGAGCTCCGCCAAGTTCAATTCCCGTGATGTCCGGGCTTGTGTAAACGCGGAAGACCGGGCTCATGAACACATTCTGCACATACAGTGCGCTCTCGCGGTCATGCGCGCCGACAACGATCGTGGTCGGCAGGCCGCGGCCGACCTCCTCTGCATGGCTCGGTCCGGAGAGAACAACGACATTCGTTCCCGGCACTTCCTCCTCGATGATCTGAGACATCGTCATCAGGGTATCGGCTTCCACGCCTTTTGCCACATTGACGATGAGCTGGCCGTCCGGAATATCCGCCGCATACTTTTTACATGTGGTTCGCACGTACGGGGATGCTTTTGCCATCACAAGGATGTCCTGTCCGGAAAGGGAGCCGCGCACATCGCAGGTGAACTTCATTTCATCCGGCAGTTTTACGCCCGGAAGCTTCGTCAGATGCTCTCTGTGTTCCTTTAAGCTCTCAATTTCCTTTTCATTTTCCGAGCAGATCGTCACGTCATGCCCGTTGTTGCAGAGCAGGAGGCCGAGGGCGGTTCCCCAGCTTCCTGCTCCGATGATACTAATCTTTGCCATATTTTATTTCTCCGACTTTTTGGATAAATACGTTTTCCGCTCTGTTCCCGCGATGAGGCGCTTGATGTTTGCACGGTGCTCCCAGAAGGCAAGCACGGCAAGAAGTGCGATCACCACGTACATCTCATAGAGATACGGCGGTTCCAGCGCAAAGCAGCCCGCCTGTCCCATGATAACGGCCATCGCAAAAAAGACAACGTAAACCATCATGGAACCGAGGGAAACATAGTGTGTTACTGCAAGATTCAGGAAAAACAGCGCTGCACAGACCAGCGTGATTCTCCAGTCAAACGAGATAATCAGACCCGCGGTTGCAGCGATTCCTTTTCCGCCGCGGAAGCCTAAGTAAAACGGGAAGTTGTGGCCGAGAATCGTTCCGGCCGCAGCATACACCGTCAGCAGTTTCAGCAGTTCCGGGTGCGATGCACCGAAGATCAGGCGTACCGTCAGGACCGCCAGAATGCATTTGATGCAGTCGCCGGCAAGCGTGATGGCGCCTGCTTTTTTCCCTAAAGTCCGGAGCGCGTTGGTCGTTCCTGCGTTTCCGCTGCCGTGTTCCCGGATATCAATTCCCTTCGTCCTTCCATAAATATATGAGGTCTGAAAAAGGCCAAATGCGTATCCGATCAAAAGGCATATGATCCGTACCATAACTCTTTACTGCTCCTTCTCTTTTCGTTCTCTGATGATGAATTTCAGCGGTGTGCCGCGGAAGCCGAACGACTCTCTGATTTTATTCTCCAGATATCGAACATAGGAGAAATGCATCAGTTCTTTGTCGTTGACGAAAATAACAAATGTCGGCGGTTTGACCGAAACCTGTGTCATGTAGTAGATTTTCAGTCGTTTTCCACGGTCTGACGGCGGCTGCTGCATTGCCATTGCCTCGGTCAGAATCTCGTTCAGGACACCGGTCTGTACGCGCAGGTTCTGGTACTGCAGAACCATGTCGATCGTCTCGAACAGCTTCGGAAGACGCTGTCCTGTCTTCGCAGAGATGAACAAAAGCTCTGCGTACGGCATGTAAGCCAATGTATTTCTTACTTTTTCGGTAAAGCGGTAGATCGTCTTGTCATCTTTTTCCAAGGCATCCCATTTATTTACCGCAATGATCATACCTTTTCCACGCTCATGGGCGATACCGGCAATTTTGGCATCCTGCTCGGTGACGCCCTCGGTTGCATCGATCAGAAGAACAACGACATCTGCGCGCTCTACGGCAGATACTGTACGGATGATGCTGTACCGCTCCAGCTCCTCTTTGATCTTGTTTTTCTTTCGAAGGCCTGCGGTATCGATGAAAATATATTCATTTCCATTGTGCATGATCGTGGTATCGATCGCATCGCGCGTCGTTCCGGCGATGTCGGATACGATGACACGGTTCGAGCCCAGCAGTTTGTTGACCAGAGAGGATTTTCCGACGTTCGGTTTTCCAACAATGGCGATGCGCGGAATCTCGCTCTCCTCCTCGTTTTCCATCTCCGGATCAAAGTATCCTGTCACCTCATCGAGCATATCGCCGATGCCGAGCTTTCCGGATGCGGAAATGGCGTGCGGCTCTCCGATGCCGAGGTTATAGAATTCATAAACATCCATCATCTGACGGTCAAAGTTATCTACCTTGTTGACAACGAGTACAACCGGCTTGCGGCTTCTTCTGAGCATATCAGCTACTTTTGCATCGGCATCTACAAGTCCCTGACGGACGTCTGTGATGAAGATGATGACATTTGCGGTATCAATGGCGATCTGCGCCTGGTCTCTCATCTGGGAGAGAATGATATCTTTGGATTCCGGCTCAATACCGCCGGTGTCTACCAGCGTAAATTTGTGGTTCAGCCACTCTACGTCGGCATAGATGCGGTCACGGGTTACACCCGGTGTGTCTTTTACAATCGAAATATTGTCTCCGGCTAATACATTAAACAGGGTGGATTTACCCACGTTCGGCCGGCCCACAATTGCTACAATCGGCTTGCTCATACATTGTTCTCCTTCTGTGTATCGTCTCCTGGTTTTCCTCCACAACGGCTTTCACCAGGTCGCTGCCCGGCTCATCGATAATCTGTACCGGTGTTTTCAGGCGCTCTTCCACCTCTTCCACCGTCACATCATCGAGAAAGACGTTTTTTCCCGAACGGAGCATGTTGCACGGAAGCAGCAGGCAGTCGCCAAGATCTCTTCCCTCTAACTGCTCCATCAGATCCTTTCCGGTAATCAGACCGGATACGGTAATGGATTCTCCAAAGAAATAGTTGATAATCGTGACAACCTCCGCCTGTACATTCGGATATTTTTCACGAATTTTCTGCATGTGTTTTTCCAACGACGGCGCCGCAGCTTTTCCGGTCGCAATCGTTACATGGCGGTGACGGTCATCCCCTTCTCGTTTCGAAAGTTCTTCCGCAACCTCGTCCTCCAGAAGCCGGAGCATTCCCACTCCGTTTTCCAGCTGGATATAGCCATCGTAATTTTCCTCCTCCGGGATCGGCTCTCCCGCCAGCAGATACCATTCATCACCAGCATGGATAAAGTGAAGTCCCCACTGTTCATACAGCTTTTTCTGCCATTTGTGAATCGTGGCAAGAACTTCTTTTGCATCCTCCCTGGTAAACGGTTCCAGAGGTGCCAGTCCGTCGCGGTACTTCGAAAGTCCGACCGGGACAACCGAAACACTTTTCAGATGCGGCAGATATTTTGACAGATCCGAAATACTGCGCTCCAGCTCTGCGCCGTCGTTGTATCCCTTGCAGAGCACAATCTGTCCATTCATCTCGATTCCCGCCTCGTAAAGGCGCTGGACCTTCGGAAAGATATTGCCCGCAAAACGGTTGTGCAGCATTTTGCAGCGGAGCTCCGGGTTCGTTGTCTGGAACGAAATATTGATCGGTGCCAGATGGTAGCGGATAATCCGGTCGATATCGTGGTCGCTCATGTTGGTCAGTGTAATATAGTTTCCCTGCAGGAAGGACAGACGCGAATCGTCATCCTTAAAATACAAGGTGGGACGCATTCCCGGCGGCATCTGATCGATGAAGCAGAAAATGCAGTTGTTGCTGCAGGAACGGTACTGATCCATGAACTCGTTCTCGAATGTAATGCCGATTTCCTCGTCATACTCTTTTTCGATTTCCAGATCCCATTCCTCGCCGTCCTTTTTCCGGATCGTGAGTTCCAGATACGTGTCGTTGGTCTGGAAGTGGTAATCGAAGACGTCCTCGATGATTTCCCCGTTCACGCGGAGCAGTTCATCGCCCGGTTCGAGTTCCAGTTCTTCGGCAATACTGCCCGGTTCTATTGTCTTGATAATGTGTTTCGTCTTGTTTTTCACAGATCTTACGTTTTGGCCTTTCCATTTACTTCTTTATAACTTCTCTTTGCCCAGTAAAAAGCGTGCTTTTTTTGCATACCTTCCGGGCATTCATTCATTATAATAACAACAACCTGCACAAAAAGCAAGGATTCTTTCGTTTTTTGCTTGACGCACCCTTTCCCAAGATGATATAAATAGGAAGTAAATGGTTTGTAAAAAATGTCGATTACTGGAGGTTTGTATGGCTAATTTAGATTTACTTGAAAATTCCATTCCGGTTGCTCCGTTAAAGCTCGCAGCTCTGCCGGGCAGTATGGAAATGGCAAAAAAAGTTGATGCGTATCTGGTTCAGTTCCGTAAAGAGCTCGCCGAGCGCCGCAACGGGGTTTCCTTTTCCGGATATTCCGAGGATTCTTTTCTGATTGACTGCGAGTGCCCGCGTTTCGGTTCCGGCGAAGCAAAAGGAAAGATCAACGAATCCGTCCGCGGTGCCGATCTTTACATCCTGGTTGATGTCTGCAACTACAGCATCACTTACAAGGTCTGCGGCTACGAGAACCACATGTCACCGGATGACCATTATCAGGATCTGAAACGTATCATCGCTGCTGCAACAGGAAAAGCACACCGGATCAACGTAATCATGCCTTTCATTTATGAAGGAAGACAGCATAAGCGCACCAAACGTGAGTCTCTCGACTGCGCACTTGCTCTGCAGGAGCTGATGAACATGGGTGTTTCCAACTTTATCACCTTCGACGCACACGATCCTCGTGTCATGAACGCAATTCCGCTCGGCGGCTTTGACAACTTCATGCCAACCTACCAGTTTTTAAAAGCCCTTCTTCGTTCCGTTCCGGATCTGACGATCGACAACGATCATCTGATGATCATCAGCCCGGACGAGGGAGCGATGGCGCGTGCCGTATACTTCTCCAACGTGCTCGGCGTCGATATGGGTATGTTCTATAAGAGAAGAGATTACTCCACCATCGTAAACGGAAAGAACCCGATCGTGGCACATGAGTTTCTCGGCGATTCCGTAGCAGGAAAAGATGTTGTCATCATCGACGATATGATCTCCTCCGGTGAGAGTATGCTCGACGTTGCAAAACAGGTCAAAGAGCGCGGCGCTGACCACGTCTTTGTCTGCACCACCTTCGGCCTCTTCACCGATGGTCTGGAGAAATTCGATGCTTACTATGAGAAAGGCTATATCAGCAAAGTCATCACCACCGACCTGACCTACCGTACACCGGAACTCGTTTCCCGTCCTTGGTATGAGCCGGCTGAGATGAGCAAATATATGGCAAGCATCATCGATACGCTTAACCACGACGTATCCGTTGCAAAAGTACAGTCTACGACAGAGAAAATCAATAAGCTGCTGGCAAAACACAGATAATCGATTTTGTGTCCGCCGGATGCATACAGCAAATAACGGATCTGTTTTTTCCAGGTCCGTTTTTTGCTGCTTTCTATTCTGTTTTCAGACCAGGGAAAGGAATGCCGCGAGGTTTCCTCTTTTTCCCTTCGATGCACGGTGGGAATACAGGAAATCCGGGTTGCAGCAGGTGCAGAGGTTCGGCAGATGAATCTGCTTCTCCGGCACTCCTGCCGCAAGAAGGATCTGATGATTCGCCTCCCAGAGATTTAACTGGTATTTTCCATCTGGTTTTCCGTAGAACAGTTTCTCATGCAGTGTTTCCGGGAATGCTGCCCGGAACTCTTCGATCACGTCACCGCTCACCTCGTAGCAGTCCTGGCAGATCGACGGGCCGACGGCTGCGATCACATCTTTTGCTTCTGTTCCAAACCGTTCGTGCATCGCATCGAGCGTTGCCTGTCCCATCTTGTGGACCGTTCCACGCCAGCCGGAATGTGAAAGTCCAATTGCACGGTGCACCGGGTCGACAAAGTAGAGCGGCACGCAGTCCGCATAGAATGTCGCAAGTACGACGCCCGGCTCATCAGTGATCATACCGTCAATATCATGAAAATCGCGGTCTCTTGTCACGCCGCTGCCGCAGTCTGCTTTCGTCACATAACGGACCTTCGTCGTGTGTGCCTGATCGGAGGTAACAATGTTTTCCACTTCAAACCCCGCCGCCTCACAGAATCTTCTGTAATTCTCCCGCACATTCGCCGGATCGTCGCCGCGCGAAAAGCTGAGATTCATGCTGGAAAGATGTTTCTTACTCACCCCGCCGATCCGTGTAGAAAATGCATGGCGGATGCCCTCAATTTTCTCAATCGCCGGCCAGGTCAGATAGACCACGCCGTTTTCCGCCTCGTTGACATGCATCGTTTTTTTATCGTTTTGTTTCCATTGAATTGGTATCATAAAAACTCCCTTCCTACCAGCCGCTCCCCTGATAATAAAACGCGTTCGCATAGACGCGGATCTCCTCCGGTGTCTCTGCCACGACGTCGAAGCGGCAGGGCACATCCATCGGGATCTGGTGGAGCATGCGGTAGTAATCTGCTGTTTTTGAAATTTTCTTCTGTTTCTTTCCATCCACGGCGCTTGTCGGGTCTCCGGCTGTCCGGCCGGTGCGGTATTTTACTTCGATAAAAATGTATGTGTCGTCCTGTTTTGCGATCAGGTCGATCTCACCGAAGCGGCACCGGAAATTCCGCACCAAGATATGATATCCCAGGCTTTCCAGATATTCTGCCGCACGGCTCTCCTGTCTCGTTCCTACTTCCCGCTGGTTCAAATGCGATACCCTCTCCTTTTTTTGATGCGGCGCCTTTACACGAAATGGCCGATAAACGACTGCCGGTGGATCGGTGACGGGCCGATTTCTTTTAAAGCAGCGATATGCTCTGCCGAACCGTAGCCCTTGTTCGATGCAAAACCGTAGCCCGGAAGCACCTTGTCGTACTCTTCCATCAGGCGGTCCCTTGTCACCTTCGCAATAATACTTGCCGCCGCAATCGAAACACTCTTGGCATCTCCCTTGATGATCGGCACCTGGCGGATGTCCACCTGCGGGATTTTCACCGCATCGTTTAAGAGCACATCCGGCTTCACGGAAAGCTTGCTGATCGCCTCCCGCATCGCCTCGTACGTTGCCTGTAAAATATTGATCTCGTCGATCCGCGCCGGAGAGGCATAGCCGATGCCGACGGCCACTGCCTCACGCATGATCACATCGTACAGCTCGTCGCGTTTTTTGGCCGTCAGCTGCTTGGAATCGTTCAGATACAGGATTTTACTGTCGCGCGGCAGAATGACCGCACCTGCGACCACAGGGCCCGCCAGAGGGCCTCTTCCGACCTCGTCGATGCCGCAGATCCAGCCAAGATCCTCATATTTGTGCTCGTAGATCTTCATCTGTTCCGTGCGCTCGCGCTCTTTTTTCAAGGCCTCTTCCTGTTTCTGGTATTTTTGAATCAGATTTTGTACGCCGGCACGGGAATCCTCTTCGTATTCCAGATAAAGGGCGGGCAGCTCCGTCTCCGAAGCTGCCGCAAAAATTTCCCGTATGGCGGATATTGATTGTTTTTTCTCTGTCATCGTTGTTCTCCGCATTTTTTATTTTGATAAATCCATTTATTCCGGTTTTTCCAGCGTGATTCTGCCGAGCTTTCCGCTCCGGAAATCATCCATCAGAAGCCGTGCTGCTTTTTCGTAATCGAGCTCATTTCCCTTTTTCAGGCAGCCGCGCACACGCGCAATCTCACCCAGGATTTCCACACGATCCGTCACACCTTCAAAGCCAAAGCGTTTCTCCAGCGTTCCCGGATACTCTGCCGTCAGATAATCGATGACGGACAGCGCCAGCTCCTCTACGTTCAGGATCTCATCGTTGATGGAACCGATCATCGCAAGATGCAGTCCCACCTGCTGGTCCTCAAACTTCGGCCACAGGATACCAGGTGTGTCCAGAAGCTCCAGCTGTTTGCTCAGACGGATCCATTGTTTTCCCTTCGTGACGCCCGGTTTGTTTCCGGTTTTCGCACAGGCTCTGCCCGCATACGCATTGATAAATGTCGATTTTCCGACGTTCGGAATACCGACAACCATCGCGCGGACCGGACGGTTCAGGATGCCGCGTTTGCGGTCGCGCTCGATTTTCTCTTTGCAGGCCTCCTGTACGGCGCTGTTGATCGCTTTCATGCCGGCTCCGGAACGGGAATTGACCTTCACAACAGAATATCCCTTTCCCTTGAAATATTCCATCCAGGCATCGTTTCCGCGCTCATCGGCAAGGTCCGATTTGTTCAGCAGAATCAGCCGTGCTTTGTTCTTTCCAAGTTCATCTATATCCGGGTTGCGGCTCGCTGCAGGAACTCTCGCATCGACCAGCTCAATCATCAGGTCGATGAGCCTTAAGTCTTCCTGCATCTGTCTGCGGGCCTTCGTCATATGACCCGGGTACCACTGATAATTCATGTTTCTTCTCCTTCTATGCTGCGTTTACACGAAACCGATTTTCTTCCACGGCGAAATCGTAAACCAGAGCTTTCCGACAATGCGGTCCGAATCCACGAGTCCCATGCCGTTGTGGCGGCTGTCCTCGCTGTTGTTCCGGTTGTCGCCGAGCACAAAGTACTGTCCCTTCCCGACCGTGATCGGCTCGGAGGCAAGTCCCGCGTTTGTGATGGCCGGAAATTCATCTTTTTCATTATAGACTTCCCCGTTGATGAGGATCTGTCCGTCCCTGATCTGTACCGTCTCGCCCGGCAGCGCAATCACACGCTTGATGTGGATGCTCGCCTTCTTGTCCTCACTCGTCCGGAACGCGATGATATCCCCGCGTTTCGGAGAACTTAAGCGGTACCAGGCGGAGTCCATCAGCACACGCTCCCCCGGCACGAGAGTCGGCTCCATCGAGCCCTCCTGCACCACGACACTTCTGCAGAAAAACCAGGAAAATGCCGCGGCAAGAAGAATCGCCGCAATAATTTCCAGAATCCATACAAACGTGGAACGGATCTTTTTCTTGTAGAAATATTCCTTTACATATCTGGTATTCATACCCATAGTGTAATTCTCCGTAAGACAAAACCGGAGAAACACAATTGCTCATGTTCCTCCGGCCATCCTTTTAACGACTTATTATTTTACCAGCTCTTTCACTTTCGCTGCTTTACCAACACGGTCTCTTAAGTAGTTCAGTTTCGCACGTCTTACTTTACCACGTCTGATAACTTCTACTTTCTCAACGTTCGGAGAGTGTACCGGCCATGTTTTCTCAACGCCTACGCCGTTAGAGCTCTTACGAACAGTGAAGGTCTCTTTGCTTCCGCCGCCCTGTCTTTTCAGGACAACGCCTTCGAATACCTGGATACGCTCGCGGTTACCCTCTTTGATTTTACCGTAAACTTTAACGGTATCACCAACGCGGAACTCCGGTGCTTCTGCTTTTAACTGTGCATCTTCGATTTTCTTAATAATGTCGTTCATTTCTTTATCTCCTTTTTTTACCCTGGATGTTCTTAATGCCTTTTTGCAACAGCGGACCATCTCTTTACTCACAACAAAATACATTATACTATAATGCATCCGCAGATGCAAGTATTTTTTTCACTTTCCATTCGCCGCTGTACAGCAGACTGCGAAGCGCGAAAGAAAACCGCTGCAGGCCGTCCGCGGACGGTATGCCGGTAAGCCGTGCGACCAGACGGAAACCGTTTTTTTCCAGCTGCTCTTCGAGTTTTTCTTCCTCTTCCGAGAATCCGTCCGGGCACAAAAACACCAGCGGTGTTTCTTTTCCGGCAAAGCTGCGGATATACTCGCTCTTTGCTTTCATACCCTCCTCAAGCGTTCCCGGAAGCTGCAGAATCAGCAGATCATGGTCATCAAACAGATTTTTCTGTTTCCGGATCTTCTTTCGTCCGAGATCAAGGCTTACACCATAGCGTGTCATGCCTGCCAAAAGATCGTGCGCCCAGGCAGACGATTCCTCTTTTTCATTGCATGCGCAGGAAATCTGGAATGCATTTTCCAGAAGGTCCGGCCGCCGCTCGGCTGTCCGCACCAGAGAGGCCTCATGGCGCCATGCTTCGATCTTTTTGTGGTCACCGGAAAGCAACACTTCCGGAACTTTTTTCTCGTGCCATGTCTCCGGTCTTGTGTAATGCGGATACTCAAGCAAGTTGTCCTGCAGTGACTCAAACTGCGAAGATTCCTCGTTGCTTAAGACACCCGGCACAAACCGCGATACCGCATCCACCAGCACCATTGCACCGAGTTCTCCGCCTGTTAAAACATAATCCCCGATCGAGATATAGTCCGTTACTACTTCCTGCAGTACGCGGTCATCGATGCCCT
Source organism: Blautia sp. AF26-2 (assembly GCF_003460955.1). NCBI lineage: Bacteria > Bacillati > Bacillota > Clostridia > Lachnospirales > Lachnospiraceae > Blautia > Blautia sp. AF26-2. The sequence continues at coordinate 275,216 of NZ_QTWD01000001.1, read as the reverse complement.
CATAGTGGCCGCAGAGCAGCACAAGATCGTCCTCAAGCGCCAGCTCTTCCACCATCGTCTGGTTCAGTACTTTTCCCTGCGGTGTCAGATAGACCGTGCGCGGCTTTTTCCCGATCTTTTCGGCTACCGACTGGTAGGCGCGGAACACCGGCTCCGCCTCCATGACCATGCCCGCACCGCCGCCGTACGGGTAATCGTCCACGCGGTTGAATTTATTTGCTGAAAATTCCCGGATATTCGTCGTCTCGAGGGAAATATAGCCGTTGTTGATGGCTCTTCCGAGGATGCTGGTGTGCAGCCCCTGCTCGATCATCTCCGGGAACAGCGTCAGAATATGATATTTCATCGTTCTTTACTCTCTTTATCAGTCAATCAGGCCCGGAAGAAGGTGAATCGTCATCTTCTGCTCATCCAGGTCCACATCCAGAATGCAGTCATGGATCGCCGGAATCAGAACCTCTCCGTGCTCTTTCGAATCTACAATATAGACGTCGTTCGCACCGGTCTCCATCACATCGCGGAGCGTGCCGAACAGTTCGCCGTCCTCGGTGTACATCTGCATTCCCTGCAGGTCTGCGATATAGTATTCGTCCTCTTCCAGCGGAATGGCATCCTCTCTCGTCACATAGAGGCTGCAGCCTTTATACCGTTCGATATCGTTGATGTTGTCAATTCCTTTGAATTTTACAATGGCAAGCTGTTTGAAAAAACGCACGCCAGTTACATGGAGTTCTTTTTTTTCTTTTCCTGTATCGAGAAAAACGCGGTCCAGAGAAAGAAAACGCTCCGGATCTGTCGTCGGGTATACCTTTACCTCACCGCGTACGCCGTGGGTTGTGGTAATTACGCCAATCTGCAAATATTCTTCCATTCAAAAACCCTTTCCAACCAGTTCTACTGTGTATTGCAACTTGAGAAACACGCTTTGCGAGTTTCTCAAGTTATCGCGGCAGTCGCCAAGGTCCCGTGCAAGCACGGACTTTGTCTCGTTGCCCGCGTAAAGAAAGGAACCGGCAACAACTGTCGGTTCCTTTTTCTATCTTTTACTTACTGTAAAATTTCTACGACAACTTTTCTGTCGCTCTTTGAGGAAGCTGCTTTTACAACCGTACGGATTGCTTTCGCAATGCGTCCCTGACGTCCGATGACTTTTCCCATATCTGACGGATCTACTTTGAGTTCCAGCAGAAGGTCATCACCGCTGACGGTTTCTGTCACAACTACCTCAGATGGATGATCAACCAGAGATTTTGCAATTACTTCGATAAGTTCTTTCATTACAAGATACCCCCGTATGAATTATTTCTCGATACCAGCCTGTTTTAAGAGTTTGGCAACGATTTCGGTCGGCTGTGCGCCGTTAGCCAGCCATTTTTTAGCAGCCTCCTCGTTGAAGCTGATTGCGCTCGGCTCGCGGTTCGGATCGTAAGTTCCGATCTCCTCGATGAAACGTCCGTCTCTTGGGGATCTGGAATCTGCTACAACGATTCTATAAAAAGGAGCTTTCTTCTGTCCCATTCTTCTTAATCTCATTTTTACTGCCATTTTTCTTTACCTCCATTGTAAATTCATGTATTTATTTATATTTTTTCTTTTATGCTAAAAGGGAAGTTTGAATCCTCCTCTTTTACCACCCTTACCGACCATTCCGGTCATCTGTTTCATCATTTTTCTTGACTGTTCAAACTGTTTGATGAAACGGTTTACCTCCGCGATGTCAACACCGGCGCCTTTTGCAATTCTCTGCTTTCTCGACGGATTGATGAGATCCGGGTTTTCTCTTTCCTTTGGCGTCATAGAAAGTACAATAGCTTCCTTTCTTGCCATGTCTTTTTCATCCACCATGCTCTCAAGATCCTGGCCCTTCATTTTCGCGCCGACGCCCGGAAGCATATTCAGGATGCTGGAGATGCCGCCCATATTGCGCATCTGCTCCATGGAATCCAGATAATCGTTGAAGTCGAACTGCGCCTTCTTCATCTTCTGTTCCATGGCTTTTGCTTTTTCTTCGTCGATGTTTGCCTGCGCTTTTTCAATCAGGCTCATCACATCGCCCATGCCGAGAATACGGGACGCCATACGGTCCGGATAAAACTGCTCCAGATCCGAAAGCTTTTCGCCCATGCCGACATAGAGAATTGGTTTGCCGGAAACTGCACGGATTGAAAGTGCCGCACCGCCTCTGGTGTCACCATCTAATTTTGTAAGTACTACACCGTTGATGCCGACTTTATTGCTGAACATCTCGGCCACATTGACTGCGTCCTGTCCGGTCATAGCGTCTACTACCAAAAGGGTCTGATCCACAGGAACAGCCGCTTTGATATCCTGTAACTCCTGCATCATCTCTTCATCGATGTGCAGACGGCCTGCGGTATCCAGAATCAATACGTTAAAGCCGTTTGTCTTTGCATGCACCAGCGCTGCCTTTGCGATATCCACCGGACGGTTTTTATCTCCCATAGCGAACACTTCCACGCCCTGCTTTTCTCCGTTGACCTGCAGCTGTTTGATCGCTGCCGGGCGGTATACGTCGCAGGCTGCAAGGAGAGGTTTTCTTCCCTTGGCTTTTAACTTTCCTGCAATCTTTGCGGTTGTGGTTGTTTTACCGGCTCCCTGAAGACCTGCCATCATAATAATGGTAACTTCACTCGCCGGGCGCAGTGCGATTTCCGTTGTCTCGGAACCCATCAGCTTGACCAGCTCGTCATTTACGATTTTAATGACCATCTGACCCGGATTCAGTCCGTTCATGACGTCCTGTCCGACTGCCTGCTCCTGTACGGATTTGATAAACTGTTTTACTACTTTGAAGCTGACATCCGCCTCGAGAAGTGCCATTTTTACTTCCTTCAGCGCAGTCTTTACATCCGCCTCGGTCAGGCGGCCCTTGCTTCTGAGATTTTTGAAAACATTCTGGAGTTTCTCGGTTAAACTTTCAAATGCCATGCTCAAAGCTCCTCTAATATATCCGATGCAATTGCTGCAATCCGCTGCATCACATCTTCTTTCGGGGTATCACCGGATGGGTCTGTCAGCTTTCGGATCTCGTTCACATTTTCCCGGATCTGCACAAAGCGTTGTACCAGATGAAGCTTTTCTTCATACTCTTCCAGTGTCTTGTTGCAGCGTCTGACCAGATCGTGAACTCCCTGGCGGGAAATGCCCCGCGCTGCCGCAACCTCGCTCAGGGAAAAATCGTTGAGCACCACGTCCTCATATACCTGACGCTGATGTTCAGTCAGAAGTTCGCCGTAAAAATCATACAGTAATGTCTGTTCCAATATTTTTTCCATTGCGATCACCTTGGTTATCATACACGAAATGATGCTGGGTGTCAAGTATTTTTTCTTGACAGTTTTAAAATTTTTCTGATCCGTTTCAAAAGCCGCAGAAAAGGCGCATTTTCCGCGTTTTTTCGCAGAAAACACGCCCCTTATAAAGACTTTTGTATACCTACTGCAGCTCCGCAATCCTCGTCACAGCCACATAAATCGACTGAATTTTGTACCACGTCGGATAATCCACAATGCCGGAAACCGGCAGGCCGAACAGCCGCTGGAACGCTTCGACGGCGTCCTGCGTCTCTTCATCGAAATAGCCATTTTCATAGACCGTCGGAATCGATGAATACACCTCCGCAATCACGTTCAGCTGCTCCTGCATCTGCAGTACCTTGTTCCCGGACGAGCCGATGGTGAGGTCATACCCCGGCCAGGAGGACGGGATGCCGGAAATCTCCTCCGCCGTGTTGATATACATATTGTCTCCATAATAATTGCGGAGAATCTGAATCGTTGAATACCCTTGGTCCGCCAGGTTTTTGGACCCCCACTGGCTCATCCAGTTCGGGCAGCTCACACGGTTTCCGTCACAGTACTGCGTCAGAATCGGCTGTTTCACATTCGGGCGCGACAGGTAATCAGCAAAAATCTCATCGACCACAAGGGAAATGCTGTCGAAAATATTCCTGCCGTAAATCCATTTGTGATCGTAGGCCGTCGACGAAGTGATCGTAAAATCGTATCCCTTGTTGCGGTACCATTCTGTATAGACACGGTTCAGCGTAAATGACATGATTGCGAGGATATTCGCCCGGATCGCCGCATCCGGCCATGTTGCATAGATTTCCGAGCACGCCACGTTTTTGATGTAGTCGCGGTACCGCACATAATAGTCGCGTGCCGTGCTGTCGGTCGGCGCTCCGTCGTGGACGATGATATACTCCGGGATCACGACACGGGACAGCACAATCTCACCGCTCTCCCTCGTCGGCTTGATCTCACTTTCCGGAATTTTCGCCGGATATTCGCCGAACAACGTATGGTCCGGGATCGTCACATCCGCAAACGCTGCGCCCTCTGCCAGTTTGAGGTCCACCTGCTGGACGGACTGTTCTCCTGAAAGAAGCTCGGAGCCCGTCACTTCAACCAGTTCATACCCTTCCGCCTCCACTTTCACCGTATATTCGGAATACGGCTGATTCACATTCGGTTCCAGACTGTACTCGAGCGGCGGCGTCGCCAGATCCAGCGTCTCCGTTCTGCCGTCCCCGTCGGTAATCAGCTCCTCGATCACATTCTGCGGATCTCCCGTATACGAAACCGTCACCCGCGCCCCGGAAACAGGCCGCGCCTGGATTCTTGTATTTACCCGGATTTCCAGCCGCCCGCGGTCAGTCATTTCCTGCTGCATACGCAAATTTTTCATAAAAAAGCCCCATATCCTGCACTCCTTTTATGGTATGCAGAATATGAGGCTTTGTTGCTTTTCATTTTTCGATTTACAGGATCCGCTGGACGTCGTGGATCATGACGTAGACCATCAACGCCATCAGAAGCACCAGGCCCGCGAAGTGAACCATACCCTCCAGGTCTCGCCGGATTGGTTTTCTGCGGATGGCTTCTATGATCAGAAAGACAAGCCGTCCGCCGTCGAGTGCCGGGAGCGGCAGCAGGTTCATGACGCCAAGGTTTGATGACAGCAGAATCACCATGTTCAGCATCGTCATCACCGTAACCAGAACGCCCTGCGATTTTACATCATCATAGGCGGTTCCGATCGCATCCACCACGCCGACCGGGCCGGAAAGATCGTTCACAGAATACTGTCCGGTGATCAGCATACTGACGCTGTCAATGACGGTGCGCACCCAGTATTTGATCTCCAGCACGCTGTATTTCAGCACGCCGATCGGGGACTGTTTCTCCCGGAGCTGATACGAAAACTGTACATTCGCATACGTATTTTCAACCGGTGTCACCGTAATCTCTTTCGTCTTTCCGCTGTGCTCATACTCCAGCGTCACAGCGCTTCCATCGAAAGGATGCTCTGTCTGGTAAGCAGTAAAATCTGCCACACAGGTGATCGGCGCTCCGTTGATCGATACGAGCAGGTCGCCCGCGACAACACCCGCAGCGGCAAGCGGCATATTCTGCTGCACATACGTGAATTCCATGCCGCGGTCACAGTCATCGTAGTTAAAGCCCATCATATACCGCGTTGTCACCGTCGGTTCATATGTGATCGTTTTCTTTTCCCCGTCGGCCTTTTTAACCTCCAGCGTAATCTCATCCGTCGGCACACCCCGTACCGTCATCACAGAGTTCAGCTCTTTTCCGATGGAAATATGTCTTCCTTCATAGGAAGTGATGATATCTCCCGCTTCCAGGCCTGCCTCTGCCTCCGGCGAACCGTCTGCCACTTCTGTGACGCGTGCCGGGGAACTTCCCGCGTAACTGATCACAAAGATTGCGCAGAAAAATGCCAGAATCATGTTGAACACCGGTCCCGCCGCAACGACGGAAATTCTTGCCCACACGGATTTGCTGTTAAAGGTTCCTTCCCCCTCCTCTTCACCGTCCTCGCCGAGCATCTGGCACGCACCGCCGAAAGGCAGAAGTTTTAAGGAATAGACCGTTCCTCCTTTTTCTGTCTTTACCACCGTCGGGCCAAAGCCGATCGAAAATTCCGTCACGGTAATACCATTCGCTTTCGCCAAAAGAAAATGCCCCAGCTCATGGATAATGACGGTGATTCCGAAAATGAGTACGGCTATCAGGATTTTTACAATCATGCTGTCTTATTCTCCCATCTTATATCTGTTCGCAATCCATTCATACGTCTCCTGCTCCGCCGCGAGAATCTGCTCCAGCGTCGGATCGGCAATCGTTTTGTGTGCTTCCATTGCACCGGCGATCACGTCGTAAATCTCGAGGAAACGGATCTTCTTCGCGAGGAACAGTGCAACGGCGCGTTCATTTGCCGCATTGAAGACCGTCGGCATGGAGCCGCCCGTCCGGGACGCCTGCATTGCCATCGGAAGGCCGAGGAAGGTATCCATATCCGGTTTTTCAAACGTGATCTGTGTCAGCGCCGCAAAGTCGAGGCGGTCGCCTGCAAGGAAGCGGCGCTCCGGGTAATACAGTGCGTACTGGATCGGCAGTTTCATATCCGGTGTGCCAAGCTGTGCCATGACAGCGCCGTCTTTAAATTCTACCATGGAATGGATAATGCTCTTTGGCTGTACCACAACCTGGATGTGGTCGAGATCAACACCGAACAGCCATTTTGCTTCCATGACTTCCAGTCCTTTGTTAACGAGTGTCGCGGAATCAATCGTGATCTTGTGCCCCATCGACCAGTTCGGATGACGGAGCGCCTGCTCTACCGTTACGTTTTCGAGCTCCGCTCTTGTTTTTCCGCGGAACGGACCGCCGGATGCAGTAATCAGAAGTTTTTCAATTTCTTTTCTGTTTTCCCCGTGCAGGCACTGGAAAATCGCCGAGTGCTCACTGTCCACCGGAAGGATCTGCACACCGCATTCCTCTGCCAGCGGCATAATAATGTGTCCCGCCGTTACCAGTGTCTCTTTGTTTGCCAGTGCAATGTCTTTTCCTGCCTTCATCGCCGCAACCGTCGGGCGAATGCCGATCATGCCGACGATCGCTGTCACAAGGATTTCGCTCTCCGGCATCGTGGCAAGCTCGATCATGCCGTCCATGCCGCTGCCGATTTTTACAGGAAGATCCTTCACTCTGTCACGGAGTTCTGCCGCTTTCGCCTCATCGCCGACTGCCGCAAACTTCGGATGAAATTCCCGGATCTGCTGCTCAAGCAGTGTAATATTACTTCCGGCGCTGATGCCGACCACCTCAAGATCGCCGTTGGCACGCACGACATCGAGGGTCTGGGTTCCGATCGAACCGGTTGAACCAAGAATTGCTATTTTCTTCATATTCCAGTTTCTCCCATCTGCTTCCCGTTTATGCTGTAGGGGAAGCTTTTTTAATGAATCAGAAGCACCGACAGGAAATAGATGATCGGTGCGGTAAAGATCACGCTGTCGAAGCGGTCAAGAATACCGCCGTGGCCCGGAATCAGCTTTCCGTAATCCTTGATGCCCTGATTTCGTTTGATTGCGGATGCCGCAAGGTCTCCGACCATGGAGATCAGCGCGCCGACACCGCAGATGATGGCGTATTCCACCATGCCGCCCTTTGTCGCAGCCGCATAGATGATGCCGAGCAGAATCGCTCCGACGACACCGCCGACAGCTCCTTCTACGGATTTTTTCGGGCTTAAAACCGGCGCCATTTTATGTTTTCCAAAGAGTACGCCGACACAGTATGCACACGTATCGCAGCCCCAGGAGCACAGGAAAATCAGCCATACATGGAATTTTCCGCCGTCCAGCATACGGGTCTGATATACATAGGAAAGCATTACGCCGACATAGACAATCGCAAAGAACGCCGGCATCACCTGATTGGCGTTGTATTTCGGATAAGTAAATACGTATACTGCCATCAGAAGCACGAGATCCAGGATCAGCGCGAGCATCTGGTACATCGGGTCATGAAGCAGCAGGGACAGATAGAAAATCACAACGCCCGCATAGCCCGTAATTTCCAACAGATTCCATTTATCTTCTCTTACCTTCATCACGCGGAACAGCTCTCCTGCGCCGATCAGCGACAGGCACAGAACCGTCATATAGAGCACAGTTCCGCCGCTGCAGATCGTAAGCAGCGCCACAAGGACGAGCACGATGCCGCTTAACAGTCTTGTCTTAAACATCTTTTTTATTCCTCCTTCACACCGCCGTAACGCCGGTCTCTGTTATTATATTGTTCGATGGCTTTTCTCAATTCCTCTTCGTGGAAATCCGGCCACGGAACCTCGGTAAAGTAAAATTCCGTGTAGGCCAGCTGCCACATCAGGTAGTTGGAAAGGCGCTGCTCGCCGCTTGTACGGATCAGAAGATCTGGATCCGGGATTCCGGCGGTGTCGAGGTAGCTCTCAAAACACTGCTCCGTCAGTTTTCCGTTCTCATCAAACGCATTCTCTGCGAGAGTTCCGTTTTTCACATCCTCGATCATACGGGTCATGCCGCGCAGGATCTCATCACGGGAACCGTAGTTCATTGCGATCTGGAAGTACATGTGATCGTAATCTTTGGAGCACTCCTCCAGTTCATGAATGCTGTCCTGAATATCCTGCGGGAATGCGCTCGGATCTCCGATGATTTTGACGCGCATCTGATTTTTATGTGCTTTTTTGATGCATCGTTTCAGATACTGGCGGAACAGCTTTAAGAGGCCCTCCACCTCGGCGCGGGAGCGTTTCCAGTTCTCGGTTGAGAACGCATAGACGGTCAGATATTTGACACCCATGTCTTTAATCACGTCACACATTTTTTCCAGATTGTCGCATCCGACGATATGGCCGTAGCCGCGCGGCATATTGCGTTTTTTCGCCCATCTGCCGTTTCCGTCCAGGATGATGGCGATGTGATTCGGCACTTTTAATTCATTATCCATACTTTTTTCCTCCGTAAACGATAACAGGCTGCCTGCAAATGACAGGCAGCCCCTCGTTTTCTTTGTATTACACGGTCATAATTTCTTTGGATTTTACGTCCACCATCTGATCTACTTCTTTGATATATTTGTCTGTTAATTTCTGGGTCTGCTCCTCGAGCTCTTTGATTTCGTCCTCGGAAACGTCCTCTTTGGCAAGTTTCTTGAACGCATCATTGGCATCGCGGCGGATGTTGCGGATGGCTACCTTTGCGCCCTCTGCTTTTTTCTTTACCTCTTTTACCAGCTCTTTACGACGGTCCTCGGTAAGCTCCGGGAATACCAGACGGATGACTCTTCCGTCATCGGACGGGTTGATGCCAAGGTCAGACATCATGATCGCTTTCTCGATCTCTTTTACCAGGGATGCTTCCCACGGCTGGATCTGGATCATACGTGCTTCCGGAACAGAGATGTTTGCCACCTGCTGCAGCGGAGTCGGTGTTCCATAGTAATCTACAGTAATGCGGTCCAGTACGTGCGGGTTTGCACGGCCTGCGCGGATGGTTCCGAATTCGGAATCGAGGCTTGCAATGGATTTGCCCATTTTTACCTCAAACGGTTTTACTCTCTCGTCGATCTGATTTGCCATATTAAATTTGTCCTCCTGCTATCTCTTATACGGTCACAGTTCTGCGAACTGTGACATTCGCAGCTCTCATTTAAAGTTTTGCTTCGCAAAAGGAGAGCTGCTCACACCTGAATCATTTTCTTACGCAGTAAAACAGCAAGTGTTTTACTGCTGAATTTTTATTAATTATACCGTTACTCTTGTGCCGTTAATTTTTCCGTTTGCAGCATTTACAATGCTGTTCTCTTCATTTAAACCAAATACCAGCATCGGCATTTTGTTTTCCTTGCAAAGGATGGATGCGGTCATATCTACCACTTTCAGATCCTTTTCAATGACTTCCTGAATGGAAATCTCGTCAAATTTCTTTGCATCCGGGTTTGTTTTCGGATCGCTGTCGTAGACACCGTCTACTGCTTTTGCAAGCAGAATCTCGTCTGCCTCGATCTCAATCGCGCGAAGTACGGTTGCCGTATCGGTTGAGAAATATGGATGGCCTGTACCGCCGGCAAAGAATACAACCATGTTGTGCTGGAAATATTTGTTTGCACGGTCTTTGGAAAATCCTTTTGTGAACTCTCCGCATGGGAATGGAGTCAGAACTGCGGTCATCATTCCCTGGGAACGGAAGATTTCTGATACATAGATACAGTTCATAACGGTTGCCAGCATACCGATCTGGTCTGCTTTGGTACGGTCGATATTTTCGGAACTGCGTCCTCTCCAGAAGTTTCCTCCTCCGATTACGATGCCGACTTCAATCCCCTGGTCTACCAGAGTTTTTACCTGTTTTGCCACTTTTGTGACGGTCGGCTCGTCAAAACCGGTGTGTTTCTCTCCTGCAAGAGCTTCTCCGCTCAATTTCAGTAATACTCGTCGTTTCATCTTGCATCCTCGTTCCTTTATGATATTTTTTCACAAATGTCTTGCATTTATGAAATGATTATACCATCTGTTCCCAAAAACGACAAGGGCAAAATTCGTTTGTGTTCCGCAGATCGTCTGCCGCTGCGAGAATCCGTCTCCACTGCAGATATTCCATCATTCCATCGGCGTCCGGTGCAGATACGCTTTGAAAATCCGCTGACATTCCCGTGGAGAGAGGTGAACGCTTGCGGCGGCTTCTGCGAACCGACGGCCTGGATCATCTGCTGTGTGGTAATCTGTATTTTTACATTCACCATTCGAAAAGAATTCCGCGATACGGCGGCATAAAAACCATAAAAAATCTCTGTCGGAAGTTCAGACTCCTGACAGAGATTTTTTATAGATTCATTTTAGATCTGCGCTACGACAAAGATATCATAAATTGCTTTGATTGCTGTTTCAAAGTCGCGGTTTTCAACGCCAATGATGATGTTGAGCTCGCTGGAACCCTGATCGATCATCTTGACATTAACGTGTGCATGCGCCAGTGCAGAGAAAATCCTTCCGGCTGTGCCTCTCGTTCTTCTCATACCGCGTCCTACAACAGCAATCAGCGCCAGATCGGATTCAAGATCAATAGAATCCGGCTGTACGGCACGATGCAGTCCTGCGATAACCTGCTGTTCTTTTGCTGCAAACTCACTCTGATGAACAAATACCGTCATGGTATCGATGCCGGACGGCATATGTTCGAAGGAAAGATTGTTGTCCTCAAAAACACCGAGCACTTTTCTGCCAAAGCCGATCTCGGTATTCATCATGCTCTTCTCAACCGTGATGGATGCAAAGCCTTTCTTTCCGGCGATACCGGTGATGGTGAATTTCGGTTTGCTGCAGGTGTTCTCCACAATCATGGTTCCCGGATCCTGTGGTGCGTTGGTGTTCAGCACGTGGATCGGGATTCCCTCCTGACGGAGTGGGAAGATGGAGTCCTCATGAAGGACGGTAGCTCCCATGTAGGAAAGCTCACGCAGCTCACGATAGGTAATGGTGGAAATGACTTCCGGATCCTTGACGATACGCGGATCGGTTACCAGGAAACCGGAAACATCGGTCCAGTTCTCGTAGATGTCAGCGTGTACGGCCTTTGCCACGATGGAACCAGTGATATCGGATCCGCCGCGGGAGAAGGTTTTTACGCTTCCGTCCGGTTTTGCGCCGTAGAATCCAGGAACGACTGCGTTATCCAGATCTTTTAAACGCTCGGAGAGCACTTCGTCAGTCTTGTCTGCAAGGAAGTTTCCGTTCTCGTCGAAGCAGATCACTTCTGCAGAATCAATATACGTATATCCCAGATAATTTGCCATCACGATACCGTTCAGGTACTCTCCGCGGGATGCGGCGTAGTCCTCTCCGGCTGCTGCGGCAAAGTTTTCTGCGATTTTTTCAAATTCCGGGGAAAGATCCAGGCTGAGGTTCAGACCGTCGATGATCTCCTGATATCTCGCTTTGATGTTCTGCAGTTTCTTCTTGAAATCTCTTCCGGCAACTGCAGTGCGATAGCAGTCATACAGCATATCGGTTACTTTCGTATCAGCAGAATTTCGTTTTCCAGGAGCGGAAGGTACCACGTATCTTCTTCCCTCATCTGCGCGGATGATGTCTCCGACCTTCTTAAACTGCTCTGCGCTCGCGAGGGAGCTGCCGCCGAATTTTACTACTTTCTTCATAATAATCTCTCCTTGCGTTCTTTTCGGATATCTTTCGAAATCTCGTTTTTCAGCCCGTCACTTTAACGTTAGAAAGCTGTTACGTACTAGATTAGAACAAAATCCCGTATGCGTCAAGAACTTTTTTGGCTGATTCATTCATTCCACAGATAAATTTCCGGTTTTTTCTCCATTTTATAGGAGAATGTCTCTCCAAGCCCGTAAACCGCCTGGCTTAATACGTACTCGCCGTTGTTTGCATAAATTTCGATCATATTCGGATCCACGAAAATCTCAAGAAGATCGCCCTCTTTTAACTGCGGCGTCTCGGCATGAAGCCATCCTTTTGCACCGGATGGATAGACATCCGTGCGGTCTGCGCAGACTTTTCCGCTCTGCCGCCAGATCTTATAGCCGCCGATTTCCAGGCTCTCACCCTCTTTTAATTCGGCGCGGATCATGGCACACTCTCCGCATGCCGAAACGAGGGAATCCGTCTTTTTGCAGAATCCGTCGCGGATCGCAGGCAGAACACGGAAGTAAATATGATCGTTCTGTACATCCACCACACGCGGCAGGCAGAACATGCCTTGCCATATACCATCTACCGGTTCCGGCATCCGAAGCCATGCGATGGAAATCCGGTTTCCGTCCGCATCCGTCATGGTCTGCGGTGCATAGAGGTCACCGCCGCAGTCCAGAAGCTGCCAGTTCTCCGGAAATTTCATTGTGCAGGTTTTTTCATCAAACTCAGGCAGCATACAGATCGCCCGATCCGCATAGCCGTCGGGGTCCTCGATCAGTTCCATCGGGGAGAATACAAAAACGCTGCGTCCGTTTACGTTAAAGAGATCCGGGCACTCCCACATCCAGCCGAGCTTCTGTTTCGTCGTCGCCTGTCCGGCCAGATGCCAGTGGGAAAGATCCTCACTCTTATAGAATAATGCCTCGCCCTTGTGATCCTTCGTCGTGCTTCCAAGCACCATATACCATGCGTCGCTTCCCTTCCAGACTTTCGGGTCACGCGTGTGCGTATTGTCGCCGATTTCCGGATCGGTGAGTGCCGGGATAACAACCTCCTTATCCCCGAAGACATCAAAATGCATACCGTCCTTCGAAGTAAGGTGAAGCTGCGCCGAGGTAAAATCCTGATCAAGGCACTGATGAATATCCTTCGGATTTACCTGATTATAGTGAACACCCGTGTAAAAGAGATGCATCACGCCGTTCTCTTCTACTGCGCTTCCGGAAAAGCAGCCGTTCTGGTCCTCGGAAAGACTCGGGAACAGGGCAACGCCGACATGCTCCCAGTGAATCAGATCCGGACTCACCGCATGGCCCCAGTGCATGGTGCCCCAGCGCGGCGCGTACGGAAAATGCTGATAAAAAAGATGATACTGTCCCTTATAATAAATCATGCCGTTCGGGTCATTCACCCAGTTGCCCGGCGCTTTTACGTGTAATCTGTTTTTCATGTGTTTGATTTCCTTTCTGTCTCTTTCTTGTTGTCTCTGATAAGAAAAGCCGGAAAAAGAAAGCATTTTTAATTCCGCCCTCCTTTGCCCGGCTTGTTCTTGATTTCTATGATTTACTTATTTGACTGCTCCGGCTACGACACCGTTGATGATCTGTTTCTGCAGTGCCACGTACAGAATCAGGATCGGGATGACGCAGAGCAGAAGACCTGCCATGATGGTTCCGTAATCTGCGGAGTAAGTTCCGTAGAAGCTGTAGGTGGAAAGCGGCAGAGTCAGCAGCTTTTTGTCGGTCAGCACCAGGGACGGCAGCAGGAAGTCATTCCAGAATGCCATCGCATTCATGATTACCATGGTGGAAATGATCGGCTTTAACAGCGGGAACACGATGCGGAAGAAGGTCTGGGTGTGGGTACAGCCGTCGATGTAAGCGGCCTCCTCCAGCGCCAGCGGGATACTTCCGCGGATGAATCCGTGGAACATGAACACGGACATCGCCATGGAAAATCCGGTGTGCATGAAGATCAGGGTCAGTCTGTGGTTCAGAATGTTTAAGGTTCCGCCGTATACACTGACAAGCGGGATCATGATTGCCTGGAATGGAATGATCATGGATGCAACCATCAGTGCAAAGATGATATTGGAAAATACGTTGACATTACGCACGATGTAGTAAGCCAGCATGGCTGCGAGTACCGTAACCAGTACGGTTGCTGTTACGGTTACAACCAGAGAGTTCTTGAAGGCATTCAGGAAGTTCATCTGATTGAATGCTTTTACAAAGTTGTCAAACGAAAGACCTTTGATCGTAAACAGCCAGGAGAACGGGCTCTTGATGATATCACGTTTCTGTTTTAAGGAGTTGATGATAACCATGACAAACGGGAACATGAACGCACAGAAAACGATGATCATAAGGAGCATAGCCAGCGCGTCAGTTACTTTTTTCTTTGTTCCGCCAATTTTCTTCTGATTCATTATGCTTCAACCTCCCTCTTCTTGGTGGTGTATACCTGAATACCGCTGATGCAGGCTACAATGATAAACAGGATAAAGGCTTCTGCCTGGCCGACACCGAACTGTCTCGATGTGAATGCTTTCTCATATACGTGCATGGCTGCCATCTCGGTGGTTCCGTACGGAGCACCGCCGGTTAAGGACAGGTTGACATCGTATACCATGAACGCACGGGACAGGGTCAGGAAGAGGCAGATAGTAACGGAGGACATCATCAGCGGAAGGATAATGTTTTTCATTTTTACCCAGCCGGATGCACCGTCGATGCTTGCCGCCTCGAGCACGTCCTCGGAAAGTCCCATAAAGCCGGCAACGTAGATCAGGATCATATAGCCTGCCAGCTGCCATACTGAAACGAGCACCAGCGCTGCAAATGCTTTGTTCGGGGTAGAAAGCCAGGAAATTTCAAACAGGCTCCATCCTGTGGTCTCACCGATGCTGACGAAAACACGGGAGAATACGAACTGCCAGATGTATCCAAGTACGATACCGCCGATCAGGTTCGGGGTGAAAAATCCGGCGCGGAAGAAGTTCTGACCTTTGATGCCGCGGGTCAGGATATAAGCCAGTAAAAAGGCGATCACATTGACGAGAACAACAACCGCAATGACATATTTAAAGGTTAACAGCAGGGATTTCCAGAACTGCGCGTCGCGCATAACGGCTGCGAAGTTGGAAAGTCCTACAAAGTTTTTCACGCTGGAAACACCGTTCCAGTCGGTTAAGGTCAGGTAAATACCGTAGATAAACGGTACCATGACGACTGCCAGGAAGCAGAACAGGCCCGGCAGCGCAAATACACAGAAATCTTTTCCCTTGTTGCTTGATTTCATTTTCGTTCCTCCTTCATATCCTCCGGCTTACTGCTCATCCCAGTATGCCTGGATGGAATCTATCAGTTCCTCGCGGTCACTTCTTCCGGCCAGATATTTCTGCATTGCCGCACCAAGGACAGACCAGTGATCGTTCGGCACGATCGCAGATGCGTTGAATGCTCCGCCGTTCTGTACTTTTTCGTAAATGTCGCGGCTTAACGGATCGCTTGGCTCGTTCGGGTTGTTTTTAAACGGAGGGATCAGGCTGCAGGTCTTTACAACCATCTGCTGTCCGATCTCACTGTAAACCAGCCAGTTCAGGAACTCTTTTGCTGCTGCTTTCTGCTCGTCGGTAGCCACGATATCATCCAGCATGATCTGTTTGGACGGGGATGCCTGGATTTTGCTGTTGACGAAGTCGTCCGGATCATTGTTCAGGAAGTATGGAAGGAAACCGTACTCGTCGGTCGTCTCGGCTCCTGCCTCCTCAAGGTTCGGCCATGCCCAGTTTCCGTTGAACCAGAAAGCGGTTTTTCCGTCTGCCAGGTCAATTGCCATCTCATCGTAATCTGCGCCGAGTGGATCGCCCTTTGCTACGTTGTACTCTTTTAACAGGTCAAAGGTATTCAGGAACTCGTTCATGCGGGTGTAGTCCGGCAGATATAAGGTTCCGTCCTTCAGCTCGTTGATGACTTCTGCTGCACCGTCGGAGGTTCCGTTGTATGTCTCGTAGATGTACTGCAGCTGGTGTGCTCCAAGGGACCAGTCTTCTTTTGCCATGGAGATCGGATTCTTCATTCCGTTGTCCCGCAGGCTCTGGAGAAGTGCTGCGAAATCGTCCTGGGTTTTGATATCGGATGGATCGAACTCGGTACCTAAGGTATCTTCAATCACGCTCTTGTTGTAGATAATACCGCGGCCCTCGATACAGAGCGGGAAGCTGTAAACCTTTCCATTGATTTTGGTCAGGTACTCTTCTGCCTCGCCGGTCCATGCTTCATTGCTTAAGTCGGCTGCTTTTTCTTCTGCCAGTGCAATGACATCGGTCGTATCCAGAATGGAAAGTGTCGGCGGGTTTCCGGAGTTGTAGAGGCTGACTACTTTGGTATAAGGAGAATCGCCGTCCGTTACCGGCATGATCTCAATATGTACGCCTGCTTTCTCCTCGAACACTTTTGCAATCTCTTCCAGTGCTGTCTGGATTTCTGCTTTTGTGTTCATGATGACGATACTCGTTCCGGAAAGCGACGTATCGTACTGGAAGGTATCGGTGGTCATGTCGATCGGCACTTCTTCTTTTACTGCGTTCGGGTCATCCGGATCGCTTGCGAAGCCGAAGGTGCATCCGGTCAGTGCAGAAGTAAGAAGCACGCCGGACATTCCAAGAGCTGCCGCCCTGGCACTAAATTTCTTTCTCATCACAATTCCTCCTGTTATCTCTGGACAGCTGGTCCTGTCCTTCGTTTTGTGTAACCGGTCAAGTAACCGGTTACTTTCGTTGTCTTTATCATAGCATTGACAGTGGGTTTCGTCAATATTTTCTTTACTTTTCGTGATTTTCCATAATTTTGTTTTTGGCTTTTGTGGAACTTTTACAAAACCGGTTACTTAACCGATTCCCGCTTGTTCCGGCGGGCGAGAAATGTTATACTATCTTCATATATTATTTGTTTTTTTCTGAAAGCTTACATGATTCACGCAACACTTTTGAAGGGAAGGACACTTGAACTTATGGCACGAAAAAAAAATGTAACCTTTAATGATATTGCACAGTACACGCATTTTTCCAAAACAACCATTTCCCGGTATTTCAACAACCCGGATTCCCTGACACCGGAAAATCAGCAGATCATTTCCGATGCACTGGATAAACTGAACTATAAAGAAAACAAAGTGGCAAAAATTCTCGCGAACGGACAGACCGAATTTGTCGGCGTCCTGATCCCGAGTCTCTCCATGAACTACTATTCCGAGATGCTGAATCAGATTCTTGCTTCTTATGAGAAATATGGCTATAAATTCCTCGTCTTCGCCGGAAACGGCCACGATGAGACGGAGCACCGCTACATTCAGGAGCTGATGTCGTACAAAATCGAGGGCCTCATCGTCCTCTCCCATACACTCTCCTCCCGCGAACTCTCCGATCTGCAAATCCCGGTCGTTGCAATTGAGCGCGAAGACCAGTTCGTCAGCAGTGTCAATACAGACAACTACCTCGGCGCGTACGAAGCGACTTCGCTTCTGATTCATAACCACTGTGATGTCCTGATTCATCTGAACTCACCGACCAAAGAAAATGTTCCTGCCTACCGCCGTCTCGCCGGTTTCCAGGATGCCTGTGTAAAGGCCGGTGTACCGCACAAGGTTATCATTCGGGATTTTGGACTCTCCTATCAGGAAGCCGCAGCACCGCTGCAGGAAATCTTTGACAACATCGAACAAAAATATGCCGGTCAGAAAAAGGGCATCTTCCTCTCCAACGATGATCATGCCAATATTCTTTTAAATCTTCTGATCCGCAAGTACCATACCCTGCCGGACGATTACGAACTCATCGGCTTCGACGGTGCGCCGATTTCCGAGCAGGCTATCTATCCGATCAGCACTGTCGGCCAGCAGATTGACCAGATTGCAGACGAGGCTGTTTCCCTTCTGGTCTCCCAGATGCAGGAACGGAAAAAACGCCACCCGGTGCCGCTTGCCGAGCCGGTTCACAAGACCGTTCCGCCGCTTCTGATCCGGCGTCAGACGACCACTTGATTTTAAAAGCAGATTTCTATCATAAAAATGTTTTTATCAAAAAAGTGTCATCCACCTGCGGGCTGTGTGCCCTGCAGCTTGTGGATGACACTTTTCTTATCTTCTTACTCTTTTTTAGTTCTGTCCGTAATAAGCATTTGCACCATGCTTACGGTAATAGTGTTTATCCTGCAGCTCCTGCGGTGCCGGCTGGATTCTCGGGTTGATGGTCTCGGCACGGTATGCCATTTTGGCAACCTCTTCGAGGACAACAGCATTGTGAACAGCCTCATGCGCATCTTTGCCCCAGGTGAACGGTCCGTGGTTCTTGCAAAGAACGGCCGGAACGGCTTTTACATCTTTTCCCATCCGTTTGAACTCATTGACGATCAGATGGCCGGTGTTTTCCTCGTATGCCTCGTCAATCTCTTCTTTTGTCAGGCAGCGCAGGCACGGTACTTCACCGTAGATGTAGTCTGCATGGGTTGTTCCGTAGCACGGAATGCTTCTTCCCGCCTGTGCCCAGCTTGTCGCATAGGAGGAATGGGTGTGAACAATGCCGCCGATCTCCGGAAATGCTTTGTACAGCTCCAGATGGGTCGGGGTGTCAGAAGACGGACGGTAGCGTCCTTCTACTTTGTTTCCGTTCAGATCCATGACAACCATATCGTCCGGTGTCAGCAGGTCGTAATCCACGCCGCTTGGTTTGATGACGAACAGACCGCTTTCCCGGTCAATCTCGCTGACATTCCCCCAGGTAAAGGTAACCAGTCCGTATTTTGGAAGAAGCATGTTGGCTTCGTATACTCTTTTTTTCAGTTCTTCTAACATTGTGTTGTCCTTTCTGTCTTTCCCAAACGATGGTTCATTTTAAGCTCTCTACTGCTGCACGCTCAATCGGCAGGCCTTTTTTGTAGCGCTCGGTGAATACTTCAAATCCAGCGACGTCTGCCGGGTCCGGATCCATCTTGGTTCCGGCATTTCCTGCGAAGACTTTTGCATCGAGGTAATCCTCGAGTGTTTCATTCTCTTCTTTGTTGATCATATAAGAAGCCAGCAGTGCGATGCCCCAGGCTCCGCCCTCTCCTGCTGTCTCCATAACGGAAACCGGTGCGTCGATGGCACCTGCGAGGATCTTCTGGCCGACACCTTTTGTCTTGAAGAGACCGCCGTGGCCGAGAATCTGGTCGACCTGCACATGCTCCTCTTTCATCAGGATATCAAGGCCGACTTTCAGGGCGCCAAGGGAAGTAAACAGGTTGACTCTCATAAAGTTTGCCAGATTGAATTTCGCATCCGGAGTACGTGCGAAGACAGGACGGCCCTCGTTGAAGCCGGTTACGTGCTCGCCGGAGAAGTAGTTGTAGGCAAGGAGTCCGCCGCAGTCTGCGTCGCCCTCCAGGGCTTTGTTGTACAGCTTGCCGAACAGATCATTCGTGCTGATTTCCATGCCGAAGGTCTGCGCAAATTCACGGAAGAGATTGACCCATGCATTCAGATCAGAAGTACAGTTCTGGCAGTGCACCATGGCAACCGGATGACCGGACGGGGTTGTTACCATATCGATCTCCGGGTATACTTTGGAGAGGTTCTTCTCCAGAACGATCATAGCAAAAACGGAAGTTCCGGCAGACACGTTTCCGGTTCTGACGCGGACGCTGTTTGTTGCTGCCATACCTGTTCCGGCATCTCCCTCCGGCGGGCAGAGCGGAATGCCTGCTTCCAGATTTCCGGACATGTCGAGAAGTGCGGCACCTTCTTTTGTCAGAACACCGGCATTGTCACCTGCGGTCAGAACGTGCGGCAGAACATCGAGTGCTTTCCATGAATATGCTTTATCTGCGACTGCCTCGTCAAATTTGGCAATCATGTCGGCAAAGTAAGTGTTGGTTTCAGAATCGATTGGAAAGATTCCAGATGCCTCGCCGACACCAACGACACGCTCGCCGGTCATTTTCCACTGAATGTATCCGGCAAGGGTTGTCACATAGTCGATATCTGCCACATGCGGCTCACCGTTTAAGATTGCCTGATACAGATGGGCGATAGTCCATCTCTGCGGGATGTGGAATCCGAAAAGATCGGTCAGCTTCTCGCTTGCTTCTTCTGTGATATTATTTCTCCAGGTGCGGAACGGCACGAGGAGGTTTCCTGCTTTGTCAAATGCCATATAGCCGTGCATCATGGCACTGAAGCCGATGGCTCCGACGCGGGTCAGGGTGATGTCGTATTTTTCTTTGACATCAGCTGCCATTTTGGTATATGCATCCTGCAGGCCCGTCCAGATGTCCTCGAGGGTGTAGGTCCACACGCCGTTGTCGTAGCGGTTTTCCCACTCGTGATCTCCGGATGCGATCGGGGCGTTGTCTGCGCCGATCAGGACGGCTTTGATTCTGGTTGAGCCGAACTCAATACCAAGTGCTGTTTTCTGTTCGAGGATTGCTGTTTTTGCATCCATTCCCATTGTTTTTTCCTCCCTTGGGTTCTTTTCTATTTTTTCGTCTCTGTTGACAGATTTTTTCCTGCGGTGGATTCTCTTACGATGAGTTCCGGGGAAATCAGGCGTTTGACGCTGCTTTCTTCTTCCGGGACTTTTCTGATTTTTTCGAGAATGAGCTCTGCTGCCATCTCACCGAGTTTTTCCTGCGGATGGGCAATGGTCGTGATCCCGATCGGACTGCTCTGGCCGATCAGCGAGTTGTCGTATCCGGTGACGGCGATGTTTTTTTGAATTATGACGCTGGATTACGCGCTCGGAGCAAAAGGTTCCTTTGCCGTGCTGGGCGGTGATGTAGCCTTCATTTTCGAGAAGAGCGAGGGCCTTTCGGACGGTGTGGCGTGAGAGGGCGTATTCCCGGGTCAGTTCGTTTTCGGAGGGAAGCTTCTGGCCGGGTTTTATGGTTCCGGAGAGAATCTGCTCTTTTAGGGCTTCCATCAGGGTGTAGTATTTGGCTTTGCCGGTGGTTGGTTCCATGTGATTGGTGATTCCCCTTTCTGGAATTTATAATACAACTTGTACGGTTGTCGTGACAAGTTGTATTTTTGTTGTGGGAAAGGGACGCTCAGGAGTATCGGGAGGGCGGGTGGGTCCAATACCTTAATGAGTGGACGGGGACACTTTCTTGCGGATGGCCTCTTCGTAGACGGTGCATTCTTGAGGACAGTGCATTCGCGGAACGGGGTCACCTTTTAGGAAGTGGTAGCGGATGTAATAGAGGGTATCATCTTCGCCGCGTTCCGAGAGCATGCGCAGCAGAAATTCGAGCTGCGAGAGTGTCTCGGGATGGACGAACCAGAGGTGGCCGATTCCTTTTTTGAGATACTGGTACGGCGCCTGATCGGTATAAGCGTCTCCGAGGTAGACGCGGGACGCGCTGATGCGGTCCATAATCATCTCGGCAACGTAGCGGCGCGGCATTGGGACGCCTTTGATGATGGTGTCACAATTGATACCGTAATCAATCCAGTATTCAAAATGATGTTTGTTGCGCCCTTTATGGTGCATCCAGGATTTTGACATGCCGTTGTCTTCGCGCTCGGCGTTATTGGGACTCCGGTCGCCCTGGTAGTATTTCATGCCGACCAGAAATTCCGTCGGCGAATATTTCGAGAGGTCGTGGGTCAGTCCCTGCCAATACAGTCCTATTTTGAAGCAGTACCGCATGACCCACATTTTGTGTGTGCTAATGGTTTTAAAGTGCTGCCATGCTTTCATCATTCTGTCTCTTCTCCTGCTTTCCTGTTAAAATTATGATACTGCGCGGCGGCACGATGACCGTTTTTGCGCTGACTTTTTTCTGATTTTCTTCTGTCAGGAAGACTTCCGGTGTGTTGGTGTCGGCCGTCAGATACCAGACCTTCTGCTCCGGGAGGGACGGCAGTGCCAGCTCATGCGGATTCCAGTGCATGTTGTAGGCAATATAGAGGTCGTCGTCCTTGTTGCCGTCTTTATCCTGGAAATAGCTTCCGCAGTACATGACGCCGATAAAACGGCATGTGTTTTCCATCTGGGAGAACCAGGCTCTCTGGCTGTGGAAGGACATATCCGGGCAGCCGTAGGATTTGTAGTCGATGAGGCGCGGCTCGCGTTCGCCGTGCAGCGCCGGATGCGCCTTCCGGAAGGCGATTGCTGCTTTTACAAAGGCGGCAAACTCCGGATTCCGGGCGGCTGCTTTCCAGTCGATCCAGCCGGTTTTGTTGTCCTGGCACCAGGCGTTGTTGTTGCCCTTCTGGCTGTTGCCGAATTCATCGCCGCCGTAAATCAGCGGTGTTCCCTGGCTTGTCATCAGCATGAGAACGGCATTTTTCAGCTGGCGGAGACGCAGCGCGCGCACAGCCGGTTTCCGGGTCACGCCTTCTGCGCCGCAGTTCCAGGTCAGGTTTTCGTTGGAACCATCCATATTGTCTTCGCCGTTGTCCAGATTGTGTTTCTGTTCGTAGGAAACGCTGTCATACAGGGTAAAACCGTCGTGATCCGCAAGATAATTGATCACACCGTGTGTCTCCGGGCTTCTTCTCAGATAATAGGTGAAGTCGGAAAGGCTGCCCTCATCGCCTTTTAAGAAGCGGCGGATATGGTACTGGTAGCCCTGATTGTGTTCCCCTAAATTCCGGAACCAAGGGCGTTTTCCCTGATAGATCCGTTCGCCGTCAAAACCGAGAAAAATCAGTTTCGTCTTCCGAAGGAGTGCATCTTTGGACGCTTCTTCTGCCAGCGATGCATCGCCGACCAGATGGAAACCGTCGATCTGATAGCGGAGCTGCCAGTGGTGCAGAACCTGCAGGACAAAACCAGAAGGCGTTCCCGGGGCAAAACAGAATTCCATCAGGCATTCGATACCATTCTCATGCAGGGCATCGACCATCTCTGCGAACTCTGCGACGGCATCTGAGGATGCAGCATACGAAGCTTTCGGAGCAAAATACAGGGCCTTTGTGCCGTATCCCCAATAATTCACGCGCTTCTCTTCCACCGGCGCCGGATATACATAGGCCGGCTCCGTAAGGGAGGTCCACTCAAAAAACTCATAGGACGGCATCAACTCTACTGCATTGATACCGAGTTCTTTTAAGTATGGAATTTTTTCGATCACGCCGCGGAACGTTCCCTTGTTCTTTACACGGGAGCTTCCGTCTTTGGTGAAACCGCGCACATGGAGCTTATACAGAATCGTCTCCTCATACGGCCGGTGCAGTGAGGTGGTGCGCATTACCGGGTACTCCGGGAGAAGGCAGCAGCAGGCGCCCTCTTCTTTTTCCATCGGTGCACCGAAGGTTTCTCTTCCTTCTACTGCTCCCGCATATGGATCCAAGCAGAAAGCTTCGTCCATCCGGTAGGCATACGAAAACTTTCCTACCGTCAGGCCTGTGATTTCCACGGAACTGATCACGCCAGTGCGCTCCTCTTCCGGAAGCGGCACGGTAAGAAACGGTTTCTGGTGACCTTTCCGGTACAGCAGAAGCTCTGCTTTTTTTCCATCTGATACTTCTACGGCAAAATTGTATCCGTCTTTCGTCGCCGATGCGCCCATTTTCTCCGGATTTCCCGGTAAAATTCGATATTTTCCTCTGTTTTTTGTCTGTATCATAATTCCTGCCCTTATTTTTTATAATTTGTTGCAATTGTCATACTATTAATGTAAATCATTTGAATAAAATTGTCAATTGACCAATGTTACCAATTGTTATACCTCTAAATCCAGTTCCACCGGGCAATGGTCGGAACCGAGAATTTCGGTATGGATTTTGGCATCTGCAACTGCATCTTTTAAGGACTCTGATACCATAAAGTAATCAAGCCGCCATCCTGCATTCCGCTGGCGTGCCTGGAAGCGGTATGACCACCAGGAATACGTCACGGTGTCCGGATACAGCATACGGAAGGAATCAACAAAGCCTTTTTCTTTGATCACAGCAAATTTTTCGCGCTCCTCTTTCGTAAAGCCGGCGTTTTTCTCATTTGCCTTTGCATTTTTGATATCCATCTCGGTCGCTGCGACGTTCAGATCTCCGCAGAAAATCACCGGTTTTTCCTGCTCCAGTCCTTTTAAGTAAGAAAGAAACGCATCCTCCCACTCCATCCGGTAGGCAAGGCGTTTTAATTCATCCTGCGAATTCGGTGTGTAGACGGTTACAACAAAGTATTCCGGAAACTCTGCCGTGATCACACGGCCTTCCATATCATGTTCTTCGATTCCGATACCATAGCGAACAGAAATCGGCTCCTCTTTGGTAAACAGGGCCGTGCCGGAATATCCTTTCTTTTCCGCATAATTCCAATACTGATGATAGCCGGGCAGCTCAAGGTCGATCTGTCCTTCCTGCAGCTTTGTCTCCTGCAGGCAGAAAATATCGGCATCTGCCGCCTCAAAGTATTCCTGAAAACCTTTTTTCATGCAGGCTCTCAGTCCATTTACGTTCCAGGATATCATTTTTTTCATACGCAATTCATCTCCTTTTCCTGACAGTCTGTTCTCTGCGGTTTCTGTTGCAAAACGCTGGGAACCGACTTCCGTTTTCTTTTATTCCTCTTTCAGAACATACAGCACTTCCAGCGACGCATCCGACGGTCCGTGAAATTCGCAGCCGTCTGCTTTATACTGGCGCATCAGTTCCAACATTTCTCTGCTGTACCGCTCGCCCGGGCAGATGAGCGGGATTCCCGGCGGATATGGGGCTGCCATCTCGGCTGCAATTCGTCCTTCCGCTTCTGCAAACGGAACGGCTTCCTTCTCCGCAAAATATGCCTCGCGCGGTGTCTTTACCATCTCCGGCAGGCTGCGGAACAGCCACTGCTTTTCTGTAAACTTCGTCCGCCCCGTCGTTTTCCCGCTCTCTGCTGCCGAAATTCCTGCCAGCGCATCGATCAGCCGTGTGATATCTTCCTCGCTGTTTGCCCAGGTAATAACGCAGACCACGTTCTCCTCGTCGGCAAGCTCTGTACTGACGCGGTATTCCTCGTACAGACGCACCTGCAGATCGTAGCCGGAAATACCAAGTTCTCTTGCCGAGAATACAAGACGCGTCAGGTCGATCTTCCATACGCCGCACGTTCCTTCCATCTCGGTCCCAAGAACTTCGATTCCTTTGATCTTTGCAAGCTCCTGCCGCGCCCTCTGGCCGAGTTCCAGCGCGCGTTCCATTCGCTCTTTTCCGTGCAGCGCCATCCCGCGCCGCGCCGCATCGAGGGATGCCATCAGAAGGTAGGACGGCGATGTACTCTGTACCATCTGCAGATTGGCGGCCACTCTTGCCTCATCGAGACGGCCAGAACCGAGTGATAAGAAGGAGCTCTGTGTAAAGGAACCCGCCGTTTTGTGGATACTCTGCGCGCAGGCATCCGCACCACTTTCCAGTGCGCCGAGAGGAAGCTGTTCGGAAAAATAGAGGTGCGATCCATGTGCTTCATCGACAAGAAGCGCTGCGTTGTGGCAGTGACAGATTTCTGCGATCGCCTGCAGATCACTGCAAAGACCGTAGTACGTCGGGCTGACCAGAAGTACGGCTTTCGCATCCGGCGTTTCCGCGAAGGCTTTTTCGATCGTCTCCGGCGTTACGCCGCCCCACATCTGCCATTTCGTGCTGTACTCCGGCATCACATAAACCGGTGTGGCTCCGCTTAAAATCAGGCCCATCAGCACCGATTTGTGCACGTTTCGCGGAACAATGATTTTTTCGCCCTCTTTCACAGACGAAAGCACCATCGCCTCGTTGCCGCATGTTGTGCCGTTGACAAGAAAAAAAGTTTTTTTTGCCTTCCACGTTTCCGCCGCCAGTTTCTGCGCCTCTGCAATCACGCCCTCCGCGTGATGCAGATCGTCAAGCCCTTCTGCCTCCGAGAGGTCATACGCCGCAAGCGACGCTCCGTTTAACGTCTCATCCAGCCCGCGCTCAAACCGGTGTCCCGGAATACGGAAATAGGCCGGTGCTTCCTCCCGGAACTGTTGTAACGCCTCCACAAGAGGCATTCGATTCTGATCCATTCTGCTTTGTTTCCTTTCAAACGATTTCTGAATCTTTTTCTGAAGCGAAAGAATCCTCCCCGCACCGCTGTGCGGGAAGGACCCCCTTATCTGCATTTTTCTGTTTTATATGGTTTATTCTACCGGAGTAGTCCAGCCATATTTATCTTCCAGTTTACCCCACTGGATACCGGTCAGGGTATCGTACAGTTTCTGGGTCAGCTCACCGATCTTGAAGTCATTTACAACAACAGAATCGTCCTTGTATACAAATTCACCAACCGGAGATACAACTGCTGCTGTACCAGTACCAAATGCTTCTTCCAGTGTGCCGTCATGACCTGCTTTCATCAGATCGTCAACCGACAGATGTGTTTCGTTTACTTTATATCCCCAGTCTCTTAAGATATGGATCAGGGAATCACGGGTTACGCCCGGAAGAACAGTTCCTTCCAGCGGTGCGGTGTAGATTTCGCCGGCAATCTTGAACATGATGTTCATGGTTCCAACTTCCTCTACATATTTACGATGTACGCCGTCCAGCCACAGAACCTGGGTGCATCCCATCTTCTCTGCTTTTACCTGGCCTGCGATGGAACTTGCATAGTTACCGCCGCATTTTGTAAATCCTGTGCCACCTTTGACTGCACGAACATATTCATCCTCAACCAGGATCTTAACCGGGTTGATGCCCTCTGCATAGTATGCTCCAACCGGAGTGGTGATGATAACGAATTTGTAGGATTTTGCCATATGTAC
Organism: Blautia sp. AF26-2; assembly: GCF_003460955.1. Lineage (NCBI taxonomy): Bacteria > Bacillati > Bacillota > Clostridia > Lachnospirales > Lachnospiraceae > Blautia > Blautia sp. AF26-2. The sequence continues at coordinate 248,442 of NZ_QTWD01000001.1, read as the reverse complement.
GCCAAGGCTTGCCTCAGTAGCGAACATGAACGGACGGATGTAAAGAGATGTACCTGGCTCAGACGGTACCCAGTCTTCCTGTGCTTTAACCAGTGCTTTGACAGCCTCTACAAACATCTCCTCCGGTACGCCCGGCATGCAGAGTCTCTCGTTGGATTTAATCATACGGCGTGCGTTCATTTCCGGACGGAACAGCTGGATCTTTCCTTCTGCTGTTCTGTAGGCTTTCAGTCCCTCGAACGTTTCCTGTGCATAGTGAAGTACCATGGTTGCAGGATCCATCGGGATTCCGCCGTACGGTACGATTGCTGCATCATGCCATCCCTGCTCTTTGTCCCAGTCCATGACAAACATATAGTCTGTAAAGTGTTTTCCGAATCCAAGATTTTTCTGATCCGGTTTTTCCTGTAAATGTTCTCTTTTTTCAAATCTGATATCCATTTTTTGCCTCCCCGGCAGTTGAGGATAAGTTTGTTCAGCTGCCTGTATATTTAGATTCAATAGTGATAGTATAAAACTGTACCCGAAAACAGTCAATAGAAAATACGACTAATTTTTCATTTTTTCGTTCTTATTTATTGTATCTTTTCCGTATTTTCCTGTATCAGCCGCATTTTTTCTGCTTTCCCGGCACAGCCATTGTGTTTTTTTCTATTATCTGTTAGAATGGCAGACAAGAACCTGATAAGACTTGAACACGAAAAAGGAAGGTAATACAAATGAGTGAAGAATTATTCAACAGCGCATCCTGCAGCGGAGACTGCGCAGACTGCGGCAGCGACTGCCAGGATCTGGATCAGCCGACTGTTACCCTGACACTGGACGACGATACCGAAGTAAAATGTGCCGTACTGACCATTTTCCCAGCTCCGAACCAGAAAGAGTACATCGCTCTTCTGCCGCTCGATGAAAACGGCGAGAACGAAGACGGCGAAGTTTATCTGTATCGTTACTACGAAGAGAACGGCCAGCCGAACCTCGACAACATCGATTCCGATGAAGAGTACGAAATTGCAGCAGACGCATTCGACGAGCTGATGGATACCGAGCAGTTCAACGAGATGGAAGAAAATTCCACCGAAGAGTAAGAATCACAGACTTTGAAACGATTGCAGAACCCGGCGGGAGACCTTATTTTCCTGCCGGGTTTTTCTCTCTTTTTCTCTCAAATTCCCATTATTTCTTATTTGTACAGCTTTTCTGCATCTCTCTTTAAGATCTGTTTCTATTCTTTTACAGACGTATAATATATGTGAGTAGCAATTTTCATGCCGCTACATTACATAGGAATACGAGGTATCTTTTTATGAGAGATAAAGATGTGATACAGCACATTCAGGATTTATGCCGCGAGCGCTCCTGGACTTATTACCGCCTTGCAAAAGAGGCAGACATTCCCTATTCTACCTTAAACAATATGGTAAACCGCACCAATATTCCAACCATCCCTACCCTGCAGAAGCTCTGCGACGCTTTCGGCATCACACTTGCCGATTTCTTTCTCGACGAGCCGGATGCCCTGCAGCTTACCGAAGGACAACAGGAAATCATTACGCTTTACAATAATCTTTCGCTGGAGAAAAAGAAAATCTTAAAGGCTTATATGAAAGGTCTTCTGATGGAAGTCTGACTTTTCCGGCATCATAAGTATCACAGATAAAGAAAGTTCCGTTTTTTGTTTTTCTGAAACAGAGGCGGAACTTTTTTTCTGTCGATAAACTTTTCTTAAATTTTTCTAAAGCCCGGGACTTTTCCCGTATTTCGTTGTAGAATAAAGGACAACTGTTCACATATTAATCACAGAAGGAGTTACCCTTTTATGCTACAGATTCAGCATATCAAAAAAGAATACCGGACCGGGACGCTGGTACAGAAAGCGCTCGACGATGTGTCCTTAAATTTGCGCGACAACGAGTTTGTCGCTATTTTAGGGCCGAGCGGTTCCGGAAAGACGACGCTTCTGAATATCATCGGCGGCCTCGACCGCTACGACAGCGGCGATCTGATCATCAACGGCATTTCCACGAAAAAGTATAAGGACCGCGACTGGGATTCCTACCGGAACCACACGATCGGCTTTGTCTTCCAGAGCTACAACCTGATCCCGCACCAGACCGTCCTTGCAAACGTAGAGCTGGCGCTTACCATTTCCGGTGTTTCCAAAGAAGTGCGGCGCAAAAAAGCAATCGCGGCACTTGAAAAGGTCGGTCTTGGAAAACAGCTCCACAAGCGGCCGAGCCAGATGTCCGGCGGTCAGATGCAGCGTGTCGCCATCGCCCGCGCTCTTGTCAATGACCCGGAAATTCTGCTTGCCGATGAGCCGACCGGCGCGCTCGATTCCGACACCAGTATTCAGGTCATGGACCTGCTGCAGGAAGTTGCCAAAGAACGCCTTGTCGTCATGGTCACACACAATCCGGAGCTCGCCGAGCTTTACGCCAACCGGATCGTCACCCTGCGTGACGGTGTGATCTGCTCCGACACGAACCCGTTTGAGCCGGATTCCGAAACCCTGCTTCCTCCCAAGCACAAAAACATGGGTAAATCGTCGATGTCCTTTCTGACGGCGCTCTCCTTAAGTTTTAATAACCTGCGCACCAAGAAAGCGCGGACCTTACTCACCTCGTTTGCCGGCTCGATCGGCATCATCGGCATTGCACTGATTCTGGCACTCTCCTCTGGTGTCAACGAGTATATTCAGAATATGGAAGAGGAAACTCTCTCCGAATATCCGCTTCAGATCCAGAGCACCGGCTTTGACCTCACTTCGATGATGGTCGGCTCACAGAATGCCGGCAAAGACGCAAAAGATTCCGGCAAAAAGAATGAAATCAAAGTCCAGGAAGTCGTGACCAACATGTTCTCCACCATGAACTCCAACGATCTCGCTTCCCTGAAAAAGTACCTTGACGGCGGTGCGGACGGCATTTCCGACTACACAAATGCCATCGAATATTCCTACTCCGTCACGCCGCAGATCTACCGCGAAGACGGCGATTCCATCCGCCAGGTGCACCCGGACCAGTCGTTCCGCTCGCTCGGCCTTGGCGCAAGCTCCAACAGCATCATGTCATCCATGATGAGCACCAACGTCTTTTACGAGATGCCGGACACCGCTTCCCTGTACGAGAACCAGTACGACTTAAAAGCCGGACACTGGCCGGAAAACTATAACGAATGTGTGCTTGTCCTCACTTCCGACGGCGGAATGAGTGATTTTCTGCTCTACACCCTGGGGCTCCGCGATGCACTCGAGCTGGATGAGATGGTCCGCCAGTTTTTAAATGAAGAAACCGTCGAGACCCCTTCCTCCATCGGCACGTATTCCTACGATGATATTCTCGGCACCACGTTCCGTCTTGTGAACAGCGCAGACTGCTACGAATACGACAGTCAGTATCAGGTCTGGAAAGATAAAAGCGACAATGAAGACTATATGAAAAAACTCGTTGCCAACGGCGAAAAGCTCACAATCACCGGTATTGTCCAGCCGTCCCCTGACTCTGCCGCCTCTGCCCTGACCGCCGGCATCAATTACCCGGCATCGCTGACCCGCCACGTTGTGGAGGAAGCAAAGAAATCCGAGATTGTGAAACAGCAGATGGCGGACTCCTCCATCGATGTCTTTACGAATCAGGAATTCGGCACCGTGGATCAGAACAGCGGTCTTGATATGGATTCCTTTATCACTGTCGATGAGGACAAGCTGCAGAACGCTTTCCAGTTCGACGATTCCGCACTCTCCGGTGCTTTTTCCGGTGATTCCATGAACCTTGATTTTTCCAGCGCCTTTGCGGACGCCGGAAGCAGCATGGATCTCGCGGGTGCGATTGACCTCAGTCAGATCTCTCTTAATTTCGACGGACTGCCGCAGCTTGATCTTGGCCAGATTTTATCCGGGCTTACTCTCAATGTCAGTGAAGACGGCATGCAGGAACTGGCTTCCAGCCTCATGGAGGGCTATCAGGGCTACGCCTCGGAGCACCCGGAGGCGGATTATTCCCATTTACAGGAGGATTTCGTCTCCTACATCAATTCCACGGAAGCACAGGAAATCCTGCGGCGCCACATCCAGACCATCATTGCAGACGGCGGCGGTGTTTCCATTACACAGGAACAGATCCAGGAACTCATTCAGCGGATCTTCAAAGGGTATCAGGCATACCTGATCAAGATGGGCTACACCGATCCGGAACAGTTTGATGCTTATCTTGCGGAGTATCTGCAGACCGAAGAAGCTGTTCAGATCATCAACGACTGGATTTCCGAGGTGATGCAGAACAACGGCAATATCGAAATTACATCCGACCAGCTCACTGCGCTTGCGACGGAGCTTTCTAACGGTTATCTCGCTTACGTGAAGGAGAACGGCCTGCCGGATCCGACGGAGATGGGCCAGCACTTTATCGCCTACCTGAACACGGCGGACGGCCAGCAGCGGCTGAACAGCGGTATCACAAAAATCGTCGATCTCGACGGACTGCAGTCCCAGGTTTCTTCTGCGCTCACAAACTACATGGCAGGCGTTATGGGAAGCTACTCCGCTTCTGTCGCCTCGGTTCTGCAGACACAGATCACTTCCGCGATGGAACAGATGATGACGCAGATGGCCTCTGCAATTCAGTCCGAGATGGAGCGCGCCATGACGCAGGTCGGTAATTCTCTGCAGGATTCGATGGGCGATGCCATGAAGATTGACACCGATGCCTTTGCAAGTGCCTTCCAGATGAATATGACTGAGGATGATATGAAGGAGCTCTTCGCTTCTCTTAGTTCTTCCGGCTCTTCCACCTATGAGGGCAATCTGCAGAAACTGGGCTACGCTGATTTTGACGAACCCTTTTCGATCAGCATTTACCCGAAAAACTTTGAGAGCAAGGAACACGTTGTCTCCATCCTCGACGGCTACAATGACACGATGGAAAAAGAAGGCAAAAACGAGCAGGTAATCTCGTACACCGATGTGGTCGGCACTCTGATGTCCTCCGTCACGGATATCGTCAACATCATCAGCTACGTGCTGATCGCTTTTGTCGGCATTTCCCTTGTGGTTTCCTCGATTATGATCGGCGTCATCACCTATATCAGTGTTCTGGAACGTAAGAAAGAGATCGGTATCCTGCGCGCGATCGGTGCTTCGAAACGCAATATTTCGCAGGTCTTCAATGCCGAAACCTTCATCATCGGACTCTGTGCAGGACTGATCGGCATCGGGCTCTCGCTGCTTCTGATGATTCCGGGCAACCTTCTGATCCACCATCTGGCGGATACGACGAAGGTCAGTGCTTCTCTTCCACTCGTCCCGGCGCTTGTTCTGATTGCACTCAGCGTCGTTCTGACCCTGATCGGCGGTCTGATTCCGTCGAAGAAAGCGGCAAAAAGCGATCCGGTTACGGCACTCCGGACAGAATAATCTGATCCTTAAAACACACTTTGCAAGTACGCAAAAAGCGGCCGGCAGAGGCTTTTCAAAAGTCCCGCCGGCCGCTTTTTTCTATCTTAAACTTTTATTTTTCTTCCAGAGAAAATCCATGCTCTGTCCGCACCAGTGTCGTCTCATAGAAGGTCTTTGCGAACTGCACCAGATAAGCAGTATCTTTGGCGCCTGCCGTCTCATACGGGGAATGCATCGCAAGCTGAGCCATTCCGATATCCACGCTTGTCACCGAGACAAGAGAGTTCAGAATTGCGCCAAGCGTGCTTCCGCCCGGAATGTCGGCGTGGTTTGCGAATACCTGGCACGGTACGCCGGCCTTCTCGCAGAGCATCTTTGTTACTGCCTCGGAAACGGCATCCGTTGTATATTTCTGGTTTGCGCTCTGTTTAATGACAACGCCCCCATTCATGTATACGCGGCTCTTCGGATCGTATTTCTCCGCATGCGCCGGGTGGAAGGCATGTGCATTGTCAGCAGAAACAAGGAAGCTTCCCGCAAGATCTCTGTGATATGCAATCGTGTCTTTTCCACAGGCTGCATTGATATGCTGCAGTGTCTCTGTCAGGAACGAAGAATCCGCACCCTGCTTTGTGAGGCTTCCTACCTCCTCATTGTCAAAGATTGCGCAGACATTGACCTGGCCTGTTGCCTTTGCGGCAAGAAAGCCCTTTAAGGAGCCAAACGCGCTCTGCAGGTCATCCAGACGCCCACTGGATAAAAACTCCCTGCTGGCACCCCAGATGGATCCTTCCACTCGGTTATACAGATAAAGCTCCATGGAGAGAATATCCTCTTTTGCGGTATCCGGCAGAAACAGCTCGTAAAAATGATCTTTCGCTGTCTCATCACCGAGAATCGGGAGCATGTCGGTCTGCACACTGTATTTGATTCCGTTGTTGATGTCACGATTCAGATGAATCGGCAGATTCGGGATCGTCACCAGATCTCGTCCGGCATCAACCAGCACGGATTTCACGCTGTTTCCGTCACGTACCACCATGCGGCCCGCCAGGGAAAGCGGACGGTCAAACCATGGGGAACGGATCATTCCGCCGTAGCCCTCCACGTTCAGGCGGGTATAATGACCATCCGTCACGAATGGGTCCTCTCCCTTTACTTTAAACGTCGGACAGTCGCTGTGGCTTGCGATGATCTGGTAGCTGGAAAATGCGCTCTCCGGGATCTGGAACGCAATCACCGAGGATTCATTTCTCGTCACATAATATTTTCCGCCCGGAACGAGACTCCATTCTTTTGTCTCCTCCAGTTTTGTATATCCATTTTCGTTCAGCAGATCGCCGGCTTCTTTTACCACATGAAACGGGCTTTTGCACCGCATGATAAAATCGAGCAGCTCCTGCGCTGTATTCAGGTATTCCATAGTTTTTCTCCTTTGCATATATTCAAACGCTTCTTCTATTTTATAAAATCCCGCTGTCTTTTTCAAGACCCAAAAACCTGTGGGAACTTACTGTATCACTCGCAATCATCATTTCGAAGCGGATATTCGCAATCCGCTTCGCTACTCGCACATAAAACCAGCCGCTGCTTCGCAAAAAAATCCCGCACAGACAGATTTTTATTTTCTGTCGTGCGGGACTTACTTTTTCCGTTTTTTCTGCTATGCGGAAACCTGATTTCCGGTATACAGCTGGTAATATTTTCCTTTCTGTTCCATCAGTTGATCATGGGTACCGCGCTCAATAATTTGTCCCTGCTCAAGAACCATGATACAATCGGCGTTTCGTACGGTGGACAGACGATGTGCGATAACAAAGGTTGTTCTTCCACTCATCAGCTTATCCATACCATCCTGAACAATGCGCTCGGTACGGGTATCGATGGAGCTTGTCGCCTCATCGAGAATCAGTACCGGCGGATCTGCAATGGCTGCACGCGCGATCGCAAGAAGCTGCCGCTGACCCTGGGACAGATTCGCACCGTCTCCGGTCAGCATTGTGTCATAGCCCTGCGGCAGACGCATAATGAATCCGTGCGCATTCGCCAGTTTTGCTGCTGCTACAACCTCATCCTCCGTCGCATCGAGCTTTCCGAAGGCAATATTTTCTCTTACCGTTCCCGTAAACAGATGTGTATCCTGCAAAACAATGCCAAGCGATCTTCTCAGGTCATCTTTTTTGATCTTTCCAATGTTGATCTCATCGTAACGGATCTTACCTTTCTGAATATCATAGAAGCGGTTGATCAGATTGGTAATGGTTGTCTTTCCGGCTCCGGTAGAACCGACAAACGCGATCTTCTGACCCGGCTCTGCAAACAGCGATACATCGTGCAAAACAATTTTATCCTGATTGTAGCCGAAATCAACATGTTCGAATACCACACGGCCCTGCAGCTCGCGGTAATCCACAGATCCATCTGCCTGGTGCGTATGCTTCCATGCCCATTTTCCGGTACGCTCTTTCGTCTCGGTGAGTTTTCCGTTTTCTTCCTTCGCATTGGCAAGCGTTACATACCCCTCATCCAGCTCCGGCTCTTCATCCATCAGTCGGAAAATACGTTCCGCTCCTGCAAGTGCCATAACAATTGCGTTCAGCTGCTGGCTGACCTGGTTGATCGGCATGTTAAAACTCTTGTTGAAGGTCAGAAAGCTTGCTAGACCACCGAGCGTAAAGCCACCGACGCTGCCAAGGGCAAGTGCACCGCCGACAATTGCACAGACAACATAGCTCATATTTCCAAGCTGTGCATTGATCGGTCCGATAACATTTGCAAACGCATTGGCATTGTAAGCACTCTCATACAGATTGTTATTAATTTCTTTGAATTTTTCGATATTCTCCTCTTCATGACAGAATACCTTGACAACCTTCTGGCCATCCATCATCTCTTCGATAAAGCCGTTGACTTTACCAAGATCCCTCTGCTGTTTTACAAAGAAATTTCCGGAAAATCCGGCCACCTTTTTTGTCACTCCCAGCATGATAGATACCATAACCAGCGTTGTAATCGTCAGCGGGATGTTCAGAATCAGCATACTGACAAAGACACTGACAATCGTGATTGCACTGTTGATGATCTGCGGGATACTCTGACTGATCATCTGACGCAGGGTATCAATATCATTTGTATAAATCGACATGATGTCGCCGTGCGCATGGGTATCAAAATATTTAATCGGCAGCTTTTCCATATTGCCGAACAGATCATTTCTCAGATTCCGCAGGGTTCCCTGGGATACATAAATCATGGTACGGTTCTGAACGAACGCAGCCACAATACCGATTCCGTAAAATCCGGCCACCCGCAAAATTGCGTGGAGCAGCGGGCCAAAATCCGGATCCGGCTGGGTCAGCATCGGCGTAATATAGCCGTCAATCAGCGTTTTCATAAACATCGTTCCCTGTACATTTGCCAGGACGTTGACAAAAATCGCAATGACAACAGCGATGCAGTGTACCGTATAATCCTTTAATACATATTTCATAATTCGGGTAAAGATCTTCATTGGGTTCTTGACCTGCGGTTTCACCCCTCTTGGAGGTCTTGCTCCCGGCCCCTTTACCTGCTGTACTCTCTCTGCCATTCCTTACTCACCTCTCTTTTCGTCAAAGTCTCCGCCGCCACCGGTCTGAGACTCATATACTTCGCGGTAAATTTCATTGGTTTTCAGTAATTCCTCATGGCTTCCAAAACCATTTACTTTTCCGTTCTCCATGACAATGATGCGGTCTGCGTCCTGCACACTGGAAATACGCTGTGCAATGATCAGCTTTGTCGTTTCAGGAATCTCGGTCAGGAATGCCTTCCGGATTTTTGCATCGGTTGCGGTATCGACAGCACTTGTACTGTCATCCAGAATCAGCACCTTTGGTTTCTTCAGCAGTGCTCTTGCGATACAGAGGCGCTGTTTCTGGCCGCCGGATACGTTGGATCCGCCCTGCTCGATGTAGGTGTTGTAGCCCTCCGGCATCCGGTCGATAAATTCATCGGCGCAGGCAAGACGGCAGACACGCTTGCACTCTTCTTCCGAAGCATTTTTATCACCCCATCGGAGGTTGTCGAGAATAGTACCGGAAAACAGCACATTTTTCTGTAAAACAACGGCTACTTCATTTCGCAGCGTTTCCATATCGTAGGAGCGGACATCCTTTCCGCCGACCTTAACGGATCCATCTGTTACATCATACAGACGGCTGATCAGGTTGACAAGACTTGTTTTCGCACTTCCGGTTCCACCGATAATACCGATTGTCTCACCCGATTGGATGGAAAGATTGATATCCGAAAGAACCGGCTCGCCGGCTCCTTTTTTGTAGTTGAAATAGACATGATCGAAGGTAATGCTTCCATCCGGAATCGAAAAGTCCGGATTCTCCGGATTATCGAGATCACTCTTCTCATTCAGGACTTCTGAAATACGGCGCGCACTTGCAAGGCTCATTGTGATCATAACGAATACCATGGAAAGCATCATAAGGCTCATCAGAATGTTCATGCAATAGGTCAGAAGGCTCATCAGTTCTCCGGTCGAAAGACTGCTTCCGACAATCATTTTGGCGCCGAGCCAGCTGATCAGAAGAATACAGCTGTACACGGTCAGCTGCATCAGCGGTGCATTAAAGGAAAGATTTTCTTCTGCTTTACAGAAAATTTTATAAATATTTTCGGACGCTTTGTGAAATTTTCCTGTCTCATAATCTTCGCGCACATACGCTTTTACCACACGGATTGCGGATACGTTTTCCTGCACACTCGCATTTAATTCATCATATTTTGGAAATGCCTGCTCGAAATATTTGGTTGCAGACCGCATGATCAGAAACAGACACGTTCCAAGAAGAATAACGGCCACCAGATAAATGCTCGCAAGGCGTGCATTGATGTAAAACGACATAATCATTGCAATGATCATACTCGCCGGTGCACGCATGCACATACGAAGGATCATCTGATATGCATTCTGCAGATTCGTCACATCTGTGGTCAGACGGGTGACAAGACCTGCTGTACTGAATTTGTCAATATTGGAAAAAGAATATTCCTGGATATTTTCAAACATGGCCTGACGCAGATTTTTTGCAAATCCGGCAGATGCCTTTGCTCCATATTTTCCGCCCATGATACCTGCAAACAGACCGATGGCTGCTGCCACTACCATGAATGCTCCCACCACGTAAATGTGATGGAGATCGCCTTTTTCTACACCGTTATCGATAATGGATGCCATCATAAGAGGAATGATCATCTCCATGATAACCTCCAGAATCATGAAAATCGGAGTGGCAATGGAGGCTTTTTTAAACTCTTTTACCTGTGCTCCAAGTGTTTTTAACATGATGTCTCTCCTAACATATTTTTTACGTTGTTTTTGACCTGATCGATGACACGGTAGAAAGTGTCAAGATCTTCTTTTGAAATTCCCGCAACCGTCTGTTCTTCCAGCATATCGATCATATCTTTCGTCTTCTCGTGAAGCTCTCTTCCGGTATCGGTCAGCACCAGTTTTTTCAGCCGCGCGTCATAGGGAACGGACTCCCGTTTGATGTAGCCCTTTTTCTCCATGAGCTTTAAAATGTTGGTCACGGTAGAGCGGCAGATCTTAAATTCCGCTTCAATATCTTTCTGGAAAATATCTTTGTGCTCGTTCCTGCACAGATAGCCCAAAATCCACCCGTGCATGGCGGTCAGTTCATCGACCCCCCGCTCTCTGGCGGCTGCCATCAGGTTCCGTGACATCATATTGTCCAGCGTCCGCAGTTCGTGGCCGATTTTTCTTTTTTTACAACACACGCTGCTTTTTTCCTCCTTTCCCCTTTGCTGCCGTCCCCATCTGTTCGTTATAAAACTGTTTGAATAAGGACTGTTCTATAAGCAACTGTTCTATAGATGACTGTTTCATATTAAACAGTTCGCTATAGAACATTCTAGGAGGTTTTGTGGGAAATGTCAACCTATTTGCGTAAAAAAATCGAAAAAAATGCTCCGGATAAAAGTTTTTCACTTTCCGCCCGGAGCATTCCGCTCGTTTATTCTTCGATTTTTCTTCTTAAATAGCTTCCCACCATATGGGAAAAGTTGCGGATATCGCGCGCATACGCGAAATCCTTGCCGAAAATCTTCTGCTCCGCCATAAGTTCCGTCTCCTCGCCTACAAAGACCCCAAGCACCGAGACACCCTGCTGCCTGAGGCGCCGCACCTCAGTTGCCGTGTCATGCAGTGCATAGTCATCCCGGTACGGCTTTGGATTTCTCGCATTCGGCCGGTTCACCAGCACATCGTACGGCTTTCCGTCGCTTAAGAGGATCAGCAGCTTCCGGTCCTCCTGGCGTTTTAAAAGATCCATCCCCGCCGCCTTGACAGCAAGCCCGTCGCGGTTGTTTGAGGATGTGATATACTCAAAAATATTGCTGTTCTTCTCCCGCGGATCGTCGTAATCGCGCATCCGGTGCAGGATCGTGTAATCCCAGAACGTACAGAAGCTCATCACGCGGAACGGGATGTGCAGGCGGCTTAAGGTCTCCGCCAGAATGTACGTCTGCAGTGTCACATTCTCCTGGCGCGGCCGCTGGGAACCGCTCGCATCTACGAGAATATCCACGACAAAATCCAGCGAATTCCGCCGCTGCTCCAGCCGGAACAGATCCGCATTCTGGCTCCGTCCCACCTTCCACATCCGCGCGGGCTGTAAAATTCCGTGGTCTGCATCCGCAAACGACTGATCCTCCTGCAGCAGCATCGCTTTTTTCAGTTCCTGATACAGCAGCGAAATGTTCTGCCGCACCGCGCGGTGCTGGTCGTAATAGGCATGAAGGTTTTTATCCTTCTGCTTCTGCGCGTAGGAGAGCTGATAATACTTTCCGACCGGATTTTTCAGCACACCCTCCGTGTAATAGAGGCTGCAGTCGCTGTGGATGCCGCGGCAGAGCTGGTAATTCCGGCTTTTCTCCTCACTCTCCGAGAGCCACGTTTTTCCGTAATTGCGCTGAATGTACTGATACATCCGTGCCAGCGCTTTCTCATCGCCGACAACGACCTTTTTGGTATCGCTTCCCGCTGTTTTTTCTTTCTTCTCTTCCGCCTCTTTTGATGTGAAATTTGTCATATCAAGCGAAACTCGCTCCAGATATGTCTCGAGCCCGTCCTCATACAGCTCTTCCGAAAGGAAATCCTTCCAGGAATACTCGGTGAGCTCCTCGATCGTTACCGCAAGAACCGAGGCAAGATCACCGTGCTTTTTCACAAATGCGGGATCGACAACCTTATTGTACAGCTCGTCCGTCACCCGGATCAGTTCCATTGTATCCGCTGTTTCGGGTGCGTGCTTCAGCAGCTCCATCCACTCCCTCGTTTTTCCCGAGTATGAAGGGCTTTTCCCCTCGTCCTCTTCTCTTCTTCCGCGCAGATACTCCAGTTTCAGGCGGCCTGTCTCATTTTTGGATAAAGATTCAAACGAGTGGTCCAGTATTTCCTCCGCTGCTCTCCTTCGAAAGCCCTTGACACCGGGGCGCTCGCTTTCGAGCCGCTTCGATACGGCCTCCTCCGTCACCAGCTGGGCGAGCATCATCAGTTCTCCCTCCGCTGCGCCGCTGTAAACCTTCTTCACCAGATACAGGCTGTAGGCTTCCCGATCAAAGTAACACGAAAAGGCGCCCTGGCGGATTGTGTCGTACAGTACCGTATCCGGCTCCTTCGCATACCGCTCCACATCCGGGTTCAGCTTCAGCGTGTAGTCGCCGCTGACAGTCCAGACGAGATTGCGGATCCGGCTTTCCAGCTCCATCTCATGCGTTTTTAATGTTTCCTCTGTCACCATACGTATTTCCTCTAAAAAATATCCTGCGGCGTCCACTCTTCCGGAATCCGCGTGCGCACGACATCCCGCACGATCTCTTTTTCAAACAGGTCAAAGCATTTATTGACAATGCCGATCTGCACCGCAAGATACGGGGACAGCCCCTGGCGCATCGTGCCGATCGCTCCGAACAGACCGCGGAGGTCGAGCGCGCGCGTGGTGATTTCCGCCTGTTTTGCCTTTTTCTGCAGATCGAGGTAAAGGCCGGCCAGCGCTTCGCGTGCCGCCGGTTTCAGATCCGGGAATTTTGACTGCATCAAATAAAACAGTGTCTCTTCTGTAAGCGGCGGCATGTCAATCACCAGAAAGCGGGACACCAGCGCTTCATTCAGCTCCCTCGTTCCCGCATAGCCGTAATTCATCGTTCCGATCATCCGCGCCGCCGGGTGAAGCGGAATTTTATCGTAGCCCGGCACATCGATGATGCGGCGGTAGTCGAGTGCGGCATGAAGAACACTGACCGCATCGTTTTTCGCCATGTTGATCTCATCGAGAATGCCAAAACCGCCTTCCTCTGCACAGCGGTAAATGCTGCCTTTCCGGAGTGTGACCTCCTGGTTCTGGAACGTATCGGTTCCGATCAGCTCGGCGCTTCCTGTGTTTACATGGAAGGAAACGTTGTACGTCGGTCTTCCGAAAACATACGCCAGTGTCTCTGCCAGCACGTTTTTTCCCGTTGCCTTCTCGCCGGTCAGCAGCAGATTTTCGCCCTGCAGCAGCGCGGCAATTGCCATCTCCAGAATCTCTTTTCCGAAAAACGGGATTTCCGGCGTGCTCATGCGGTTCTCTAAGCCCTCCGCCACCGGATAGCTCTCGCGGAATTTCCGCACACTCTCAATTAACGCCCCGCTTACGCCCTGTTCCTGTAAAAATGAATCATTCATCTTCTATTTTTTAATCCTCTCTGTCGTTAAAATATCTTTTTGCTTCTACCAGTATACGGGATCTGCCTTTTTTCTGCAAGACCTGTCGGACTTAGATTGAATTGGATTGAAACATAAAGACACCGGAAAACAGGCTTTATCCCGTTTCCCGGCGTCTTATTTCTGTCATTGATTCAGTTCATGCATCGCATTATCCGCGGATTCCGGAAAGAATCTCCTCTGTGGAAGCTTTTGCCTCCTCGTCCAGGTTCTCTTTCTTATAGTTCTCATATCTCTGTTTGTGATGCGGATTCTCTGCCCACAGCTCGTCTGCGGCTTTTTTCCACTCAGCAGCATACAGATCACATTTTCCGCACAGATGCTCTGCGCTCTCCGGAGACTGCAGGTCGGTTGACTTCGCGCCGGTCTTCTCTACCATCTCACGCAGCAGTTCCGGATTTTCGAGCATCGGACATGGACGCAGGTGGTTGCGGTTGAACGGCTGTCCATCGCGGTATGCCTGGAACAGCGGCTGCTGCAGTGCTTCGATCAGGGAAACTTCGTTGATGTTGGCGCCGGAGTAATGGATGAAAACACACGGCTCCACATCGCCGTTTGCATTGATATGGCAGTAGTTTCTTCCTCCTGCGATACAGCCTCCGACAAACTCACCGTCGTTCTGGAAGTCCATAACAAAGATCTGTTTGTCACTCTTATCGGAACGGATCTCACGCAGTCTGTGATAGATATATTTTCTCTGCTCAACCGTCGGCATCAGCTCCGGTGCAGCGTCCATGCCGACCGGCATGAAGTGGAAATACCAGCTGTAACGGCATCCGTGCTCGATCAAAAGATCCAGGAACTCGTCACTTGTAACGGTCTCGAGGTTTGCTCTTGTGTAGCAGATGGAAGTACCAAAAAGCAGACCGTGTTTTTTCATCAGATCCATGGCTGCCAGAACTTTATCGAAAATACCCTCGCCGCGGCGTCCGTCGTTGACCTCCTCGAAGCCTTCCAGAGACAGGGAGAAGGAGATATTGCCGAGCTTCTGAACCGCCTCACAGAACTCCTCGTCGATCAGGGTTCCATTGGTGAAGCAGTGGAATTCACAGTCATGATGCTCTTCTGCCAGACGCAGGATGTCTTTTTTGCGCACAAGCGGTTCGCCGCCGGTGAACATGTAGAAGTAGGTTCCCAGCTCTTTTCCCTGGCTTATGATATCAGAAAGTTTCTCATAGGAAAGATTCAGCTTGTGGCCGTATTCTGCTGCCCAGCATCCGGTGCAGTGCAGGTTACAGGCACTTGTCGGGTCCATCAGCATCGTCCATGGGATGTTGCAGTTGTATTTTTCACGGTTCATACGGATCTGTTTCGTTCCGACGAAAGCTGCCTGGAATCCCAGGTTCAAAGCAGTCATTTTGATCACCTGCGGATCCAGCTCGTCCAGTCCGCGGTTGACATACTGTACCCATTTGTTGTCCGGATTCTGCAGCATGGTGCGGATATTGTCGAACGTTTTCTCCGCAAACATATTTCCGGTAAATTTCTGTACAAAATCCGTCAGATTCAGCAGTGCTTTTGTTCTGTCATCTCCGTGGTTCACATATTTTAAAACACCATCGATCGCAGCGCCTGCAGCGGCTCTTTCTACTTTCATTTTTGCATCCATTGTTCACGATCTCCTTTGTAATAGTTTAATATTTTCGCCCGGAATTGATCTGGTTTTGAATACCACATCCTGGCTTTTTCCCATTATATTCTCCATATTTGGAAAATACAACCCAAAATTTCCTCGTTTTGGACATATCAAAAAAAGTGTCCCACGAGGGAACACTTTTTCCTGTTTTTCTCTTTCTGTTATGTTTCACATTGCATTTTCGGATTCACACAGGGCATTTCCTAATTTTCGATCAGAACCGCACGGATCGGGCCGCCGTATTGGTGTTTCTTTTGGATCGGCGCAGCCACGAGAAAATAATGACCAGAGGTCACTTTCTCCAGATTCAGATTTTCAACAATCACCGTGCCTTTTTTCAGCAGCTGCTGATGAACATCATTCCCTGATGTCTCATTTCCGACGGTTTCCTGCTCCACACCGAGTAGCACCAGTTTTTTCTCTGCCAGGTAATCTGCCCCATCGCGTGTAATCTGCGCATCGCCGCGGATCAGGAGACGTTCACAGTCTTCTTCCATGACCTCCTCGAGCACTTCTCTTGTCACTTTTCCCTCAAGCTCCGCCACCTGACAGATGCCAAGTGACCGGTCGAGCGTCGTCTGCGCCGTTCCTTCCTCCGTCATCAGATGACGCGGCGCGTCCATTGCGGAAAACTGCTCTCCGGAAATGTCATATAATTTCATATTTTCCTATCCTCAAACCGGGAAACTCCCGTCTTTCTTTTTTCCAATATTTGCCGATACTGCCAGATTCTGCCGGCAGCCAAACCTTGTTTAGTATAGCCTATTTTCGGACGCTTTACAAGGCTCATTTCTGCAAAAATTCTGACTTTTATACAGCAATCCTATCTGCAATAAACAATTTGTCATTTTCACTCCCCTGATGTATAACAGAAATATCCAAACGGTTACGCTATCTTTCAAAAGGGAGGGAAATCTTATGAAACTCCGGCTAAGCCCGTGGATCTGCGCCACGGCTTCGCCGGAGTTTTTTACACTCTTCTGGTTTACGGAATCAGACGGTGAATGTCTCTTGGAAACAGGGATGCGTTCCGCACATTTTCAAATCCGAGAAGCCGTGCCGTAAACCGCTCCAGCCCAAGACCGAGGCCGCCGTGCGGGGGCATGCCGCAGCGGTGCATCATTAGATAGCTCTCAAACGCTTCAACATGCATGCCGCGGCTTTCGAGCTTTTCCACCTGCTCCCGGTAATTGTGGATGCGCTGGCCGCCGGTCGTCACCTCAAGGCCGCGGAACAGAAGGTCAAAGCTTTCCGTCTCTGCCGGATTTTCTCTGCTGTCCATCGCGTAGAACGGGCGCTTGGCGCTTGGATAATGTGTCACAAATACGAAGTCACTGCCTGTCGTTTTCTTCACGTATTCGCACAGCAGTTTTTCCTCCTCCGGTTCAAAGTCCAGTTTCTCCGAAAAGGCTCTTTTGTATACGCGGCTCACCAGCTCTTTCGCCTCGGAAAAACGGATTCTCGGAATCTCCGTGATCACCGGCACCTCTGCTTTTAAAAGCGAAAGCTCCGCTCCGCATGTCTCCTGCAGCCGTCCAAATGTGTACCGCAGCATTTCCTGCTCCATCGCCATGATGTCCTCAAAATTCTCGATATAGCCCATCTCAAAGTCCACGCTTGTATATTCGTTCAGATGACGCGCCGTGTCGTGCTTCTCCGCCCGGAAGACCGGTGCGATCTCGTAGACACGCTCGAAGACGCCGACCATCATCTGCTTGTAAAACTGCGGGCTCTGCGCCAGATATGCCTGTTCGCCGAAATACGACAGGGAGAAGATATTAGCTCCGCCCTCGGCTCCCGCTGCTACGAGCTTCGGTGTGTGGATTTCGGTGAAGTGCTGTCCATCCAGAAATTCGCGGAACGCCTGACAGATCCTGGCCTGAGTCTGGAAAACCGCGCGCTCTTTTTCATTTCGCAGCGTGATGGGCCGGTAGTCCAGCAGGTTCTCGATGGAAGTGTTGACCCGCTTCTGGTTGATGACAACCGGCGGTACTTCTTCCGGCTCGGAGAGGATTTCCACGTCTAACAGATGCAGGTCATACCCGCTTCTGGAACGCTCTTCACGGATCACCTCCGCGGTAAACCGGACACACGCCTCTTCTTTTAATTCCTCCAATGCAAACCGGGCATACGCCGGCTCGTACACGCACTGCACCATCTGCCGTTTCGTCCGAAGCAGCACAAATGCAAATGAGCTCATTTTTCGGATTTTGTAAATGCTTCCATGCAGCCGCACGATTTCGCCGATGTGTGCTCCTAACTGCTCTGCTTCGAGTTCCTCTGTTTTTCTTACTTTTACGGTATTCATTTCTGTCTTCATAGTCTTTTCTGCCTTTCTGTTCTGATTTTTCTTTATCGCCGCAAAATCAGCAGAAAATCCATATGGACATAATCTGTATGTCCCATACGATCACAACCCTTCTCTGATGTAAATTTCAAGTCATTCCCGCATGGATAAAAAATGGCAAAGAAAAACCACACGGGGTATTTCTTTTTCTCCCGGTGTGGTTTCCCTTTGCCTTATCTTCCACACAGGTACAACACAATCAGCGCCTGTACCTGTGAAGTATAGTAGTCTTCACTTTGATACAAGCGCTATCAATCGTCGTCCCTGTGCATCTGTACGCTGTGCATCTCGTTCATCGTTGATAACCTCTGTTTCGTAGTTTTGTTGTATTATAATTCTGCGTTCCGGTTTTGTCAACCCTTATTTTCCGTAATCGATGATCACCACTTCCGCTTTCGTCCCGATCCGCATCGGCGGTCCCCAGAGACCCACGCCGGATGTGACGATGCTGTACATGTCTCCGACTTTCTTCATCCCGCAGGCATTCTCCCACATCAGGCCGGTAAGGATATTGCCTGGGAAGAGCTGTCCGTCGTGCGTATGGCCGCCAAGATCAAGGTCTGCGCCTGCCTCTGCCAGCTCGGTCAGCTCCGACGGCTGGTGGTCAATCACAAAAACTGGAAGCGACTGGTCCAGTCCGGTAAGTAGTTCGGACGGCGTGTCGCGTGTCTCCTGCGTTTTGCGGATCCGGTCGGGATCTTTTCGGCCCGCCAGATAAAAGGCATCATCGATACAGACCACATCATCCTCCAGCAGATGAATCTTCGCGCGGTCCAGAAACTCACCGAACCGGCGGTCGGCGATGCGCTCCTCCTTCGTCTCAAACGTAAAGCCCGCGAGAATCTTCTCATCGAGATCGTGGTTGCCGTAGCAGGCGTACGTGCCGTACCGGCTCTTTAAGCCCGCCAGAAGATCCGCCACGCGGTCCGGCTCATAGATGGCATCGTACTCATTATCAAAAATATCCCCGGCAATCACAACGACATCCGGCTCCTCAGCATTGATTTTTTCCACCATCTCTTCCATCTGATGACTGCCGATGCTGTACCCCAGATGAAGATCTGCGACGAGCGCAATTTTCAGATGTGCATCCTTTTTCGATGGAACCTCATATCGTGTCGTGTAAATATGGACTGCATGCACCATTCCGTAGATGCACATTCCCGTCACAAAAAGGATCGCGCCAAGGCCGACCGCTTTCAATCCCATCGGAGAATACAGCCAAGTTTTCGTCAGTGCCGTATGCGCAAAAATGAAGCGCAGCAGCACCAGAATCGCGGTGAAGCCAAGAAAATACAGATACATGCCAAGCCAGCAGTTGCTGATGACCTTTAAAATCCGGTGAACGGGATCTCTTTTGATCAGAAAGCTCGTCAGCAGGGAAAGTGCAAAAAATGCATACAGCACCAAAATGACACCCAGCACGGCCGGATGGCGGAACAAAGGATGCACCTCCTTCATCCACCGCAGCAGCCAGTAGGCGGTAAATACATTTGCCAGTATGTAGACCGGCGCAAGAAATATTGCAAGCATACGTATGTTTCCTCTCTTTTTCGATTCAAATACAGGGCAGGAAAAAGCGTGCCGAACGAAACGTTTCCGGCACGCTTTTTTGCCAGGCATTCATCAGAGTTTTTTCTCTATGATATCAAACAGCTCACGTCTCCGCTTCCGCCAGCGCCAGCCATTTGCAAGTTTGTTGTAGAAATAGAACGAATCCACAAGCACCATGTTCAGGCGGCCGATCCGGTCTTTCGTCGTTCCGTTGTAATGTTCGCCGCCGCATTCGATCTGCGGGCACGTTTTTACGTAGGCGATCAGATCATCCTCACTTCTGATAGTATCCGGCAGCTCGGTATACGCTTTTCCGATGCAGTCCAGCCGGTGCGCATCGCTTCCGCCAAAGCCGGGCTTATTGAATTTCTCCGCCAGCCGTTTCGCTTTTGCGTTCGTCTCCGCGCTCTCACACGCATTGAAAATTTCAACAAAATCGAACTGCGGGAGAAGCTGGGCAATCCGCTGCTGATACTTTTTCTTCCGTTCATTCGTGCTGATCATGCTCATAAATTTTTCGCCGTACGGATGCGCCGGTCCTAAAATTCCGCCGTACGCATGGACGATCTTGACAAGGATCGATCCCGGCAGGCCGCGCAGCTCCAGAATTTTTAATTTTACGCCGAACGGCATAATCACAAGAATGTGGCCGCAGTCGCACGTATCGTACTCAACACCTTTTAATACCACAAAATCCTGGTGTGCTCTTCCCTTGATGGCATTCTTCCACTCGCGGTATCCGTCATAGGAATCGTGGTCGGATACCAACATTCCTCCAAATCCTTTTCGTTTCAGTGTTCGGATGTACTCCTCAATCATGACTTTTCCATCCATCGAACCCTCTTTTGTGTGGCAGTGCATATCAAATTTCATGCAAAACGCCTCCTTTTATCTTCCATGTTCGAAAACCATTTCGTTTTTCCTATTTTTCTGGAATTGTTTCGGATGGTTCCGCCGCGTTTTTGGCGCGGCAGAATCGATAGTTTGTACCATCTAACTTTATTTTACCACTTTTTCCACAAAAGAAAAAGAAATTTCTTCTGAAGATCTGGTAAATTTTCCTTAAGGAATGGAGTTTTTAGACAATTCCTGTTCTTTGTCCCTGTTTTTACCGTGTTCTTTTTGCTATGATAAAAACAGCTTATTTTACTTGATCGGAGGAACACATTATGAATTCACAGGACATCACCCGCGCACTGATCGACACAACAGTTGCACGCGCGATGGTGGAGATGGACGCAGATCCGAAACGCAGCGTCCGCAAGCTCTGCGATCTTGGCCGCCAATTTTCCCGCGGCCGCTTTCAGAATCAGATTTTTGCCATTTTTCAGGATCTTCTGCGCAACGATGAAAGCCCGTATTATCAGGCGATCGACTTTCTGCTGCGCAGCAACGATCCGGAAGCGCTTCGTCAGTTCGGCATCAACATCGGCTACAACAGTTTTACCTACGGTGCGCAGATTCTGCGCCAGAAGCAGAAAGAACTTTCCTTTGCTGTTCCCTGGGTTGTCAAGCTCCGTCTCGACAGCCGCATCCCGGACACTTATGATTCCTCGTTTTTTGCATCCGTGGTCAGAACCGGTCTGACATACGGCATCTACTCTTATCAGCTCCGCTCCATGGATCATCATGAGGATATGGAATCCTACCTTGCCGTCATCCAGTCGCATCCGGAATGCGCGTTTCTCTGGTTTCTTTCCGATACGCCGCTTACCGAAAAACAGCAGAAACTGCTTTTATCCTGCCCGAACCTGATGGTTTCTCTTCCAATTGATGCCCCCTCAACGGCTTCCATGGCAAAAGCCCTGCGCCATCAGAAAACGCTGTTCGGTATGCACAAAGTCTATCAGGATGCAGATGCTGCCGCTTATCTGCTCTCTTTTGACCACCTGTATTCCCAGATGGAACAGAGTGTCTTTTTCTTTCTGGTCGCAGATGATTCGTGCTCAAAAGAAAGTATCCGGGCTGTTTCCGATGTTGTTCAACAGTACCGCTTCACCCCCATACAGCCATTCTTCCCGATCGAAGTGCAGGAAGACTCCCGCAAAATTGAGCAGATTATCACCGCCCATCCGGCGTATCTGCTGCTTCTGCCGGATCACATGGCCCGCACACTCGATACGCCCACCGTTTCCTTTGAAGAGTTGTCTCTTCGGAATATATTTTACCGTGAACTGCTCGCAGATGCATAAAAGTACAGCCAAAGCGGAATTTTATTTCTTTGGTTCCGCTTTGGCTGCTATTTTTTCTGATGATCTATATATCACTTCTTTCAGTTCTTCGACAAACGTTTCCGGTTCCAGCTCGCTTTCCATGGAAAACCAGCGCAGAACCGCGGTCAGGAAGGCATCACAGAAGAACGTTACAAACAGTTTCTGATTCTGTACCTGAAAGAGATCCTGTACAAAAAACGCCATGACCGGCTCGAGCATCTCGTAAAAGTAATCCTTAAAACTGTTCTGCCCTTCGATCCTCAGGGCACTCTGGTAAAATGCTTTATTCTGATAGAAAATATTGCAGACCGCCACCAGCACATCCCATTCATTCTCAAAGTTCTTTCCGCCCATGTTTGTCAGAAAGTCCACATAAAAGATCCAGTTTACCAGATCGTATTTATCTTTAAAATGATAATAAAAGCTTTTCCGGTTCAGACCGCATTCCTCGCAGAGATCTGAAATACTGATTTTTGCAAAAGACTTGCGTACCATCAATTTTTTCATTGCATCTGCAAGCGCACTCTTTGTACTGTTGGAATCCGCCATCTCTTCTCTCCCTCTCTTTTCGACCGTTTGTGCTATTATTCTACACCATCTTTTTCCTTTATGCAAGAAAAGCGCACCAGGAAAAGGCTGTATTTCCTTTTTCTGGCACGCTTTTTGCAATCATGCTTCTTCCGTTTTTCCATCTGCCTCCAGTGTGAACCAGAATGCCACACCGTTGTCGTAATTCTGGCAGCCGCACTGCTGCTGGAAGGAATCCATAATGGCTTTTACGATGGAAAGGCCGATGCCGCTTCCGCCGTATTCCCTTGTTCTCGCTTTGTCCACCTTGAAGAATTTCACCCATACCTTGTCGAGATCCTCCTCCGGGATCGGGTCCCCGGTATTGAAAACGGTTGTCTTTACGACATTCCCTTCTTTTTTGCAGGTGATCTCAATCGTGTGGTCGTAGTCCAGATGGTTGAGGGCATTCGTCAGATAGTTGGTGATAACCTCCTCGACTTTGAATTCATCGCCCCAGACATAGAGCGGGTCGCCGCCGGTAAAGAGCACTTTTGCCTCTTTCTGGCGGATCAGGATGTCGGAGGACTGCAGCACACCTATGATCACGGCGTTCAGATCGAACCGTTCCATATTGACCTGATCCTCACCGAACTCGAGTTGGTTCAGGTTCAGGAGTTTTTTGACCATCTCGTTCATCTTTGCCGCCTCGTCGATGATGACATCACAGTAGAACTCGCGGCTTTCCTCATCGTCGTTGATGTTGTCTTTCAGGCCTTCCGCATAACCCTGAATCAGAGCGATCGGGGTTTTCAGCTCATGTGTGACATTTGAGAGGAACTCGCGGCGCATTTCATCAATCTGCGTTTTTTTGTCAATATCTTTCTGCAGCTCAACGTTCGCACTTTTCAGCTCGGAAATCGCCTGCTCAAGCTGTTCGGACATGACATTGAAGTTGTTTCCAAGCTCGCCGATCTCGTCTTTTCCGCCGCTCACGTAGCGGGCATCGAAGTCAAGGGCTGCCATTTTTTTCGAAATTTCGGTCAGCTCCTGCACCGGACGGACGATCTGGCGGGTGATGATCCAGATCACAATGGCACCGATGATGATGATCGGAATGCCGATAAAGAGGTAAAACTGGTTGGAAAGGCCGACCGCATCCGTGATGCTCTCCAGCGGGCATCTTGCAAAGTAGCAATTTCCATTGTCAAACCAGCCGATGATCTGCAGATACTCGGCATCGGCGTGGCTGTCGTAGAATTTCTGGATCTGATAGTTGTCTTTGCTGTCAACGACTTTGGTATTTGCCTGCTCGTTTCCGCTGATCAGGCCGAAGATCAGGGTCTGGAGGCTCTGGCGGTCGGTTGCGTTGGAATAGACGAAGCTGCTGAGCTCCGGTCCGGTAATAATGACTTTCAGGTTGTTGGTAGCGCAGAACTGCTCGAAGGTATCAGGGATATTGTCGCTGTCTCCGCCTGTCGCATTCAGTTTCTGAAAGCTCTCTGCCAGAATGTGTTCTTTATCCCGGATATAAAAGGACCCGAGAAAGAAGTAATTGATCAGGCCGATGATAAGCAGGGTAGCTACCATGGTCGCAATAAAAGTGTAGGCAATTCGTTTTTTGACGGAGTGTTT
The DNA here is from genome assembly GCF_003460955.1 of Blautia sp. AF26-2. NCBI lineage: Bacteria > Bacillati > Bacillota > Clostridia > Lachnospirales > Lachnospiraceae > Blautia > Blautia sp. AF26-2. Next base: position 224,373 of record NZ_QTWD01000001.1, on the reverse strand, counting down.
TCTTCCCTTTTGTGGCATTTTCAAGTGAAACCGGTGCTTTTTCTCCGTCTGGTTTCCCATTGTCACACGGGAATCTTCTGCAGACATCTCTATGGAAGTCTCATTTTGTTTTTCTGTTCCGTTCATGATTCGTCCGCCTCGAATTTATAGCCCATGCCCCAGATGGTCTTGATTAAATCGCCTTTGTCGCCCATTTTGCTGCGAAGTTTTTTGACGTGGGTGTCGATGGTGCGGGCGTCGCCGTAGTAGTCGTAGTTCCAGACGTTGTTCAGGATTTTTTCTCTGGAGAGGGCGATTCCCTGGTTTTCGAGGAAGTAGGTGAGGAGTTCGAATTCTTTATAGCTTAACTCCATTGGTTTTCCGTCGATGGATGCCATGTGGGCGGCTTTGTCGATGCGGATGCCGCCGGCTTCTAATACGTCGTCTTCGCCGGTTTTGCCGCTGCGGCGCAGGATGGCTTCGACGCGGGCGACGAGGATTTTCGGGGAGAATGGTTTTGAGATGTATTCGTCTACGCCGAGGTCAAAGCCGAGGAGTTCATCGCGTTCTTCGCTTTTGGCGGTGAGCATGATGATCGGGACTTTGGAGTTCTGGCGGATTTCGCGGCAGACCTGCCAGCCGTCCATTTTGGGCATCATGACGTCGAGGATGATGAGGGCGATGTCTTTCTGGACGTAGAAGGTGTCTACGGCCTGTTCGCCGTCACCGGCTTCGATGACGTCGTATCCGGCTTTTACTAAGAAATCTTTGACGAGTTTGCGCATGCGGCTTTCGTCGTCTACTACTAGGATTTTTAATTTTTCCATGAGTTTTGTCTCCTTTATATGACGGACGGAAAACGCCCGGCTGCCCGCCCGCTCGTGCTTTTTCCTGATCTCGTTGTGTTTTTACTTCTGATATTTTTACCATTTTACTTTAGCATGGGTTTATGTTTTTTTTGTGAAATAGGATGAGTTTATTTTAACATATAGGAAGGGAGTTGGGAACTTCTATTTTTGTGTTGATTAAATTTGAGTATAAAAAAAGATCTCCTGAGGTTGGCAGGAGATCTTTTTTCATACGGGTTATTCTTCTTCGTCGAGATAGTATCTGCCGTAGGCGTCGGCTGCTTTGATGGCGGCGAAGACGGTCTCCGGGGTTACTTCGAATGGCATGTTGTGAAGGGTGTCGTTCTCTGCGCATGCGGTTTTGGCTACTTCCATGAGCTGGTCGTCGGTTACGTTTCCGGCACCGAGTTCAGCCAAGGTGACTGGGAGACCGACTTCGATGCACCATAAGATGATGTCTTCGAGTTCATCAAGCGGTACGTTTTCCAGGACGAGCTGAGTCAGGGTTCCGAAGGCTACTTTTTCACCGTGGTACATGTGATGGCATTCCTCGAGTACGGTGAAGCCGTTGTGGATGGCGTGGGCTCCTGCGAGGCCTGCGCTTTCAAAACCGATTCCGGAAAGGAGGGTGTTGGCCTCGATGACTTTCTCGACTGCCGGGGTGCATACGCCGGCTTCAAGAGCGATTTTGGCTTTTACGCCTTCTTCCATCAGAGTGTCAAAGCAGAGTTTCGCGAGTGCCATCGCTGCCTCGGTTGTTTTTCCACCGGCGCAGGAAGTAGCTCCGCTTCTCTGGCAGGCTCTTGCTTCAAAATAGGTGGCAAGTGCATCACCCATTCCGGCTACGGTCAGGCGGACTGGAGATTTTACGATGATGTCGGTATCCATCAGAACCAGGTTCGGGTTTGCCGGAAGGAAGAGGTATTTCTCGAATACACCCTCTTCTGTGTATACAACAGACAGTGCGCTGCACGGTGCATCGGTCGATGCAATGGTCGGGCAGATGAATACTGGTGTTTCTGCGTAGTAGGCAACTGCTTTTGCGGTATCAAAAATTTTGCCTCCGCCGACACCGATAACCAGATCACAGCCTTTTTCTTTCACGATAGCAACCAGACGGTTGATCTCACTCTCACAGCACTCGCCGTTGAAATAATCAAAAACAACGTCGCAGTCGCTTCCCGCAAAGCTTTCTTCGATCATTGCTCCGATCCGTCTGTAGCCTCCCTGGCTGATCAGAACCAGTGCTTTCTTTCCACATTTTGCCGCATATGTTCCGATGTTTTTCATTTCCCCTGCGCCCTGTAAATATTTAGAAGGGCTAATTAAAATTTTTGCCATTTCTCTTACGCTCCTTTTTTGTTTTTTGAACGTCAGCCTCCGCTTCTGGCGTTTTCTGCGAAAAATGAGTTTACCGCAGAACTTGTCTTTATTATAATAACTGCGCTGTAAAATTGCAAGAATATTTCCATCCAAAATGAACCCCGGAAGTTCACATATTTCCCCGGGATTTTTCGGTTTATTCTGCCTGATCGTAAATGATTTTGCAACGCAGCAGTCCTGTGCGTCGTTTGGGTAGGTATACGGTGCAAACAGATAGACAACTGTCGGGGCATCGTAAAAAGCATTCTGGATTGTGCTGTCATCAGCGATGCTGTCGGCTTCGAGAATTTTGTCCAGTTCTTCCTTTTTGATCTTCTCCGGCTGGTAAAACGGGTGGAACGTCTGGCTTTGATTAAAGTAACCGCCCCTCTGATACGTTTTCACGTAAATTGGCTAAGGGTTGGCTGTGTTGACGATCGCATCGGCATGAACTTTTGTGATGTCGTTTCGGATGATTTTAAATGGCATGGGGATCACCTTCTTTCGTGGGATTTATAGCTGTTTTAATTTATAAGTTGCAAACAGCGTATAATGGTATATTTACCATCCGCTCCTGCTCTTTATACTTCAATGTTGAAAATCGAACTGCTTCTTCCGGCTGGAATTTTTCGCAATATGTTTTAAGACTATGGGATCGAATGTTCTGTTCCGCCTTTACTTCAATCGGCACAATACTCTTTGCCTTCTGAATCAGAAAATCCTGCTCGAAAGTTGCTTTTTCATTTCCATAATAATATGGCGTATAAGGGGTATCTGAAATCAACTGCTGCAGAACGTACTGTTCTGTAAGCGCGCCTTTAAATTCAACAAAAATATCGTTACCCTCCAATATGGATTCTGCTGGCAGTTCACTCATTGCTCCGAGCAGTCCTACATCCAGTACGAATAATTTATATGCATTCATATTTTTATACGCCTTCAGCGGCATATGAGGCTCATTTACCCGGTTGACTTTATATACTAATCCACAATCCAGAAGCCACTGAATTGCTATTTCAAATTCGCTGCTTCTGGCTCCTTTCTTTATCTGTCCAAAGAAAAATTTTTTATTCTCCTTCGCCAGCTGCATCGGAATAGAATCCCATACCATTCGTATTCTTGGGAGAACTTTTGCTTCAATATGCTTTCCAAAATCACCCTCATACTGCCGTACAATATCACTCTGTATCTGTCGTACTTCTGCATAATCTTTATTCAAGCGAAATGCATCTACAACTGCTGGCATGCCGCCTGTATAATAATAATTTTTCAGCCAGAACAAATATTTATCCGCAAAATTGTCAATTAAATTGTAATCCTTTGTTTCCAATGCACTTTCCAGCCCTTCTTCGTCCATAGCGCACAGGAATTCTCTAAAATTGAATGGATATAAATCCAGTAAATCTACTTTTCCCACCGGATAGGATATTCCCTCATGAAGCGCCACGCCAAGAAGTGAACCTGCTGCTATTACATGATATTCCAGTGCTTCTTCGCAAAAATATTTCAAAGATTCCAACGCTTTCGGTGCATTTTGAATTTCATCCAGAACAATCAATGTATTCTCTGGGGTGATCGTTACGCCTGATTCAATATTGAGGTTCATAATAATACGTTTTATATCGAAATCCGTATCGAAAACCGCCTGCATTCTCTGATTATTGTAAAAAGAAATGTAGGCGGTTTTTTCATAATATGTCTTACCAAATTCTTTCATTAACCACGTTTTACCAACCTGCCGGGCTCCCATTAAAATCAGTGGTTTTCTGTTACTTTTTTTCTTCCAGTCTAATAGTTTATCCATTGCAAATCGACGCATGCTGATCTTCCTCCATTTCTCTTTTTTATTATTTCACATTTTTCCCTGGTTATTCTTACTCTAATTTAACATTTTTCCCGACCTAATTCAATATAAAATTAACATTTTTCCCGACTTCACCGGAACAGAATCTGCTGCGAAACCTTCTCTTAAGACAAACATAATCTCTCTACGGAAAAATACGACGGCCAGCCACCGTCGTATTTTTCGTTATCGAATATTTTTATTTTTCTTCTCTGATCAGTCTGAGTCCGTCTTTTTCCAGCAGATACTCCTTCCCGCACACCTCTCCGATATACTTCCTGTCATGCGAAATGCTGATGATGGCGCCTGGAAATTCGCGGAGCATTTTTCTTATGACCGGTCCCGATAAGGGTGAAAAGTTTCGGGTTGGTTCATCCAGAATCAGCACATTGGCATTGCCAAGGCTCATTTTCAGAAGCAATACTTTTGCCTTCTGGCCGCCGGACAGTTCGCGGATGGGGTGATCCATCTCGTCTGCCGTGTACTTCAGCGATCCGAGATACGTCCGAATCTTCGTCCTCTCACTCTTCTCCCCGGTGGAATCCAGAAAATCGACCGGCGTCATGGAAAGATCCAGCTGATCCTCATAATTCTGCGGCATATAATCTACGCGGAGATCCTCCCGTTCTTTCAGCTCTGCCGCAATCTTTTTCAGCAGTGTCGTTTTACCTGCCCCGTTCGGGCCGACAATGCATATTTTTTCCGGTCCTCTTATCTTTAAGGTGATATTTTCCGCCAGAACCCGCTCCCCATCCGGCGTTTCCAGTTTCGGAAGCTGATATTCGATGACCGTTTTCCCGGCGGGCATGGCTGCCTCTGCTCCTCCAAGCTGGAAGTAAATCGCTTCCTCCTGCTCCGGCATTTCTGTCATACGGGCATCTTCTTTTTCAAATCTGCGGTTCATCGCCTTTACGGTATGCATTTTGTCCTTCAGATTTTTCGCCACGGACGGTGCCTGACGGGAACAGTTGTTCAAGGCGTTCTGCACGCTCTGGTATACCTTTCGGTATTTCTCATCGCGCAGCGCTTTCTCTCTCCTGTCACTCTGCGCCTTCTGTTCCTGGCGCTCGAAGTTCTGCAGGCGCTCCTCTACATACGTCCGATAGGGAAGTTTCGCAACCGTGTATCTCGATTTTGTCTTCCGCACAATCTGTTCAATATGAATGACCATATTTGCCGTGTTTTCAATCAGCGTTTCATCGTGCGAAATAAAAACAACAATATGCTCCCATTCGCGGATCAGTTTCTCCAGAAGTTCCAGTGTCGCAAGATCAATATCATTTGACGGCTCATCCAGCAGAAGGACCGTGACATCCTCCATGAGAAGACGCATCATCTGCGCTTTCACCTTCTCGCCGCCGGAAAGCTCACTCATCTGCTGATCCCGATAGAAAAATTCTTCCGTCAGACCAAATTTTCTTGCCAGCACCGCCAGATCCTTCGGTGTCTGATCCCAGAACTTTTCTTTTTCATAGAAATACTCATACACCGTCTTCGTTTTCTCCGCCTCCGGAAGTTCCTGCGGCAGATATCCAAGCCGCTCCTTTCCGATGATGCGCTCGCCTGTGGATTCGATGTAATCTTCCGTCAGTGCGGGATCGTACATCCACTTCAGCAGCGTCGATTTTCCGTTTCCCTCCTCTCCAATGATAACGGCCTTATCACCGTCATTCAGTACAAGCTGAAAATCTTCGAGAATCACTCGCAGATCTTTTTTATGTGTCAGTGTTAATTTTTTTATCTGCATCATACAGAAGCCCCCTTTGCTCCGGCAGCCTCTTTTCTACTTTTTTACGCAAAACGAGCCTGTCCTGCGTACGCAAAACAGACCCGCAAAAAAATATCCCTGTTCTATTCTCATAAAAAAGGGAGATGATTCAGCGATTCTCGTCTTTAAGCGTACACGAAAAACAGGCCTGTTTTCCAGGCTGCCCGTTCTTTGTGTTTTTCTTAAAGTCGATTATCGCAGAAACATTCCCTCACCTTTACACCAATGGTGCTCTTTCTTTTTATTTTCTGTTCCCTATTATAGGACAACTTACAGATAAATGCAATCCGTTTTTTTACAAATTGAGAAGTTCCTCTGCCAGCGCCTGTGCATGCTCCAGATACCAGCCGTCTTCGTCCTCTTCTGCTTCCACAAACTCGATATACTCATTCAGCGTGGCCAGCTTCACATCCAGATTGAACTGTTCGCGTGAAATCTTTGTCTTTAACGCTTCATACATCCGATCCAGAAACAGCTCTTTCTGTGCATCGTTCATGTAGAACGGGAAAGTACTCCGTGTCTCGGTCGCATGTGCCAGGAATCTTGCAATGTCCAGAGAATACGGCATCATTCCACCAACTCCCCAGTCAATCATGACAACATTTTCGCCGTCATAGATCACATTCCACTGCAGGAAATCACCGTTTGACATCGTACATGGACAAGTCAGCTGGCGGTCCAGGAACATCTGATACGCTTTCCGCAGAATTGGATCATCCGCTACGGACGATGCTCGGCGCAGAACGCGTTTCCAGTATTCGACAAATCTCTGCTCCACTTCATTTTCCGGCGCTTTGTCCATCGACGGCGTCCAGAAATACGACTGAATTTTACTTAAGGTTTCTGCCGCTTTTTCTGTTGTCTCGTCCGTCATATCCCGCATGTCGTTTCCTTCTACATACTTCATGCAGATCCAGTCCGCATCCTCTGCCTGCCGCATGCCGACATACTGCGGTACGTGAAACTCTCCTTTTGACAGATACTGCGCATAAATCTGCGCTTCTTTGCTACCGGTTTTCTTCAGTGTATATTTTCCTGCATCTGTCTCGATCACATACACATCATACTCCCGCACTTCATCTTCCGCCTCGCCCCACTGCTCGCAGATGCGGGAAACTGCTTTTACCGATTCTCCGGTGATGTCTGATGCCATTTTTCGGATTTCATCTGACTCTACCGGTTTCTGAAAATTTCCTAACTCCATCTCTTTTGTTTTATCCTTCCCATTTTCACTTTATTCCAGTACTACATCACATCTGTGATGCTTTTGTCATTCTGTCTTCCAGTAACTCAATTTTTTCCATATACTTTTTACTCAATTACGCTTGCTCCAAACGGCATAAACGAGAGCCTTGTCAGCTCCCCTGACGCCATTCCAGACACTGCCAGCTATCCATTATTTTGTGAACAGTTTGCCGCATCGATCGCCAGCACCAGTAATAATGCCGGAATTTCATTGCTCGGATTATCATATTCGATGACATACGTGTCACCCCAGCTCAGAAGTTTTTTATGTACGTGGACGACTGCACTGCAGGCTTCATATACATCGTAATCCCATCCCATGAAGTCACCTTCTGCACGCCATCCCATGAAATCTACATCGTATTTGGGGCGGAACAGTGCAAAACGTTTTTCGATATGTCCCATTAACTGCCCGTTCCATTCAATTTCGAAAGTCGGAAGAAAGCAAAATAATTTCTGTTTGATAAACCCAATTTCATTATGCGCCGCATTGTACACATGCAGACGGTGTCCCAGCGAGATAAATTCATTTTTCACAAAATACTTTTGGTTCCCCTGCTCGTCATAGATATCATACGTGTCTGACCAGGAAAATACACGTTGTTTGATTAGTAACTGCATATCTGCTCCCCTTTTCATTTTTCTATCAGACAATCGACTTTTTTATGGAAAATTTTTCCTTTTCCCCTTAATTTTCGACCGCGATTTTGACGCCATTTTTTTCGGTCTGAAACGGTCTAAAGCGCTATTTTTACCCTGTTTTTTCTACCCAAAATGTACAAAAAAACCGCTAAAACACTGGATTTTAGCGGTTTTTCAGGTATGGACCTGAGGGGAATCGAACCCCTGTCCGAAAGCCTATTCATTCAGGCATCTCCCATTACAGTCATTCTATTAAAGGTTCCCCCATCGGCACGCCGGATGACAGGCTTGCCGCTTCGGTAGCTTCATAAAATCTTCCATCTCCGCAAAGCTTTGGAAACGAAGTGCTCCGCATCTGTTTGATGCCAGGAGAATAGCCGCGGAAAACTATTCAGCTGACAACGCCGCACTTAGGCAGCGTACGCTACGTAATTATCGTCTGCGTTTAAATTTAGGTTCCAGGTTGATGACGCGGTCCCGGAGTCCACGAATGGCTTCCCAAACTTCAAAACCCCCGTCGAAACCAGTACAAGCCCGTGCTGGCTCTACAGACGCTTTTCTTTGATACGGGGACGCAAACAGATCGTCCCGGTGCAGTGAAAACTCTCTTTCAACTGCCGTATATTGTATTATAGTCTTTCCCCATACTTTTTGTCAAGGATTTTTAATACAGATTTTTAACTTTGAAATCTCTCTCCGCCTCACGTCTCTGATCCTTCTTTGCGATATCCTGCCGTTTATCATACAGTTTTTTACCGCGTGCCAGACCGATCTCGACTTTTACGAGGCTGCCTTTAAAATACACCTGCAGCGGAACGAGCGTGTAGCCTTTTTCCTTGATCTGCGCCTCAAGTTTGCGGATCTCATAGTCGTGCAGCAGCAGTTTCCGGATGCGCAGCGGGTCTTTATTGAATATGTTGCCCTTCTCGTACGGACTGATGTGCATGCCGTAGATGAATACCTCATCACGCTCAATGCGGATGAAGGACTCCTTGATGCTGCATTTTCCCATGCGGAGGGATTTTACCTCGGTACCGGCAAGGGAGATGCCGGCCTCGTATTTATCCTCGATAAAATAGTCATGATATGCCTTTTTATTGTTGGCAATCATTCGATTTCCTTTTTGTTTTGCCATAACTTTTTCCTCCAGGGATTTATTCTGTCTCGGTTTCTTTTTCTACATACGTAAAATCGATTGTCCGGTTGGCAGGCTCGGCGTTTCGTACACGGACACGCACCGGCTCACCAAGGCGGAATACTCTTCCGTGCTGCTCTCCGACCAGACGGTAATTTTCTTCATCAAAATTATAATAATCGTCTTTCAGTGTCATGATGTGAACGAGTCCCTCAACGGTATTTGGCAGCTCCACATAGAAGCCCCATCCGGTCACGCCGGAAATGACGCCGTCGTACTCTTCGCCGACATGCTCCAGCATATATTCGGCTTTCTTCAGCTTCACAGCCTCTCTTTCTGCCTCTGCAGCACGCTGCTCCATCGCACTCGACTGCTCCGCCACATGCTGCAAAATGGACGAATATTTGCCGATTCTGCCGCCCTTGTCGAGACGTCCCCGCAGATCATCCTTGATAATGCGGTGGATCTGCAGATCCGGGTAACGGCGGATTGGTGAGGTAAAATGGCAGTAATATGACGCTGCCAGTCCGAAGTGGCCGCTGCATTCCGGGGTATAAATGGCTCTTGCCATCGACCGGAGCAGCAGGCGGCTGATCAGCGGCTCTTCCGGGGTTCCCTCGATGCTGGTGAGAATCTTCTGCACCTCACCCGGCGTAATCTCATGGGAACGCTTTTCGACTTTGATGCCCTGTTCACGGATCAGCGTCAGCGTTGCCTCCATGCGGTCTCCGTCCGGCTTGTCATGCGTCCGGTATAAGAACGGGATTTCGCGTGTGCAGTATTCCTCTGCCACGGTCTCGTTCGCCATCAGCATGAAGTCCTCGATCATCCGTGTTGCCACGTTCGACGGATACGGGCGGATCTCCACCGGCGTCCCTTCTGCATCAAGAATTACTTTGCTCTCCGGGAATTCAAAATCAATTGCTCCGCGTTCTTTCCGACAGCTCCGGATCAGTGCAGACAGTTCCTGCATCTGGCGGAACATCGGAACCAGCTCATGATATTCCTCCAGCAGCTCCGGATGTGCTTCCGGCTCGGTCAGGATTGCATTGACGGCGGTGTAGGTCATGCGGCGGTCCACGCGGATCACCGTCTCAGCGATCTGATGGCCGATCACACGGCCTTTCTCGTTGATCGTCATAATACAGGAGAGTGCCAGGCGCTCCTGTCCTTCATTCAGGGAACAGATGCCGTTTGACAGACGCTTCGGCAGCATCGGAATGACGCGGTCCGGCAGATAGACACTGGTGCCGCGCTTTAACGCCTCACGGTCGAGGGCGGAATTTTCCTGCACATAGTTGCTGACATCAGCGATATGAACGCCAAGCGTCCACGTATCGCCCGCTTTTGTGACGGATACGGCGTCATCGAGGTCTTTGGCATCCTCGCCGTCGATTGTCACCATCTGCCAGCTTTTCAGATCGAGGCGGCCATTGTAATCGTTTGGAATTACTTCCTCCGGGCATTTTTCTGCCTGTGTGATCACGCGTGCCGGGAACTCCTCCGGGATCTGGTAAACGTCCACGACTGCCTGGATATCGACAGTCTGGATACGCGGCTTCTTCTCTGTGTCGCCGTCCTTTCCATTCTTTCTACGGAATCGGTCATCGCGTCCTCTTCTGCCCTGCTCTCCGGCGCGGCGGTCTCTTTTTTCCCGTTTTTCCGTCGTTGTGGATGCACCGCGGCTCTTCTGGTAACGGCCGTCGGAGATCACATCGATTTTTCCTTCTTTTACCAGGATTTCCATAACCTCCGCAAGCTCCGACCGTTTTGCTTTCGGCACCTGCAGCAGCATGGCAATGTCTTTCAGACGCATCGGCTCATAGTTTTTCGAGCTTACGAGATCCATCAGCAGCGTCTTGCGGTTTTTCAGCAGTTTCGAACTTCTGGAACGCGGATGGCCCGCATGACCGCCATGGTTCCCGCTGTTCTGTCCTGCATGGGACGCCGCACTGCCCTGCGGATATTTCCTCCGATCTTTTTTCTTCTTATTATCTTTCATCTATTATCTCCTCTTTGTAGAAAAAGACACCCTTACGCCTTCTCGTGGGAATAAGGATGTCTTTACTTTGCTAAAAATTCATGTTTAATACAACCGACAGTACAATAAACAGAACTGCCATGATTTTTGTTGCACGGATCAGAGTTCCTTCTGCAGAACGGCTTTTGTTTCTTCCCCAGTAAGTGTCTGAGATACCTGCGATAGCACCGAGACCCTGCTGTTTTCCTTCCTGCATCAATACAACAACGGTTAAAGCAATACAATCAATGACATAAATGACTGTCAAAATCGTTCTTAAAATTTCCACAATTACACCTCCTACGGCCAACTTATATTATTTTACCATAGCGGAAGAACGATTTCAACTGTTATTTGCCTATTTTACGCCGTTTTTCACCATTCTCTTACGCCGGTTCCCTTTTGCGGGAACGGATTCCGGTATTTCGCTTCCTCACCGAGGCGTTCCTCGATGCGGAGAAGCTCATTGTATTTCGCATTCCGCTCCGACCGGCACGGTGCTCCGGTTTTGATCTGGCCGGCGCCTGTCGCGACGGCAAGGTCTGCCAGAAAATCATCCTCTGTCTCTCCGGACCGGTGGGAAATGACGGCGCGGTACCCTGCTCTCTGCGCCATCTCCACCGCATCCAGCGCCTCAGAGAGCGTTCCGATCTGGTTTACCTTGATCAGAACCGCATTTGCCGTGCCAAGTGCAATGCCGCAGGAAAGCCTTCTTACATTCGTCACAAACAGATCATCCCCGACCAGCTGTACTCTGTTCCCGAGCGCTTCCGTCATCTGTTTCCAGCCTTCGAAATCGTCCTCGCACAGCCCGTCTTCGATGGATACGATCGGGTATTTTTCGATCAGTTCCTCATAGTAGGCAACCATTTCTGCGGTATCCCGAAATACTGTCTTTCCGCACTGACGGGATTCCCCGGGAAAGTAGTAGACGTTCCTGCTCTCCTCGTAGAGCTCGCTTGCCGCCGCATCGATCGCGATCATCACGTCGTTTCCGGGCGCATAGCCGGCTTTCTGGACCGCATTGACAATGAGCTGCAGTGCTTCATCGGAATCCTTTAAATCCGGCGCAAAGCCGCCCTCATCGCCGACAGAAGTCGAGTATCCCTTCTCCTTCAGGAGCTGCTTCAGCGTATGGTAAATCTCCGCGCACATGGAAAGACCCTCCCGAAATGAGGGAGCGCCGCACGGCATAATCATAAATTCCTGCAGATCGACGGTGTTGTCGGCATGACGGCCGCCGTTTAAAATATTCATCATCGGCACGGGCATACGGCTTGTGTGGCAGCCGCCCAGGTACTGGTACAGCGGCAGATGAAGCGCATTTGCCGCCGCGCGCGCTACAGCAAGTGAGACACCGAGAATGGCGTTTGCCCCGAGGTTTTCTTTCGTTTCGGTTCCGTCTGCCTGGCACAGGATATGGTCAATCCGCTCCTGCTCGAGCGCATTCTCGCCGACAACGGCATCGGCCAGCACGGTATTGACCGCTTCTACAGCCTTTCTCACGCCCTGCCCCAGATAGCGCACTTCCTGATCTCTTTTTTCCAGTGCCTCAAATTTTCCTGTCGATGCCCCGGACGGCACCTGGGCACGCCCCATATGGCCTTCCAGCCCGAGAATCCCCTCCCCGACGGCCACTTCCACCTCTACGGTCGGATTTCCGCGCGAATCCAGAATTTCTCTTCCTGTCACGCTTCGAATTGGTAAATATCGAAACATAGTTTTCCCTCCTGTTTTGCTGCAAAGTGAACAGTAACCAAGTTTCTTCTCTGCGTTCACAGTATGACCGTGCTATGGGAAAAATATGTTGCTCTCTCTGTCGAAACCTCTTTTTTCCAGTCCTTATTCTTTTCAAACATAAAAAACGCAATATGAAAGCCATCCGATTTTTCCATTTTCGGATGGCTTTCATAAGTTAGAACTGTGCATTGGACTGAATCCTTTCTTTTTTTGTTCTTTTGTTCTTTTGTTTCACTTTGGGGTACTTCGTTACGTTTTCTTGGGTCCATACCTTCGCTTTCTTAGTTTATGGGGTAATTCGTTATGTTCTCGGTGGTCCGTCCTCTCTTTCTGTTTTTTTCTTCCGTTTTCTTTTGTTGACTTTACTATATCAGTTTTCTCACCGTTTGTCAACACTTTATTTTGATTTTTTATCTGTTTTTCATTTTTATTCTGTCTCTTATTGCGTAATTATTTTTATTTTCAGATTATTATGATAAAATATCCCTGCCGCACCCGTTTCAAAACGAATCCGGCAGGGACATTTTCACGATTTCTCTTTATTTCTTAATCAGCAGGGATTTTCCTGTCATTTCTTTTGGCTGCTCCATTCCCATCAGCTCGATCAGGGTCGGTGCGATGTCTGCCAGGCATCCGCCCTCTCTTAACGTGTAGGATGGGTCTGCATTAACCAGAATGAACGGAACCGGATTGGTGGTATGAGCGGTGTATGGCTCGCCGGTCTCATAGTCTACAAGCTGCTCTGCATTTCCGTGGTCCGCACAGATAAACATCTGGCCGTCAACCTCTTTTAATGCATCAACTGCTTTGCCTACGCACTCATCAACAGCCTCAACTGCCTGGATTGCTGCGCTCTCAACGCCGGTATGGCCAACCATATCCGGATTTGCAAAGTTGATGATGATGACATCGTATTTCTGGGAACGGATGGCATCCGTCAGCTTGTCGCATACTTCGTAAGCACTCATCTCCGGCTTCAGGTCATAAGTAGCAACCTTCGGGGATTTCACAAGGATTCTGTCCTCACCTTTATTTGGCTCCTCAACGCCGCCATTGAAGAAGAAGGTTACATGTGCATATTTCTCGGTCTCGGCGATACGAGCCTGCGTCATGTTATGTGCTGCCAGATACTCACCGAAGGTATTGGTGATCTCTTCTTTTTTGAATGCAACGGATTTGTTCGGGATGGTCTCATCGTATTCCGTGAAGCATACGTAGGTCAGATCCAGACGTTTTTCTCTCTCAAATCCGGTGAACTCATCTGCACAGAATGCTCTTGTCAGCTCTCTTGCACGGTCCGGGCGGAAGTTGAAGAAAATCACAGAATCTTTATCCTGAATCGTTGCAACCGGTTTTCCGTCTTTTTTCAGAACGGTCGGCAGAACGAACTCATCGGTTTTTTCAGCATCATAAGAAGCCTGAACAGCCTCTGCCGCATCGGTTCCTTCTACGCCTTCCCCTTTTGTCAGAGCTTTGTAAGCCAGCTCGACACGATCCCAGCGGTTATCACGGTCCATTGCATAGTAACGGCCGGAGATCACGCCGATTTCGCCGACACCGATCTCATCCATTTTTGCCTGCAGCTGCTCAACATAGGATTTTCCGGATGCCGGAGGAGTGTCACGGCCATCCAGGAAGCAGTGTACATAAACTTTCTCGAGACCCTTACGTTTTGCCAGCTCCAGAAGTCCGAATACGTGGGTGATGTGGCTGTGAACACCGCCGTCAGAAAGAAGTCCGAACAGGTGCAGTGCGGAATTATTTGCTTTTGCATTTTCAACAGCCTTTACCAGCTCTTCATTCTCGAAGAAATCACCGTCCTGGATTGCTTTCGTGATTCTGGTCAGCTCCTGATATACAACGCGGCCTGCGCCCATGTTCAGATGGCCTACCTCAGAGTTACCCATCTGTCCGTCCGGAAGACCTACAGCAAGTCCGCTGGCCTGTCCTTTTACGTACGGGCACTGGCTCATCAGCTGGTCCATAATCGGAGTTTTTGCTTCGCAGACAGCGTTATGCTCGCATTTGTCATTCAGTCCATATCCGTCAAGAATCATTAATACGGTTGGTTTTTTACTCATTGTGAATTCCCTTCTTTGATTTAATTTTGGGGTAACAATCCAGATCCCCATCTCGATTCCGCTTACGCTGCATCTCGATGTTGCTTTTCGCCATATGAAACTCCAGAAAAAGCGCTCCTTCATGCAAGCATGATTCGCGATTTTTCTTCCATTTCGCATGGATCTGAATTGTTACATTTTGTTAGTATACCCGGATTGTCGAAGAAATCTCCTGGATCATCGACATTCCGCCTAAAATCTGCATGGCATCCTCAAAATGGCGCTCTTTGACCTCGTCCGTAATGACGACGATCTCGGCGTATTTTCCATTGACACGTTTCTGAAGCATCTGTGCAATCGAAACCTTGTTGTTTCCAAAGACAGAAGCTACCGATGCCAGCGTTCCATACCGATTTTCAATCTGCATGCGTACAAAATATTTCGACTTAATTTCGCCGACACGCTTGATCGGGCATTCCCGGTAGCATGTGCAGCCGATTCTGCCGCAGCAGTTCCATAAAATATTGCGCACAACATCGAAAATATCGCCCACAACGGCACTCGCAGTCGGAAGCTCTCCGGCACCTCGTCCGTAAAACATCGTATCCTGTACGGCATCGCCTGTCAGGAATACGGCATTGTAGGAATCATTGACAGTCGCAAGCGGATGATTGCTGTCGATCAGCATCGGATGAACGCGGGCTTCGATTCCTTCCGGGGTATCTTTTGCCACGCCGAGCAGCTTGATCGTGCATCCCATCTCTTTTGCGTACTCGATATCGGTCGCCGTGATTTTGGTAATGCCTTCGGTGTAAACATCTTCAAATGTCACTCTGGAGTTGAACGCTGCCGAAGCCAGGATTGCTACCTTGCGGCCGGCATCAAGACCTTCCACATCTGCGGTCGGGTCTGCTTCTGCATAGCCCATGTCCTGCGCCAGACGGAGCGCATCACCAAACTCCATGCCTTCCTGCGACATTTTTGTGAGAATGAAATTTGTGGTACCGTTGAAAATACCCATCAGCTCTGTGATATGATTGGCGGCAAGGCACTGTTTCACCGGACGGATGATCGGAATTCCTCCCGCCACGGATGCCTCATAGAGAAAATCTTTTCCGTTTCTCTTTGCTGCCGCAAGGATTTTTTTACCCTCAGATGCCACCAGGTCTTTGTTTGCCGTTACAACATTCTTTCCTGCATCCAGGCAGGCAAGAATGTAATTCATAGCCGGCTGTTTTCCACCCATAACCTCAACAACAATCTCAATCTCCGGGTCATTGGCAATGTCCTCAAAGTTCATGGTAACGATCGACGGATCATCAACCTTTGCAGCTGCTTTTTCCACATTGCGCACGAGAATTTTTTTCAGCTCCACACGCGCTCCCAGCTTCGGAAGCATTTCCTCCTGCTGGCTTTTCAGCACTTTGTACACACCGGTACCGACGGTGCCAAGACCCAGCATTCCGATTTTAATTACTCTTTCCTCTGCCATACTCATCTCTCTCTTATTTCAGGGATACGATGCATTCAATTTCTACTTTTGCTGCTTTCGGAAGAGCAGCAACTGCTACACAGGAACGAGCCGGTTTGGACTCGCCAAAGAAAGCACCGTATACTTCATTTACCTTGGCAAAATCGTTCATATCGGTCAGGAAAATGGTTGTTTTCATCACTTTCGTGCGGTCAGTTCCTGCTGCTGTCATGATTGCGTCCAGATTCTTTAAAGAGAGGGTTGCCTGCTCTTCTACAGTCTCCGGGATCACGCTGCCATGCTCTACATCAAAGCCAAGCTGTCCGGAAATAAATAAAAGGCCGTTGTCTGCGACTGCCTGTACATAAGGTCCGATTGCTGCCGGTGCTTTTTCTGTATTAATGATTTCTCTTGCCATAATCATATTCTCCTTTATGCTTTCTTTCGCGTCGTCTGATTTGCCGCGTTTTTTCCCTCTATCATGCGGTTTTTCCGACACTTTTTGTCGTTCCCATCATATCACATGTGGAAGATGTCCGCAAGTGCGAAAAAGCATTGCAGAAGTCTATTACGCCAGATCCTAAAGAGCGGTATTGCCATCACGTCGTAAAACAGCAAACGCCACCAAACACTTTCCCTTCGGCATTTCTGCCAAATTTCACCGTGTTTGGTGGCGTCTTAGTCTGTTTTATTTATTGATTTCGTATAAAAATCAATTATTTATTGTAGTTTACGATAGCTCCGAAATCTGGTTTCAGGGATGCTCCGCCTACCAGGCCGCCGTCGATGTTCTCCTGTGCGAACAGTTCCGGTGCGGTTTTTGCGTTTACAGAGCCGCCGTACTGGATACGGATAGCTGCTGCTGTTGCATCATCATAGATTTCAGCGATGCACTCGCGGATGCCTTTGCAAACTTCCTCAGCCTGCTCTGTTGTAGCAGTTTTGCCGGTTCCGATTGCCCAGATTGGCTCGTAAGCGATAACGGCTGTTTTGGCCTGATCTGCTGTTACATTCAGGAATCCAACCTTTACCTGCTGACGGATGAAATCCATCGTTACACCCTGCTCTCTCTGCTCCAGAGTTTCTCCGCAGCACATGATCGGGGTGATGCCGTGCTCGAAAGCTTTCAGCATTTTTTTGTTTACGGTCTCGCTGGTCTCTGCGAAGTATTCTCTTCTCTCAGAGTGGCCAAGTACAACGTATTTCACGCCAGCGTCTGTCAGCATAGCCGGGGAGATTTCGCCTGTGAAAGCACCTTTCTCCTCAAAATACATATTTTCAGCACCAATCTGGATGTTGGAGCCTTTTGCAGCCTCTACAACCGGGATGATATCGATGGCCGGTACGCAGAAAACAACGTCAACGTCGTCATTTGCCACCAGTGGTTTTAATGTATTGACTAATTCTACTGCCTCGCTCGGAGTCATGTTCATTTTCCAGTTTCCGGCGATAATTTTCTTTCTTGCCATGATCGTTTGATCTCCTTAGTTTTGAATATAAATTCTTATTTGTCGTTTGCTGCTGCAACGCCCGGCAGTTCTTTTCCTTCCAGGAACTCCAGGGAAGCGCCGCCGCCAGTGGAGATATGAGTCATCTTATCGCCATATCCAAGCTGGTTTACAGCTGCTGCGGAATCTCCGCCGCCGATGATCGTAACTGCATCTGTTTCAGCCAGTGCTGCTGCAACTGCTTTGGTTCCTGCTGCAAAATTCGGCATCTCGAAGCATCCCATCGGTCCGTTCCATACAACGGTTTTAGCAGTTTTAACAGCATCAGCGAACAGTTTTGCAGTTTCCGGTCCGATATCCAGACCTTCCCAGCCATCCGGAATCTGTCCGGCCGGAACAACCTGTGTATTTGCGTCGTTTGAGAATGCATCTGCAACAACGTTGTCTACCGGAAGAAGCAGTTTCACGCCTTTTGCTGCTGCTTTTTCTTTCATTTTGTTTGCATAATCCAGATAATCCATCTCAAGCAGAGAATCACCAACGGTGCCGCCTGCTGCTTTTGCGAAGGTATAAGCCATACCACCGCCGATGATCAGGACATCAACTTTATCGATCAGGTTGTCGATAACAGAAATCTTGCTGGATACTTTGGATCCACCAAGGATGGCAACAAACGGACGCTCCGGATTGTTGACAGCATTTCCAAGGAATGCGATCTCTTTCTCCATCAGATAACCAACAACAGCAGTGTCAACATATTTGGTAACACCAACATTGGAGCAATGAGCACGGTGTGCGGTTCCGAATGCATCGTTTACGAATACGTCACACAGGGAAGCCAGTTCTTTGCTGAACTCCTCACCGTTTTTGGTCTCTTCTGCACGGTAACGGGTGTTCTCCAGAAGGATTACATCTCCGTCTTTCATAGCCTCAACAGCTGCTTTTGCGTTCGGTCCTACAACCTCAGGATCTGCTGCAAATTTAACTTCCTGTCCAAGAAGCTCGGAAAGGCGAACTGCAACCGGTGCAAGAGAAAGCTCTGGTTTTGGTTCTCCTTTCGGTTTTCCAAGATGAGAGCAGAGAATTACTTTTCCGCCGTCAGCGATCAGTTTTTTGATCGTTGGAAGAGCTGCTACCAGACGGTTCTCATCTGTGATTTTTCCATCGATCAGCGGAACGTTGAAGTCGCATCTTACAAGGACTCTTTTTCCTTTTACGTTGATATCATCTACGGTTTTTTTGTTTAACATGGGCGTTTCCCTCCATATATCCAACTGCATCTGCCGCGCCGTTTCTTTGTTTTTGCGGCATCGCGGTCCTTATTTAAAAATGCAGTTTATAATTTTTGCACACGGAAAAGGGCTGTTTTTGTGCCGTATTTTTCCGCCGCATTCGCAAAAAGGGCCCGGTCCTTAACAGACCGGACCCTTTGGGCTCTAAAATTTTGCCGTTCAGTTTGTTAAATTATGCTAACTCGCTGAAGTATTTGATGGTACGAACCATCTGGCTTGTGTAGGAGTTCTCGTTATCATACCAAGAAACAACCTGTACCTCTGTTGTTCCGTTGTCCAGCGGAAGAACCATGGTCTGAGTTGCATCGAACAGAGAACCATATCTCATACCAACGATGTCGCTGGATACGATTTCATCTGTGTTGTATCCGAAGGACTCGGTTGCAGATGCTTTCATTTTTGCGTTGATCTCGTCAACAGTTACAGTTCCTTCTACAACTGCTGTAAGGATTGTGGTAGAACCGGTTGGGGTTGGAACACGCTGTGCAGAACCGATCAGTTTGCCGTTCAGTTCCGGAATAACAAGGCCGATTGCTTTTGCAGCACCGGTGCTGTTTGGAACGATGTTAACTGCAGCTGCACGGGATCTTCTCAGATCGCCTTTTCTCTGCGGTCCGTCCAGAGTCATCTGATCTCCAGTGTAAGCATGGATAGTAACCATGATACCGGATTTGATCGGAGCCAGTTCGTTCAGAGCTTTTGCCATAGGTGCAAGGCAGTTTGTGGTGCAGGATGCAGCGGAGATGATGTTGTCGTCTGCTGTCAGGGTCTCATGGTTTACATTGTAAACGATGGTCGGAAGGTCGTTACCAGCCGGAGCGGAGATAACTACTTTACGAGCGCCTGCATTGATGTGTGCCTGAGCTTTTGCTTTGGAGGTGTAGAATCCGGAGCACTCCAGAACTACGTCTACGCCAAGCTCTCCCCATGGGCAGTTGTTAGCATCCGGGAAAGCATAGATTTTGATGTTTTTGCCATCTACTGTGATGGAATCTTCATCGGATGTTACGGTATCAGCCAGAGCATATTTTCCCTGAGAAGAGTCATATTTTAACAGATGAGCTAACATCTTCGGGGATGTTAAATCGTTGATTGCTACTACTTCATAACCTTCTGCTCCAAACATCTGTCTGAATGCAAGACGTCCGATACGGCCAAAACCATTGATTGCTACTTTTACTGCCATGATTTTCAATTCCTCCTAAAAAGTGAATTTTAATTTTGAGTCTCTGTACTTTGTTAAAGAAACATCAACCTTATCTGTATAATACCTAATTTCGTCGGAAAATTCAAGTTCTATTTTCAAGAAAATACGAAATTATTTCTAAAATTTGTGAAGAAGCCGGATGCCAATCCGTATTTCTGCAAAATTTCGAAAGATCCGTCTATTGCAGAAAGAGCCGGAATCCAGCCTTTCTGGGGCTTTTTCCGGCTTTTCCTGCGTGTTTTCTATTGGATCGGCAGATATTCCGGCTTTTTCTCTTTAAACCGCACGTAGTACCGGAATCCGGCTTCCTGCGCGATAGCTGCCGCGTCCGCGAAATGAAACGCTATATGTTCCGGTTTGTGGGCATCGGCACCGAAGGTGATCTTTTCGCCGCCCAGTTCCCGGTATCTTCTGATGACATCCGGCGTCGGATTCGGCACGCCAAGGCCTGCCTTGTAGCCGCCGGTGTTGATTTCCAGCGCGATATCGTACTGAATCAGCTCTTTTAAAATGGTATCGATCTCGTCCGTAAATGCGCGGTAGCTGTAATCTTTTCCCTTTTCTCTGCAGTAGCGTACCACATAATCCAGATGACCAAGCGTCTGGAAATTGTGGAAGAACCGGATATTTTCTGCTGTAGCCCGAAAATACGCCCGGTACAGCTCTTCTGCTGTCCAGTCCGGGAAAGCATCCTCATAATAGGGGTCTTTTCCGTCAATGACATGCATGGAGCCGATCACGTAGTCGAACGGCCACGCATTTACATACTCTTCCATCCGTTCTTTTAAGTGGAGCTGCAGTCCCAGTTCCACGCCGAATCGGATATCAATTCTGTCGTGGTATTTTTCCTGCAGTTCCCGGATTTTTGCCGCATATGCCGGTGTATCGAGCTGGAACTCGCCGGTACTGTAATCCATATCGTAGTGATCCGTCAGGCAGATTGCCGGAAGTCCCAGCTCGACTGCCCGTTTTACCATCTCTTCTGTTGGTGCTTCGCTGTCACTTGAAAAGAAACTGTGCATATGACAGTCCGCTATTTTCATCTTTCGGCCTCCGTAATCGTTCCGCCTCCGCCGACACAGCCGTCCACGTAGAAGACAACAGCCTGTCCCGGTGTCGGAGCACGCACGCCGTCCGGGAAGGTACAGGTAATCTCATCTTCCCCGGTCCGTTTGATCACGCACGGGGAGCCTTTGTGCCCGTACCGGATTTTTGCGGTGCAGGAGAGCTCTTCTCCAAGTTCCAGCGGCGGAATTGCCATATAGTTTACTTTGTTTGCTTTTACTACTTTTGCGAAAACCTCTTCATTTTCGCCGACCACAACCTCGTTCGTCTCCGGACGGATTTCCAGTACGAACACGCGGTGTCCCATCGGAAGGCCGAGTCCGCGGCGCTGTCCTACGGTGTAATGGGTAATCCCCTCATGGGTACCGAGGATTTCACCCTTTGTATTCACGAAATTGCCTTTCGGTGCCACGATTCCTGTCTCGTTCTGGATAAAGGAAGCGTAATCCTGATCCGGCACGAAGCAGATTTCCTGGGAATCCTTCTTTTTTGCTACCGGAAGACCGATTTTTGCTGCAATCTCACGAATCTGATCTTTTGTGTAGTCTCCGACCGGCATCAGCGTATGCGAAAGCTGCTCCTGGGTCAGATTATACAGTGCATACGTCTGGTCTTTTGCCGCTGTTACCGAATTTGCAATCGCATACCGTCCATTGGCAAGCTGTTCGATTCTTGCATAATGTCCGGTCGCAATGTAGTCCGCTCCAATGGAAAGACTGCGCTGAAGCAACGCTTCCCATTTCACATAGCGGTTGCAGGCGATACACGGGTTCGGTGTTCTGCCGCAGAGATATTCGTTCGTGAAATAGTCCATGACGTTCTCACGGAACTCTTTTTTGAAGTTCATGACATAATACGGAATGTCCAGCACCTGTGCCACGCGCCTTGCATCATCAACAGCAGAGAGGCCGCAACAGCCCCCGTTTTCCTCCTGGACTGTCTCGGCCTCATCCTGCCAGATCTGCATGGTCACCCCGATGACATCGTATCCTGCTTTTTTCAGGAGATACGCTGCCACCGAGGAATCTACGCCGCCGGACATTCCAACGACTACTTTCTTTTTTCCCATACTTAGTATTCTTCCTCTTCCTCGCCCTCGCTGATATCAGACTTCGGTTTTGCAAGACCTTCGATCTTGATGTGGTGTTTCTCTGCGTAATCCCAGAGTGCAGCGTGAATTGCTTCTTCTGCAAGCAGAGAACAGTGAACTTTGACCGGCGGAAGTCCGTCGAGTGCTTCCATAACAGCTTTGTTGGTTACTTCCAGAGCTTCCTGGATGGTTTTTCCTTTTACCAGCTCGGTTGCCATACTGCTGGTTGCAACTGCGGCGCCGCAGCCGAAGGTTTTGAATTTGCAGTCCTGAATGATGCCGTTATCGTCGATGTCAAGATACATTCTCATGATATCGCCGCATTTTGCATTTCCAACGGTACCTACACCGCTTGCGTTCTCAATTTCTCCTACATTTCTCGGATGCTGGAAATGATCCATTACTTTTTCACTGTACATTGTTATTCTTCCTCCTGAACTATTTCAAAGCAGTCCTCCTCCGGCACAGCTTTTACCTGAATTTTTCTGTACCGGCTTTCTGGATGGACTGTCTTATTTTTTTAAACTTATTTACCCTGCTGTTTTTTGATGTAATCCTCATACAGCGGGGACATGCTGCGCAGACGGTCTACGATCGCTTTAATCTGCTCTACAACAAAATCAACGTCCTCTTTTGTGATCTCCTCACTTAAAGTCAGACGTAAGGAACCGTGTGCTTTCTCGTGCGGCAGTCCGATGGCCAGCAGTACATGGGACGGATCCAGGGATCCGGAAGTACATGCAGAACCGCTGGATGCGCAGATACCTTTCATATCCAGCATGATCAGAAGGGACTCTCCCTCGATGAATTCAAAGCTGATGTTGCAGTTGTTCGGCAGACGTTTTACCGGATCGCCGTTCAGACGGCAGTTCGGAATCTCGGTTAAAATACGGTTGATCAGATAATCACGTACTTCGATTTCTTTTGCGGTACGCTCCGCCATAGTTCTTGCCGCACGCTCTGCCGCAACTCCATATCCTACGATGCCCGGTACATTTTCTGTTCCGGCACGGCGTTTTCTTTCCTGTGCACCGCCGTGTACGAAGGAGCGGATTTTCACACCCTTTCGGATGTAAAGGAAGCCGATTCCTTTCGGTCCGTTAATCTTATGACCGCTGGAACTGAGCATATCAATATTGCACTCATCCACATTGATCGGGATCTGGCCAAATGCCTGTACGGCATCTGTGTGGAATAAAATATTGTGTTCTTTTGCAATTCTTCCGATTTCCTTGATCGGCTGAATCGTTCCGATTTCGTTGTTTGCCGCCATAACGGAAATCAGAATGGTCTCAGGTGTGATGGCTGCTTCGAGTTCATCCAGATTGACAACGCCGTTCTCATCGACGCCGATATAGGTGATTTTCGCACCGCGCTCTTTTTCCAGATACTCACAGGTATGAAGAATCGCATGATGCTCGATTTTTGTGGTGATGATGTGGTTTCCTTTATTTTTATATGCTTCAAAGGTAGCTTTTAACGCCCAGTTATCGGACTCGCTGCCGCCGGCTGTGAAATAAATTTCCTCCGGTTTTGCGCCGAGCACGTTTGCGATCTGCTCTCTTCCTTTGGTGATGGCTTCTTTGCTTTTTCCTGCAATTGCATAAATACTGGATGGATTTCCGTAGTATTCGCTGAAATAAGGAAGCATAGCCTCGACAACTTCCGGGGCTGTTTTTGTTGTTGCCGCATTGTCCAGATAAATCATTGTTGTTCACTCCTTGTCATTTCTATCGCTGTTTCTGTTTTTCTCTAATTGCCGGCTCTGCTGAACCAGCTCTCCGAGGCTGATGGAATCCACAGCGTTCGTAATTCCCTCATTGATCCTCTGCCACACAAAACGCGTGACGCAGAAATCGGCCGCATCGCAGCCGCCCAGGCCTTCATTGACCGAGCACGTGACTGCCTCGAGTCCGCCCTCCAGCACACGGAGAACATCTCCTACCGAAATGGAATCTGCCGGTTTTGCAAGTACATATCCACCGCCTGCTCCCCGCACACTCTCAATGAATCCGGCTTTTCGAAGCGGACGCACCAGCTGCTCCAGATAGCTCTCTGAGATATTCTGGCGTTCTGAAATGCTGGCAATGGACACTGCACCCTCTTCTTCGTGACTCGCCAGATCGATCATGGCACGCAGACCATATCTTCCTTTGGTCGATAATTTCATTCCTGGTTCTCCTTTTTTCTGTGCTGTCGTTTTCCAATTCCGACAGTTTTAATCGGATTTATTTCTCACTCAGAATAGCACCTATCACGGGGTTCTGTCAAGGAGTTTTTTCGCATATTTTAGACTATCTGCGCAATGCCGTGAAAGGAGTCTATCCCATGCTGAAAATCACAAGAAAGAACACGCTTCTTCTTGGCACACTGATCCTGACCGCGTCCGGGATCATCTGCAGAATTCTTGGATTTCTCTATAGAATATTCCTGTCGCGCCGGATCGGTGCGGAAGCCTTTGGTATCTACCAGCTCGCCACACCACTCTACGCACTGATGCTCTCCCTTGGCGCAGGCGGCATGCAGACGGTGCTCTCGCGCTTTGTCGCATCGTACCTTGCCAAAAAGGATTCCAGACGGGCAAAGATCTGTCTGGCGGCCGGATGCGGCATTGTAGTGATACTTTCCTTCTCCGCCTCCATCTTTCTCTTTTTCAGCGCGGATTTTATCGGAACACGGCTTCTTTTTGAGCCGCGGACGATTCTGATCCTCCGGATTTTATCACTCGGCATTCTCCCCTCCGGGATCCACAACTGTCTCTCGGCATGGTATCTTGGCCAGAATCAGACGGCACTGCCTTCTTTTTGCCAGCTTTTGGAACAGTTCGTGCGCATGGGCGCTTCCTACCTTGCCTGGCTTTTCTGTCTTTCCACAAGCCTCCCCTCTGCCGCTGTTGCTGCATTCGGTACTGCCGCCGGCGAACTCTTTTCGTGTCTCTTTCTGATGGCCTGCCTGTCCGTCTCGCACAGCAGGTCCCCTCAGAAACACCGCCCGATTTCTGTTTTTTTCAAAGAAAAGACCCTCTGGTACGATACCTTCCGAGAGCTTGCTGTTTTGAATCTTCCGCTTACGCTGAACCGTATTCTTCTGAATGTCCTCCACAGCATTGAAAGTGCTCTGCTCCCCGGCTGTCTGGTCACCTCCGGTCTTTCCCGGAAAGCAGCGCTCTCGCAGTATGGCATTCTCACCGGTATGGCACTTCCGATGATCTTTTTTCCATCTGCCATCACCCACGCAGTGTCCGTCATGCTTCTGCCCGGCGTAGCAAAACAGCAGGCCGACGGTACGCCGGAGCAAATATCAGACACGATCCGTTATACAATTTCTTTCTGTGTGCTGCTTGGCACTTCCGCTGTTTTTGCCTTTTTCTTTTTCGGTCCGTGGCTTGGACGTTTCCTTTTTCAAAACGAAGAAGTCGGCGTTTTTCTGCGTATCCTTTCATTTTTAAGTCCTTTTCTCTATCTGGAAACGACACTTGGAAGCATTTTAAACGGCCTTGGAAAAACTTCTCTCGTTTTTTTCCAGAACCTTGCCGGAGATGTAATTCGTATTCTTGCAATTCTTTTTCTCGTCCCGGTTTTCGGCATCCGTGGCTATCTCTATGGTATTCTTGCAAGTGAACTTACCATTATGACAATGGCACTTTTGTTCCTGCATCGGGAATCTGCAAACGGATTTGCTGTTCATTGATACCTTTTTTCTATCTTTTTTAAGAGAAACAGAATTTTCGCCGAAAAAATATCGACAATCTTCGCGTTATGTATTATAATTTATAGATAGTTTGCGACGGGGCACACAAGAACGCTCCTCTGTCCGCAGCTAGAAAAGAAGTGCATCTAAGATAAAGGAGAACGAAAATGAGCCTTGAATTTGTAAGAAAACTTCCCACCCCAACAGAGATCCGGGAACAATATCCCTTAAGCGCCCGCGCAACCGAAATCAAAAAACAGCGTGACGCTGAAATCGCAAAAGTCTTTACCGGGGATTCCGATAAATTTCTTGTTATCGTAGGACCTTGCTCCGCAGACAACGAAGACGCTGTTCTGGAGTACAATCACCGTCTGGCAAAGGTTGCCGACAAAGTATCCGACAAACTGATCATCATCCCGCGTGTCTATACCAACAAACCGCGTACCACAGGTGAAGGCTACAAAGGTATCGTTCATCAGCCGGACCCGGAAGGAAAGCCGGACCTGCTGCACGGCCTGATCGCCATGCGTAAAATGCATATGCGTGTAGTAGAAGAGACTGATCTGACTTCTGCAGACGAAATGCTGTATCCGTCCAACTGGAGCTATCTGTCCGATATTCTCTCCTACGTTGCTGTCGGCGCACGTTCCGTAGAAAATCAGGAGCACCGCCTGACCGTTTCCGGCATCGACATTCCGGCCGGCATGAAAAACCCGACCAGCGGTGACCTTTCCGTTATGATTAACTCCGTCATCGCCGCACAGGGCTCCCACTCCTTTATTTACCGTACCTGGGAGGTAAAGACAAGCGGAAATCCGCTGGCGCACACCATTCTCCGCGGTGCGACCAACAAGCACGGCAACTCCGTGCCGAACTATCACTACGAGGACATTCAGCTTCTGCTGGAGAAATACAACGAAACACATCTCGTAAACCCGGCTACCATCATCGATGCCAACCATTCCAACTCCGGAAAGAAATACGAGCAGCAGATCCGTATCGTCAAAGACGTTCTGCACACAAGACGATGCAACAAGGATATCGAAAGTCTCGTAAAAGGTGTTATGATCGAAAGCTATCTGGAGCCTGGCAATCAGAAAATCGGATGCGGAAATCATGTCTATGGTAAATCCATCACTGACCCGTGCCTTGGCTGGGATCAGACCGAACGCCTGATTTATGATATCGCTGAGGAGTGCTAAATTTTCTCAACACCCTAAAAACATCAAAAACCTTCGCTGCAGTTTTTCACCAGTCTGCGGCGGAGGTTTTTCTATCGTTTTACTTTTCTGTTCCACCTTTACTTTCTCGGATGTGCCTTCCGGTACACATCCCTGATTTTATTCACACCAAGGTGGAGATACATCTGCGTCGTCGAAATATCGGCGTGTCCCATCATCTCCTGGACACTCTTTAAGTCCGCACCGTTTTGCAGCAGATGGGTTGCAAACGAATGACGCAGGGTATGCGGCGTAATATCCGCAGTAATGCCTGCGGATTTCGCATAGGATTTCAGAATTTTCCAGAATCCCTGACGACTCATCGAACCTCCGGAGCAGTTGACAAACAATACATCATCATCCCGTCCATGCATCAGGGCTGCGCGCGCACTCCCAAGATACTGCTCCAACGCCTTTTTCGCCGGTCCGCCGAACGGAACGATCCGCTCCTTTTCATCGCGGCAGGTGATGTAGCCCATCATAAGATTGACATCCTGTGTTTTCAAATGGATCAACTCACTGACACGGATACCGGTCGCATACAGCATTTCCAGCATTGCTTTATCGCGGATACCCTTTGGCGTGTCGGTTTTGGGCTGGCGAAGCAGCAGATCGACCTCTGCGATGGAAAGGATCTCCGGCATTTTCCGCTCAACCCTCGGTGGCTGCAGTGCTTTCGACGGGTCAGATACCATTTTTCCCTCCTGACACGCATATTGGCAAAACATATGAATCGCCGCAATGCTGCGCGAGATCGTTGCCGGGGAGAAGTGTTCCCGCTCCAGATATAATAAATAAGAATTTAAAACCGTTGCATTCATCTGCTCCGGTTTTTCTATTCCGTGCTCCTTCAAAAAAACTGCCAGCTTTCGAAGATCGCGCTGATAGGAGACTTCTGTATTTTTTGATGCTTTCTTTTCCGTCTGTAGATAGTCCGTAAATGACTGTATCGTTTCCTGCATAGCTTTTTTCCTTTTTGCTTTTTTCTCCCTCTCACTGCCCGATAAAGGGTAACAATGCTTTTAATTATATACACGTTTTTTCAAAAATGCAATTCCCTTTTCCGACCGTTTTTACAGGATTTTCGCAAGAAACCACGGATTGACATAACTCTCAAGCAGAATACCCCACAGAAGCAGGATCAGTGCAAAGAAGTAGCGCACGCCAAAGCAAAAATATTCCTTTTTCTGTATGCCGCCGGCAAGGTGATTCGTCTCTGCCATCCGGCTGCACGCAGCAGCCATCAGAAATAACGCGGCAAGGTAGAGGAAAATCTGCGGAAAAAGAGCCAGAAAAAAGAATAAAAGACCTGCCATTCCGTTCTGCAGATAGGCAGCCGAGAGAAAGACGCCACACAGAAAACCATATGCCCAAACGGCAGCAGTGGCAAAATACGCACCGATTGCCGTCAATCCAAAGAGAAGTCCCGCAAATGCCGGTGCTAACCGTACCTTTAGAAGATAGGAAAAGCAGGCCTTTGCGGAAATTTTTCTTCCAAAAAACGCCTCCGCCTGAAATAGGCGGACGCTATTTCCCTCCTTCATTCCCGTGTGGGATGCCGCAAGCAGCAGCAGTACACCGAGGGTCATACCGGCCGCAAACCAGAGGGCAAAAAAACGAATATATGCATTCTCATCCCGTTCTCTCATTTGCTTTTTGCGCCTCCTTATTTTCTGCCTTACTGTCAATGTATTCACGGTTCATAGACAATATACGTAAAAGAAGTGCCTGCTCCGCAGACCCCCATCTGCGAATGGCACTTCTTTCCTCTTTTCAGGGTCCCCCAATGTCTCACGCACCGAAATGTCCGTTCATTTCAAACCCTGCTTTTTGTATATCCCCATAAGATATTTTTCACTTCTTTTATTTCACGACAAGATAGGTATCCAGATCATCGAACTGATCAAGGTAGCTGACTGCGCCCTCGTACATATTGGACTGCAGTACGATATTTACCGTGTTATAGATGCAGCGTTTCAATTCTGCCATCGTCAGAGTTCCATCTGCAAGTTCTTTTTTGATGTTCTCGTGATCCTCCGGCAGACCCGGCATTACCATGTCATTTCCGGCTCTCATGCAGCCCGCTGCCGTACACTCGCCCTGGATCTGTACGTTGGTGGTTGTCCAGTCGGTCATGATAGCTCCTGCAAATCCCCACTCATCTCTCGCTGCTTTCGTGCAGGTATCGTAGCAGTTTGCAGCGTGTACACCATTGATCAGGTTGTAAGATGTCATAATGGACATCGGCTGTGCATCTTTGACTGCGATTTCAAAGCCTTTCAGATAGATCTCACGCAGGGCACGCTCGGACAGGATGGAATCGGAGCCCATACGGTTATCCTCCTGATTGTTGCATGCGAAGTGTTTGATCGTGGTTCCGCAGCCCGGTACCTTCTGTACACCGAGCGTCATAGCAGCCGCCATCATACCGGCAAGCAGCGGATCCTCGGAATAATATTCAAAGTTTCTTCCGCAGAGCGGATTTCTGTGGATGTTCATGCCAGGTGCCAGCCACAGTGTTACGTTGAACAGCTCCATCTCATGGCCGATCATCTCGCCGACTCTCTTGATCAGTTCTACATCCCAGCTCTGTGCCAGAAGTGTTCCGACCGGAATTGCGGTACAGAACTGATAATAGGTTGTTCCGCGTTTTTCCTGCGGCTTACTGAAGAAACCGCCTTCCAGGGCAGCCAGGAAATCGCTCGCTACGATCTCTCCGTTGTCTACCTGATATTCTCTCTTCAGACGAAGACCTGCAGGTCCGTCGACCAGAGCAATCGTGGTTACATTCCACGGCTCCTCCGAAGCACACGGGGATGTCTCCGCTGCTGCTCCCGGAACAGAAATTCCTGCGGAGCCAAGCGCGTTGCCCTGTGCTCTTCCCGGATCACCGGTTGCAAGGAGTGCCAGCTGATCCACAGAAAGGGATTCCACAATCTTTCCTGCTTTTCCAGGAAGCTCTTCCGGTACCGGCTGGTAATCTACTTTCTCAGTTGGGATCTCAGATGCTTTGAGCTCGATCACGCTCATTCTCTTTTCTTTTACTTCCTTCTGCCATGCAGCCTCTCTTGCCTGAACTTTTTCTGCATCAGGAACAATCTCATTCAATTTCTCTTTCAGCGGGCAGATATTTTCACACGCTGTCATGACTGCTTTCTCGTCCAGCTCCAGCGCGCCGGAGAGAACAGATGTATTCAGATCATTTCCAATCCAGATACCATACATGCCCGGCTCCAGAATCCAGGATGCGCTTTCCTCCTCATAAGAAGTCAGCTGATACAGCGGGAAGGTGATGGTCATGGTCTGGGATTCCTTCGGAGCCAGCAGTTTTGTTTTTCCAAAGCCTGCCAGGCGGCGGAACTCTTTCACCAGTCTGCCCTGCGGGCAGGAAGCATAGATCTGTACAACTTCTTTTCCTGCATAAGTATCGCCGGTGTTGGTAACGGTAACAGTCACGCTTACTTTCGGATTCATCATACCGCGGCCGCTTACTTTGATGTCATCGGTTCTGATCTCGAAATCGGTGTAGGACATACCGTAACCGAAGGAGTAACGGACTGGTACTTCAAAGGTATCGAAGTAACGGTATCCAACGAAGATACCCTCTTCGTATTTTTCTTTCATGAGGTCGCCGCTCTTGTAGCTGTAAACCTCTGCACCCGGATAATCATAGTAATCTTTTGCCCAGGTATCTGTCATTTTTCCGGATGGGGTTACATCGCCGCTTACAACATCAGCAAATGCATTTCCGCCTTCCTGGCCTGCCTGTACGTACTGTAAAATAGAGCGGATATTGTCAAATTCTTCTACGAATGCCAGATCCATCAGGCCGCCGGTGTTGATAACAAGAACAACGTTTTTATAGCATCTGGAAACCTGTGCCAGAATAGCTTTCTCTTCTTTGGAGATGAAGTAGTCACCCTCCGTATCAAAACGGTCTTTGTTCTCTCCTGCGATACGTGCCAGAACGAAGAATGCGGTGTCTGCACCGTCGGCTGCTGCTTTCTCTTCATCGATTGGGTTTCCGGATGGCATAAAGAACGGGGTTGCAGAGTAAGCATCAAAGAATTTTGTGTCGTCTCCGTTCAATTTTGTGAAAATCTCATTTTTCCAGTCCAGTCTTGCCTGTACGTAGAGTTTATCGTAATCCTCCAGCCATTCACTGCTTGTTACGTCGTAGCCTGCATTTTTCATGCCCTGGAAAATATTAACGCTGTCACGCTCATTGACATCGCCGGAACCGGTGCCTCCTTTGATGGTGCGGATCGCACCTGCTCCGTAAAGACCTACCTTGCTGCCCTTTGCCAGCGGCAGGAAATGATCTTTGTTTTCCAGAAGAACGAATCCCTCTGCTGCTGCCTCGCGGGCAAGTTTGCGGTGATCTGTTTCACGCTGGGTTACTTCCGGAGATGTAGTTCCGTTAAAGGTTCTTACCTTTGCTTTCATGTCTTTGTTCCTCCCAAACTTTGTTTCGTGCTAATGTCTCCATTATCTTCCCTTTTTCGTGTAACTTCTAGTTCCTTTCTTGTCCTTTCTCTGGTTGATATTGATATTTCGCCCAATTTCTGGTACAATATTCTTATCTTTTTTGATTATAATTGACGTATATTTCTATCACATCCTGGAGGTACTTATGGAATCCTGCTTTTACGAAACAATACACGAAACCGATCTGCTGCACGTCCGTTTTGAGCTGCAGGATGCGCCCGCTTTTGTTTTTCCGGCGCACTGGCACGAATATGTGGAAATTCTCTATCTGATCAGGGGACAGTTTTCCGCGATTGTCCAGGCAACGGAGTATCGGTTAAACGAGGGCGATCTGATTATCATCAACTCCGGCGACCTCCATATGACGCGCTCCAACACCTGTACATATCTTCTGCTGCAGATTTCCGCAAGCCAGATGCGCCAATATCTGCCGGACTTTGATACGATGCGTTTCGACACGATCATTCCCTGCTCGGAACAGCCGGCTCCGCTCCGCGCACTGCTCTCGGAGATGAACGAGATCCGGCAGAATCCTTCCGATTCATACCAGCTTCTCTTTACCTCACGACTGTACGAATTTCTGTACCATCTCTGCCGGTCGTATTCCCACCAGATCCCTTCGGCATCCCTCACGGGTTCACAGCGCGATCTGCAGCGCGTGACACACGTTATGAACTGGGTGAAAGTGCATTACCCGGAACCGTTAAGCCTCGAAACAGCCGCGGATTCCCTGGCGCTCTCGAAGGAGTATTTCTGCCGGCTCTTTAAAAAGTATACCGGACAAACCTTTCTCGAATATCTGAACGATGTGCGCACGATGCACCTGTACGAAGATTTACAGAATTCCGACGAAACGATCACGGTACTGATGGAGAAAAACGGGCTGTCGAATTACAAAATTTTTATGCGGACCTTCAAAAAGCTGTATGGCTCTACACCTCAGAAAATGCGCTCGAACCGGATACGGCACGTATAAATTCTTTTGAAACTTACTGTTCTTATACACACTGAAAAGGCTGTGGAACATGATTGCTCATGTCCACAGCCTCTTTTTGATTTCGTTATTAAATTGTTTCGTAGAAAGTCTTTTATTTCGCGTAATCCGTTACACGGCTCTCGCGGATAACATTGACCTTGATCTGTCCCGGGTATTCCAGTTCAGCTTCGATCTGTTTCGAGATATCCCTTGCGAGCAGTACCATTTCAGAATCGGATACCTGCTCAGGAACAACCATGATGCGGACTTCTCTACCAGCCTGAATAGCAAAAGATTTTTCGACACCCTTGAACGAATTCGTGATGTCTTCCAACTGTTTTAATCTGTTGGTATATGTTTCGAGTGTTTCTCTTCTTGCACCCGGTCTTGCTGCGGAAATTGCATCCGCTGCCTGAACGATACATGCAATCAGAGACTGGGGCTCTACATCCCCGTGATGTGATTCTACTGTGTTGATCACAATCTGAGATTCTTTGTACTTTTTGCAGAGATCTGCACCGATCTGAATGTGAGATCCTTCTACCTCATGGTCGATGGATTTACCGATATCATGAAGCAGTCCGGCACGTTTTGCCATGCGGACATCGCATCCTACCTCTCCTGCGAGGAGACCGGAAAGCTGTGCTACCTCGATCGAATGCTTTAATGCATTCTGTCCGTAGCTGGAACGGAATTTCATTCTTCCAAGGAGACGGATCAGCTCCGGATGAAGTCCGTGTACACCGACTTCCAGTGCGGCTGCCTCGCCTTCCTCGCGAATATTCTGTTCTACTTCTTTGCGGGCCTTTTCTACCATCTCTTCGATGCGGGCCGGATGGATTCTTCCGTCTACGATCAGTTTTTCCAGAGCAATTCTTGCCACCTCACGGCGGATCGGATCGAATGAGGAAAGAACGACTGCTTCCGGTGTATCGTCGATGATCAGGTCAACGCCTGTCATGGTTTCGAGTGTACGGATATTTCGTCCTTCACGGCCGATGATGCGGCCTTTCATTTCATCGCTCGGAAGCTGTACCACGGAGATGGTACTCTCGGATACGTGATCGACAGCACATTTCTGAATAGCTGTTACCACATACTCTTTTGCCTTACGGCCTGCTTCCTCTTTTGCTCTGCTCTCCAGCTCTTTGTAGAGCTTTGCTGTGTCGATTTTTACTTCGTCTTCCACAGATTTTAACAGATACTCTTTTGCTTCCTCGGAGGTAAAACCGGAAATTCTTTCCAGTTCCTGTACTCCTTTTTCGTGTAGACCGTCTACTTCCTTTTCTTTCTTTCTGACGCTTGCCTCTTTTGCTGCAATTTCGTTTTCACGACGCTCCAATACGTCCGCTTTTTTATCTACAGATTCTTCTTTCGATAAAACGCGCTTCTCATATTTCTGCAGTTCCGCTCTGCGCTCTCGGGTCTCTTTTTCTACTTCATTCTTCGTACGAAGAGACTCCTCCTTCGCCTCCAGCAGGGCTTCCCGTTTCTTAGTTTCGGCAGTTTTCAGTGCTTCATCTATGATGTTTCTCGCCTTTTCTTCCGCTGTGCCAATTTTCTCAGCATCCTGCTTGATTTTATTGTCCACAGCAATTTTCCTGGTAACAGGAACCGCAATAAGCAGCGTGACTACTACAGCAATGAATACCAGCAGAATTGTAATACCTGTACTCATTACCGGAGCACCTCCTTATTTAGTTTTCATTGCACATTTACAACACTACAATTTTATACTGTTTTCACAAATTTGTCAATGTTTTAAAAATATTCATGTAATTTATTGCACATAATTTCGCGGCATGTGGCGGAATCGCCGGGAATATTCAGAATTCTTCGTCAGCGGAATCTTGGTATTCTTCCAATGCCCGACGGATTTCGGAACTGCCGAATCCCTTCCGCATCAGAAAACCGGCGGCACGGCGGTACTCTTTTTCATCCAGCCGGTGCGGCGTGCCGAGCTTTGCGAAGGCGGCACTTTTTGCAAGTTCATACTCATCGCGGGCATCCTCCTGCTCTTCCAGGACGGATTCCACCAGTTCCCGGTCCACGCCTTTCTGTGCCAGCGCATAGAGGACTGCCTTTTTCCCTTTTTTCGCACCGCTGCCCGCAAGATACTGCTCCACGTATGCGCGGTCGTCGATATAGTGAAAGCTCTCCACGTACGAGACAGCCTCTTCAATGGCTCTCTCGGGATAGCCGTCTTTTCGTAACTTATCTTCCAGCTCTTTTTTCGTCCGCATCTGTCTGAGCAGCAGATACATCGCGCGGTGTTTGGCCCTTTTAGTCAGCACTTCCCCTGCCAGCTTTTCATAAACCTCATCGGGAAGCTCCTCCTGCTCTTTGATGCGGGAAGCGCGGATTTCCCCGTTATAAAGAACCAGATCCTCTCCGTCATCGAAGAGGATCCGTGATTTCTTTTTATTCAGAGGACGAATCTCTGTCACAAACATTTATTCGTCGTCTCCTTCGGTTTCCGGAACTGCTGCTGTTTCTTCTGTGCCTTCCGGTGCTTCTTCCTTGATCAGGCCGTAAGCCACGCGCACTTTGTGCTCGATCTCATCCATGATTTCCGGATGCTCGCGCAGGTATGCTTTCGCATTTTCGCGTCCCTGGCCGATCTTGTCGCCGCCGTATGCGAACCATGCGCCGCTCTTCTGTACGATGCCGACGGAAGCTGCCAGATCCAGAACGTCTCCTTCTTTGGAGATTCCTTTTCCGAACATGATATCAAATTCTGCCTCGCGGAACGGCGGAGCTACTTTGTTTTTCACGACTTTGATTCTGGTACGGTTTCCAACCATCTCTCCGCCCTGCTTTAAGGCTTCGATTCTTCTGACATCGAGACGGATGGAAGAATAGAATTTCAGTGCACGGCCGCCGGTTGTGGTCTCCGGATTTCCGAACATGACACCGACTTTTTCACGCAGCTGGTTGATAAAGATAACAATACAATTGGATTTGCTGATCGCTGCAGTCAGTTTCCGGAGTGCCTGAGACATCAGACGCGCCTGCAGTCCGACGTGGGAATCTCCCATGTCGCCGTCGATCTCGGCTTTTGGAACGAGGGCTGCAACAGAGTCCACGATGATGATGTCTACCGCACCGGAACGAACCATCGTCTCGGTGATCTCAAGTGCCTGCTCGCCGTTGTCCGGCTGTGAGATGTAGAGGTTTTCAATATCAACACCGATGTTTTTGGCATAGGCCGGATCGAGCGCATGCTCTGCATCGATGAAGCCGGCAATTCCGCCGCGTTTCTGTACTTCGGCTACCATGTGGAGCGCTACGGTTGTTTTACCGGAAGACTCCGGTCCATATACCTCGATAATTCTTCCCTTCGGCACACCGCCAAGACCGAGTGCGATATCCAGGCTTAAAGAGCCGGTCGGGATGGTTTCCACGTTCATGTTTGCTGCGGAATCTCCGAGCTTCATGACAGCTCCTTTTCCGTACTGTTTTTCAATCTGTCCAAGTGCGGCATCGAGTGCACGCAGTTTATCTTCGTTATTATTTCCCATACTGAATATTCTCCTTACCATGCGAACGTCCGTTCGCTTCTGTATACATACTATTACAAATCTGCTTTGTTGTCAACTGTTTTTCTTGTGTCTTTTTTCAGCCCCCAAATCCTCTGCACCGGAGCTGCTTCGAATATATCCTTATGCACAAGTGTAGCATATTCCACTCTCCTGCCGCAACCCAAAAATACTGCAAAAAAATCCCGAAACGGCTTTTCTTTCCTCTTCTGCCATTTCGGGATTTTTTTCTTATTTTTCAGAATGCAGACCAGCTTATCCGATCAGCCAGTTGTACATTTCCTCGTACTGTTTTGCGGAATTCGCCCAGGAGAAATCCTGTGCCATTGCGCGGTCGATCATCTTGTTCCACTCGCGTTTTTTGTCGTAATAGATGCGCTCTGCGTACCGCACGGTACCCATCATCTCATGCGCATTGTAGTTTGTGAAGCTGAATCCAGTTCCTGTTCCCTCGTACTCATTGTACGGCTCTACGGTGTCTTTGAGGCCGCCGGTCTCGCGGACGATCGGAAGGGTTCCGTAGCGGAGGCTCATGAGCTGGGAGAGTCCGCATGGCTCAAACAGGGACGGCATCAAGAAGGCATCGCAGGATGCATAGATCTTGTGTGACATTGCATCGGAATAGTAGATGTTTGCCGAAACCTTCTTGTCGTATTTCCATGCGAAGTGGCGGAACATGTTCTCGTAGCGCTCCTCGCCGGTTCCAAGGATCACAAACTGTACGGCATCCTGGCACATCTCATCCATCATATAGCTGATGAGGTCGAAGCCCTTCTGATCGGTCAGACGGGATACGATACCGATCATCATCGTCTTCGGATTGACCTCGAGTCCTAACTCCTCCTGCAGTGCCAGTTTATTTTTCACTTTCTCTTTACGGAAGTTCTTTACATTGAAATTCTTTGCAATCTGAGCGTCTGTCTCCGGGTTCCACTCATTGTAGTCGAGTCCGTTTACAATACCGCGCAGATCGTTTGCTCTTGCACACATCAGACCGTCGAGTCCTTCGCCATAGAACGGGGTCTGAATCTCCTGCGCGTATGTATTGCTGACGGTGGTGATCGCATCTGCGTAAACCAGACCGCCCTTCAAGTAGCTGGCATCGTGTTTGAACTCCAGCTTATCCGGTGTGAAGTAGTAGTCGGAAAGGCCGGTAATGCTCTGAATCGTCTTGCGGTCCCAGATGCCCTGGAATTTCAGGTTGTGGATCGTCATGACGGTTTTGATTCCCCGATAGAATTCATCTGCCTGGAAACGCTCGTGCAGGTAAACCGGAACGAGACCGGTCTGCCAGTCGTGGCAGTGGATGAGGTCCGGGCGGAAGCCGATGGTCGGTAAAATGGAAAGCGCTGCTTTACTGAAGTAAGCAAATTTTTCCAGATCCCACGGCATGCCCGCATATGGAGTGCTTCCTCCGAAATGCTCCTCGTTGTCGATAAAGTAGAATTTGATGCCTTCATATTCCATCTCGAAAATGCCGACATACTGCTGTCTCCAGTTCAGATCCATGTAGAAGTTTGTCACATACTGCATCTGATTTTTAAACTGTTCTTTGATTCCTGCGTATTTTGGAATCACCACGCGCACATCAAAATACTCTTTCGGGAAGTATTTCGGCAGAGAACCTACTACATCCGCCAGACCGCCTGTTTTGATGAACGGTACACACTCTGAAGCCACGAACAAAATATTTTTCATGAAAAGAATCCTCCTGTAATTTCATGCTGATTATCGCATCTTTGTTTTTCTGTAATTCCTTCCTTTTTGTCACGATCCTATGAAACGCGAAAGGATAATCAACGTCCTGTCTGTATTATACCGTACTTTGTCCAGAAAAAAAAGTCTAAACTTCTGTAATTTCTCCGTTTGTTCGGATTTTTTTGTTACTTTTTACTGATTTTTCAGTTCAAGACGTATTTTATCTGCAATTAATGCAATAAATTCAGAATTTGTCGGTTTACCCTTGCGGTTGTTCACGGTATAGCCGAACAGCTCGTCGATTGTATCCATTTTGCCGCGGCTCCAGGCCACTTCAATCGCATGGCGGATGGCACGCTCGACACGACTTGACGTTGTCTGGTGGCGTTTCGCGATGGTCGGATAGAGAATCTTGGTAATGGAATTGAGCATTTCCGTGTCCTCTACGGAAAGCAGAATCGCATCGCGCAGGTACTGGTATCCTTTGATATGGGCAGGAACGCCGATCTCGTGGATCATATTTGTCACATCGATTTCCAGACTGTTTTCCGGCGGACAGATCGGCTCTTTTCCGGGGTTTGTAAAATTTCTTGGATGGTATCTTCTTACTGATGTCATTCCTTTTGTTGCTTTGATCCGGTTCAGAAGAGTTTCGTTGTCGAACGGTTTTAAGACGTAATAGTAAGCGCCGAGCCGGAACGCATCTTCGGTGATCCTCTCCTCTCCTACGGCGGAGACAACGATAAAGGCAGGTCTTTTTTTCAGATTTTTATCCTCATTGACTTTCTCCATTACAGTCAGACCATCCATCTTCGGCATGAAAATGTCAAGCAGTACGACGTCCGGTTCTTTGTCGCGGATGATACTGTAGATATCATTTCCGTTTCCGGTCTGCCCGATCAGTTCAAGCGTGTCATCCTGTTTTATGACGTTCCCAAGCATTTCCTGCATGCGTTCGTTATCATCCGCGATGGCAATGTTGATCTTTTCCATAAAGCTCTCCTTTGCAAAAACTCATAGTCTTTCCGGAATTTCACTGCATCCGTTTTCTTCTGAACTTTTTCCAATCACACAGACATTATAATTTTATTTTTTCGCATTTTCAATATATTTCCCGTAATTTTTTGAAAATTCGATCGACATTTTCCGTAAAAATTCGGAAGTTTGTAACAATTTCAACCAAATTAACGCATATTTTTTCAGTTCCGTTCAAGCATGTTTTCCGCAAAGACACCGTAGCCTTTTTCTGGATGGTTTACGAAAACATGGGTAATGGCGCCGATCAGCCTTCCGTTCTGGAGCACCGGCGAGCCGGAATTTCCCTGTACGATGCCGCCGGTTTTCTGTAGCAGCCGTTGATCGGTAATTTCGAGCACAAAATTTTTGTTCGTATTCTCGCTTCCAAGATCGATTTCTGTAATCTCCGCCTCATACTCTTCTACCGTATTGTCCACGCACATCCGCACGGTGGCCGGGCCCGTCTCGATCTCCTGCCGATAGGCAATTTCCGTCACGGTAAGCGGCAGTGCACTGCTTTTTTCCCTGTCCAGAACGCCGTGGATACCGTAGATGGTATTCTCCGCCACTGACCCGATACGGTTCTTTTCTTCGTAATGGATCACGCCCTGCAGTTCACCCGGTACACCCGCTTTTCCCGGGATCACAGACAGAATCTGTGTCAGATACAGTTCTCCGCCGTTCAATTGGAGCATTTTTCCGGTATCGATATCACTGATTCCATGGCCGAGCGCTGCAAAGGTTCCGTCCGGTTCCACGAAAGTCAGTGTTCCGATTCCCTGCATATTGTCGCGGACCCAGGCCCCGAGGCGGCAGGTGCCGTCCTGGCTTTTCTGCGGTGTCACCTGCACTTCGATCGTTTCCCCGTCCCGAAGCAGGGAAAGATACACCGGGGAACCGTTTGATACTTTTACTGCATCAATCAGATCCTGCTTGCTGCGGATGCTCTGTCCGTTTACTTTTGTGATATAGTCGCCTTCCCGAAGAATATTTTCTGACGGACGGCTGACGGTTCCGTCGGACGAACGGATTTCGGCTGTACGGATCACCATCACACCGTCGGTCTCCATATAGATACCGACCGGCGCTCCGCAGACGGCAACTTTCGGCCGTTCTTCCTGGATCACACGGATCTTTTTCAGCGGGATCCCGGCGGCGGAACATTCTACAACCGTTTCTCCCGTTTCTCCGAATTCGGTTTTTTCTGCTTCCTTCGTATCTTCCGAAATCGTCAGAAGCGGATGTTTCGTGAGCGGCTGAAACGGGCTTTCGCTGTTCTCATCCACATACATCGTATCCGGCAGGGATTCGCGCATGGCATCGTAGCCAAGAAGAACAGCGAGGATCAGAAACAGCGCCGCCAGCGCAAGCAGGACTCTTCGGTATTTTTGTTTTCTCGTCATTTGCATTCCCATCCTTTCCGCCGCAGGGCAGAACTGCGGCATTTCTTTTGTTTTCGCGGCGGTCGTCAAGTTCTCGTGCAGGCACGGACTTTGACTCGCCGCCCGCGAAAAAGAGGGAAACCACGCTTTGTTTCGTGATTTCCCTCTTAGTATGCGGACTTCTCTTTATTTGAGTCTTGCAGATTTTTGTACCTGTGCCAATTCCTTCATCTCGCTGGCATTTGCCAGAACAGAATCCGTAATTTTCGCGCCGCCGAGCATTCTTGCCAGTTCTCTGACAGAATCTTCCTCGGATAATGGATGGATCGATGTGACGGTCTCGTTTTCTTCGACGTTTTTTTCGATTTCAAAATGAGAATCTGCCATCGCCGCGATCTGCGGCAGATGGGTGATGCAGATGACCTGATGGCGCTGCCCGATCTGTGCCATTTTTTCGGAAACCTTCTGCGCCGTCCTTCCGCTGATTCCGGTGTCGATTTCATCGAAAATCAGGGTTTCTGTCTCGTCGCGGTCGGCAAGAATCGTCTTGATTGCAAGCATGATTCGCGACAGTTCACCGCCGGAAACAACTTTCGCCAGCGGACGGATCGCTTCGCCCGGGTTTGTGGAGATTAAGAACTCCACAGCATCGGTTCCGTTTTCGGTGTAGCTTTTTGTCTTTTCAAATGAAATTTCAAATGCGACATGCAGGAAATTCAGGTCGCGCAGACCTTCGATAATCTGTGTTTCGAGCCGTTTTGCATAGTTTCTGCGGATTTTGGACAGATTATGTGCGGCCGCATCCAGTTTCTGCTCCGTTTTCTGTAACTGCTCCTGCAGTGCGGCACGGCAGCTCTCAAAATTTTCCAGTTTTTCCAGTTTTTTCTGCTGTTCTTCGCGGTATGCGGTGATCTCTTCCATCGTCTTTCCATACTTTGCTTTCAGGCGGTTGATCTCATCGAGCCGCTTTTCCGTCTCGTAATACTCTTCTTCAGAAAAGGTCAGTTCGGAAAGATATGCGGAAATTTCGCGGTTGAAATCATTCAGCAGTCCGTCAATATCGGAAAGGGTCTGCGACGGACCGGAAAGTGCATCGTCGTACACCGCGGCCTGCTGCAGCTCCCGGATTGCGCGGCCGACCTGCTCCCCGGCGCTGTTCTCTGCACCGTAGCCGGTGATCGCATATACCGTCTGCAGAGATTCCGCGATCTTTTTCGCATGGCCCATTTTCCGGTACGCAGTTTCCAACGCTTCGTCCTCGCCCTCTTTTAGCTCTGCCTGATCAATCTCGTTGATTTCAAACGTAAGAAATGCTGCCTCCCGCTTTCTTGCCTCCTCGTCGAGTTCGTACGCCGAGAGCTCCTTTCGGACATTCTTCCACTCCTGGTACAGCGCCCGGACCTCTCCTTTTGCCGTGGCCGCCTCGGTTCCCGCAAACGCGTCAAGAATCGCGATCTGCCGGTCCGGATAGAGCAGCGACTGGTGCTCATGCTGGCCGTGGATGTCGAGCAGCAGGGACGCAAGAGCTTTTACCTGCGAGATATTGCATGCCTCGCCATTGATGCGGCAGACGCTGCGGGATCCGGTGATCTTTCTGGAAATAATCACCTGTCCCTCCTCCGCCTCGAGATCCATCTCTTTTAACAGCTCCAGCACATGCGGATTTTCGGTTTCAAAGACCAGTTCCACCAGCGCGCTTGTCTCTCCCGTCCGGATCATCTCGCGGGATATCTTCTTTCCAAGCGCCGCGTTGATCGAACCGATCAGGATGGATTTTCCGGCTCCGGTTTCTCCGGTCAGTATATTCAGGCCCGGACCGAACTCCACTTCCGCTTCGTCGATCAGGGCCAGATTTTTTACGTGTAAGTTTGTGAGCATTCTTTTCCTCCGGTGTCACACCTGCTGTCATCTTTTTGTCTCTTTTTGCAGAGACGTGCGTTCTTTAGAACTCTTCGCCCGTCTCCTCCATGCCGTCCACCATTTTTTTCAGTCGTTCTGCTGCCACAAGCGCCGCATCATCGTCTCTTGCCACGCAGAGAATCGTATCGTCTCCGCCGATGCAGCCGACAATTTCATTCCAGTTCATCTCATCGAAAGCCGCTGCCGCCGCCATCGCCATTCCAGACACGGTTTTGATGACCAGAATATTTTTGGCAAGATCAACAGAAATAAACGCGTCTTTTAACACGCGCGCATAGCGGCTCCCAACCTCGGACGGTGCGTTCTGCAGAACCGCATAGCGGCTTCCGCCGTTCTCTTTTGGTACTTTTGTGAGCTTCAGCTGGCGGATATCCCTCGAAATCGTCGCCTGCGTTACGGCAAAGCCGCTCTCCTCCAGCTTCTTTGCCAGCTCCTCCTGTGTTTCAATATCATATTGGTTAATTAATTTGATAATCTGTGCATGTCTCGCGATTTTCATTTCAAGCATCCTTCCCCAGTAACTATATCTTAAATGTTTGCCATTTTCTTTCTTAATGTCTCCAGAAAACTGATGTTGCTGATTTTCACAATCAGAGTATCCCGTCTGGCCTTTTTGATCACGATCCGGTCGCCGGTTTTCATCGGAACGCGGGTGTCGCCGTCAAAATATGCCATGCCCTGTTCAATGCCGCCGTCTCTCGAAGGCCCGAGCTCCACCTCGATCACATCCTCTGCCGGAAAGACAATGCTTCTCGTATTCAGGGTGTGCGGGGCAAGCGGTGTCATCAGCATCAGGCTGGCTGACGGTGAGATGATCGGGCCGCCCGCGGAGAGGCTGTAGCCGGTCGAACCGGTCGGCGTTGCGATGATGATGCCATCGGCGCTGTAGGAATTTAAAAACTCCCCGTTGACGTAATTGTCGAACCGGACGACACGCAGGTTTCCCTCACGGGTGATCGTAATGTCGTTGAGTGCCGCGTCCTCCGCAATCAGCTTTCCGTCTCGGTAAATCGATCCGCAGAGCATCATGCGGTGCTCAATCGTATACTCATCCGCCATCAAATGATCCAGCGCCAGATAAAGCGTGTCACGGTCGATTTCCGCAAGATAGCCGAGCGTTCCCAGATTGATGCCGAGCAGTGGAATCTGTAAATCCACCACGTCGCCTGCTGCCTGCAGAAGCGTGCCGTCACCACCGAGCACCAGAATGCCGTCGATATCTGACGGAACCTTCGCCGGATCCGTATAATGGTATTTTTCCCCTTTTTCGCTGTTATCGCAGAGAAGACACGTTTTTCCGCGCTCCTCCAGATATTGCCTGATCTGGTCTGTCACGGTAAGGTCCGGGTCTTTTGCTCTGTTTGTGATCAGGTAAAATCGCTCCATATCATGCTCCTTAACCCTTTTATTTATCCAGTGTATCGTGTGCGCTCTTTACAACGGCGTCTACATCGACATTGGTCTCTTCCTCTGTCACGCCGTCCGGCAGCCGGACAAGGTGAACGAGATACTCGATATTTCCCTCCGGTCCTTTGATCGGAGAAAATTCCAGATGGCGCACGCCGAAGGAAATGCTTTTCGCATAGGAAATGACCATCTCAATGACTTCTTTGTGTACAGCCGGATCACGGACAACACCTTTTTTGCCGACTTTTTCGCGTCCTGCCTCAAACTGCGGCTTGATCAGAGCTGCAATTTCGCCGTTCTCTTCCATCAGATTTCGAACCGGAAGCAGCACCTTGGTCAGGGAGATAAACGATACGT
This sequence comes from Blautia sp. AF26-2, assembly GCF_003460955.1. Classification (NCBI taxonomy): domain Bacteria; kingdom Bacillati; phylum Bacillota; class Clostridia; order Lachnospirales; family Lachnospiraceae; genus Blautia; species Blautia sp. AF26-2. The sequence continues at coordinate 180,464 of NZ_QTWD01000001.1, read as the reverse complement.
CGATCGATACGAAGGACGGTCTCTCCTCGATATCCTCCGTCACGACGTAACGGATGTTCGTGCGCTCCATGCAGACAACGCGCGGATCGTTCCGCAGCTTCCAGTCGAGCTGGCCGTGGCCGACATCCACGGAATATACCTTGACGGCGCCGTTCTGCAGCATACAGTCGGTAAAGCCGCCGGTGGATGCTCCGACATCCATGCAGACCTTTCCATCCAGGGTAAGGTTAAAGTTTTTCATTGCTTTCTCTAATTTTAAGCCGCCGCGGCTCACATACGGCAGTGGTTTTCCTTTTAAGACAATCTCCACTTCTTCCGGGAACATGGAACCGGCTTTATCCTCCCGCTCATTGTCCACCAGAACTTCTCCTGCCATAATCATGGCTTTCGCTTTTTCCCGCGATGTGGCAAGGCCCCGTTCTACCAGTAATACATCTAATCGTTTTTTCATCTTTCTTCCTGCCCCTGTTTTCTGTAGTATTCCTCAATTCTGCCGCAGATATCTTCCGGCGTAAAGCCGACCTGTTTCATCTGGTATGATACACTTCCGTGCGGAATAAAGCGGTCCGGCAGTGCAATGATCTCCACGCCGAACGGAAGGTCTTCTTCCTCGGCAAAAGCAAGGACGCGCTCTCCAAAGCCGCCGTCTTTTACATTTTCCTCGAGTGTTACGACAAGCTCATACGTATCGGCAAAGCTTCGAAGAAGTTCTTCATCGATTGGTTTGACGAACCGCGCATTCACAAGCGCCGCATCCATATCCATCCGCTCTTTTAACTGTTTCTGCACTTCTTCTGCCATTTTTACCATACTGCCGACGGCAAGAAGTGCAACACGGCTTCCCTCATGGATCACTTCTGATTTTCCGAGGCAGATGGGCGCACGGAACTCTTTTAATCCCGTATACGCTTCCCCTCTCGGGTAGCGCACCGCGATCGGGCCGTCGTAATCGACCGCAAATTTGATCATATCCGAAAGCTCCCAGAGGTTCTTCGGTGCAAGAATTGTCATATTCGGCATCGAACCCAGATAGGAAAGGTCGAAAATGCCGTGGTGTGTCTCCCCGTCGTAGCCCACAAGACCGGCGCGGTCAATCGCAAAGACGACATGGAGATTCTGCATACAGACGTCATGCATGATCTGATCGTACGCCCGCTGCAGGAATGAAGAATAAATCGCAACGACAGGCGTAATGCCGCCGAGTGACAGTGCCGCTGCAAATGTCACCGCGTGCTCTTCTGCGATTCCCACATCGAAACAGCGGTCCGGGAACATGTTGTAGAAGCGTTTCAGTCCGACACCGGTCATCATCGCCGCCGTGACTGCCGCAACATCCTTTCTTCGATCTCCCATTTTCCGCATGACTGTGGAAAAGACATCCGTGTACGTCGGATTGGATTTTCCAACCGGCAATCCTGTTTTCACATCGAACGGACCCGCACCGTGGAATCTTGCCGGGTGGCGCATCGCCGGCTCATAGCCGCGGCCCTTCTGTGTCAGGACATGCACCAGAATCGGTCCTTCAAACCGTTTTGCTTCCTGGAAGGTCTTGATCAGCTGCGGAATGTTGTGGCCGTCCACAGGACCTAAATACGTAAGTCCCATATCCTCAAACAGCATGCCCGGAATGATGATCTGTTTGATGCTGCTTTTCGTCTTCCGCATCGCATCCACCATGCCAGGTCCGATGCCCGGAATGCGGTTCAATGCCTTTGTGACGTCCATCTTGAAATCCGTGTACGCCGATGCCGTCCGAAGGCCGGACAGGTACGATGACATACCGCCGACATTCTCGGTGATCGACATTTCGTTGTCATTTAAAACGATAATAAAATTCGATTTCAGGCTGGCCGCATTGTTCAGCGCCTCGTACGCCATGCCGCCGGTCAGCGCACCATCTCCGATGATCGAAACAACGGAATAATTTTCTTTTTTCAGTTCCCGTGCACGCACATAGCCGACGCCTGCGGAAATCGAGGTCGAGCTGTGGCCGGTGTCGAATACATCGCAGTCACTCTCGCTCCGCTTCGGGAATCCGCTGATGCCGCCTTCCCGGCGCAGCGTTTCAAACCCGTCTTTCCGCCCGGTCAGAATCTTGTGCGTGTAGGACTGGTGTCCCACATCCCAGATCAGCTTGTCTTTTGGAAGATCGAAGACGCGGTGCATCGCAATCGTCAGTTCCACGACACCAAGATTGGACGCCAGATGGCCGCCGGTTTTACTCAAAGACTCGATAATAAATTCCCGGATTTCCTCTGCAAGCGCCGGAAGCTGGTCCGCCGGAATCTTCTTAATATCGTTTGGTTTCTGTATTTTTTCTAACATGAAATCATCCCTTACTTTTTTCTGGAAGTCAGAGATTCAAACAGCTCTTCCAGAAATATTTTATCTCCCGGACAGGACAGATTTTTCAGTTCGTCTACGGCCTCTTTCGTAAGCCGTTTTACCTCCTGCTCCGCCCCGTCTGTGCCAAACATCGTCACATACGTTGTTTTTTCATTCTTTTCATCACTGAAAACCGGCTTTCCAAGCTCCTCCATCGTGGATGTGACATCCAGGATGTCGTCCCGGATCTGGAACGCGATTCCGACTTTGGAGGCAATCCGGCAGAGCGCGTCAAGATCATCGTCGTTTGCTCCTGCAAGTGCCGCACCTGCCATCATGGCAGCCTCTAAAAGCGCCGAAGTCTTGTTCTCGTAAATGTAGTCCAGCATCTCACGGTCGATGGCGAAATGGCCGGCTTTTTCATTCATCACGTCAACACTCTGACCGCCCAACATGCCGGAAATTCCGGTTTTCTGACAGAGAATGCCAAAAGCACGCACTACGCGGTCGGTGTGCTCCTCCAGTGGAAAGGCTTTCCAGGCTGTCTCGTATGCATAGTTTAAAAGAGCGTCTCCTGCCAGCACGCCGACGGCCTCCCCGAAGACGACATGGGTCGTTTTTCTGCCGCGGCGGTAATCATCGTTGTCGATCGCAGGGAGATCATCGTGGATCAGGGAATGGGTGTGAATCATCTCCATGGCTGCCATAAATGGTTTTACAGCCTCCCCGGTTCCGCCGAACAGACGGAAACTCTCCTGCAAAAGCAGCGGACGAAGCCTCTTTCCGCCCGCTGTCATACTGTAATTCATGGCTTTTGCCAGTTCCTTTGCAAAGCCTTCCTCTTTCGGCAGGTAAGCGGCAATGATACTTTCCGCTTCCCGCGTTTTTTCTTCGAGTACCGCTTTAAAATTCTCTGAATGTTCCATCCTCATTCATCTGGAGCATTTTTTTCTCGACGCGGTCAATTTTCTGACTGCATTCGTTCAAAAGCTCCATTCCCTCCTTGTATAAACGAAAGGAGTCTTCCAGGCTGACATCGCTGCTCTCCAGCGTTTCGAGCATCTGATCCAGTTTTCCAAATGCTGCTTCCAGTGTCTCACCGGAAGGGGTTCCTTCTTCTTTTCTCTCTTCTGCTTCCATATTTCCCATGTTTTCTCGATTCTCTGCTTTTTCACGATTGTTCCATCCAGGATACGGCCGATGTCTTCTCTGCGCGCGCTGTGATCTTTCCGTCTGATACACAGATTTCGAGCAGATCACCTTCTTTGACATCCTGCACCGAAGTGATGGCTTTTCCTTCTTTTTCCACGTAGGAATAGCCCTGGTTCAGCTTGTCCAGCGGGGACAGACCCTTCATCGCCTGAATGTAAAGGGCAAGGCGGTGGCGCGCTTCTTTGAGCTTTTCTTCCATCGCATCTGTATACCGACGCTCCAGCTCGGCGTGGCGTGCTCTCTGGTCACGGATCTTATTTTCCGGTCCGAGATACTTCCACTTTGTCTCGTACTGCAGAAGGCGGCTTCTCGCTCTCTGCGTCTGGTTTGCCATCGCATGGTTCATGCGGCTTTTATAATTTTCCAGTGTGTTGAGTACCGCGCGGACATCAGCGACCGCCAGCTCCGCCGCTGCGGACGGGGTCGGGGCGCGCAGATCTGCCACGAAATCGATGATCGTTGTGTCGGTCTCATGGCCGACGGCGGAGATCACCGGCGTATGGCAGGAAAAAACGGCACGCGCTACTTTTTCCTCATTGAACGCCCAAAGATCCTCGATCGAACCGCCTCCGCGGCCCACGATCAGCACATCCAGATTCAGTGCGTCCAGACGGCGGATGCCCTCCACGATGCTGTCCGCCGCTCCCTCTCCCTGCACCAGGGCCGGGTAGAGGATGATCTGGACAAAGGGATTCCGGCGGAGTGCAATGTTTTTGATATCCTGCACAGCAGCTCCCGTCGGTGCTGTGACAACGCCGATTTTCTTTACATACGCAGGAATCGGCTGCTTGTACTCCGGGGCAAACATGCCCATCTCTTCCAGTTCTGCTTTTAGGGCCAGATACTTTTCGTATAAAAGGCCGGCGCCCTCTTTTGTGATCTCTTTTGCATAGATCTGATACTTTCCGTCCCGCTCATAGACGCTGATGCTGCCGCCGACAATCACATTATCGCCGTCCCGCATCGGGAAGGCAAGGCCGCGCCGCGAACCGGCGAACATGACACAGGAAATGGTTCCTTCCGCATCTTTTAAGGAAAAATAGATGTGGCCGGACGGATGGTATTTACAGTTGCTTACTTCTCCGCTGACGTAAATCCGGCGGAGCATATAGTCCTGGTCAAAGATGTTTTTGATGTATGAATTGACCTGGCCTACGGTGTAAACATTCTGATTTTTATTTCTCATCTTCTTCTCTTGCCAGTTTTCCAAGAATACCGTTGATAAAGGACGGAGACTGGTCTCTGCCGAAGCGTTTTGCCAGCTCAACGGCCTCGTTGATGGCTACACCGACCGGAACGTCCTCGTCGAATTTCATCTCGTAAACGGCAAGACGCAGGATCGCCAGGTCTACTTTTCCCATACGGGTCGTTTTCCAGCCCTCGGAAGTACGGTTCAGCATCTCGTCGATTTCCGGGATGTGCTCGGTCACATGATGGTATTTCTCTTCCATATAGGTCTGATCTTTTTCGCTTACGGTTACTTCTTCATCCTCGTCGTTGTCGTCAGAGTACGTAAAGTAAAGAGACATCTGCTGCGGCATCTCCTCTTTCTCCTGGAACTCTGCGGTATAGAGAAGTTTAAAAATATTTTCGCGAAGTTTGCTTCTGTTCATTGTCTGTTTTAATTCCTTCCTGTATAGTTAATTAACTATTTTTCTTCCATTTCATCTGGCTCTGAATAGTTAACAAGAACCGCGGGGTTGTAAGGGGTCGCCTTATTCCCTCGCGGTTCGTTGTTTTTTATTTCGTCTGTTCCATATTCACGCCTGCAATGGCTACATTGACATCGGAAACTTCCAGGCCTGTCATATTCTCGATCGCTGTTTTTACTTTTTCCTGTACGTTTTTGCAGGTTGCCGGAATCTCGTATCCATATTTGAGATTGAGGGCAAGATCCACGCAGACAACGCCGTCGAGTACATCAACTTTGACACCCTTGGAAAGATTTTTCATGCCAAGCTTGCTGACTAATTCGTTGGTAATATTTCCGGCCATGGAGGCTACCCCGTCCACTTCCGTTGCCGCAAGTCCTGCGATAATAGCTACCACCTCGTCTGCAATCTGCACGGTTCCGATTCCTTCGTCATCATATATCGTATAAGTGTTTCTTTTCTGAATTTTTGCCTCTGCCATCTTAAAGAACCTCCTCCTTGGCTGACTTTCCTTTATTATACCAAAAGTTTTCCGAAAATAAAAGTTTTTTTTATTCTTCTTCCTGTGCCGCGCACCACTCGCGTGCTGCCGGCGTGTTGGCAAGGCCGCCCTGGCCGGTTTCGCGCAGACTCGGATGCATCTGGTCGCCGACTTCCCGCATCGCATCGATCACCTGATCCGGCGGAATGCGGCTTATGATTCCCGCAAGTGCCATGTCCGCCGCAGAAAGTGCATTCACGGAACCGATCACATTCCGCTTGACGCACGGGACCTCGACAAGACCGCCGACCGGGTCACACACGAGACCGAGCAGGTTCTTTAATGCCATCGCTGCCGCATGCGTGATCTGGGACGGAGTGCCGCCGCCAAGTGCGGTCAGTGCGCCTGCCGCCATCGCGCTTGCTGTTCCGATTTCGGCCTGGCAGCCGCCGGAAGCGCCCGCAATGTAGGCCCGCGCCGCAACGACCTGGCCGATACCGGCTGCCGTGTAGAGCGCACGCACGATCTGCTCATCCGCTGTCCCCTTCTCTTTCTGGTAATTCACGAGCACAGCCGGAAGCACACCGCACGCTCCTGCGGTCGGTGCTGCAACGATCCGCTTCATGCAGGCGTTTGACTCACCCATCGCAAGTGCAGATGCCATAACTTTTCCGACAAACGGTCCGCAGAGCGTGTTCCCGCTCTCGACATACGCACGCATCGTCTTTCCGGCGCCGCCCACAAGACCGCTTCTCGACTGCAGCGAACCGTCGTAATTCCGTTCAGCGCCTTTCATGGCTTCCCACATGCCGCGCATCGTCTCAATGGACTCTTCGCGGCTTACATTTCTCTCATTCATATCGTCCAGAAGGATAACTTCATCAAACGGCAGGTCTTTTTCCTGGCACTCCCGGACAATTTCTTCCAGTGAATTATAAAACATCGTCCTCTTCTCCTTCCGTTACGTTGATGTATGTTACCTTTACAATGCCCTCACGATGCTCCAGCCATTCCAGCGACTCTTTGGGAAGCGGCTGATCCATCTCCACGACCATGACGGCCGATCCGCCTCTCTTGTCGCGGTAGAGGGACATATTCGCAATGTTGACTGACTTATGTGCCAGCATCGACGTAACCTCGGCTACGTGGCCCGGCTGGTCCAGATTGTGGACGATCAGGGTCGGAATCTCGCAGCTGCAGTTGACATCCAGCCCGTCGAGGCGGTTGATCATGATACGGCCGCCGCCAAGGGAGCACGCCTGCACCTCGAGCGTCCGGCCGCTCTTTCCCTTTACTTCCAGAACGACGCTGTTCGGATGGGCACTCGTCAGATTGGCGATGCCGAATGAATAGGAAAGACCCATCTTCCGGGCAATTTCAAAGCTGTCCGGAATCCGCTCGTCATCCGGCCGCATGCCGAGAAGACCCGCGACGAGACCGCGGTCCGTTCCATGACCCTTTCCCGTTGCGGCAAAGGAACCGTACATCAGTATTTTTGCTTCCACCGGCTGTTCCCCGAGAAGTTTCTGCGTCATCCATCCAATCCGCACTGCCCCCGCTGTGTGCGAACTCGACGGACCGACCATCACAGGGCCCAGAATATCGAATAAGTTCATTCCTTCTCCTTTTTAAGCGGCATCCCGCTCTTTTGTTCTTAGTTTTTGCTGAATTCGGTCAGCACAAGGTCTTTGTTTCGATCCTGTACCATGCCGACACTCCACGGATTGACAAAGAGAAGCAGCGGATTTCCCTTGAGGTCCATGACCTTCTTCATATCGGATGTACCCTGAATACGGTCCAGGTTGATCTCCTCTTTGTTTGCGATCCAGCGGATGTGCTCATACGGCAGGTTCTCCAGACGGATATCCACGTTGTACTCGTTCTCCAGACGGTATTTTAAAACGTCAAACTGCAGGACGCCGACAACGCCGACGATGATCTCCTCCATGCCGCCTTTGTACTCCTGGAAAATCTGGATCGCACCTTCCTGTGCAATCTGGGAAATTCCCTTGACGAACTGTTTTCTCTTCATCGTATCGAGCTGGCGCACTCTTGCAAAATGCTCCGGCGCGAAGGTCGGAATTCCCTCGTATGCGAATTTTTTGCCCGGCATACAGATCGTATCTCCGATAGAGAAGATGCCCGGGTCAAATACACCGATGATATCGCCGGCGTATGCTTCATCAACAATATGACGGTCACTCGCCATCATCTGCTGCGGCTGGGAAAGACGCATTTTCTTTCCTCCCTGCACATGGAAGACTTCCATTCCGGCGTCGAATTTGCCGGAGCAGATGCGCATGAATGCGATACGGTCACGGTGTGCTTTGTTCATGTTTGCCTGGATTTTAAAGACAAACGCAGAGAAATCCTCTTTGACCGGATCGATCACGCCGCAGTCTGCCGTACGCGGAAGCGGCGGCATCGTCATCGTGAGGAAGTGCTGCAGAAAAGTCTCCACACCAAAGTTGGTGAGCGCAGATCCGAAGAATACCGGGGAGAGCTCTCCCTTGCTGACAAGCTCCTGGTCAAACTCTGCACTTGCGCCGTCGAGCAGCTCGATCTCATCCATAAGCTGTTCTTTCTGGTCCTCATCGACCACATCGAGAAGATGCGGATCGTCGATATCAATTTCTTCCTCGATACCTTCCTTCGTTCCCTTCATTGTATCGGAGAAGGTAAGGACTTTCTTTTTGTCACGGTCGTAAACACCGCGGAATTTCTTTCCGGAACCGATCGGCCAGTTGATCGGGCAGGTTGCAATGCCGAGCTCTTTTTCGATCTCGTCGAGCAGCTCGAAGGTATCGTTCGCATCGCGGTCCATCTTGTTGATGAAGGTAAAGATCGGGATGTGGCGCATGACACAGACTTTAAACAGCTTTCTGGTCTGTGCCTCGACACCCTTTGAGGCATCGATCACCATAACGGCGGAATCGGCTGCCATCAGGGTACGGTACGTATCCTCCGAGAAGTCCTGGTGTCCCGGGGTATCCAGAATGTTGATGCAGTAGCCGTCGTAATTGAACTGCAGAACGGAAGAGGTAACGGAAATACCACGCTCTTTCTCGATCTCCATCCAGTCGGATACGGCATGGCGCGCAGTCGCTTTTCCTTTTACGGAACCGGCGAGATTGATCGCTCCTCCGTACAGCAGGAATTTCTCAGTCAGTGTGGTTTTACCGGCATCCGGGTGGGAAATGATGGCAAAGGTACGCCGTCTTTCAATTTCTTTTGTATAATCAGGCACAGTTTTATCTCCTTTGGAATATAAAATCTTATTTACTATGTTTTCCATGTTTATGCTTTTTAGACATACTAATTTATTCTATTATATGCCACCATTCCTGTCAATCGTTATCTTGACAGTTCATTCATAATCGAAGCATAAATCTTCTGACTCCGGTTTTCCCAGTTGCTGCAGATCTTTTTGGCCGCCTCCTCGGACGGAACCGTCACGACAATCTCAAAAATAGTCGTCTTCCGCTCTCTTGCCTGACAGCGGACCTCGTAGTCATCTCCCGCGGTCTTGTAGTAATCGGCCACAACGGACGCTTTTTTTCGCAGTTCATAGGAGTGTTCCTTCATATAGCGGTCGATTTCCTCCCGGATTTCCGGAGAGATCTCGTTTTCGAAGAAGGAAAGCGTCTTGCTGCCCTCCTCAGTCATGTGGTAGTACGAGGTGTTGCGCACCTTCTCGATCTCGATCAGCTTTGTATCCTGCAGCTCGCTTAACGCCTCCTGGAGATGAAAGTAGTTCGTGTACTCTTTTTCCAGGATAAAATCCGAAATCTGTGTATTTGACAGCGGAAAATTCACATTCTGCAGCATGTAGAGAATAATCAGTTTGTATAACGTAAAGGATGATTCAATCACGGTGTGTTTCCTCCTTTTTCTTCGTCCAGAAGCTGTCCCTGATACGCATGTTCTTCTTTCATGCGATGATGCAGCTCATTTAAGACGGCGCGTTTTGCCTGGCTCCATGTTGGTGCAATCAGAAGATCCCCGGGGCCGTCTCCCGTCACACGGTGGATCACAAGATCGGGACGGAGGCGCCGCAGACAGTCGATGACAAGGGTAAGATACGCCTCCTGCTCCAGCACCTCAAATTTTCCGGCCGCGTAGTCCGCCGCAAGATCCGTGTTTTTCAGCACATGAAGCAGCTGAAGCTTGATGCCGGAAATGGAAAGTCCATTCAGGTAATCCATTGTTGCAAAGACTTCTTCCTGTCCCTCCCCCGGCAGACCGAGGATCGTGTGGACAATCACGGGAATCCCCCGCCTGTGCAGCTCGTTTACTGCCTGTTCAAAACAGGAAAGCGGATAGCCCCTTCGGATATACTGTGCCGTTTTTTCATGCATCGTCTGCAGTCCCAGCTCCAACCAGACCGGTTTGATCCGGTTCAGCTCTTCTAACAGAGAAAGAACCTCTTCCCCTAAGCAGTCCGGTCTCGTTCCGATCGAAAGGACCACGACCTCCTCGTCCGAAATTGCCTCCCGGAAAATTTTTTCCAGATATTCCACCGGCGCGTACGTGTTCGTATACGCCTGGAAATAGGCGATGAACTTATGCACCGGCCGCTTTTGCTGCAGGAGGGATTTCTGCTCCCGGATCTGTTCCGGGATGGATTTGTTTCTGTCCCCGGCAAAATCACCGGAGCCGCCCGCACTGCAGAAAATGCAGCCCCGGTCACCGCAGGTGCCGTCCCGGTTCGGACACGTCATCCCGCCGTCGAGCGAGAGCTTGTACACTTTTTCCCCGAACGTCTTTTTCAGATAGGCGTCCAGCGAATAATACGGCTTTCCAAGCCAGTCTGTCATGATTTCTTCCCCTTTTATTCGATGTCTTTTCCAATTTTTTTGAAGTTTTCCCGGATCTTCTGCTCATAGCCGTTCGTTCCAAGATGAAGGAAACGGCTTCCTAAGATCTCGTCCGGCAGATACTGCTGCTCGACGTAGTGATTCGGGTAATCATGTGCATACTGATAGCCTTGACCGTGGCCGAGTTTTGCAGAACCTTTGTAATGGGCGTCCTGCAGATGCGGCGGAACCGACGTCCGCACACTTCCGACCGTCTTCATCGCCGCAAAGACTGCCTCGCACGAAGAATTACTCTTCGGTGCACAGGCAACATACGTGGCTGCCTCCGCCAGAATAATCTGCGCCTCCGGCATGCCGACGCGTTCCACGGCAAGGGACGCGGAAACTGCTACATTTAAGGCATTCGGATCGGCAAGGCCGACATCCTCCGCCGCGCAGATCATGATGCGGCGGGCGATAAACTTGATATCCTCCCCGGCATACAGCATTTTGGCCAGATAAAAGACCGCCGCATCCGGGTCAGAACCGCGCATGCTCTTAATAAATGCAGAGATCGTATCGTAATGCTGATCGCCCGTCTTGTCGTACCGCACGACGCGCTTCTGGATGCACTCCGATGCCGTTTCGAGATCGATATGGATTTTTCCGTCCGCCTGACGTTCCGTCGAGAGGACGCCCAGCTCGATTGCATTTAAGGCCGCTCTCGCGTCACCGCCTGCGATGTCGGCGAGGAACTCTTTTGCATCCGCATCGAGCACAACGTTGTACGTCCCGAGCCCCTTTACCGGGTCCGTCACCGCGCGCTCCAGCAGTTTTTCGATGTCCTCTTTTTCGAGCGGCTTTAATTCAAAGATAATGGAACGCGAAATCAGCGCCCCGTTGACCTCGAAATACGGGTTTTCCGTCGTCGCGCCAATCAGAACGAGTGTGCCGTCCTCCACAAACGGAAGCAGATAATCCTGTTGCCCCTTGTTGAAGCGGTGGATCTCGTCGACAAAAAGAATCGTCTTTTTGCCGTACATGCCGATCCGCTGCTGCGCTTCTTTTACGACTTCTTCCATATCCTTTTTGCCGGCTGTCGTGGCATTCAGCTGGGTAAACTCTGCGCTTGTCGTGTTGGCGATGACGCGGGCAAGCGTCGTTTTTCCCGTTCCCGGAGGGCCGTAGAAAATGACGGAGCCAAGTTTATCCGCCTTGATCGCACGGTACAACAGCTTTCCAGGGCCGATGATGTGCTCCTGTCCAACCACCTCGTCCAGCGTTGTCGGGCGCATGCGCGATGCGAGGGGGGACTCTTTTTCCATTGTGGTTTCTTTCATATAATCAAACAAATCCATGTATTTTTCACCCCATTTTTCTTCCTGCCATTTATCTTATCACATTTTGGCGGGTATCCTCAACCCCTTAATCTCGGATTCTCCGCAACTATGTTCGATGGAATCCGCGGAAGCTATTCTTCAATCAGCTCACGCACCGTCACAAACGTGTATCCCTCTTCTTTTAATTCTTTTAAGATCCGCCGCAGCGCTTCCACTGTCGCGCGGTAGCCGTCATGCATGAGAATAATGCTGCCATCCTTCACATTCGGAAGCACCTCGCTGCAGATCGACGCGGTGTTCTGGCTCTCCCAGTCGCGGGAATCCACATCCCAGAGTACCGGGATCATCGTCACTGCAAGGTCCAGCCCCTCTCTCCATTCCCCGAACGGCGGACGGATATAGACGGGATATTCCCCTGTGATCTCGTAGATTGCATTGCTTGTTTTCACGACCTCCTCCCTCGCTTCCTCTTCTGATACTTTCGTAAGCTGAACATGATGAAACGTATGATTTCCGATCAGATGGCCTTCCGCATGCATCCGGCGGACGATTTCTTCGTTTCCGGCAAGACACTGCCCCTGCAGAAAAAACGTTGCCGGAATTTCATTTTCTTTTAAAATTTCAAGCACCTCCGGCGTATAGCACGCATTCGGCCCGTCATCAAATGTCAGCGCCGCACGGCGGGGCACACTTTTTTCTGCTTCCGCCGCTGTCTCTTTCGCGCCTTCTCTTTCACACCGTGCCAGCTCTGCAAACAGAATAGCCGCCATTATCACAGCCAGAAGCGGCAGAGGAACGTGCCGCACTTTTCGGAATCTCCGCATGGTCTGCCCTTCGCACTTTCTTCTGCATTCCCTGTATTATATGAAAAACAGGAGAAAAGATGCCGCACCCGGCGGTTCTTTTCTCCTGTTTTTGTTCTTTATGTATCCTGCACCTGAAGAATATGCGTACCGGACGCAGTATCCTGGTAAACGATATCTCCGATGGACTGCAGCAGCGATTCGTTCAGTGCATCGCCGTATTTCTCCTTTTCTTTGCTTCCCACAAAAATGTAGGTCACATGATACTGCTCCAGCAGGCGCAGCACTTCATTCGTATCGGTCGAGGTGTACATCTGTTTCACGTCCTCGGCGCGGACATTTAAGTCTGCGGGATCCCCTCTCCAGAGCCATTCATGGACATACCATCCAAGCACGGTCGGAAGGCCGGTCATTGCGGAAACACGCTCGTAATCGCTGTAGCTGTCGCCGTTCGCCTCAAGCACAACCGACTGTCCTTCTATTGTTTCATCCAGCCAGCGGATGGCACCTGCGTCCTCGGAAAAGACATTTTCCAGATATGCTGTCGCATCGAGTCCGCGGTACTCGGACAGATCGAAAACATTTCCGAACCAGGAGTACACGCTCGTTCCAAAATAGCCGAACGTCCATAAAAGCAGTACCAGCCCGATTCCGCCGAACACCTGCAGAATCCGCTCTTTTTTCCAGAGCAGGAACCGCGTGATGATGTAGCTCATGCAGATACCGAACAGGATAAATGCCTGATACGTCAGCTTGAACATCGTGTTGGAGCGCGCATACGATTCTTCGTAGATATCGCGCACATAGACGAGCTCCGGAATGATGATAAGGCCGATGGCACAGAGGCCTAAAATACCGATCACCATATCGCTCACCGCAATCTCTCTCCAGAAATTACAGAAGGCAGAAACTTTTTTTGGCTTTTCCGCCGTTTCTTTTTCGCCCGGCTCCGGTTTTTTCTCTCCCAGAATCAGGGCAACGGCCTGCTCTTCCACCTCTTCCTGCGTCTTTCCATCGGCAAGTACAATCTGTCCCTGCCTCTCCATGCCCGGAAGATGACAGTTTTTCCGCCATGCTAGCAGAACGGCTGCGATAAACAGCACAACGAGCACCGTCGGAAGCCCCCAGAGAATCGCCAGCTGATACAGCATCGAATGGTGCTTGGCAATGCCGACACCGGAAACCATCGTCTCAAACTTCATTGTAAACGGAAGGGCGACAATCGTTCCAATTGCAAAAGCTTCTGCAGCCTGCAGGAGAACCGTTCCGATCGTCTCTTTCGCCCGCGCATGATACCGGTACAGCGCACTGTACAGAGAGAAGCCTGCAATCACGACGAAATAGATAACAAAATCCCAGTAGTTGGACCAGTGGAACACACCGATCAGAAAGCCCGCCGCGATGATCTGCGGCTGAAGCAGAACGTCTTTTAACGACCATTTCCACTCTTTTTCCGGATCACGGCAGGTATTTTTCACGTAGGAATATAAAAGGCCCAGCACCAGCAGGACGAACATGACATTCACCACATGGGCATGCAGGTCGCCGAGCACAAAGGAATACGATGGAAACTCATGAATCGTGCGGTCATTTTCCACAAGCGGGTCATACCCGATATAGCGGGTCGAACTCGGGAACCAGTAAGCCGATTCGTTCAGTCCCAGCCACTGTCGGATGCAGCCGTAAATCACATAGTGCATATTTCCTGCAAGGGAAACGGCGCCTCCCGAAAGAAGACCGCCAAGCACCGGTGCAATCTGGCTTTTATTGCCGCCCTCTTTCCGGATGCGGTGGCACGCACGCGACTCTGCCAGATGGTAGGTGATCGAAAACGGCAGAACAAACGCGAACGATGCCACCATCGTACGCATCAGATGGTACGTCTGCTTTACATCCGTGAAGGTAATCTTCGTCAGAAATACGGCATAGAACTGGCCGCCGTAATAGTAGTTAATACCGCTTCCGCTGTACCAGAGATCCTCTGCCGGAACGGCGGTGCTGCGCATCATGGCCTTCATAAAACCATAATCCATGAATTTTTCGGTTCCGTGTGCCTCCGGGTGAAAGCCCGCAAGATAGGTCCAGAGAAGGAAAAAGGCGAAAAACAACACTTCTTCCATCATCAGGAAGTCGATTTCCGGCGCATGGACGCGTACCTTAAAACATCCGAAAATCCAAGAAGCCAGGATCAGTACACCGACTGTGATCAGGCAGACCGGTGCGGTAAACGGAACCAGTCCGAAGCTTCCAAGAGCAAATACAGCAAAACCGGAAACAACGATGCCAAGCACTTTAGAAAACATCCATCCCCGGTCATGAAACCGCGGAAACAGCGCTGCGGCAGCCGGATAAAATCCAATACCGAGCACCAGGGTCATAAGCCACCACTTCAGGAACGAAACGTTGTCCGTTCCAAGAAGCGGCGTTGTGGCCAGCACAAGCAACACCAGCAGAATGCCGGAAACTGTCGTCTTTTTGCTCATCTTTAATTATCTTCCTCTGTCATTGTATAGACATGACGTTTTCTTGCCATCTCATCGCTTGCAAGATACTCGTCGTAGGTGGTCATCTTATCGATCAGCGCGCCGTTCGGAAGGATCTCCATGATACGGTTTGCTGTAGTCTGTACAAACTGATGGTCGTGGCAGGTGAACAGCAGCACGCCCGGGAATTTGATCAGACCGTTGTTCAGTGCAGTGATGGACTCCATATCCAGATGGTTGGTCGGCTCGTCAAGAACGAGAACGTTTGCACCGGAAATCATCATCTTGGAGAGCAGGCAGCGCACTTTCTCTCCTCCGGAAAGGACTCTGACACGTTTCACGCCGTCCTCACCGGCAAAAAGCATTCTTCCGAGGAATCCGCGGACATACGTTACGTCCTTGATCTCGGAATACTGGGTCAGCCAGTCTGCGATCGTCAGGTCGCAGTCGAATTCTGCGGTGTTGTCCTTCGGGAAGTAAGCCTGTGTAGTGGTTACGCCCCATTTGTAGTAACCGGAATCCGGCTCTTCTTCTCCGGTCAGAATCTTGAACAGCATGGTGATCGCCTGCTCGTTGCTTCCGACGAAAGCAACTTTATCTTCTCTTCCGAGGGTGAAGCTTAAGTTATCCAGGATTTTCACGCCGTCTACGGTTTTGGTCAGTCCCTCTACCTGCAGAACGTCGTTTCCGATCTCACGGTTCGGACGGAAATCGATGTAAGGATATTTCCGGCTGGACGGTTTGATATCGTCGAGCTGGATTTTCTCCAGGGCTTTCTTACGGGAAGTAGCCTGTTTACTCTTCGATGCGTTGGCGCTGAATCTAGAGATGAAGTCCTGTAACTCTTTGATCTTCTCCTCTTTCTTCTTGTTCGCCTCTTTCATCTGTTTTACCAGCAGCTGGCTGGACTCAAACCAGAAGTCGTAGTTTCCGGCATAGAGCTGGATTTTTCCGTAATCTATATCTGCGATCTGGGTGCAGACTTTATTCAGGAAGTAACGGTCGTGGGATACGACGATAACGGTATTCTCGAAGTTGATCAGGAACTCCTCAAGCCACTCGATCGCATCGAGGTCCAGGTGGTTGGTCGGCTCGTCGAGAAGAAGGATGTCCGGGTTTCCGAACAGGGCTCTTGCAAGAAGAACTTTGACCTTCTGGCTACCGGTCAGGTCTGCCATCTGTGCGTAGTGCAGTTCCGGCTCAATGCCAAGGCCGTTTAAGAGCTGCTCTGCATCGGTCTCTGCCTCCCAGCCGTTCATCTCTGCAAACTCACCCTCGAGCTCGCTCGCTTTGATACCGTCCTCATCGGTGAAGTCTTCTTTTGCGTACAGCGCCTCTTTCTCTTTCATGATCTCATAGAGACGGGCATTTCCCATGATAACGGTGTCGAGTACCGGATAGCTGTCGTATTTGAAGTGGTCCTGCTCGAGGAAGGAAAGACGCTGGCCCGGTGTGATGGTTACGTCTCCGTTTGTCGGTTCAAGCTGGCCGGACAAGATTTTCAGAAAGGTTGATTTTCCCGCTCCGTTGGCACCGATCATGCCGTAGCAGTTTCCCTCGGTGAATTTGATATTGACATCTTCAAACAACGCTTTTTTTCCGACACGAAGTGTCACATTATTTGCTGCAATCATACTTTTTAAAACCTCATTTTCTTATTCTTAATTGTAAACGTGAAGTTACCGCCGGGGTTTCCCGGTCATACGGAGTATAGTCTACCATAGGTTTCCGTTTTCTGGCAAGTAGGGAAAGCCCTTATTCTTCGTCTTTTTCACCGGAAATTGTAAAAAAGCTGTCATCCCGGTCTTTTTTGTCGATCAGTTCATTGTACTGCAGGCATTCATACTGCCGTTCGTACTCGAGATCCTCCTCCGGCGCATCGCTGTCGTTCCAGCGGTACCAGGTTCCGTCACTTGCTAAAAAGCCGAGGTGATTGAGCGCCGGCATCTTCTCGCGCAGGTCAAGCAGATACTCGTTGTACGGCGTCAGTTCCAGGCCGGTAAGGCTTAACGCATAGCTTGAGAGATAATTTGTGCTGATCCAGACATTGCTCTCGGATTTCATGCTGTAGTTGGTCCAGATGAAGAACGGGGTTCCATAGAACTTCTCCTGATCCTCGACCGAAAGATTCTGATAGGCGTCTCCGGCAATCCATGTTTCAAACGCATCCGGCAGTTTCGGGGAATGATCGCCGAACATAATGATCATCGTCGGCTCGTCCACCTGCTGGAAATACCGGATCAGATAGGAAATTGCCTCATCGGAAAGCTTTAACAGGGAGAAATACTGATCGGCCTCATCACTGTCGTAGCCGTTGCAGTTGATATCCGCCTGGAAATAACGGTTCGTGTAGCCGCTGTGGTTCTGCATCGTCACATCAAAGAGGAAGAACGGGCTGCCCGGCTCCTTGTTCTCGTAGGTTTCCACGATCTTCTCATAGTTCGCCTGATCGCTGATCATGCCGCGGTACCGCTTGGCCGTATCGGAGAACTGATCAATCGAGATGAAATCATCAAAATCAAGGAAACGGTATGCCGTGCTCCGCTTCCAGTTTGTCGCCTTGTTCGGATGCATCGCAATTGCCTGATAACCCTGGTCTTTTAACGTCGTGACAAGGGAATACTGGCTGTGCGTAAAGTAGCTGACGTACGGCACCATGCCCGGGAACCGCTTGCAGGAGTTTCCGGTCAGGAACTCATACTCCGTTTTTGCTGTTCCGCCGCCCTTGGTACACGTCAGCGTGTGCCCTTTGATGATATTTTCGGTCAGCGAGTCGAGGAACGGCATGTAGCTCTCGCTCGTCTGCGGATCGCCGACGGAACGGTAGTCAAACCACGACTCGTTCATGATCGCGATGATGTTGACGGGTGTCACGCTATCCGCATTATCTTTTCGAAGATCTTCTGTTTTCGTCTCTTTCTCGCTCGTATCGGCAATCGCTGTCACTTCGTCTTTCGAATAGCCGTCCGGCGGTGTCAGGCGCATGTATTTGGCGACCGCGGTAAAACCGACTGTCGTTCCGTACTGGCGGTATGTCTTCGCCGGATTCCAGAGGTCACTGATGACACCGAACTCGGCGTTCCAGTTCAGATTCATGTACGCCAGGTATGTTCCGAGCGTCAGCGCAGCAGCAGCCACGCGGAGCAGAATTTTATTTCTCGTTTTCCGTGCAAAACGGTATTCCCGGCTCTGCAGCCAGAGGCGCACAACGAGCATCATCGTGATAAACGAAGTCACGATTTCACCTGTGATCTCGAATTTGTAGCCGCCGACTACGTCCGCCGCCGTCGCAATGCTGTACAGGTCGATGAGCTGGAACGCTTCTCCGCGGAACAGATAAACATAGTAGAATACCAGACTCATGCAGAAATAAAAGATGTTCATGAAAATCATCGCGCGGCGGATGGAGTTCAGAAAGAGGGAAACGAGAATGGAAAGTACGAAAATGACACCGATATTCAACAACGCATAATACCATTTCATCTCCCGGAACTGGCTGTTTGTGACAAATTCCAGTGTGGCAAACAGATAGGCTGCGTTTGCCAGCATCAGAATCGGCTGTTTCCATCCCACATAGCGCGGTTTTGATTTCTGGTCCGGCTTTGCAGCAAACCGGCAGAAACTGACAACTGTCGTCAGTATGATACACGCCAGCAGGCATGGGAACAGAAAGTGAATACTCCACTCCCGGTCTGCCGCCGTCGTATCCAGCAGCGGGCGCGCCAGAAACAGCAGCACCGCCAGCACGCCGAAATACAAAACAAGAAACGCGCACCGGGCGCGCTCCTTTTGATTCTCTTTTAATCTCTGATAAAACTTCTGCATCGAAACTTTATGCTCCTTTTATAAACAAGAATTATAATCCTTCCGTAAACGGCTCGTCCGCCGGATAGCCGCCGCCTAATTTTTGCATACAGCGCTGGATGGAATCTTTTGAATTTCCCCAGTCCTTATCCTTGTTGCGGTAATCGAATTTGTCAGTAAACCATGTTACCTCTTCCTGCAGCCGCTGGTAATTTTCTTTCATGATTTTGAACAGAGTCGGGTAAAATTCCGCTTTCTGTTTATCATTCAGCTTTTTCTCCGCCGTTTCTACCAGATCCGCAAAATGCGGCAGACAGAAGCCTTTTCCCTCGCGGAACAGTCTTGCAAACTCCTCGTCTTTTTTGTAGAGATCAAAGAACGTATCAAGATAGCGGTTATAGTTTGCCTTGAAGTGATCGCAGACGTAGCACGAATGCGTCTTCTCATCAATCCACTGGCCGATCGCAGTCTCACGGCCCTGTTTGTCGAGGGATGTCTTCTGCATCCGCTTGAACACCGAGGATTTTCCCGGTGCAAACAGATCCATCTGTGCGGCAAGCTCCTGGTTCAGTTTTTTCAGATGGGTGGATAAAATCAGACCGCTTCCGAGACGGTTTCCGTAATCGTACATCATTTTATAGTGGTGGCGGCAGAATCCCATCGCGTCTGTTTCCGCACGCACATCATCCTCCATATAGGATGCGCCGGAACCGAGCGCAAACGAAATCGCATGCTGCTCTGCTTCCCGCTCCAGATAGCAGAACGGGCACTCATCTTCCGCCTTGAATGCATCCATCAGCGGAATGGTATGGATCGACTCTTTCATATGCAAAAACCTCCGATTTTATTTGTTGGTGCTTTCTACAGCATACACAAAAACCTCTCATTTGTCAAAAGAACTCTTTTTCCTGTTTTCCTATTATTCTGATGGATAATTTCTATATTTTGCACAATTTACATGTGCATTATAAAAATTTAAAGTTGTTTCTTTTTGGTATTTAATCGTTTAAGATAAATATTATATAAGTCTTTGTATCACTCTGTTCAGAAAGGAGCCATAGCAATGGGAGAACGTCATACGGAGGAGATGCGCCTCCTCGGTCTTACCATCGCTTTTTATCGCAGAGCACGCGGATTAACGCAAAGTGAGCTTGCCGAAGCTGTCCAGATCAGCCGTACACATATGAGCAACATCGAAGCGCCAAACAGTCATACCTCTCTGTCTCTAAACAAGCTGATGGATATTGCGGAAGCACTCGAAATTCCGCTGAAAACATTATTTGATTTCAAACGGTAAGCCCGGAAAGCTTTCCGTTTTTTATAGCAGATTTTTACAGCAACCCCCCGCAGCCGGTGTGCGCCCGGTGCGGGGGGCTTTTTCTCTCTTATTTTCCCGAAAAATCCGGAGTTCCGTCAAGATTATACGGGGTCACCTGGTATACATAGTAGTTCAGCCAGTTCGTGTACAGATTGTTCGCATGTGACCGCCATAAAAGCACTGGTTTTGTATTTGGATCGTCGTTTTTATAATAGTTCTTCGGAATCTCAATCGGGAGTCCTTTGTCTTTATCGCGGTGGTACTCGCCGTCGAGCGTCATACGGTCGTACTCCGGATGACCCATCACAAAAATCTTTCTTCCCTCTTCCGCCATGCCAAGATAGAATCCGGCTTCGTCGGACTCTGCGAGAATCGTGACATCTTTGCAGGCACGGATATCGTCGATCGGTACTTCTGTGTGGCGGGAATGCGGTGCCAGAAACTCGTCATCGAAGCCTCGCACAAGCGGGATCTTGCGGTTGTTGACTTTGTGCCAGAACAGCCCGAATTTCTTCTCCGGAAGCATCCGTTTCTTCAGTCCGTAGAAATGATACAGACTCGCCTGGGCTCCCCAGCAGAGGAACATCGTGGAGGTAACGTGTGTGTTCGTCCAGTCCATGATCTTTGTCAGTTCATCCCAGTAGTCAACTTCTTCAAATTCCATCTGCTCGACCGGTGCACCGGTGATGATCATACCGTCGTAATAATTTTTCCGCACATCCTCAAATTTCACATAGAACGTGTTCAGATGGCTGGTCGATGTATTTTTCGCCTCGTGGCTTGCCACCATCAGAAAGGTGACATCAACCTGCAGGGAGGTGTTGGAAAGGGAGCGCAGAAGCTGCAACTCGGTATCTTCTTTGAGCGGCATCAGATTCAGGATCATAATCTTCAGCGGACGGATGTCCTGATGAACCGCTCTTGTCTCGTCCATGACGAATATATTTTCGCTTTCGAGTATTTCTTTTACAGGTAAATCTGCCTGAACTTTAACCGGCATATTCTTTTTCCTCGTTTCTATTCTTCTTGATCTGCCGCGCTTTTCTCTGCGCAGACAGGCGGTTTGCTTTTTCCGGCAGGAATTTCTGCCGTCTGTTTCCGATTATAGCAGATTCCCGCGCGGGATGCAAACCGCCTTTGCAGATATTTCGTTATTCTTCTGTCATCTTCAGAAATTCCTCTTCTGAGATCACCGGCACGCCGAGTTCGCGCGCTTTCCGGTTTTTGGAGGAACTGGATGTCGTGTCGTTGTTGATCAGATAGCTCGTCTTTCCCGTTACACTTCCGGTGGCTTTTCCGCCGAGCTCCTCGATTCTTGCCTTTAATGCATTCCGGTTCGGGAAATGTTCCACACTTCCGGTGATAACGAAGGTAAGACCGGCTAATTTCTGTTCTTCCTGGCTTGCCTGCGGCTTCTCAATCGTCAGATACGACAGAAGGCGCTCAAGGCGTTCTTTATTTTCCTCATCCGCAAAGTAATCCACGATGCTTTTTGCAATCACTTCTCCGACACCGTCGATCTGCGCGAAATCCTCCGCCGATGCATTCCGGATCCGGTCGAGATCGAAATCGAAGGCTTTGCAGATCATTCTCGCGTTTGCAAGACCGATATTTAAGATGCCAAGTCCGAAAATCAGACGGGGCAGCGTTGTGTTTTTCGCGCGCTCGATGCTGTCGATCAGATTCTGGTATGATTTTTCACCGAAACCGTCCATCTCCACAATCTCGTCGCGGTAGCGGTCGAGACGGAAAATATCGGCAAACTCACGGATGAAGCCGTGGCCCACGAATTTTTCGAGCGTTGCCTCCGACATGCCGTCGATGTTCATCGCGTCGCGGCTTACAAACAGGGTGAATGCCTTCATGAATTTTGCCGGGCACTCCGGATTCGTACAGTAGAGGGTCTCGACATTATTCATCATCTGAATCCGGGTGGCACCGCCGCAGGCAGGACACGTTTCCGGAATATCGCGCACGCCGCTTCTCGTCAGATTCTCTGAGATCTGTGGAATGATCATGTTTGCTTTGTAGACAAGGATTTTATCACCCACACCGAGATCCAGCGAACGCATGATACTGATGTTGTGGACGCTTGCGCGGGAAACCGAAGTTCCTTCCAGCTCGACCGGCTCAAAAACCGCAACCGGATTGATGAGACCGGTTCTCGACGGGCTCCACTCAATTTCAAGCAGAGTGGTCTCCTTCTGTTCATCCGCCCATTTGAAGGCGAAAGCGTTCCGCGGGAATTTCGCGGTTGTGCCAAGTGATTCTCCGTAGGCGATATCGTCATACAACGCGACAAGGCCATCGGACGGAAAATCGTTTGTCTCGATTTTCGTGGAGAAATATTGCATCGCCTCGTCGAGGTTATCTTTGGTGACAGCCTTGTATTCCACCACCTCGAAGCCCTGCTCTTTCAGCCACTCCATCTGACGGATTCTGGAATTTTCGAAATCCTGTTCCGGAGCGCTCACAAGCGCAAATGCCATAAAATGAACGTGGCGTTTTGCCGTAATCTCATTGTTCAGCTGGCGCACAGAACCGCTGCAGAGGTTCCTCGGATTCTTGTATTTCGCATCGACATCCTCGATCTCCTCGTTGATCTTCTCAAAATCGGAATAGCGGATGATCGCCTCGCCGCGCAGAACCAGCTCTCCCTGGTACGGGATTTTTAAGGGAATATTTTCAAACACTTTTGCATTGTTCGTGACAACCTCTCCGATCACGCCGTTTCCACGGGTGACGGCCTTTGCGAGGGTACCGCCGCGGTACGTCAGAACGACGGTCAGACCGTCCATCTTCCAGGATAGCAGCGTTTTGTGATCCCCGATGAAGCTGCGGAGCACTTCCACATCTTTCGTTTTATCAAGGGAAAGCATCGGCGACTCGTGCGCTTCTTTCGGCAGTTCGTCCATCGCCTCGTAGCCGACTTTTGTGGTCGGGCTTCCGGCGAGTGTTACGCCTGTTTTTTCCTCTAATACCTGCAGTTCGTCATACAGCGTGTCGTACTCCAGGTTGCTCATGATCTCCCGGTCTTCCTGGTAATAGGCTTTTGCCGCTTCGTTCAGCTTTTTGACCAGTTCCTTCATCCGTTCTGTCTCGTTCATCGCTTTTCCTCCCCGATCTGCTTTTTCAGTTCTGCTAATTCTTTTTCCGTTAAAGGGCGGTACTCCCCTGTTTTCAGGTCTTTCAAGTGAATATTCATGATCCGCACACGTTTCAGCTTTGTGACACGATATCCTAATGCTTCGCACATCCGCCGGATCTGACGGTTCAGCCCTTGCGTCAGAATAATCGTAAAGCTGCGCTCTCCCGTTTTCTGGATCCGGCACGGGCGCGTCACGGTATCGAGAATCGGCACGCCGGATGCCATTTTTTTCAGAAATTCCGGTGTAGTCTCTTTGTTTACCTCGACCTGGTATTCTTTTTCGTGGCGGTTTCTGGCACGCATGATACCATTTACAATCGCACCGTCGTTCGTCATCAGAAGGAGGCCTTCAGAATCTTTATCGAGTCTTCCCACCGGATAAATCCGCACCGGGTAGGACAGATAATCGATGACGTTGTTTTTCTCCCGTTTTTCCGCAGTACAGACGATGCCGCGCGGTTTGTTGAAGGCGAGATAGACTTTTTTCTCCTCCGGGACAACGGTTTTGCCTTTCACAACAACAACGTCGCCAGGCTCCACCTGCATGCCGGTTTCCGCGCGTTTTCCGTTTATAGTAATCTCGCCCGCTTCTGTCAGACGGTCCGCCTCCCGCCGCGAGCAGACGCCCGCATCACTTAAGTATTTGTTTAAGCGCATGGTTTTATCCTTCCAAAAAAGCAGTTTCATAAAAACCAGAAACTGCTTTTTTTGTTTTGTATTATTCTATTGTTCCTACTGAATGCTCTCTACATATGCTCTCAGGGAAGCATCTGCATCGAGTGCATTCTGATAATCGTTCTGAACCTGTTCGATCAGATTTTTGACTTCTTCGTTTTCGAGCGCCGCTTTCATAGCCTCGGTTACGGCCGCATCGCTGTCGGTATCATCCATGATTTTCAGGCTGCCGTCTTCTGTCGTGTAGAGATAATACTCCGAAAGCATCGGCAGGGTCTGGTTGATTCCCAGATATTTGCATCTGCTGCTGACAAACGCGATGTACGTTCCGTCATTTGGACCGCTGATCGTGTAGGCCTTTACATCTCCGTATGACTCCACATCGCTTTCTGCCTCAATCTGCGCCTGCTCCTCCGCGGTCAGATTATCTGTTACTGCAAAAAGACCGTTGATATCCCTTGCACCGAGCGCGGTGTAATACTGCTCCAGAACGGTGCTTACTTCCGGGACATTGTCCGCGGCAAAGGAGACAGCCGTATTATCGGTATTCTCTGTATTGCTGGTATCGTCTGCCGCTTCCGGCTCACTTGTCGGCTCAGCCTCTGCATCCGGCGCGCTGGCGGTATCGGTACTGGAAGCATCTGCACTGGAATCATTCGCGGAATCCGAAACGCCCGATGAAATGCCTGTGCTGTCCTCAGAATCTGCTTTGCTGTCTGCTTTTACCTGTGTCTTTTTATCCGGCACATTGCTTCCGGTGCTGCTGCTTGTTACGGTTCCGCCGCTCGATTTTCCATCGTTTTTTGGTGATACCAGATGAACGATGAGAAGAACCGCTGCCACAATCAGGAGAATTGCTCCGATCAGAAGCATGTAGCGCAGATTATCGGAAATCCATTCCCGGATTTTATCTTTTGTTGTCATTGGTTTTGCCATATTTTTCCTCCTTCATCAAAACTGATCCGCCGGATCAGTTATTGATATGCTCAGTAAGCAAAAAAACCTCTACTTCACACCGAAGCAGGGGCTTTCCTTGTCCTGCGCCGGTCCTGCCCGCCGCAGCATGCCATGTAGCAAAAACGCGTCTGGAGGGATTCGAACCCCCGACACACGGTACCGGAAACCGTTGCTCTATCCCCTGAGCTACAGACGCTGATGTGATCTGTTTTCTCAACCACACTATGACAGTTTACCACAGACTCCTGCAATTGTAAAGTATTTTTCCCACCCAGCCGCCCATTTTTTTCTTAAATTATTCGCAGACTATTCTGCCACGCAGCTTACGTTTCTTTCTCACACAGCGTCAGTTCCCCGCTTTCCCGGTGGTAATAATAAACGTGATCCGACAGAATCTCCTGCGGCTTGACCGTCTTTTCATTCACGTCCCGTACCATGTCGGAAAGACACTCCTCTGGGAACACATCATAATCTGGAATCACCATGCACTCGTGGATACTGCTCGGAATCACATAAAGACTTGCCTCAAAGCGCTGCGAAAGACTCTCCAGCACGCCGGGATAGCACATGCAGATTGCACCCAGCTTTCCTCTGCGGTTGCTGACCAGGTAAAACTGTTCCGCCAGCGGACCAAGCTCGAACAGGGGAAACGTTACTCCGTACTCCTCTTTCAAATACACCATAAGGCTGTCTGTGCGCACCGGCAGATCCCGCAGGGTGTTCTCCCAGGCACGGGCATCCAGCTCCTCCGCCGAAATTCCCCACAGCTCCCGGTGCGTCTCGTGGATCAGAATTGTCGCATCCGGCACGCGGTTTCCCCGCATCTGGTAATAGTACACGACCGCGAGATCGAGAAATTTTCTGTGTGGAACTTCGGAGAGCAGCGTACGGTTTTTCTCCGCATGAATGAGCTCGCAGTAGATCTGCGGCGCAGCATTTTTCCAGTTGGTAAAAAAGGCAGCTTTCTCCGGTCTTCTCGCCTCCGCTTCCACTTTCCGGTACTGCTCCAGTACCTTTTCTGCAATCTGAGAAAGCGGCACGCCCTGCAGACAGCATTCATACAGAAGCTCCACGTAGATCGTCGGTGCAATCCAGTCCTTCTTTCTGCTGATGACAAACGCCTCTTTTTCGATACCGTTCAGCTTCTGCACCGATTCTACCTTCACCTCAAAATCATCGCCGGCTTTTCTTTTCAGCAGCGCGGCAAGCTGCTCTTTGAACATCTGATAGTCCATTTTTTCCCACCTTTCCTGTTTGATTGCCTTTTGTATTTTTGCTTTACGGAACAAAAAAAGCTCCGGAAAACACAACTTAAAAACCTCTGTACAAATCTGTATATGCCAGAGATTCGTTGGTTCGCGGAACTTCGAACGATGAGAAAAACGGGCCCGGGCTGCTTCCGACAGCCTTTATCAGCCATTTTTCAGACGAATATTCTATTTATTTAGAAAACCATGTCCGCCACAAAGAAAGTTGTGACGGACAACGGCGGGAACATTCTTACTTATACACGGGACAGATATTCACCTGTTCTGGTATCAATTTTGATTTTGTCTCCCTGGTTTACGAACAGCGGAACGCTTACGGTAGCACCAGTCTCAACGGTAGCCGGTTTGGAAGCACCCTGTGCAGTATCTCCCTTGAAGCCTGGCTCAGTCTCGGTGATCTCAAGCTCTACAAACAGAGGCGGCTCGATTGCGAATACATTTCCGTTGTAGGAACATACTTTAACCATTTCGTTTTCTTTTACGAATTTCAGAGCATCTCCGATGGTCTCTTCGTTCAGAGCGATCTGCTCATAGTTTTCTACGTTCATGAAGTAGAATAAATCGCCATCGCTGTACAGATACTGCATGTCTACACGCTCGATACGAGCCTGCGGGAATTTCTCGGTCGGACGGAAGGTACGCTCTACTACACCACCGTTGATGACATTTTTTAATTTGGTTCTTACGAATGCAGCTCCTTTACCAGGTTTTACATGCTGAAATTCAAGAATCTGAACGACCTGACCATCGATCTCGAGGGTAACGCCGTTTCTAAAATCTCCTGCTGAAATCATTCTGATTTTTCCTCCTTAACATAGTACGATGCGCCAAATGCGCACCATAGGCTTATCTTATAATATAATATTTTTCCCGATTTTTCAACTGTTTTTTTTCGTAATCCTGCCGCGGGCCAGATCACGCTCATAAAAGAACAGTACAATGTGTTCCAGATACCGTTTCAGAACGATCTGAATTTCCTCTTTCGGATCGATCGGCTCGGTCAGAATATTGTAAAGTCCGGTCCGTTTTGCACCGTACACATCGGTGAAAAGCTGATCCCCGACAAAGACCGCCTGCTCCTCTTTGATCCCCATTCTCCGGCATGCCTCCTGGTAGTTTTTCACCGAAGGCTTGTGCGCATTTTCGATATAGATAGAACCGACCGCATCGGCAAACGGAGCCACGCGCGGTTTCTGATTGTTGGAAAGCAGACAGGTGGAAAAACCAGTCTCCCGGAGAGACGCAAAGAACGCAGCCGCCTCCTTCGTCGCCGGCGCACCGTGCGGAACAAGCGTATTATCGATATCAAAAATCACGCCCCGGTATCCTTTCCGGTACAGATCCGCGTAATCGATCGTATAGGCACTTTTTTCTCTCCGGTCCGGGTAAAACATCCGCATCAGTATAGTTCCCCGGTTCTTCTGGTTTTTTCCACTCATCTTCTTTCTCCAATCCTCTTTTCGTTTATACAGTAACTTTATTCTTCTTTCAGAAACTCCTGCAGAGCCTCAAAATTTGCTTTCATCTGGTCATAGCCGTGCTGGTAAAATTCCCGCAGCCTCTCCTCGTCCTTTTCGAGACGCGATACCGCCGGTATCTCCGGGCGGATCACAAAGACGGAGCCTTCTTCTTCCCATTTTTCGATGCATTCGAGCACCTGGTTATAATGTTTCGCACGGTTTACAAGCGCACGCACGAGATTCGGGTATTTGCGGAATGCCGCCACATACAGCTCCCAGCCTCTCGTTCCCTCTTTTTTGCGGTAACCGAAATTCCGTGTCAGAATAATGACATTTTTTCGGTGTCCCGTCTTTAAGGAACGAATAATCGGGATCGAATCGGCAACACCGCCGTCGACGTACTCGTTTCCGTCGATCTCCACCATCGGGCAGGCGATCGGCATGCTCGATGATGCACGGCCAATTGCAAGCAGACGTTCTTTATTTTCGCGGTCATCCAGATATTCCGCGCGTCCCGTCTCACAGTTTGTCACAACCAGCTCACACGTCTGCGGCGATGCAAAATACGTATCAAAATCAAATGGAAAAATCTCATACGGATACCGTTCGAACACCATATCCATGTCGAGCAGTGCTTTTTTCTCAACGATTGTCTTGATATTCTTATTGACGTAGCGGTTTTTCTCATCCGTGACAATCATACAGTCCCTCGTTCTGCCAATCTGGCGCGATACATAGTCCAGCGCATTGCAGGCTCCGGCGGAAACGCCGATCACATGAGGGATATAATACTCCTGCTCCATCAGAAAGTCCAGCGCTCCTGCTGTAAAGACGCCGCGATTGGCCCCTCCTTCCAGTATGACTGCTCCGGATTTTGTTATGCTGTAATTTTTTGTCTCATTCATTCTCCTGCACTCTCCTATTTTTCACAATGACACATTACTTCCTGCACAGAGCAATGCCGGAGCAGATCGGAAAATCCCGACACGCTCCGGCCCTTCTGCCTGTTTTATCTGTTTTCCAGCGGAACATAGTCCACTTCATCTTTGACACTCTTGTACGCCGGGCGGATGATCTTGTCGGTGTTGATCAGTTCCTCCATCCGGTGTGCACTCCAGCCGACGATACGCGCGCAGGCGAACATCGGGGTGTAGAGCTCCAGCGGAAGATCCAGCATGCTGTAAACGAAGCCGCTGTAGAAGTCGACGTTTGCGGATACACCTTTGTAAATATGGCGCTCCTCGCCGATGATCTTCGGAGCCAGTTCCTCGACCATAGCGTACAGCCGGTAATCTTTCTCTCTGTGTTTTTCTTTTGCCAGCTGCTCAACGAAGGTCTTGAAGATGCGCGCACGCGGGTCGGAAATGGAGTAAACCGCATGGCCCATACCGTAAATCAGACCTTTCTGGTCGAACGCCTCTTTGTGCAGCAGCTTTCTTAAGTAATTCGATACTTCTTCCTCATCCGTCCAGTCTTTGACGTGTGACTTCATATCGTCGAACATCCGCACAACCTTGATGTTTGCACCGCCGTGCTTCGGTCCCTTTAAGGAGCCGAGCGCCGCTGCAATTGCGGAGTACGTATCGGTTCCGGAAGAAGAAACAACATGTGTTGTAAAGGTTGAGTTGTTACCGCCGCCGTGCTCCATGTGGAGGACGAGGGCAAGATCGAGGATCTTCGCCTCCAGCGGGGTGTATTTCTGATCCGGGCGGAGCATCAGCAGAATGTTTTCTGCGGTGGAAAGCTTCTTCGACGGATTGTGGATATATAAACTTTTTCCCTTGATATAATGGTTGTACGCCTGATAGCCATAGACGGACAGCATCGGGAAAACAGAAATCAGGTTAATGCACTGGCGAAGCACATTCGGAAGGGAGGTATCATCTGCGTGGTTGTCGTACGCGTACAGGGTCAGAACGCTTCGGGACAGAGTGTTCATCATGTCCTTGGTCGGCGCTTTCATAACAACGTCACGCACAAAGTTCTTCGGCAGGGACTGCTGCTGTTTTAAGATTGTCTTAAAATGATTGAGCTGCTCTTCATTCGGCAGATTTCCAAATAAGAGCAGATACGCAACTTCTTCGAATCCCATACGGTTTTCACTTAAAAAGCCCTGGGTCAGTTTTTCCACGTTGATGCCGCGGTAGTACAGACGTCCGTCACACGGCGTTTTGACGCCGTCAATGATATCCGAAGACACAACGTTTGAAATCTGTGTCAGTCCCGCAAGGACGCCAACGCCGTTGACATCGCGCAGTCCGCGTTTTACATCGTATTGCCCATACAGCGAAACATCCATTTTGGAGTTATCCAGACAGATGTTTGTCAGTTCCTCTATTTCCGGTGTTACTTTCATGCTAAAAGCCATATGCATTCCCCTTTCTCTTCTCTTTTTTTACTCACTTTCGCTCATTATAGCATTAAACCAGGGGATTCGTATACTGAAATTTTTATAAACATTCGAAAAATTTTCGTAAGATTTTGTCTCACAAAAGGTATCAGGCTTCTGTTTTACATGCATCGAAGGCTTGATCCAGTGCGTCCAGGAAATCTCCCATCACGTAATACAGCGTCTCAAACCGCAGATAATCGAGGACGTTTTCATCCCACATAAACTTCAGCACCGGCGGGAATTCCTCATCGGACTCCCAGAACTGGAAGACGAGCGGCAGAAACGGAAAGACATGAAAAACAAAAGCAGCGTCTCCCGGGAAATATGGTTTTCCGCCAAGGGAAACGCATGCTTTTTTCAGCTGTTCCACATGCCCGTCATACCGTGCGGCGCGGCTGTCGTGAACGCCGGACGCAATCGTGCGGCCTTTGATCGTTCCCTTTAAGGAATTGGTACGCGCATACGTGCCGGCGAGCACAATCTCCTTCTTTCCGCAGCAGAGCAGGTCGAAAATCGTCAGCGTCTCATTGAAACTGCCCTGATGTACATGAAGAAAATGGTCTTTTGATCCCTCTACAACGCCGGTATGGCGGTTCACTCTCCATTCTTCAAAAAGATACGGCACATAGAAATAATCGTCATCAAACGCAAAGCCATACTTTCCTTCGATCTCCTTCTGATCGTATGTCAGAAAACGTTCCTGCATCTGATCACGCATTTTAATATAGTTCGACACTTCCATTTTTTTGCCTCCCGCTATTTGTCGAGCATCTTTTTCAGCTCGTCCATGAACGTGTTGACGTCCTTGAACTCACGGTAAATCGACGCAAAGCGGACGTACGCCACCTGATCCAGGTCTTTTAAGTAATGCATGACCTTCTCTCCGATCACAGAGCTTGGAATCTCGCGTTCCTCGCCGTTGAAAAGCTCCGTCTCCACCTTGTTGACCATCTCGTTGATCTTCTCGGCGGACACCGGCCGTTTGTGGCAGGCGCGCAGGATACCGGTCTCGATTTTCGAGCGGTCATACTGCTCGCGGTTCATATCTTTTTTGATGACGATCAAAGGGATCGTCTCCACTTTTTCGTATGTCGTAAAGCGTCTGCCGCAGACATCGCACATCCGGCGGCGGCGGATCGCATTGCTGTCTTCAATCGGGCGTGAATCCACAACCCGGGTATTATCCTGATTACAAAATGGACATCTCATATCTTTCGTCCTCGTTTCTAAATAAGTATTTCGGAAAGTTTTCTACTTTTACAGTATACGCATTTTTCCGTGAAATTCAAGTCAACTGCAGCAACATTTTCGCATATGTTTTTCCATAGGAATCAGTAAAAAGGAGCACCGCATGCGCGTTGTAGATCTCCGCCAGAAAGAAGTTATCAATATCTGCACCTGCAAAACGCTCGGCTGTCCGATTGATGTGGAATTCAATCCAAAAACGGGACATCTTACCGGACTCGTTCTTCCGGGTCCTGTGAAATTCTGCGGCTTTTTCTGCCACGGCGAGGATTTTGTGATCCCATGGGACCGCATCTGCCAGATCGGCAACGATATCATTCTCGTCGAAATTCCGGAAAAAGAGAAAAGGCAGCCCTGATCAACGGATATGAAAACCGAATTCCGATTCCAGCGGAATCTTCGTCCATTTTGCATCCGTGATTTCGATGTAGCTGGAGGTGCGGATCCTTTTGATCATCTCCGTGATCGTCTCCTCATCACCCTGCACCTCCATCTCCACCGTCTCATCCCAGCAGTTTCTCACCCAGCCGGTCAGTCCGAGCTGGTAGGCAGCATAATACGCCCGGTAACGGAACCCCACGCCCTGCACCTGGCCGTAGAAAATCACATGGTACCGGATTTCTTCTTTTTCGTCTCTTCTGTCTCGTTTCGCTGTCTCGTTCATATTTCTCTGCCTCCCAACAGTCATTGCCTAAAATTCGTCTGCCGTCGCACAGTACAGCGGAAGCGGGAACCAGTCGGATGGAATGTTCTTCCAGATTTCAGATGGAACCTTGCTTCCCTTACTTGCCAGCGGTGAAAGAAGCAGTTCCTGCGCCTGCTCCCGGTTGAGTACATCTGCCCCCGGATGGGCTTCCCCTGTCACGGTCACAGTTCCATCTTTTACCGTCACGGTCACCGGCTGTCCCTCCAGTACAGCAGACCACGTTCCATCGCTGATGCCCATCGTCTCTGCTTTCATGGTCAGCATTGCCTCGATGACGTCTGCAAATTGGAAAATACGGTACATCGCGGAACCGCAGCGCTCTTTTGTGAAGCTTTCGCAGACTTCCGATAACGCTGCTGCTTTTCCGGTCTCATACACCGGAATGGAAATGAAAAGAGAGTCAAGCGCATTTTCTTTTAAATAAGCGGCAAGTGCAGGAACGAAATCCTGTTCCTCCAACACTTCTGCTTCCACAACCTGGTTTCCGCCGCAAAGTGCCAGATATCCGATCCGCTCACCGTTTTTCCAGATTGCAATTGCCTGCTCGCCGAACGTTTTCAGGCAGGCTTTCACATCCTCTCTTACCACGTAAAGCGGTTTTTCCTCATTCAGCTTCTTTGCAAAGGCTGCCGCCTCTTCGTCCGCTTCGCCGTTTTCCGGAAACAGCGGCGCAAAGGTGTAAGCGGAGAGTTCCCCGTTTTTCCAGGTATGGCGCACATTTGCCACATCCAGGTAAAACGTGTATTTTTCACTTCCCGGCGTAAAGCCAAAGTAGGCATACCGCTGTCTCTGGCCGTCCAGTGCCAGAAGATCACACGTTCCTTCCAGATCCGTAATCCAGTCGCCAAGAAGACGCTTCATGTGGCCTTCGCCCCTTGCCTTTGGATGCACGGAAACGCTTCCCACATATCCTGCGCGGAGCAGCTTACCCCCTGCCGCCATTTGCTGCGGAAGCACCGCAATCTCGGCCCGGAGTCTGCCGTTTTCCGCAACAGCGACGCGGTGGATCCGTGCCATTTTCGGTCCCGCCTGATAAACCCTTGGAATTAACTGCTCAAAGTCGTGCGGACGGTGTGCCGTGCTGAACACGTAGTTTGCAAGTTCGATGCAGTCCTCCCACTCTTCCGGCTTTGCAATTCTGTACTCTGTCATAATGTAAAAACCTCCTGATCCTAAAAACCCTTTTGTTTTTGCTCTTCTTTTTCTCTATCCTAACGGATTTTTGTCCTTTTGTCACGAAAATTCCGAACAAATTGCAATATTTTTGCTATATCTGGTAAAAAAAGGAAACGCGCCCGGAAATTTTCATTCCAGGCGCGTTTCCCTTTTCTCAATGTTTCCTGTTTTACTGGATTCCTTTTACGGTGTAATCCTGTGCCTCTACGGCTGTTTTCAGCACATCGTCTGATACCGGAGCTGTCAGTGTTACAACGGCTGTTCCTTTTTCATGGCTTACTTCTGCGGATGCAACACCCTCGATTGCCTCAAGTGTTTTCTTCACTCTTGCCTCACAGTGGCCACACATCATGCCCTCGATTGTCATGGTTTTTACCATTCCCTGTTCTGTTGTCATGTTCAGATCCTCCTTTGAAATTTCGTTTTTGATTCTTTTATCTTTTGACGCGTCGTGCATCCGAAACAGATTCAGACGCAGGGCGTTTGTCACAACGCAGAAGCTCGAAAGGCTCATCGCCGCCGCACCGAACATCGGGTTCAGCTTCCAGCCGAACAGCGGGATCCATACGCCCGCAGCCAGCGGAATACCGATGATATTGTAAATGAAGGCCCAGAACAAATTCTCGTGAATGTTCCTGAGGGTCGCACGGCTTAAGCGGATCGCTGCCGGTACATCGGAGAGGCGGCTCTTCATCAGGACAACGTCTGCCGCATCGATCGCGATATCGGTTCCTGCTCCGATGGCAATACCGATATCCGCACTGGTCAGAGCCGGTGCATCGTTGATGCCGTCTCCTACCATCGCTACTTTTCCTTTTTCTTTCAGGCGGCTGATGACCGCTTCTTTTCCATCCGGCAGAACGCCTGCGATGACTTCGTCCACACCCGCCTGTGCGCCGATGGCACGCGCGGTGCGCTCATTGTCTCCGGTCAGCATCACGACACGGATTCCCATATTCTGCAGCTCTTTCACCGCACGCGGGCTGTCCTCTTTGATGACATCCGCAACCGCGATCATACCGAGCATCTTTCCATCTTCACTGAAGAACAGCGGTGTCTTTCCTTCTTCGGAAAGTTTTGCTGCCCGCTCTTCCATCTGTTTCGCGAGAACCGCTTTTTTCGTAATCAGTGCGCGGTTGCCTCCGCAGAGCTCTTTTCCGTTCCGTTTTGCCACAAGGCCGTTTCCAGGAAGCGCAGAGAAATCACTGACTTCTTCGCGGGCCAGGCCTTTTTCCTCTGCAAGTGCAAGAATCGCACGGGCCAGCGGATGCTCACTTTTCTGCTCCAGTGCAAAGGCACCTTTTAAAAGCTCCTCCTCACTTACACCGTCCGCCGGGACAAGATCGGTTACCTGCGGCTCTCCGCTTGTGATGGTTCCAGTCTTATCGAGTGCAACGATCTGTGTTTTTCCTGTCTCCTCGAGAGAAACTGCGGTTTTGAACATCGTTCCGTGTTTTGCTCCCATTCCGTTTCCGACCATGATCGCAACCGGTGTTGCAAGGCCGAGCGCACACGGGCAGCTGATAACGAGAACGGAAATACCTCTTGCAAGAGCAAAGCCGACGCTCTCTCCTGCAAACAGCCAGATCACAATCGTAGCAAGTGCAATGCAGATAACGGCCGGCACAAAAATACCGGAAACTTTATCGGCCACTTTGGCGATCGGCGCTTTTGTCGCTGCCGCATCGCTGACCATCTGAATGATCTGGGAGAGTGTTGTGTCTTCTCCGACTCTCGTCGCCTCACAGGTCAGGAAACCGGACTGGTTTAAGGTCGCCGCCGATACGCGGTCGCCGGCCTCTTTATCCACCGGAATACTCTCGCCAGTCAGCGCGGATTCGTTGACGGCACTCGTTCCCTCCAGGACAACGCCGTCCACCGGAATATTTTCGCCCGGGCGGACGATGAAATGATCGCCCTTTTTCACCTGATCAATGCCGACTTCCACTTCTTTTCCGTCTCTTAAGAGAACGGCGGTCTTCGGAGCCAGCTTCATCAGACTCTTTAACGCATCGGTCGTTTTTCCTTTGGAAATCGACTCCAGCATTTTTCCGACGGTAATCAGGGTCAGAATCATGGCTGCGGACTCGAAGTAAAATTCATGCATATAGCTCATGACTGCATCCATGTCCCCCTGTACCTGCGCTCCCGTCATGGCAAACAGGGCGTAGACGCTGTATACAAACGATGCGGTAGAACCAAGCGCTACCAGCGTGTCCATGTTCGGTGCTTTATGCCAGA
This sequence comes from Blautia sp. AF26-2, assembly GCF_003460955.1. Classification (NCBI taxonomy): domain Bacteria; kingdom Bacillati; phylum Bacillota; class Clostridia; order Lachnospirales; family Lachnospiraceae; genus Blautia; species Blautia sp. AF26-2. Next base: position 144,982 of record NZ_QTWD01000001.1, on the reverse strand, counting down.
GACTCTTGAAACCGCTGATAAAGAATTTCTGGTTGATGACCATGACCGCAATGGTAAGCAGGAGCTGTACCAGTCCCATTGCGATGTGATTTCCTTCAAAGAATTTCGGCAGCGGCCATCCCCACATCATATGACTCATGGAGAAATACATGAGCGGAATCAAAAGAAGAACGGAGCTCACCAGACGGCGTTTCATGACCGGTGTTTCCTTGTCTTTCAGCATCTCTTCGTATTCTGCTGTGGAAGCCGACTGTGATGTGCTTCCCTTCTCGCCTTTTTTCGACGCACCGTAGCCTGCATTTTCCACGGCGGCAATAATCTCTGCCGGGGAGGCCGTTCCCTCCACGCCCATGGAATTTGTCAGAAGGCTGACTGCGCAGGATGTGACACCGGGTACCTTTGACACGGCTTTTTCGACACGGGTCTGGCAGGCGGCGCAGCTCATGCCGGTTACATTGTACTGTTCCATCGTATGTCTTCCTTTCTGTAGTTCTGGATTTTCTATTTCATATACCCTAATGGGGTATCTTGTTTTCTTCTACACTATATACCCTGTCAGGGTATTTTGCAAGTGTTTTTTCAAAAAATTTCCACTTCTCTTCTGCCATCCCCCGCACAATCCGGCCGGACCATCCTCAGAAATCCCTTGACAACCCGGCGCATGTATTTTATATTGAAGCAATCATGGATGATTTTTTCTTCTTCATCCTTCGGAGGTTTTTATGATTACATATGATTATTATCGCATTTTTTACTTCGTAGCACAATATCACAGTTTTACAAAAGCCGCGGAAATTCTGAAAAACAACCAGCCCAACATCACACGGTGCATGAACAATCTGGAAAGTGAGCTTGGCTGCAAACTTTTTATCCGTTCCCACCAGGGTGTCACACTGACAGCGGAGGGCGAAAAAGTGTATGAGCGTGTGGCCGTTGCCTACGAACAGCTCCGCACGGTTGAGGAGGAGCTGGCTCTTGAGCGGTCTCTTGAGAGCGGCCTTATCACAATCGGTGCGAGCGAGACGGCACTTCGTCTGATGCTGCTCTCCCGCCTGGAGCACTTCCACACCCGCTATCCGCACGTCCGCCTGCGCATCTCCAACCACTCGACGCCGCAGGCCATCCAGGCGCTCGAAAACGGTCTGGTCGACTTCGCAGTCGTCACAAGCCCGGTGGAAATCCGCAAACCGCTGCACAAGATCCCGATTTTCCCATTCCAGGAAATTCTGATCGGCGGATCGAAATATGCATCCCTTTCCGCAGAGCCGCATCATCTCGGCGAATTGTCAGAATATCCTTTTATCTCGCTTGCCAAAGACACCGGCACGCGGGAGCTATACGCCGAGTACTTTCTGAATCACAACCTCGCCTTCCACCCCGATATGGAGGCGGCGACGACGGATCAGATTCTTCCTATGGTCGAGTATAACCTCGGCATCGGATTTTATCCGAAGGAGCTGGCACGCGATGCCTTAAAGAGCCGTACCGTCTGTCGGATTCCGCTCATCGAGGAGGCCCCCAAACGTGAAATCTGTCTTATCATCAACCCGCGGCAGCACCAGAACGCGGCGGCAAAAGAGCTGATCGAGGAGCTTCTGGAACGCGTATAAGATTTTATGGACTTTTGTTTGAAACAGAAAAAGACCCTGTCTACCGGCGGACGGAACATCGCTGCTCCATCCTTCCCGTATACAGGGTCTCTTTTTTATTTATGCCTGCTGTCCGGCAATCTGCTCTTTTTTATGCGGCATGGCAAAGACCATCGCCGTGTAGGAAAGCATTGCGCCTGTGATGTAGAAGAACATCAGAAATCCGCTCCGGTTCAGCACAGCGATGCGGACGATTCCAATCCAGAAACCGACGTTGGACGCCAGGGAGAACACACGCGCAAACATCATGTTTTTCTCCTCACCCTTTGCCAGGCGGACGATCAGCAGCAGCATGGCCGCTGAAAAGAATAGTGTCATACAGCACTCCAGAAATACTTCCATTTTTTCAGCCTTCTTTCTTCACTCTCTCTTATTTCTCAGCGGTACTTTTCCAGTGACATCAGAAGGAAGCTCACCAGAAGAAGTCCGCAGGAAATCCAGATTACATGGATTCCATACAGCATGGAGAACACGCCTCCGATTCCGGCGCCGATGGCGAAAGCCAGAATCACGCCGAAATAGTATCCGGCCTGACGGAGCTGTTCTTTTTTCTTATCCCGCATATACATAGACAGCGCTGCGGTTCCGCTTCGCAGGTTTCCGATGCACATGGTGCTTGCATACGAATAACCGCCGACCTTGCGGAAGGTCTGTACCTGAATCGCGCACGCAAACGATACAAGCATCGCCGCGAGCATATTATAAGAAGACGGAATAAATCCGACGATCGCAAGGATCACAATTTCCGCCGCGAGAAGTACCTGCCGCCAGTGCAGCCTCTTTGCATACCGGTAATGCTCCTGGAAATTTTCTGCCAGAAATACACCCATCGCAAAAAAGAGGATCGGGAAGAGATACCGAAGGCCTGCCGTAAAGTTTCCTTCCAGAAAGTTCTGGCTCATCAGCACAACGTTTCCCGTCTGGGCATTTGAGAATACTTCATCTCTGCAATTGTACGTGTAGGCATCCTGAAAACCGCCGGACAGCGCCAGAAACATACTGTTGATAAATGCTTCCGACATCTGATTTTCCGAGAGCAGGCGTCCTACAAGGCTTGCTTTCTTTTCCATAAATTTTCCCTTTCTTTCAACAGACGGCCCGGCTTTTTGGCGCCTGCCGTTTTGCTTCCCTTATTATAACCGCCCGCTTTTTGAGATGGAAAAACGGATATCGTATTATGCTCATATATTTTTCATATGACTATATTGATTTAAAATCATTTTAATATGATACACCGTAAAAAAAGGAGAAATTTTGTCACTTTGCACAAACAAAATTTCTCCCTTTTTGTAAATTGTCTTTATTGTTCTAAAATTTTCTTACTTTCTTCCTCTCTGTTTCTCACTCTGCTCGCGGTGGTACTGCAGCGTGTAGAGCTGGTAATATCTTCCCTGCGCTGCTAAAAGCTCCTGATGCGTTCCATGCTCCACGATTTTTCCGTGGGACAGTACGATAATCTCATCCGCATGCTGGATCGTCGAAAGACGGTGCGCTACGATCAGCATCGTTCCGATGTTCTTCATCTTTTCCATGGAATCCTGGATCAGAAGCTCGGTTTCGGTGTCGATGTTCGCCGTCGCCTCGTCAAGGATCATGACCGAAGGCTTATGGATGATGGTACGCGCAAACGAGAGAAGCTGGCGCTGTCCGGCGGAAAAGTTGTTTCCTCTCTCCCGCACCGGCTCGTCGAGGCCGTGATCCAGCTTGTTGATAAACTGGTCAGCATTCACGTAATGGCAGACGTCCATGATCTCTTCATCGGAAATCCCCTCCTCGCGGAGAATAATGTTGCTACGGATCGTTCCCGAGAACAGAAAGACATCCTGCAGCATCTGGCCGAATTTTTTCCGCAGGGAATCGATCTTGATCTTTCGGATGTCGATGCCGTCGATCAGAATCTCACCCTTCTGGAACTCGTAGTTCCGGCAGATCAGGGAAAGAATCGTCGATTTTCCGGAACCGGTGGAACCCACAAATGCGATTGTCTCTTTCGGATTGACGTGGAACGAAACGCCTTTTAACACCCACTCGCCCGGGATATAGGAAAACCATACGTCGCGGAACTCAATTTCACCCCTGATGCCGGTAAGCTCGATCGCATCCGGCGCATCCTGCATTTTTGGCTCAAGATCCAGAATCGAGAATACTTTCTCGGCGGATGCAAATGCAGACTGCAGCCAGTTGAACTGCTCCGCCAGGTTCTGGATCGGGTTGAAGAATTTTGAAATATACATGTAAAAGCTGACGATCATACCGCTGGTAAGCGTCTGGCCGAGGAACGACGTCCCCTCCAGATAGCCCTTGCCGCCTAAATACAAAAGGCAGAGCACGGAGCTGATATACAGCATGTAGACGAGCGGACGAAAAATACCAAACACGAAAATCTGCTCCTGCTGTGCGCGGCCGAGTGCGTTGCTCTTGTCGGTAAACTCGCGCATCTTGGCATCCTCGCGGTTGAAGATCTGTGTGATTTTCATACCGGAAAGGTTCTCCGACAGATACGTGTTGATGTCCGTAGTACAGTCTTTTACTTTCCGGTGTGCTCTTCGCGAGAATTTGCGGAAAATAATCGAAAACAGCATGATAAACGGCACGAAGCAGAGCACCATCAGCGTCAGCTCATAGTTCAGAAACAGCATCGCAATCAGAATACCGATGATCACGAAGAAGTTCTTCAGAAGATTGACCAGAAGATTGGTGAACATCAGCGAAATCGCGTTCGTATCGTTTGTCGTTCTCGTGACAAGCTTTCCGACCGGAATCTCATTTAACTGCTCGTGGGAAAGGCGCTCGATGTGGACGAACAGATCCTCCCTCATATTGGAAATGATTTTCTGACCCGTCTTCTGCAGAATCACGGCCTGGAAATACGTGCACGCCATCGAGACAAGAAGGATTGCCGCATAGCCCGCTACCCACAGAAACAGGGTATTCAGCGCGAATTTTCCAACGACGAGCTCCTCAATTTTGCCGACGATCAGCGGCGAAATGATATCGTACGCGATCGAAAACAGCATCAGAAAACCAACAACGATAAACTGGCGGTAAAACGGCTTTGCGTAATCCATCAGACGCTGCATGATTTCACTGTCTTTCATGTTCCGCTCAAAGCCGGTTTCTTTTTCTCCATCTTTCACTACAAACGCGGCCACAATCAGCAGGGTGGAAATCACGCCGATGATCGCGCCGACCCAGAGAATCGGATAATAATTGTGCATTTCTACTCCTCCCCCGCTTCCTCTTCAAGTTTCTGCAGATCGACCATCTTGCGGTACGCCGTGCAGGTCCGGTACAGATCCTCGTGTTTTCCGACTGCATGGACTTCTCCGTCCTCGACGAACACGATCTTGTCCATCTGCTCCACCGTTGAAATCCGGTGTGCGATCAGAATTGTCGTCAGTCCCTCACGTTTTTTGAGATTGTCGAGAATCGTGCGCTCTGTTTTGGTATCGACCGCAGAGACGGAATCGTCGAGAATCAGAATCGGTGCGTGTTTCATCAGCGCACGCGCAATCGAGATTCGCTGCTTCTGTCCGCCGGAAACCGTCACACCGCGCTCGCCAAGAACGGTGCGGTAGCCCTCTTTGAACTCTGCGATATTGTCATGGACATCGGACATCATCGCCGCATCCTCAATGGCCTCCTGGTTTTCGTCATCAAAGGCGAAGGAAATATTGCCGGAAATCGTGTCGGAGAACAGGAAGTTGTCCTGCGGCACGTAGGCACAGCCCTCACGCACGGTGTGGATGGAAACGGTGTTGACATCGTGGTCATCAATGAACAGCGTTCCGTCCGGCACGTTGTAGGTGCGGAGCAGCAGATCGACGATGGTCGTTTTTCCGGAACCGGTCTTTCCGACGATGCCGACACTCTCGCCCGGCTCAATGGTAAACGATACGTTTTTCAGCACATCGTACTCCCCGTCCGGATAGCGGAAGGTCAGATTGCGGAACTCGATTTTTCCATGGATGGACGGCAGATCCTGCACACCGCCGCGGTCCTTCACATCGACTTTTGCGTCAAGCAGTTCCGTAATACGGTTTAAGGACGCTTTTCCACGGGATGTTTTCTCGATCAGCATGGAGACCGCCATGATCGGCCATACAACGGCCGAGAAATAGCCGATATACTCGACAAGCTGGCCGGCGTCGAAGCTTCCGCAGTAAACGAGATAGCCGCCGTAGCCTAAGATTACACAGATGACGGACTCGACGAACAGCGTTACCATAATGTTCAGCAGTGTGGAAATTTTGGTATATTCTACGTTGATGTCCTCGTTCTCGCGGTTCAGTCTACGGAACATCATCAGCTCTTTCGTCTCTTTGACGAATGCTTTGATGACAGCAAGACCGGAATAGTTTTCCTGCGCGAAATCGGACAGCTCGGAAAAGGCCGCCTGGCGCTCTTCCCACTTTTTCATCAGGTATTTGCCGAGCGTTGTGCCGGCGGCCATCAGAAATGCCATCGGGATCATGGAAAGGCCGGTCAGGAAGTGGTTCATGCGCCACATTTTGATCACGGCAAGCAGGCCTAAAAACAGCGCATCGCAGAACATCAGAATACCGTCGCCGAAGCACTCCTGCACGGTATCGAGATCGTTCGTGTAAAGACTCATCAGGTTTCCGACTTTGTTGACCTGATAATACTCCTGGGACAGCTCCTTGCTGTGCGCGAACATGCAGGTACGAAGATCGGTCACCACGCGGATCGCGGAGCCGAAAAAGCAGACTCGCCACAGGAAACGGCCGACTACCATGACGATAATGGTAATAATCATGGGCCGGCAGACCTGATCCAGCAGAAATTCCATATCAAACACCGCCGCCTGGCCGTTGACCAGAACAGGGTCGCCGTTCATGCCGTTGATGACCATGCGGTACAGCTCCGGTATGAAAAGCTGGAAATAATCTACGAGAATCAGCGCTGCAAGACCGAGAATCAGAATGGGCGCATTCTTCAGGTAGTATTTGTTAATGTACTTTCCAAATATCATATATTTTCTCCCTCTTTTTGTTTTTGCCATTGTCTGCTATGATCTTTCTGACCATAACAGTCCTTCCCTTTTCCAAAGCGTTTTCGCCCCGGAATGCCTCCTTTCTTCTCCTGCATTTCACAGCTCCGATGCAATTTTAACAGAGATAAACAGAAGGAACTGGACTTTGAAAAATCCAATTCCTTCTGTTCCAATTCACATTCCTGCTCCAAAAGCGTTCCGCTTCTTCTTTGCAGGACACCGTTGTCCTGTGAATATTTGTTCTATTTTTTAGTATACGGTTCTTTTTCTCTCCCGTCAAGCATTTCACGCGTTTTTCTGTTTTCTTTTTTATTTTTTGCCGTTTTCCGCTTTTTTTGCGCAAAATCTGCGCATTCCGGTTAAAACAGCCAAAAGAAGAAGAAGGCTGACGCCAAGTGTGATCCACCACGTTCTGGTCACGGCTGCAATCAGATATCCCACCAGGCAGACACACGCCGTAACGGCCGCATACTGCATCTGCGTCGATACGTGGTTCAGATGGTTGCTCTGCGCACCCGCACTTGACATAACCGTCGTATCCGAGATCGGCGAAATATGGTCACCGCAGACCGCCCCTGCCAGGACGGCGGATACCGAGATAATCATCATCTCCAGATTTGTTCCGGCGGCGAACATGCCCGTTGCAATCGGCACAAGAATCGCGAACGTTCCCCAAGAGGTTCCCGTCGAAAAGGAAAGGAACACCGCCACGGCGAACAGCACCACCGGGATAAAAATACTTGCGGATGCATGGTCTCCCACGACGCTTCCGACAAACTGGGCCAGGCCCATCGCATCACCGACGCCTTTTAAGGTCCACGCAAAGACGAGAATCGTAACCGCCGGAACCATCAGCTTGAAGCCCTCGGACAGGCTGTCCATAAAGCTCTTGAAGGTGATGACCTTCCGCGGCAGATACAGCGCCATCATAAACAGGATCGTCACGACGGAGGCAAAAATCAGACTCGTCTCTGCATCACATCCTGCGAACGCGGAAATCACATTGTCCGCGCCGCCGAGGAAGCCAGTGTAAACCATCGCTCCAATCGCTGATACAATCAGTACGGCAACCGGGAGCACGAGGTCGATGACTTTTCCATTCGGATTGACCTCCTGCTCGGAAACCTGCTCAAACTCCTCGCCTCCGGTCGTGAAAAGATCACCTTTGGCGGCATTATCCTCGTGGAGCTTCATCTGACCAAAATCAAAGCCGGTGTAGCAGATGTAAAAGACCATCGCAATTGTAAGGATCGCATACAGGTTATACGGAATTGTCCGCAGAAACAGCTGGAATCCACTGATTCCCGCATCCGCCGGCACATACGAGTTGACGGCTGCCGCCCAGCTTGAGATCGGCGCGATAATACAGATCGGCGCTGCGGTGGAGTCGATGATGTATGCGAGTTTCGCGCGGGAAACCTTGTGGCTGTCCGTGACCGGGCGCATGACAGAGCCGACTGTCAGACAGTTGAAATAGTCATCCACAAAAATCAGAACACCAAGCCCCATCGTTGCCAGAAGCGCACTCCGCTTCGTTTTGATCTTCGTCCCCGCCCATTTTCCATACGCCGCTGAGCCGCCGGATTTCGCCATCAGCACGACAACCATGCCAAGCAGGATATCGAAGATCAGAATGTTGATGTTCATGCTGTTCCGTAAAATTTCAAAGAAGCTTGTGAACGCATCCCACGGATGGAAGCCGGTGTACAAAAGGACACCGACTGCCGATCCGATGAACAGGGAACTGTAAACTTCTTTTGTGACAAATGCAAGCAGAATTGCAAGCAGCGGCGGGACGAGTGCCCACCAGGTTCCGATAAACATTGAACCATTCATGTCGTCTGTTTTCCCTTTCTGCTGTTAAGTTCGTTTACACTTCCGGCGTCACAATTTTTCCAGCTACTGCACATGCTGCCGCTGTCTTTGGAGATGCCAGATAAATTTCAACTTTAGAAGTACCCATTCTTCCAAGAAAGTTTCGGTTGTTCGTTGCTACAACACGCTCGCCGTCAGAGAGGATTCCGCCCGCTCTTCCGCAGCACAGGCCGCATCCCGGATGTGTAATCATGGCGCCTGCCTCTGCCAGTGTATCGAGAATGCCCATTTTGCTTGCCTGCAGATAAATCTTGCGGCTTGCCGGTGTTACGATCAGTTTTACGTAGTCGGCTACTTTTTTGCCTTTTAAAACCTCGGCTGCCGCCTGCAGATCCTCGAGACGGCCGTTCGTACAGGAACCGATGAAGACCTGATCGATCGGGGTTCCCTCGAGAACGCTGGTATCACGGATCTTGTCTACCTGGGACGGGCATGCCATAACCGGCACAAAATCCTCGGCGCGGTAGGTGATGGTACACAGATATTTTGCATCCTCATCGCCTTTTAAGCTCTTCTGATAGTCATTGAGTTCGATCTCGCAGTATTCTGCGGTCTTCTCATCCGGGGTAAAAAGTGCACATTTGGCACCTGCCTCGATCGCCATGTTGGCAATCGTCATACGGCTTGCCACGGTCATATTTTCTACGGTGCTTCCTGAGAACTCCAGTGCGCGGTACGTTGCGCCGTCTGCACCGAGGTCACCGATCAGACGCAGGATAATGTCTTTTGACATCACATTTTTCGGCAGCTCGCCTTCGATGACAACTTTGATCGTCTCCGGCACTTTGATCCACATCGTACCCGTTCCAAGGATGCTCGCCATCTCTGTGTAGCCGATTCCGGAAGAGAATGCACCGACACAGCCGTATGTCGTCGTGTGGCTGTCAGTTCCGAAAACAACGTTGCCCGGTTTTACGTAACCTGCCTCTGTCATTAACTGATGGCAGATTCCGTCGCTTCTGTGTACGTTTTTCATGCCATATTTCTTTGCAAATTCATCGCCTTTGTGGAAATGTCTCGTATCGTCCACCTGGCTTGCCGGAACGAGGTGGTCGTAGATCAGAACGACTTTATCCGGGTCCCACAGTTTGGTAAAACCCATCTCCTCGAATTTATCGCCGACAAACGGGATGAAGATATCATGAATCATGACTCTGTCCACGTTGACCGTCACAATGTCGCCCGGTTTTACGTCTTTTCCGGTGTTGTGGCGGATGATTTTTTCAATTACTGTATTGCCCATCGTTTCTTCCTCCCGCTCTTAATCCAATCCGTTGCGCTTGCGCATTGCCTTTACCAGGCCGCCTGCCTGAATGATATCCATCAGGTTCTCCGGCAGAGCAGCGATCGGGTATGTTTTTCCGTTGTAATCAACATGCTCATTCATCTTGACGGTGATGGTGTCGCCCTCTTTGATATCGTCGTGCAGATCCGGCTGCTCGATCAGAAGAAGGCCGTTATTGATGGAGTTGCGGAAAAAGATCCGGGCAAAGGATTTCGCGATAACGCAGGAAATGCCGAGCGCCTTGATGATCTCCGGTGCCTGCTCTCTCGAGGAGCCGCAGCCGAAGTTCTTTCCTGCCACGATGATGTCGCCCTTTTCAATCTGTCCGGCCAGTTCCGGGCGGAGCGGGGAAAAGCCGTACTGTTTCATATCGTCAATTGTCTTTAAAGCAAGATACTCGGTCGGGATAATGATATCGGTATCAATATCGTCTCCAAGCACCCATACTTTTCCTGTAAATGCTTCCATATGTTTATTCTCCCAAAAATATTATGTATCCCTCAAAGAAAATGGTCAGATCTGATCTGCCGTCGCAATCTTTCCGGCAATCGCGGATGCGGTTACCGTAGCAGCGGATCCCAGGTATACTTTGGAGCTTGGATGACCGGCACGGCCCTTGAAGTTACGGGTTCCGGTGCTGATCAGCACTTCGTTCTCGCCGATGACACCCTGGCAGCTTCCCCAGCAGACGCTGCAGTTCGGGTTCATGACGATGGCTCCGGCCTCCATGAAGGTGTCGATGATGCCTTCTTTTAATGCCTGGCGGTAGATCGTCTGGCTTGCCGGAACAACGAGGAAACGGACGCCCTCTGCGACTTTCTTTCCGCGGATGATCTCTGCGCCGACGCGGAGATCTTCGATTCTTCCGTTGTTGCAGGATCCAAGGAATGCTTCATTGATCGGCGTTCCGCAGGTCTCTTCTGCCGGAACAACGCGGTCTACGAAATCCGGTTTTGCAACAACCGGGCGGACTTTGGAAAGGTCAAAGGTGTACTCTCTGACGTATTTTGCGTCCGGATCGCTGTGGAAGATTTCTTTTGGCTCTCTTCCGTGCTCTTTCAGGTACTCGATGGCTTTCTCATCTGCCTCAAAGATACCGGTCTTGGCGCCGGCCTCAACTGCCATGTTGCAAAGTGCCATACGGTCGCTGATGCTTAAAGTCTTTGCACCCTCACCGGTAAACTCCATCACCTGGTAGTTGCATCCGTTTGCGCCTACCTCGCCGATGATGGTGAGGATCAGATCTCTCGCATAAACGCCCTCCGGCAGTTTTCCTACAAGATTGAATTTTACGCTTTCCGGTACGAGTACCCAGGAAGTTCCCGTTACCATGCCGTACAGGAAATCGGTACAGCCGACACCGGTGCCGAATGCGCCGAGTGCTCCGTAAGAGCAGGTATGGCTGTCAGCGCCGAAGATCAGCTCGCCCGGGCGGACGTAATTCTCGATCATCACCTGATGGCATACACCTTTTCCCTCCCAGAAATCAATGCTATTCTCTCTTGCAAAATCACGCATTTTTTTCTGGGATGCCGCTGTTTTCGGGCTGTCGGACGGTACATTGTGGTCAACGATAAAAACCAGCTTTTTCGGATCCGCGATGTGCGGATGGTTTAATTTATTGCGATACATATCAACCGTCAGATGAGTAGTTCCGTCATTGCTCATCAGACGATCCAGTGTTACGGTATGAATATCTCCCGGTTTTACTTCCGGAACGCCGGCTGCAGCGGCGATAATTTTCTCTGCAATTGTCATTCCCATGGTCTTACTCCTCCTCGCGGTTCAAAGAAGCGATCAGGCCTCCCTGATTCAGTATATTCTGCATATATTCCGGCAGTTTCGTGCAGGTGTACGTTTTCCCGTTCACTTCTGCGGTTCCCTCGGACATGTGAAGGATCATGGTATCACCGTTTTCTACGGCATCCGGCAGGTCTTTACAGACAATCGCCGGCAGACCAATATTGATGGCGTTGCGGAAAAAGATTCTGGCGAAGGATTTTGCGATAACTGCCTGCACACCCAATGCTTTTAAAACACCCGGCGCCTGCTCTCTTGAGGAACCACAGCCAAAGTTTTCTCCTCCTACGACAAAATCTCCCGGTTTTACTTTCTTTGCAAAGTCCGGATCTAACGATTCAAACGCATGGCCTTTCATCTCATCCAGATTCGGCAGAAGCAGATACTGGGACGCGATGATCTGGTCTGTATCAAGGTCATTATGAAATTTAAAAATTTTACCCTCTTCCATTTTCTTTCGTTCCTTTCGCATAAAAATTCTGACAAAATCTATTGTAACACAAAAGATATGGTTTGCAAAAGGGAAAAAAGCAAAAAATATAGGCCGCCTCACCTTTTTCCGGTAAGACGGCCTGAAATGCTTCTTTAGTGGGTCGTTCCCATTGCCTCTTTTACTTCTTCTTTGTTGGTTACAACCGCCTCGATGCAGTATTCCAGAGATTTTGCAATCGTTTCCAGCGGCATGCTTGCCATGGTGCTTGCTTTTCCGACTACCTGCTCGCATGCGAACGGTACATGGATGAAGCCTGCGCGGATGTTCGGATATTTCGTTGCGCACAGGTGAAGCACATTGTACATAACGCAGTTGCATACGTAGGTGCCTGCGGTGAAGGATACGTGGCACGGAAGGCCGTGTTCGCGGACGTTCTGAACCATTGCTTTGACCGGAATCGTTGCAAAGTATGCGGTCGGGCCGTCTGCCTGCAGCGGTTCATCGGACGGCTGCTCTCCGGCGTTGTCCGGGATTCTTGCGTCTGCAAGGTTGATGCCGACTTTCTCTACGGTTACGCATGCGCGTCCGCCTGCCTGTCCGACATCGATGACAACGTCCGGATTGTGCTCTTTGATGGCTGCTTCCACACAGGAAATACTTCTGGTAAACTCGGTCGGAATCTCAACTTTTACGATCTCTGCTCCGGCGATGGTATCCGGCAGAAGTTTGATGGCCTCGAATGCCGGGTTCACGCTCTCTCCTCCAAATGGGTCAAATCCTGTTAATAAAACTTTCATCGTCTTTTCTCCTTTTGTCTCTTAATTTTTGTCTCCTGGTTCTGTCCTTTAGTATAACACAGGCTCGGGTGCAATAATCTTTCCCCGGTCCATAATCTGACGGTTATCGGTAAAAATATCGGGTTCCCGGCAGACCAGGTCGAAGTGGCCTTTCGCATTCTGCACGCCGCCGAGCGCGATATTGCGTCCAAGCCCTACGTGGAAGGTTCCATACGCGGATTCATCCTCAATGTAGCAGTTGCCGAGGCAGTTCGAGCACGAATTCAGCCCTATGCCAAGCTCTCCTGCGATATAAATCCGTGGATCGAAATATTCCTCCATGTACTTCTTTAAGCGGATGCCGGTCGGTGTCTCCTCGATATCGACGATTCTGCCGCCTTTGAAGATGATTCTCGTCGGCTCATCGGCTCGTCCGATGTATCCCAGCGATCCGTCGAGCACCATAATGCCCTCTGTCTTTGTCTCCTCGATCGGTACATAGACCTCAATACTTGAGGACGAATAGCCTTTTCCGTCTCTTAATACGCCGTTGAAAAATCCCGGATTGCGGTTCTCTTTGTAGAACATCATATCCGTTCCTGCCGGTGTCGTCACATGCACTTTGCCGGATGAACGGAGATACTTCATAAACAGCTTTGCCATCATGCGGCTCTTTTTCGTGTCCATCAAAAGGAAATCGAACTCCAGAAGACTTCTTCCGTCGTTCGTCGAAAGCGGAAGCGACAGAAACTTTTTGTGCTTCTGAATCGCACGCTTCGCTGCTTTTGTTGTCACAAGCGAATACTCGGTCGCTGCAATGATCGCAGTGTAGGGATCAAAGACCGCCTCGTTATCGTCGAAAAAGATGCCCACATGGCGTCCTTTATTTTCAACAATCAGTGTGTTGACGGACCGCGCTTTTTTCCGCGCCTGCATTTCCAGCGCTTTCGCCTCCGCCTGATGCTCCTTTGATGTCACAATCAGTACTTTATCCCACGCTTTTACTCTTACCCATTCGTGGATGATGATCCAAGCCCCCCGTTCCATGTTCGGTGTCATTTGTTTCTCTTCCTTCTCCTGTCATATCTAGTCAACCATTTTACGGACGTTAAGGCCACCGCCCTTCCCTTTCGGAAAATACGATGACCTTAGTTAGTCTGTCCTGACGATTTACTTTAATACTATCATATAACAGATCTGGAATACAAGCATAATTAATCCAACCAGCACCTGATTTTTGATTACGCCCCAGCGGTCCTTCATATTCAGGATTGCAACCGGTACGATATTGAAGTTTGCTGCCATCGGAGTCATTAAGGTTCCGCAGTAACCGCAGGTCAGTGCGATCATACCGATGACTACCGGATTTGCACCGTATGCCAGTACGAACGGAGCACCGATACCAACCGTCATAACGGTGATGGCTGCAAATGCATTACCCATGATCATGGTGAACAGTACCATACCAACGGCATAAACGATGATACCAATATTAACATTTCCTTTCGGAACAACTTTCTCTACGATCTGTGCAATAACCTCACCAACACCGGCTGCAGTAAAGACACCGCCCAGGCAGCCAAGCAGCTGCGGCAGCATACTGAGCGGTCCTGTAAGGGAAAGGAAACGCTCGGAATCTTTCAGGAAAACCTGCGGTTTGTTCTCTTTCGAGTCGTATGCAACCAGGAAAATAATGGCTACGAGAACACCAAGTGTAATCGCGATCATGGAGCTCATATTGGAGAACAGTGAAAAAGCAAGGGAAAATACAGCAACACAGAATGCCGGAACGAAAATCTTCATTCCAATCTTCTTAAACTGTGCTTCGGTGTGTGCTTTTTCCGGTGCGTTTGTTTTTCCAACCTTTACTTTCTTGAAGATCGGCGGCAGACACATAATAATAACAAGGACACCGGAAACCTTGGCCGGAAGCCAGGTGCCAAGTGCTGTAACAATACCGAACGAACACCAGAAAATGGCTGTTCCGATTCTGGACGGATTTTCTTCATCCAGAAGGTTTTTAATGCCCGCGTAGATTGCAATCAGGCCAACGAGAATCCATACAATATTTAATCCGGCCGTATTAAATGCGGCTGGAACCTGTATAACTTTTAATGCGCTCATCTAGTGTTCCTCCTATTTCTGTGTCTTTTTGCCGGCTGATTTTTCATAGTATTTTTTCGAAATCCGATTGTCTTTTACAATGACATAGACACAGGAAACAACCAGTGAGAATAATGCAACCGGAATTTCAACTGCCGCAAGGTCAATCAGGCTTACTTCATAGCCAAGACCGGCAAGTGTCGTCTGTACCAGAATTCCACCGGCACCGCCGACAAACAGAACCTGGAAGAAGAACCAGGTGAAGTTCTGCATTGCTGCTGCAAGTCCTTTGACTTCTTCTAAGTGCTCTTCGTTTACGGTACCTTCTTTGTTCTCGATCGCACCTTCTGCCATCGGAAGAAGAACCGGACGGATGAATCCGGCAACACCGCCGAATCCTACGTTGAATGCACCGAACAGGCCATTTAATACGCCGTATACAGCGATCAGCTTGCCGGCTGTTGCACTCTTAACTTTCTTAATCAGGTTTGCTGCTGCTTCACGAAGACCGTTTCTTTCAAGCGTACCAGTAACGAGCAGGATCATCATGAAGATCGCCATGCTTCGGTTCGCTACGAAGTTGGTTCCGATGGTCTCAAGAAGACCGCCGACGCCAAGGCCGCCAACGATCCCTGTCGTAATCAGCGCCAGGAAAATGATGAGGATTGAATCCAGTTTCAGCGCGAATCCGACGATAACGATTAACACGCCAAGTAATTTGATGAGTTCCATACCTAAACTCCTCCTTAAATAAAATGTAGTTTTTTTGGATACAGGCTGCTCCGCACGCTCGTGCTTTCACAACCCTGTATCCTGTATTTCTTCCAGTTACCTAGAGACAATCATCGGTCTCTTTCGTATGTAGCTGGTCAAAATCGTTCCATCCTGCTCGGTAAAGCGGCAGTCCATAACGTTCCGCGCCTCCATGAGCATCTGTATTGTCACTTCGTCGTGCGCCACATGAGCCCGCGCACACAGGTTCAGGTATTCTCCCTGTGCCGTTTCATCCGCAACCTCGCTCGTATAAGCGACGGTTGTAATCCACGGATAGCGGATCGACGAATATCCATGCGTCGGATTCGATTCATACGGAATCCAGTAATTGATCATTTCTTTATAATAATTAGCCGGAAACAGTTTCGGCATCCACGCATGGGCATATTTTTCAAACTGTGCACTCCACTCCTGGTTCAGTGCTTTCATCTCCGGATACGCTGCAATCTTGTCTGCGATCACATCCTCCATGACCTTATTCACATCATAGTTTCCTTTGTATTCCGGATTCATTACATACCAGAAATAACCATATAAGAGCGATCTCGGAAGCCAGAAACCTTTGTAGGACGGGGAGGTATAACCAGAAAACTGCTGCTCCCATTCGTGGCTTGGCACACCGTGGTTATCCACCATCATATCCGGTGCATATTTCTCGTAAATCCGGCTGATGCCCATCGCTTCGCTGTGAATCGTATCCTGCTGGAAATAATGACGGTAAAACTCTTTTCCAAGAGAATTGAACCGTGCCACATGGAATTTCCACGTCGGATGCTCCTTCTGCAGTTCATAGTGAATCGCTGCACCGTCCACGTTTTCCATCGGGATCAGGATCAGATTCAGCTTATCCGGCAGCTCTTTGTAAACATCTTCTGTTAAAAGTTTCTTCAGCAGCATAAACGATGCATTCGTTGAGGCAACCTCGTTTGCATGGTGTCTTGCATTGATCACCTCGCTCGGCACTCTCGCCAGACGCTTTGTCAGCGACAGATATCCCTCGTACTCCGGTTTCAGCCAGACTGCATAGAGCTCGCGGCCCGTATAGGAAACGGCAATCCGGAAGACCTTGATACCCGGAACTTCTTTCAGCTCCTCAATGATCTCCCGATACGTATCGTATCCGATCAGTTCGTGCTCATGCAGGTTGATGTTCTCGA
This sequence comes from Blautia sp. AF26-2, assembly GCF_003460955.1. Taxonomy (NCBI): domain Bacteria; kingdom Bacillati; phylum Bacillota; class Clostridia; order Lachnospirales; family Lachnospiraceae; genus Blautia; species Blautia sp. AF26-2. Next base: position 128,116 of record NZ_QTWD01000001.1, on the reverse strand, counting down.
TCCGTTTCGCCTTTGGCTTTTCTTCCCGCTCCGGGGTCTGTGCCGCGTACGATGCGCCGCTTTCTGTTTCAAAGACAAGCGCTGTTTCCACAGGAACACAGCTGCATTTTTCAAGAACACCTTTCGACCACAGCGCTGCGTATGCTTTTACGGTAGCCTCTGCTGCGCCTTTCACTGTGATATGGAAATTCAGCTCTCCGTTTTCCCACGAAACTGCGGAAATCCAGGTTTCGACTTCACTTCGTTTTCTCTCTGCGGCAGCGGTCTCTCCGTCTTTTGTGATGCATGCCGCATCTTTTAACGGCTCTGTCAGCGTAACGCGAAAGACCGGCCGGCCCTCTTTCTGATGGATCACCGGCAGAATCAGGCCCGGTGCATCCAGCATCACGCCGGCTTTCTGAATGCCGTAATTTTTAAAATAATCACCGCCCACAAAATACATGTCCTCATGGAGTGCATCAAGCGATGAGATCAGATCCTCACGGGAACCTGTCGGCTCGTCCGGCTCGCTTACCGTAATGTCCATTCTCAGTTCGTGGAAGAACGGCTGCATCTCCTCCGCAACGGTTCCGCCGGTTTTTTCCTCGATATAGCGGCGGCAGTCCGGAAGGACTTCGCTCTGATAGACATCCCAGATTTCTTCCAGATCGGTGCGGACTTTTTGGTCAAGGATGGTGTTTCCATCTACTTCCACTTTTATATAACCGGTCGACGGATGAACTTTTCCCATCTGCGGGTATTCATTCATATACGGGCGCTCCGACCACGCGGCCTTGTATGTATCCTCACAGCAGACGCTGTTTTCTTTGCTTCCCTGGCAGAGATATGTGATGTCATCTTCTCCCTCATAGGCTTTGAATACGACATTTTTTCTCTCGATACCGAGCTCTTTTACCAGAAGATCCTCGATCGGGTACAGCTCCTGCAGATAACGGATCGGTAGGTCGTACCATTTGTCCGGCGTCTCGGCACTCAGGTTGTGGTAAGACGGGATGGCTCCGTTTTCATCATTCCATTCCGTCTGGCCTTCTGGGAGAAACGGTTTGAAATAAACGGTAACCGTATCGGCTCCGGCCTCTTTCAGACGCGGAAGCATTTCTTCTGCCAGCCAGGAATAGCCCTGTTTGTAGGCACAGTAAATCGTTGTCTGTTCCGGCACAGCGCCTGCTTCGCGGATTTTTGCATCGATCGCTTCGCACATCTTCCGGCGCACGCTCTCGGTCTCGCTGACTGCTCCGGTGATTTTTACGGTGCTTCCCTCTTTGAGTTTCGGATAGACTTCCGTTTCCAGAAGTTCTTCAAATACTTCGACCTCCCACGGGAGTTCATATACTTTCTCGTACATTTTCTGACCGGATTTGTAATTGTAGACTTCTGCATCTCCGGCCTCTTTTTTCTGCTCTTCGCTCCAGCGCGGCGATCCGTAAACCGCATAGGTGCCGCTTTCTTTTTCCTGTAAAGCTTTCAGTTCGGCAAGCTGGCCGTCCTCTCCGCGTAGGATAAAATCATCCACCATGTCCATCAGGAGATCTTTCCAGCTTCTCTCACCGCAGATCTTTGGAAATGTATTGCAGAGGCGGGCGGTGAATGCGGTCAGTGCTTCGCCGTCTCCGCGCAGATACACTTTTACGCCGTCACCGTCTGTCTCTCCAAGGACCAGTTCTGTCTGATCTGCTTTTTCAAAAATAATCTGATTTCCCTTGTAACCCGCCTCGGCAAGAATGGTTCCTTCGTATCCTGTCGTCTCCATCCCGAAACGGTATGCCAGATCACACGCTGCAAGAAACATAGCATCGCTTGCGTCCTCTGGAAGCACCAGTTTTACATCAAGTGCATCCGGGAGGAAATCGTGATTCTGATCTTTTAAAAACGGACCTTTTTGGAACATTTTTTCCAATCCTGTTTTTTCCCGGAAATCCAGGTCGTAAACCGGCCCGATGTGGTCCGAAGCCGCCTCATACCCCTCCGGGGCTGCATCTGCTGTTTTCTTCCACAGCTTCCGGAATTCTTCTTTTGTTTCCGGTACCGGGATTTCTCCATCCGCGGCTGCAACAGGAAACACTGCCGTCTCTGCCTGGAAACCAAGAAGCAGCGCCGCCTCAACGGTGTTTCGCTTCTGTTCTTTTGTCATATCTGCTGTAAACCTTAACCGTTTCATGCATGCACCTCCGAAATCGTTATCGTTCACACATATGTTGTAACTGTAACCAGCGGTTGGATTCGTCATCCAAAATCCGCCGTTTTCCGCACTGCATCATGAATTCAATTCTACTAAAATGTTCAAAAGATGTCAACCTGTTTCTGATTTTTCTATGAAATTTGCACAATTCTTCCAATAAAAATCAATTTTGCGTCCGTACTATCTGAAAATTTTGTGGAAAATTTCTTTTTCCTCAAAAAGAAAAAGAGGCGTTCACAGCCAGCAGAAACATTTCTTTCCTGCGGACCGTGACAGCCTTTTTGCCGTCTTTCTTTTTCTTATTTCCAGACCGTATCGTAGTTGATCGGTTTATAGAATGCTTTTTCCCGGCTCTCATGATCATCCGGACGGTTGCCGAGAAGCCACATGGTTTTAGTTGCGACTGCCTCCGGGGTCATATCGTATGACTCGAGAATGTTGCACAGGGTTTTCATCTCATGGCCGACTTCATAGACGGTCATATCGCTTCCCTCGTGAGAAACCTGGGTACACATGATGATGAGTTTTTCCGGGTACTTCTGGCAGAGCTCGTAAAACGGCTCCTTGATGCTCGCCGGAATACCGCCGACACCGAAGCTCTCCACAATGATCGCATCGTAGTGCTCAAAAATCGCCGGAAGCAATACCGGGCTGATTCCCGGGATCAGTTTCAAGAGAAAAACGTTATCGCTTAAGTTTTCATAAAAACGAACCGGCTTTTCATACGGCAGCATCGGCAGATACCGAAGAATCCGGCGGTCCTGTATTACCGCAAGGTACGGGAAATCGATGCTGGAAAAGGCATTGTAGCTCTTCGTCCGCACCTTCTTCGCGCGCGTTCCCGCGATGACTTTTCCGTCGAACACAATCTGCACACCCTGGGATGCATCATCACAGGCGTAATAAAAGCTGTCGGACAGGTTTGTCTTTGCATCCGTGATATCCAAATTGATCGGCCGCTGTGCTCCGGTGATGACGATCGGCTTTTCCGAATTCTGAATCATATAGGAAAGCGCCGCCGCGGTGTACGCCATCGTATCAGTTCCGTGCGCGATGACGAAACCGTCGTAATCCTCGTAATGCTCCTTCGCCACTTTCACCAGCGTGCTCCAGTTCTCCGGAACCACATTCGAGCTGTCCAGATTAAACGGATGCACCGCCGTAATCTCACAGAGGCCTTCCACCTCCGGAATATAAGACAATAACTCCTCCGGCGTAATCTGCGGAGTCAAACCATTTTCCGTCTTCTTCGAAGCGATTGTGCCGCCGGTTGCGATAAATAAAATCTTTTTCAATGTAAATCACTCCTGTTTTCTCGTTTGGTAAGAAGTTTTCTTTATCTTAGCAGACTTTTTCGGCGGTGTAAATGATGAATTTGGAAATCAGGAAACCAATTCTTTCCACCGTTTTATTCATTCACAGACATTTTTTTCAGAATTTCCGTATTCATTTCATCGTAAGAATTCCAATATTCCTTTCGAATTGAAATTCCCGTATAATTGAAAAGTTCTTTGATCATCGCCATGATTTTTTCGCTGCTGAACCCTGTCAATGCCACAATTGTTTCTTCTGTAACAGAAACAATTTCATGCGCCGCAAGATTACGTATATTTTCTTCCACGCTTCTTACATTTGCAATCAATTCTTTTAAATGAGCATCTTCCGATAAACCATCAAGCAGGATTTTTAAATGAATGGAATAAATATCCCCTCCCAAAAATTCTTTATTCTTCTCCGCATAATATTCTTTAAAAACTTCTTCTGCTCTTGTTCCCTCCAATTTTCGTTTTGACCACCATCTACGCTCTTTTCCATCTTCTCTTTTCTTATTGCAATAATCATTAATATCAATTTTGCACTGTTTTTTCAAAATAATTTCAAACAAGTCCACTATTAATGGTGTAATGGAACGCACGAAATCAACATATTCTTCTTTTTTTAAACGCAGTTCCATGTTAAGTGCATATTCAAAATATTTCCTCTGTGACGATGAACGGACCGGCAGACACTGAATCTTCGTTTTTTCAATCATTTTGTCTACACTCTTAAAATCCAGCAAAACTCTTGCATAAGCTAACTTTAGAAGATCCTTGTACTCTGTCGTCATTTCATCCGGCAATGTCTCTGCAATATCAAACGCAGCACTGTAATTATAAGCCAGCACATGCTTCTTTATAATCTCTTCTTTTTTTATATTTGCCAGCGTCGGGCATTGCACCTCTTTGCAGCGGTTCTCATAATTTTCTGCATTATCCTCATTTAATTCCCACAATGTAACCACATCATAATCTTTATGAACATGTTCGTTGATCCTTTTCTCTGGAGTTGCCACCTGTATCAGTTTCGCAGGGAATTCACCAATTGTCTGCAAAACCGCGAGTCCGCTTTTCATCGCCGGTGTGCCCGATGATATATTCAGCAGCAGCGTATCTGTCTCATCCATCGTTTGATACACTCTGCTTATAATATCGCGAAAATCCTGATAAAAATAATCGAATTCATGAACCTTTGTCAGTTCCCTCCTTTCGATTACCTCATATTCCACTTTTCGATTCTGCATCTGTGCCAACCGATCCAGACAGTAACGATATCGATTGTCCTTTTCTTGGTTGTCCAGCATCTCCTTTGACATATATAAAATGACTTTCTGCGGCTGATACACTCTGCAGATATGCAGCATAGATCCATCATGAATATTAGTAGATGAGATCGGATCTGTTCCTCCAACTGGTGTAAATAAAATAGTTTGATTCATTCTTCCCCTCCGTCAAATAATGATTACTTCTTCGTTTTTGATCTCCTGATTAATTCCAAACAAATTAACCTCTCCAGCCCCTCTGATTTTGTATATTCGAACACTATCCGTTGTCTTATCAATTAATTTCGGGATTTCTGCTAATAATTTTCGATACAAACTCTCCGATACCATTGCCTCAAATGCTGATTTCTGGACACGGAAGCCATATCCATTCATTTTCTTTGCAAAATCTGTCCGGCACTTGTTATTCACAATATCATAAATCACAAGAATGTAAACCTTTTTCTCCGTCTTTATTTCTTCTGTATTCCAAAAATAATTTTCCATCCAAACAGCGCCTTTCTTTTTATCGAATCAAGATCGGAGAATATTCTTCTACATTTTCTGTCTCGATTGCTTTTACAAACTGGTTAATCTGCATATTTAATGCCTGCCGGAAACTGACGCTGTACTCCACATAGGAAAGATACTTATTCTGGGTTCTGAATTTGGTTTCCAGCTTCTGGATATATTTTTTGAACCCTTCTTTTTCCAGAAATACTCCTGGCTGATCTATTCCACTGTAAAAATTTTCTGTCGTCAATTCATGTCCATTCAGCATACTGAGCGCAGTTGTATCAATTAATACGGCTCTCCACTCTTCCATCAGGTCACTCGCCAGTGTTGGGTGTTTTTCTCTGTCTTTGTGCATTACGCCAAAATACGGATTTAGTCCTTTTCCTTCGATTTTTCCATAAATTTCATTCAGAATAATGGAATATCCGAGGCTGATCATAGAGTTGAACGGATCCATCGGCGGACGTCGGGACCTTCCTTCAAATGCAAATTCCGGTTCGATAAGCTGTCCTAATACCTGAAAATATTTTCTGGCAGCAGTTCCCTCATACCCCATAAGCTGTTCAATACTTCCTGCATTCTGTACTTTTTTGCACATATACTGCATTTCATCAACTGCCCGCCCAACATCTGCGTGGCTTGACCTCGCATATCTTCTTAAAATTACAACCTGATTTCGGATTTTGGCATCAATAATCTTTTTTGAAAAAGCAAGCTTAAACTTTTCATTTTTTCCAAGATCCGCCTGTTTTCTCTGCCTTTGTACATTGACATGTGTCGTTGAAATCAGGCGGCCGTAATAGGCTCCATAGGTAGAGTAAAAGATGATATTTACTCCACGTTTCAAACATTCCGCCAAGCATTGCGTTGTCACCTGAACATTACCAAAAACTTCTATCACTTCCAATGTCTCCGCTGGAATACTCCTTAGCATTCCATCCTTGTACTTCACCTGAAATCGATTCTCAGCGACTCCGATGCTAGCTCCTTGTTCACAAACATATAGGTAGCTCATGCACTTCCCTCCCTTTGCATTTTTCACTCTATCCCACTCCATACTGTTTTCTGCCCCTAGCGGGGTATCTACTTTTCTACCTCATTCACCAAAACCAATGGCGAGGCAGGCAGCAAAAGCCTATGGGAAATTCTCGTCCCCTATCGGAGCATCTTCTTTTTTTATACGTAATGAAAGCACTTGGTGATAAGTTCGTAGAACCGTTTTCGTCCCCTATCGGGGAATCTACTTTCTCTACGAAGAAAAGGTGATGATTTGCTTTGTAATGGTAACAAGTTTTCGTCCCCTATCGGGGAATCTACTTTCTCTACAGTATTCACAGAAAGGAAAGCGATTTTATGATGATTGTTTTCGTCCCCTATCGGGGAATCTACTTTCTCTACTGAGCGCAAGCAAAACGTCAATCTTGATCGGCGACCTCGTTTTCGTCCCCTATCGGGGAATCTACTTTCTCTACAGCAATTACAAGGATTTATATCGTTTTTTGACGTCGAGTTTTCGTCCCCTATCGGGGAATCTACTTTCTCTACAAAGCAAAAAAAATTAAAAGTCTGGAAGGAATCCGTTTTCGTCCCCTATCGGGGAATCTACTTTCTCTACGAAATACAAGATTAAGCTTTACATCGGTGGTCATTTGTTTTCGTCCCCTATCGGGGAATCTACTTTCTCTACCAGAAATGAATTACAATACGATAATTTTAAAACGTTTTCGTCCCCTATCGGGGAATCTACTTTCTCTACGATGGTGTCTTGAAATGTATCACAGACGTTTATTACCGTTTTCGTCCCCTATCGGGGAATCTACTTTCTCTACTGATAACAAAGTGGTTTTAAAAGGGAAAGTCTTGTTTTCGTCCCCTATCGGGGAATCTACTTTCTCTACAAATCCGGAATGCAGAAATACTGTTCTCCAAAATGCAGTTTTCGTCCCCTATCGGGGAATCTACTTTCTCTACAAGAGAGCCAACGAAGCAGCAGAAAGAAAACAAATTGTTTTCGTCCCCTATCGGGGAATCTACTTTCTCTACTGCAAAAGAAATTTCTAAAATAACTGGTTATGCAGTTTTCGTCCCCTATCGGGGAATCTACTTTCTCTACTTATCGAAATCCTGTTAGCAGAAAACATCACCGAATGTTTTCGTCCCCTATCGGGGAATCTACTTTCTCTACTGGAATAGTCCAGATAAGACAACGATCAAAGCAACGCGTTTTCGTCCCCTATCGGGGAATCTACTTTCTCTACCCTGCCTCTAGAACCCCTCTGTTTATCAGGGTTCCGGAGTTGTTTTGCGGGGCAAAATTTAAAAATTGTTTTTCTTTTTCTATTTCTTATGCTTGCGCCGCTTTTTCCCTTATTTTATGCAGTGCGGCGCAAAATTCTTTTTACTGCCGGGAAAACTCTATTCTTCCCATTCCCATATCATATAATTTTCCTTGATATTTCGTGCATTTGCATACATGCGGTGCAACTCCAAGGCCTACGTCCTTTGCATGTTTATGCTGTGCATACACTTTAGGATGCAAAGTATTTCGATTTATCTGATCAATCACGCGTACTGCTTTTCTGCCAAACATTGGATATAAAACCGTTTTTGTTGGAAATCCGCAGCCGCCGCCAAGCCAGACAATTCCTTTTTCTTTTGTTCCGCGATGAAACCGCATATAGAAATTATCATAGCATGTTTTCTGAAATTGATCCAGTGCAGATTCTATTTTTTCTATTGAATATGGGCATAACGTTCTATCGATGGTAAGGCTGAATCTAATCTCTGTCCCTGGTTTCAATGTTTCTCTCAAAATCGGTAGTGGTTTTTCTTCACCATTCAAAGTTACGTCTATCTTTTGACTCAAAGTTAACTGTTCTAAATCAATTGGCTCACTATCTCCTACAAGTAGACCTGCCATGTGATCATTCACAGCACTATTCAGCCGTTGCTCCCGGCCTAGCGTGTAAAATGCCTGCTGCTCCAATTTCTGTGTTTCTTTCATCAAACACGCACGATCTGGTATTCTTTTCGCACGTTCCTGCGACTTTTCACTAATCTCCAAAGCAATTCTCTTATATTTTTCTGGATTATTTTCTATTTCCGATGCAAGTAATGCTGTCCGAAGCATTCCCTTTATACTACTTCCCGGCACATACGGCATTCCATACCCATCTCTACAAAATCCATCAATATCACTGCTTTTTTTCCTGGGTCCTAATTGCAAGAATGCTTCCCCAGCATCCATTTCGTATCGTTTCCATTCCCGCCATTCTTTTTCACTGATTCCATGGCTTCCCAGCCATTGCGCCAACGACGGACCTCTGTCGCCGCTGCTCATAAGATAGCTTGTAAATTCCCGTTCCAGTCCTTTTTTCCGCAGTGCAGTATACATTTTTTCAATATCAGGAATTACGACTCGATGATTTCGCGGCGCATAAATATATGCATTCTTTTTTATTTTTTCTCCAGACCCAACATAAATAGGCGATAAAGCATATATTTTTCCCTCATAGTGTTCTAAATAATCTTTCATCCCTATATCCTCATAAATAACGGCTTGGCATACCGATAAACTGAATGGTTTCCTCCGTCTGAGACATCGTAAATATCTCCCTCGAACTTCTTTTCAAAACAGGAACCCGCCTGAAAAACATAGAGATCCTTTTTTCGCCTCCACTCCGGAGCATATTCCGGTGATGCTACAAATCCCGAACGTTTTTCCAACTGATAACTGGCCCCTGAGAGTGCCTCTTCAAGTTCTTCATCCCTTGGAAGTGCTGGCGAAAGCAGCATATATCTACCCGCCTTTTTTTCCAATTGCTTCATAAATTGTTCTGGAACTTTTTTCGGAATGCAGTTAAACTTTCCAAGTCCCGAAAACTTCTTTCCTCCAATTCCTGTATAAGACAAAGATTCCAACAATTCTTCCAATAACTGTTTATCCTCTTCCTGCTCCCATGCTGTCAGAATATACAAACCGCTTTTTTCTCCAAAATAGAAAACACCCACTCGATAGGGCAGTGTATCCTCTTTTTCTCTTCTTACCGCTGCCTGTGTTTCCTGCTGAAATTTTCCGAAATCTTTCATGTCAATTTCTGTCGGATCTAAAGTTCCCTCCAGGAAATCGTCCATCTTATCAATCGGCAGGAATTTTAATTTTTTGTATGCTTTTTTCTGCTCCGAAACGCCTTTTTTCACCGGTTCTACATACACCATTGGCTTTGGCACAAAATACTGCTGTCCCATATAGGGAAATGCATCTGAAAACAATAATCTTCCGCTTCTTACTGCATCCAGAAACTCTTCTTCCATCTGCATTTTTAATGCTTCGATATAAAGTGCCGAAAATAGCTGGTCTGCCTGAAACGTATTCGCTGTTTCATTCAGCATTCCTATTCCAAAATGAACACCGGTTAAAAATTCAAATTTGTAAATCGAATAATTCATCGCTGCTCCTTTATCCTTCTAAAACTTCCCGGCACTGATCCATTGTTTCATCTGAAACATCTCCAATCAGTATATCCAGATCAAGATCTGTGATTTTTACTCGTCCGTATCCTCTTGAACCGCTTCCTCCCAGATAATCAATCTGCATCAAAGTAAATCCATCTTTCAGGATCTTGAAATCTTTGATCATAGTTTCTTCATCTGATACTTCATAGATCAGCTCCATTGGAAATTTTGCTCCGCGCACAACACGTTCAATCTGACGCGGATTTGCAACTGCTGTTGTTCTCTTAATGCTGTTCTCGAATTTAACTTCTGTATAACTTGTCAGTCCTGCATTTTTCAGCTCGTCTGTATTTTCCAGAAACATATCGGAAAATAAAATACGGCTTACTTTTCCCTTTTTGGCACTTCCAAACAGGTTGGTCAGGCACTCTGCATCATCATCTGGTGTTTCTGCAATCCAGTCCTCATTATATCTCTTTGCAAGCAGCGCCCGCATTTTTCCTTTCAAGCTGCTGCCTGGGATCATCGGTCTTCCCGTTCTGCTGTCTTTTACAACAGGAGAATCAACTGCACCAATTGCAGAAAAAGCACCGGAACCTCCGATATGTAAGCCTGTAACTGTTTCTATCGTTCCACTGATCATAACTTTTGCAAACATAGTTTTCTCCCCCTATTCATCTTTCTGTCCGTAAAATTTTCTGTATGCTACCAAAGCTTCCATATACCGGCTAAATAGTAAAAACTGTTTTCTGCTTCCTTTTATATCATCCAAACAATCCAAAAGTTCTGCCCCAACGACAAAATTTTTTACGGAAGGTTCTCTTCCCGCTTCATAAACAACTCGAACTTTTAAGTAATTGATTCTTCCAATTACTTCCTGTGATAAACGCTCATCTGTGGAATTAATCACATCATTATAAATTTCTGCTGTCATTGCAAGCAGATTTCGAATTTTAGATGTTGTCACCAGTCCTATTCGACTTTTCTTTTGTTCTATTTCCTGAATCAATTTCTTAATAACATTTTCCGCCGTTTTCACATAATTTTCTTCTGTTAATTTCATTTCTGTTCCTCCTTGTCCCGTTTCAGATAGACGTAAAGATAAATTGCCGTAATCAACTCTCTTTTCTCTCTTGCATCATTTCCCCACTCGTACATTTTTCTCGAAAAAATCTGATACGCCTCTTTTTCTTCCCTGCTGCTGTCCTTATCCGGCTCCATTCTGGAAAGCAGATAAGCATATCTTGCAATATTAATATGCTCTTCACTGTTTCGCAGCAATTCTGTCAGATGATACAGAAAAGACATTCCTCTCTCTTCCGTCTGTTCAAAATACCATTTTAGTGTTTTTACTTTTTCTTCTACTACCTTCTTCTGGAATTCATCCCACGGATATACGTGGCTTTCATCCAGCACGGTGATGGCATTTTTCCCATCGTTTTGTTTGGATGCATCCTCCAGACGTTCTACTTCCTTTGCCATAACATTTAATGGATATTTTTCCGGGTAAACACCAATTCCGCCGGATATTGTCAAAGTTCCCTGTGCGAAACGGGCCAATGCATTTTTCAATTTCTGGAAAGCTGCAATCACTTCATTCCATGCCCCCACAAGAAATACATCATCACCTCCGGAATATACAATGGCAGCGTTTCGTTTTCCTTTTCCAGCAAAAATCCCCGCTTCGCCTTCTCTCAGCAGACTGTTTATGTAGCATTTGAAAAACAAGGACAATTGTCTTGACAAGGTTGCCGTTCTTGACAGCGTAACATATTTGTGGCTTCCATCTGGCCGTTGAAATCCATAGACAAATGTGGTTCCAAGGTTATCAACATCTGCACGTAAAACACCGATTCGCTCAATTCCTTCTGCTTTCTGTGCAAATCCTTCAAAGGTATCTTCTGTTGCATAATCTCCTACCCACAATTTTGTTGCTACCTGATTTCCTGTATAAAAATCATTTTTGGTATAACTTCGAACATATCCATCCTGCTGCATTCTTTTTAATAAGCTTTCCTTTGTATCTGCCACAAGATATTTTTCTCCTGGAAGAGGAAGCGCATTTTTTTCTTTTCCTATTACCACGGTAAAATAAGGGTCGTGCAAAATATTCCCTGACATTTTTTCCAATGCATTACACATTCCGCATTTATCATCTGTCAATTCTGCCATTCTTCGACACACCTTGCATTCCCGCTCTCCACTGTGTCGTTTTTTGTTTAAGGATCGTATCATATCCGCATCATAACGATGGGATTTTTTTCCTGCAATCATTTTCGATATTTTCAGATATAATCCCGAATAACTGCCTTCTGGTTCATCTCTTAATTCATTTGCACTGACTGGCGCATATCCGCTTGCCACATAAAGTGCTGTATCAAACTGCCGCATCATCCAGGCATTTAATTCTTTTTCATAGTCTGCTATCTCATTTTTTACATGTTCTGTATTCGGTAAAAGCATGTAGCAATGACCACCACCTGTATAGATCAAATTTGCTCTGGAAAGCGCCAGTTTTTCCAGTAATTCATCTACTACATGTTCCATCATGATTTCAAGATAAAAACTTCTCGCCCGGAGTCCTTTTAATACTCCGCTCTCTCCTACGGTATAAATAAAATTCTGAATGCCGGAAATATCCATGGAATACAGGAGAAACATCTTTTCTTCATACGACTGTTTTGCATTTTCAAACAGAAGTTTTTTATAATTTCTTTCCTGTTTTTCTTCCAGATACTGTTCTGTACACGCTGCGATCGCTGCTGTCATTTTTATATGATCATACAGAGAGATATCTGTCAGCTCTTTTTTCGAAGTAGATGACGGAATATAACTAAGATTTGCTTCCAATACGGATAAAAGCGAATTCAGATATTTTTCATCCAGTTCTATTCCTCTCAGGCATTCTGTAATATTCTGTATTACTGTTTTATAAAAATGTTCATCCATAGAAACTGGCTGATCCGTCGGATAGTTGATTCCTGCATGTGGATCTAATACCTGCATGGCATAATGCTTTTTCTCATGATTTCCATTCAAAATATTAAAAACACTGTCCAACGGCACAGTTTTATCAAATCCGCCTTCGCCCTCTTCTGCTTCTCTCCGATCCGTAAAGGCCGCAATATTGTCAGCATAATAAGTCAAGTAAGAAAGATCGTCATCTGCGACCTGTGCTGTTCTTAAATTTTTTCCATGGTGAAACCGAACGCAATTTAAAATATTCTGATCGAAAATTTTTGCTTCTGTTTTTAAATATTCATATCCGCTCTGACTGTGGTTTCTTCCATCTCCGCTTCGGTAAACCACTTTTCCGATATCATGGAGCAGACTTCCTATCACCAGTTTTATCTGTCGGTCTGTTATCATCGTTCTCTCCTCTCCAGTAATTTTATACATCCCATACCAATCGACGTTTTTATTCCAACACCTGAATATGTACCAAATTCAAATAGCATTTTCGCGAAATTTGCCATGGTCTGTGTTCCATTCATTTTAATTGTAATCTTTCCGATAAACGATGGGATTCTTACGCTTTCAAGAGGAAAATTTACGCTTTTCAAATCGTACTTTACAATCTGCGCATTTTCACACAACTGCTCCAGGGTTTCCTCATCCACCATGATATCTTCCTTTACTGCAGCGTCATATTTTTTCATCAGGCTTTGGAAAATACAGCGCAGATCTGGATAGAAAACGTATCTTCCTTTTTGTTTAAACGCTGTAGGGGTTAAGAAATGGATCTGGAAGTATCTGTCATCACTTACTGCATAGAAATGTTCCAGTAATTCTTTATTTGAAAGTTCTTCATATTTTTTCTGCTGGATGCATACTTCCATATTTCTGTTTTTGATTTTAAATTTCTCCTGGTGCATTAACGTATCCAGGATGATGATTTTAGCCGCTTCCTCATTTAAGGTGCAGATCACCCAATACCAGATTCCATCTCGATATTCTAAATGCTGTGTGTAGGGATGTAACTGTGATAAATGAAGATATTCTGCGTATTCCTCTGGCAGCATTTCTATTAATGCTCCATGGAAAAGAGATGCCATCGGATATGTGATTTCCTGTTCTGCTTTTAATTTTAATTCCAATTTTGCCAGCATATTTTTTCTCTCATTCTTTTTATTGGATTTCTAAAATTGTTTATTATGTCGTTTTTTTGCTTCTGTTTGCTTTTTTATTTGTATTATATAACAATTTCTCTGTATTGCAAATAAGTTTTTATATTTTTAAACCAATAGTTTAAAATTTCTGTCACTTAGTGCAAAAAAGTCAGAAGATATTTATTTCATCTTCTGACTTTCTTATTGATTTCTATATTCCTTTCAATCTACATTCTCAAAAATCTCCGCCAGTGTCATGCTGATATGCGGAAATTCTTTTAACACAATCTTGGTGTCTGCATTATAATGTGCCTCTTCTGCATCATCCTGCAGAATATAACTATATTTCAACTCATATTTCCCATCTTCCAGATAATAAATTTCCACTACCCGCTCTCTTGGCGATATGATCCAGTATTCTGCCACACCAGCGTTCTGATAAATTTCTTTTTTCACTGTCTTATCTCTCAACGCCGTAGCAGGGCTAAGCGTCTCTGCTATAAACTTTGGTACACCGAAATAAGATCCACCTTTTAAGTGTTTTCTGTCACATGCAACCATTACATCTGGGATAACGTAATCATCGTTTATATCCGCATGGTATTTATAATCCAGATTTCCCATAAAGACCAAATTATTTTTTCCTCATAGCCCTTCCGAAACAATGCAGTATATATTTCCATTCCACCTGCTTTTCTTACATCTATATTCCGCACAAGTTGGCTCATGATCCGATGCAATTAACAGGCAAGCACTCGTAAGCACTCCAATCACCGACAGTGTAAGCGTAATTTCCGTGATACTGTCTTTTGTACTTTTCTTCATACTCTATATTTTTTATAAATCCTCTGATATACCATCATAAGCGCCGGTAATCCCACCACCATGGCAAGTATGATCAACGTCAGCGCAGCTGTTCCGTTCCAGAAGCCTGCAAGGGAAGCCGCCCACAGAACCAGCGAATACACGATCCACATCACTCCATTGGCATGATTATACGCCCGGATATCCGAAATCTCATTTTCTTTCACGCTTGAGCCAGACCAGAACCACATGGGTTTCTTTCGGTTCCATGCGTAGATGCCGAATCCTGTAATCAAGGCGCTGCAGGGAATTGTCGTGATAAACCAGATTATATTGTCCATATTCTTTTCCTCCCATACTTAGGTAATCTTCAACACCGCTTACTGATGTCATTATACCATATCATTCCGTCATCTGCACAGAAATTACGATTTTGTAAGTTTTTATATCTGTGATCTCTCCGCCGTAAAATACTGAAACAAACATTTCTCCGGCACGACGTTTTCCAGTACCATTTCGCAGTAAACGCTCTCCGGTGACAGATCGGCAGCCTTGGCGGCGGTGAATACTTTTTCTACGGTTTCATGCTGTGGAAAGCCCATTTCGTAGAGGCACATTCCTTTTCCGGAAAGAATTTCCGGGCCGGAGGGGTCGGTCTGGTAGCAGCCTTTTACGGTTAGATCCGGGCCGCCAAAAACTGTTAATGCCGAAGGACTGATCTTTCATGAGAGCGACCGGCTCAAAGACAATGCGCTGGGGTTCGCGGTTCTGCAGAAATGGTTCGCCGAGATGTCTCCGCGCCTCAGCGACCTGGGTGCAGGTGTAGCGGATGTTTTTTGCCTGCTGCTCGAGCTTTCTCTTCTGCTCTTTTATAATAGAAAGCATCATCCCCATCCGCTGCTCGATTCCGGCGAGGTCGTCCTGTTCCATGATGGTTTTGATCTCCTCGAGGGAAAAGCCATAGTCGCGGAACAGAAGAATCGCCGAAATTTCGTCTATCTGCGAAAGGCTGTAGTACCGGTATCCATTTTCCCCGACCAATGCCGGGCGGAGCAGGCCATGTGTTTCATAGTATTTCAGCGTCCGCGGCGTCACACCGCACAGTTTTACAAATTCGTTTACTTTATAGTATTTTTCTGATGGCATATTCTTTTCTCCCTTCGTGCAGATTTTGCTCTTGACCTGTACGTTACGTATAAGTTTATGCTAGCAGAGTCAACAACAAAAATGAAGGACAAAGTTATGGATTTAACAAAAGGAAAAGTATCTACAGCACTTTTGAAATTCACCATGCCGATCATTCTGATGCAGATTCTGAACCAGGCATACATGGTCGCGGACAGCGTTATCGTCGCGCGGTTCGTCAATGAAACGGCGCTCTCGATCTGGTCATCGGCGAACAATATTCTCTTAATCGGTTACACCATTTTAAGCGGTTTTTCCGGCGCAGGCCATATCGTTGTGGGACGTTTTTACGGCGAACAGCAGTATAACAAAATAAAACCGACCGTCTTTACTCTGGGAATGGCGGGCATGGCGCTCGGTCTTGTTCAGACAGTTATTTATCTTCTGTTCTCCTGCATCTCTGAAAGAATATCTGACCCTCGCCATTCCAACGATTGTCCAGAGCTCCGTGCTCTCGATCGGAACGATGGCGCTTCAGGTCATCGTAAACCGCGCCGGTATTGAGTACATCAACGGATATACCGTGGCAACTACCATTTTCAACCTCCTGCTCCTCCCAATCGTGGCAACCAGTGTCGGATTTGAGACGTTTGCCTCGCAGAACATCGGCATAAAAGAAATGGGCCGCGTGAAAGAAGGCTATTTCTTGTGACCAGAAGCTGACCCCGATCAGAATCAGAACACAGGCGATGCCGTCTGCCGCAGTCAGCAGTAAAAATTTATTCTGGTACAGGATCCGCTGTTTTAACAGTTCTTCCAGCTCCTGCGCATTCACAATCTGCTCTGCGGAATCCAGAAATGCTTTCTCGATCGCCTCCGAGTAGATCTTTAGCACAAGCAGATTCACCAGCAGGAAAAGAAACAGCGTCGCCAGAACCATCGCCGTGTCGGATACAAAAATGCGTCTTCGAACCGTTCCTTTTTTCATCGCTTTCTCCTTTCGTCTGTTTTTCTGTCTCTATCATACTTTGGAAAGATAAACAGAACATCATAGAAATGTTAAACATACGTGAAACGCCCTTTACCGGCTACGCCTTCAGCAGCACCTTCTGCCCGCAGACCGGGATTTCCTCGAGATACTTAAAATACCACTTCTTCCTCCGCGCCGAATACCGCACCACCACCGGAATCCAGCAATTTTCCACTTTCAGATACACATACTGCCCGGAAGCCACTTCCACCTCGCCGTTCTGCTGCTCTACAAATGCACGGTTTTTCTTTATTTTTACAATGCCTTTCGTCATAATGATCATCCTTTCTGAACGGGTTTGAAAAGATACTCTACCTGTATTGTATGCAGAGGGGATAGGAAATTTCCACTTTTCAGGGGCAAAAAAACAGGACACGGGATTCCCCCATTGTCCTGTTCTCCTTTTATCACACACCTGCTTACCCCTCAGCATCGTTCTGCTGCCAAACTTTATCGCTCGAATCAGAACAGCTGCCCCAGCAGTTTCAGCTTTTCCTTTTTGGGGAATGCGGCTTCAAATTTTTCAAAAGCTTCCGGGTTCTTGTCACAGATAAAACTCCAACGCCAGCTGCATGGCCGTTTCATCAGAATCCGCCAGCTTACGAAAAATCACCGCCATATATTTCAATGGTCCGCCCGCCAGATAATCATGATGAAGCTGCGCAAGTTTTGAATCGCGGTATTGTTCCAGCGTCAGCATTTTGCGAAAATTGGCAGAGAATGTTTCTTTCGTCCAATGCTCAAACTGCGCCATGCTGTAATCATGAATCTGTGCAATCGGGGTCTGCAGATAGAAGTGTAATGGGGTCTGGTACCAATGTGCAGCTCCTCGGTGTCCAGAAACGCATCCTTGTGATCGACTCTTCCGGCTTTCCGGATCTGGCCTGTCTGTGCTTTTTTCAGGCAGCCACATTCCCGGCAGCCCGACTCACTGATTATCGTAACACGTAACCTCTCTTTGTGAAACCCCGGAGTCAAAAACAAAAAATCTCAAAACCAGTTGCTCTTGTTCTCCTGGTTTTGAGATTTTTTATGCTGTGTATCTTTTATTTTTCACCCGCCATCGGCTGATGGTCTGCAATTTTCAGAAAAACAAATCCAAGCGCAAAGAAAACCGCCAGACATGCAACCGCTACGTTGATCGTTCCTCCCGCCAGCTTTACAACTGCAATGACTACAGATCCAAGGAAGGAAGCGCCCTTGGCAAAAATATCATAGATGCCAAAATATTCTCCCGAATTCTCCGCCGGAATAATTTTGGAATAATACGACCGCGACAACGACTGAATTGATCCCTGAAAGCATCCCACTCCAAATGCCAGAATCGCAAAGTGCACCAGCGTCCGCAGTGTCAGCGCATAGAGGCAGATGACAAAATAGCCTGCGATACAGATCAGAATCAGGGATACCGTGTCTTTTTTCCGCGACAATTTTGCAAAAAACAGAGATCCTCCAAAAGCGACAACCTGCGTGGCAAGCAGGAAAACAACCTGTCCGACCGTATTCAGATTCAGATCGGTTCCGATGTTGATGCAGTTGTCAATGATAGTTCCAACCCCATCAATATAGAGAAAGAATCCAATCAGAAAGAAAAATACTTTCCGGTCCGAAACTGCGATTTTTTTCAGGGTTCTGAATATTTTTCCAAATGTCTGACCGACGGTAACCGTTCTCATTTCCACGTAATTCTTCTGCCGATACTCCTTCAGCAACGGCAGCGTCACCACCAGCCACCAGAGAGCCGTCACGCAAAAGCCAATCATCTTAGAGACAAAATCCGGCAGCACCCCGACCATATCCGGCCCCAACACGTAAGCAATCAGTGCTACAAGAAACGGAATGCAGGATCCCAGGTATCCCCACGCATAGCCATAGGAGGATACCTCATCCATACGTTCCTCCGTCGTCACGTCATTCAGCATGGAATCGTAAATCGTCAGCGATGCATTATAGCAGACTCTTGTCACAATATAAATGACCAGAAACAGCACCCAGCTCGTCGCAACGCCATTCAGCACACATCCTGTGATGCCAAGACCTGCCGTTGTGGTAAAAAAGATCTTTTTCTTATCCTTACGATCCGCCAGCACACCGCAGACAGGACCGATCAGTGCCACCACCACCGTAACAATTGAAATGGCAATCGAATAATACGCCGTCGCCTGATCCGAACTGATTTTTCCCGGCCCTGTACCGATTGCCAGACTCTTAAACCAGATCGGAATCAGCGAACAGGCAAGCATAATAAATGCCGAATTTCCCACATCATATAAAACCCATGCAAACTCCTGCTCCGTCAGATTTCGAAACACTTTTGTCCGATGAAGAGCACGAAACAGACCACTCATACTCCAATCCCCACTTTCCTTTATTTTGTCATGCAGTATCAGTGTAGCATAGATTTCTTGATATTCAAAGTATTTTTTTGTATGAAAGTAGCCAAAATCATTTGCGAAACGCCAGTTTTCCCATCCTTCCATGATCCGCCGGAAATTTCACAGCAGATCATTTCGATTTCTCAGATTAATGCCGGTGTCTGCGCCAAAACGGAAAGGATCGCAATCACCGCAAAAATCACAGCAGCTGCCACTGCAGCAATCATAATTTTTCTTTTCATAGCATACCTACTTTCTCTATCATGTTTGCGGAATATTTTGTTTTCGTAATCATATCTTTTTTTCTAAAGACATTATACCCTATGCATAGGAATACATCAAACTTTTCCAGTCCAGGCCATTTCCAGACAGCTTTTAAAAACAGTCTGGCATGACTCCAAACGATTACAGGCGCAGGCGGTCATAACCGTCTGCGCCTGTAGTCGTTTCACTTTTTTTGCAGATGTTTTATAAGAATCTGATTACTATTTTTTTATTTCTCTGCTATACTTATGCTAAGATACCAGACACGCTCTTGCACCGGCCTGGCAGTCCGTGCATTGAGAAAAAATAAGAAAGCAGAGGATCAAAGAGATGACGAAAATCCCAAACAGACTTCACAAATACGTGCCATCTATGCTGCTGTTTCTGCTGTTTGAAGCAGTGGCAGTTACGCTGTGGCTCACAAAGGACAATTTTTTCTATCTGCTGAATTTCAGCTACATCGGAGCCTGCCTTGGGCTTGGAACGGCACTGTTTACCGCCGGGAAACGGTATGCCCGGCATTTCGTCCAGTTGGCGGTGGGCAGCTATATGTTGCTGTACCTTGGCGTGATTTCCCGTGAAAATATGCAGATCGAAGGGTTCTGGTACTACCTGTTTCTCGGCGTTTTCGAAGCAGCAACTATCCACTACGCGGTTGCAAAAATTTTCGGACCGTTGCTTTTTGGGCGTGGCTGGTGCGGTTACGCCTGCTGGACAGCTATGGTGCTGGACTTTCTGCCCTACAATCAGCCGCAGAAGCCACGAAAAGAAAAGCTGGGCTTCCTTCGCTATGTGATGTTTCTTCTGTCTCTGGCGTTGGTGTCTGGGCTGTTTCTGATGCAGGTGGCACATCTGGAGCAAATCATGTTCTGGCTTTTCCTGGCCGGAAATGCGCTTTATTACCTTGTCGGTATTGTGTTCGCCTTCCTGTTTCAAGATAACCGGGCATTCTGCAAGTACCTGTGTCCCATTACGGTTTTTCTCAAACCTATGAGCTATTTCTCTCTTCTGCGCGTCCACTGTGATGAGGATAAGTGTGTCCATTGCAGGAAGTGTCTGCAGGTCTGCCCCATGAACGTGGAGGTTAATAAGGAAACCCGCAAGCGGAAAAACGGAACAGAGTGTATTCTCTGCTATGAATGCACGAAAGTTTGTCCCTCAAAAGCACTGCATTAACCGTTTTTCCTCATCCGTAAGTTTATTCCTCGCTTCGGCTGATTGATCATATATAGTACATTAATGATTGGAATTATCTATATCTTCTTTTAGCATTCTACTGCTACCTTAATTACACCATCTCTCTTACCTTCAAAGAGTTCATAAGCTTCCTCTATCCTTTCTAAGGGATAGGTGTGGGTGATAAGCGGCTCTGTGTTCAGTTTTCCCTCTGCAATCAACCGTAATGTTTCTTCACAGTCACAGCCATCCACTCCTCCGGTTTTAAAGGTAAGATTTTTTCCATACATATCCGGAAGCGGCAGGATCTGTGCCTGATCATAAAGAGCAACCACCGTCACCAGACCATTGGGTCTCGCGCATTCCCAGGCCAGACGGAAGGTAGCTTCCGCCCCCGCAACCTCCAGCACAACGTCAGCTCCCCCATGATCGCTGTTTGCCCGTACAAACGCTTCACACTTCTCCGGAGAAACCAACAAAATCTCCGGATAATGCTGTCGGATAAACTGCAGACGATTTTTATCCTTTTCACACACAATAATCCGTCTTGGTTTTTTCAGCATTACCGAAAGCAGGGTACAGATACCGGTGGGGCCGGCTCCGATGATCAGCACCGTGTCCTGCTCTGAGATCTCTGAAATACGCGCTGCCCAGTAACCGGTAGCCAGAACATCGCCCACCAGCAATGCCTGTCGATCTGTAACGCCATCCGGAATCTTATTCAGTCCCTGATCTGCAAAGGGCACACGCACATATTCCGCCTGGCCGCCATCAATCCGGCAGCCCAGCGCCCAACCGCCATTTTCATCTGTACAGTTATTCACATACCCTTTCTTGCAGAAAAAGCATTCACCGCAGAAGGTCTCCACGTTTACTGTCACCCGGTCTCCCGGTTTTACCTTGGTAACTGCCTTTCCAACCTCTTCCACAATCCCCACCATCTCATGACCAACCGTGATCCCGGGTACTGCCCGCGGAACGCTGCCATGTTTGATATGCAGATCGCTGGAGCAAATGCTGGCGAGTGTCACTTTGACAATAGCATCCCGCTCCTGCATCAGGGTCGGTTTTGGCTTCTCTCTTAATTCGAATTTTCCTTTTGAAACGTAGGTATACGCCTGCATATTTCTATTTTCCTCCACGTTTTTTATAATCCTCATCTATACGTTTTTTCCAGTCTGCGTTCAACGGGGCACTGCACCGGACAGAGCTGATTGCTTCGCTGACCACCTCATAATTCAACGCGGTTCCTTCACTGTCGCACTGATAGTTGACTGCACGGTCTGCACCGATTCCGAACTGGCTTGCGGTCTCTACCGCGTCAATATTGGCACCGAGGAACAAAAACTCCCAACCGTATTTCGCTTTCTGCCGCTCGATCATCTGCTTCACTTTTTCGCTGTCATACCGGCGGCTGGCATTTTCCATTCCGTCCGTAGTGATTACAAACATGGTATGCTCCGGGACATCTTCCGGTCGTGCGTACTTATGAATATTTCCAATGTGATGAATCGCACCGCCGATGGCATCTAAGAGCGCTGTGCATCCGCGAACTGTATAATCCCGGTCGGTCATCGGTCGGATTTTCTTTACATCTACACGGTCGTGCAGGACTTCACTCACATTGTCAAACAGTACCGTTGAGATCAATGCTTCGCCCTCTGCTTTTTTCTGCTGCTCAATCATAGAATTGAATCCGCCGATGGTGTCCCGTTCCAGTCCGTTCATGGAACCGCTACGGTCTAAGATAAAAACGATCTCTGTTAAATTCTTTCTCATATGCTTGTCCTCCTCCAAAAAGATCTCGCCCTTGCGGGCTCGCTGTCGCGGTATTCGCCAAGGTTTCGAGCAAGCTCGAACTTTGGCTCATTACACGCGCATATGGCTGCTCGGTTTTGTACCTTACAGTCATAGTATAGCGATTTTCTTTTGTGGAGTGGTCGCATGGAAAGCGACATTTCTTTGTTCTTATGCTCCGATCAGACTCTGGTCAAAGGCAAACAGTGCTTCATTGATTTCATACACATTATAGTTTCCCCGTTCAACAAAATATTCTACAATGATGTCGAATTTACTCGAATGGGACAATGTGAATCCTGCCTTGCCGAGCATCTCCTGCATCTGGGCAAGCGGCAGCTCCAAAGCGAGGGCAAATGCCAGCACCGTAGGTTTGGATGGCTTATAGAATCTATCCGAACGGATTTTTGAGAAGAGCTTTCTGTCAATATTTGCTTTCTTGTAGCACTGTGCATCCGTCATACCGCTTTCCTCAATCTTTCGAAGCAGCATTTCTGAAAAGCTCTCATCCATCTGTCCCAGCGCCTCTTCCAGAGACTGACTGCTGCAGGATTTACAGATTGCTTCGGGCGGCAGCGGGACAGATGCAGCTTCAAAGCAGGATTCCTCTTGCCATGCTTCGGAACACCGACTCTGTTCTGCCCTCCTGTCGGTATGTTCTTCCACATACCTGTCATCTATGTACACTGCGATGTCATCAAACAGCTTTCCGCTAATCTGATATGTCTTTCGGTCAAAAATAACGATATAGACCATCATCTCGTTTTCCAGCAGAAATTCGCTGATGGTATCGACTGCAACCTTCAGAGCCTGGTCTTTTGGATAGCCGTAAACACCGGAAGAAATCAGCGGAAAAGCTACAGACTGACAGCCATTTTCTTTCGCCAGATTCAAAGATGTCCGATAACAGGATTCCAGAAGCTCCTGCTCCCGATGCCTGCCATCCCTCCAGCGCGGACCGACTGCATGGATCACATATTTGCAGGGCAGGCGGTATCCCTTTGTAATTTTTGCACTGCCGGTTTCGCAGCCATGCAGCGTACTGCATTCTGCAAGCAGTTCCGGTCCGGCCGCACGATGAATGCAACCGTCCACACCGCCGCCGCCCAAAAGGGACGTGTTGGCAGCATTGACGATTGCGTCAACGTTCATTTTTGTAATATCGTTTCTGATCATTTGCAACGGCATGAAGCACCCCTCCCATTCGTCCAGCAGTTGAAAATCAACATTAGTAAATAAAATATCCCATAACATAAGCTTCTTTAAAAACACTTTGATTCTTGACTCCAGGAACTTTATCGAGATATTCCATGTCATTACTTGCAATCTTAACTCTTTTTAAGTTAAGATGCAATATTTGAGTTAAAAGTAGTTGAAAATCAACATTATTAAAAATCATTTTCGAAAAAAGTCCGATGTAGCATGAGCATTACACCCACACTGCACCGGACATTCCACATCATCAACTGCTCTGTCTATTTTCTTCTTCCTGCTCATGCAGCTGCTCTTTTTTCTACTCGTCCCCTTTCAGGATTTCTTTGCCACAATGTCAAGTGATGAATTAAAAAAAGACAAGCAACATCAAAGAAAAATTTCTTTCACAGCACTTGCCTTTTTCTATTATATTATCGTTATAAAAGCTCCTACTTGAATGCTTACAAACTGTTCTTCAAAATCTCCAATACCTCATCATGATTCAACACCTTATATCCACCTTCCATGATGATGGTTCCATTTGCAATACCATGCAACATTTCTTCTGTTGCCCCCAACTCATGGAGATTCATTGTAAGTCCCAGTTCTTTCATCCAAACTTCCATACAGGAAAGCCCTTCTCTGGCAACCTGTTCATCAGCTTTTCCAGCAGGATTGACCTCCCACACATTCACAGCAAAACGGCAAAACTTGCTAAGACCATAAGGCATAATATACCGATATTGAACTTATTATAAATGAATCTATATCACCTGAAATGTTTTCCATTTTCCGGACTTCTGCCTCCAGAAGAAAATGACCGCCCGAATGCTCCAGTCACAAACCATTGCAATAGCAATCCCGATCACGCCCATTTTCAAAACAATTCCCAAGAGCCATGATAAAAGCAGACGCACCGCTATCGTGGAGATAACCGAAACATACATGGTAAATTTCACATCACCCGCTGCCCGCAGCCCATTACTAAGCGCACCGGAAAAGGGATATGCTGCTGCATTAAACACGTTATGGATTAAAACCAGCCAGATTACAAGCCGTTTGGTCTCCGGCTGCAAAGCATAAAATTTCATAAAGAATGGAGTCAGAAGAAAAATCAAAAGATTCCATGCCGATGAAATCAGCAATGTGATTCTTGTCAATCTCTTAAAATAATGCTCCGCAGCATCTGCATCCCCATTTCCCATACACTGTCCAATGACCGTTATAAATACGGGACCCATAGCGACTCCCGCCAGCGCAGCCAATGACCAGATACTTTGTGCAACACCATTTGCAGCAATCTGATATGTTCCAAAAAGTGCAACGATACCGCTTAATGCTACTTTGACTAACTGGAATATACCGTTTTCCATCCCATTTGGAATAGCGATTTTTAGAATTTGTTTCATGAAATCCACATTCCACCGGAAAATCCACTTGCAGCGATAGAACACTTCATTTTTTCTCTGAAAACAAAGTACTGTAATCATCACGGCTGAAAATGTCCGAGCGATCAGTGAAGGGTATGCAACACCTGCAACACCTGCACGCAAAACAAGTACACCAATGAAATTTCCAATAACATTGATGATATTGGAAATTACCGACAAATACATGGTCACACTGGTTTTTCCAATACTGCGAAAAAGGGCAGCGCCAGCATTGTAAACCGCCAATGCCGGATAGGAATATGCAGAAATCCTAAGGTATGTAATACAAGAGTGCATCACAGAATCTTCCACTTTACCGAACATCAGACGAAGCATCCCTTCATTTCCAATTAGAACCATCACTACGATCAGTATGGAAAAAATCGCAGAAAATGAAAGAAGCTGACTGGCGGATTCTCCAGCGTCATCATTTTTCTTTCTACCAATATACTGGCTGATCACAACCGCCCCTCCAGATGCCAATGCTGTAAACAGATAAATAAAAATAGTATTGAACTGATTTACCAGTGAAACACCGGATACTGCCACTTCTCCTGCGTAGCTGACCACCAGTGTGTCCGCCATCCCTACAAGCATTATCAGCAGCTGCTCTAAAAACAGGGGAATAATCATAGCCATCAACTTCTCGTTTGAAAACAGAGTTGTTTGCTGATTCACGCCTTTTCCTCCTCTTATTGTTATTTTTTTGTTTTACAGATCATATAATCGATTGCATCAAGTGACTGCTGCTTTTCATGTACCTCATCAAGCAATTTGTACCGATATTTTCGCAACATCCTTATCTGCATTTCTTGATCTTCGCATCCTGAAATTTTTGCGATTTCTTCTTTGCTTAATCCGGCGTTTATACGGGAATCATAATCCGGTTTCATGAAATGGCACTCCCTCCTCAATAAAAAATATAGGTGCAGAAATTAAAGCTGTTTGCTTTATCTCTACACCTATATTATAATTTTCTAATTGAATTATATCAAATACTTAGTTTTTATGGTTTGTCCATGCCTAAAAAGCATTGAATATGTTTGATGAATTTTGTGGTTGCTAAGCTAAACGGCTGACCACGTTTCCATGCTAATACACTTGTTGCTGTAAGTGGCGGATCAAGCGGTCTGAATGTAACCTTTGATTGATTCCAGAACGGTACAGCCCCTTCAATCACCAATGAATATGCCAAGCCTCCATTCACCATAATTGCGCTGTTCGTACTTAAATTGCTGGTAAAAACAATATCCAGTTTCTCATAGTAGTTGCCAAACCAACTTGCCAACTCACTCTGCACATTCATACGCCTAGGAAGAATCAAAGGCAGTACAGACAAATCTTTTGCGCTTACCGTTTCTTTCTTGGAGAGTGGATCATCCGATTTCATCAGAACCACCCATTTTTCCCTTATATTCAAGCGAATAAATTCATATTTTTCCATATCAACCGGCTCAAGAAGCAAACCAATATCCAGTAGTCCCTTCTCCATTTGTTCCTTTACCAAATCTGCTGTGGCTGTAAAAATGTCAAAAGTAACACGGGGATATTTCCGACGAAAGGACTCAATTATTTTAGGAAGAAGTTGTACAGCAGCAATTTCTCCACACCCAATGGAAATTTTACCTTCCACCTGTTCCTCTTGCTCCACTAATTCTTTTTCTGTCTTATCTACAAGCTGCAAAATTTCTTCCGCACGACGGCGAAGAAGTATTCCTTCATTTGTCAATTTGATTTTCCGTGTCCCTCTATCAAACAGCTTTACACCAATATCTTCCTCCATCTGTGCAAGCTGACGTGAAAGTGTCGGCTGCGTGATATGTAAAACTTCTGAGGCTTTTGTGATACTTTCTTCCCTTACTACAGTCAGAAAATATCGAAGAACTCTAATTTCCACGAAAAATACCTCCCAAATTCATCATGCTTAATAAGTATATTTTAACGTATCTATACTCGAAAGGCAATAAAAAACATCTGCTCATCGTATGCTTACCGGTAATATAATTTTATGTAAAACTTGATAAACACCTATCATTTAATCGTTCTGTCTACATTGTAGAGCGGGGAAAATCGAAAAACAATGGACGGAGTACAAGTCCTTCCAAGAGGGATAAGAAAACTTCTGAATGGGTAAACAGTGCTAAAAAAGGTTCTGACATTGAAGCACAGCTCCATGTCAGAACCCATTTATTTCACAAATTATTTTTGTGGGTTGCGTCGCCCGGTGTTTTCCGAGCCACGCACTTCCTCATGGTAAAAGTAATCCACAATGACCGGGTGCCCAGGCTCTGCCCGGCCGTAGGGCAGCTCGTTGTCCACGAAGGGACAGCTGTTTTCTTTCGCCAGCCGTTCCGCTTGATCCTCCAAACCACGGAAGTAGCTTCTGTCTCTCTTGTTGTAGATAGCGTCGTACAGCGGAACCAAGTCAGGATATTTTTTACAAATATAGTCCATGATGTCTTTTTTGAATCCGCCTCGCAGGTTTAGATTTTCTAACCATATCAGGTCGCATTGATTTCTGGCCTGATGGAAGATAGCCTCAAAATCCGTGATACCCGGAAAGACAGGGGCAATAAAGCAGACGGTGCGAATGCCCGCATCATAGATCTGCTTCATGGCATCCAGCCGTCGCTTGATGCTGACGGCATTGTCCATATCATTTTTAAAGCCTTCGTCCAATGTATTGATCGACCAAGAGACCGTGACCTTTCCCAATTTTTTCAGAAGGTCGATGTCACGGATTACCAAATCCGACTTGGTACAGATGAGAATTTCTGCCTCACTGCCCCGGAGCTGTTCAAGAAGCTTTCGGGTGTTCTGAAACTGAGCCTCCTGGGGCAGATAGCCATCGGTCACAGAACCGATGACTACGCGTTGCCCTTTGTACTTTTGCGGATTTTTGATTGCTGGCCAATGTTTCACATCCAGGAATGTACCCCACGGTTCGGTGTGCCCGGTAAATCGCTTCATAAACGAGGCGTAGCAGTATTTGCAGCCATGGGTACAGCCCACATAAGGATTGACGGAATAGCCTCCCACCGGCAGGGCGGATTTTGTCATAATATTTTTGGTTTCTACATCCTGAATCAGAATGCTGCTCTCTTTTACTTCTGTCATGTCTTCTGTTCCTCCAATACCCGGTAAAAAGCCGGGGGAAATTCTTGTACCATCTGTGCCTCTCCCATGATAGGAAGCAGATCTTCCTTCATAAATACAGGGATGCCAAGCGAATGGGCCTGATGTGTCAGGTTCCACACCCATTCCGGTTTCGATACGGCTTTGCCCTTCCTATGTCCGGTCTCAGTCCCAATGACGATCCACTCAATTTAATACAAACAGCCACCGCTGATGCCGCCTTACCGTTTTAAGATTTAGCCTTCTGCCGCAGGTGCAACTTTCCCGAAGCCGTTCCAGGCATACAGGCCCTTCTTGTCCCCATCGCCCAGGAACTTGTCCACCTGACAGATGTGCAGGATATGGTCGCCAACTTCCACCGACTGCTGCAGGGTGGCCACCATCGCCAGACGAGTATCCACCGGAATCTGGATATCACTGCCATCCACAGCCATCATCTCGATGTTGTTGGCGGCCACCTTGTCGGTCTCGGCACCGGTAGATGCTCCGCAGGCCATTACTGCGCCTGCCAGACTCTCACAGGGAACAGTGACAATGACTTTGCCGGTCTCACGCACACGCTTGCCGGTGTGGGACTGTTTGCCAGTGGCGAAACCCACCATAGGCGGATTGAAGGAGAGGTAAGACACAAAGCAAATGGGAGCCAGGTTCGTAGAACCATCCTCCTTTTTAGAGCAGATCAATGTCAGCGGATTGGGGGAGGTCAGAACAGTAGCCTCCATAATGTTCAGTTCTTTCATATCATTCAGACCTTTCTGAGAAATTTCAGTCGTTGACTGCATGGCCAACCAGTGATATATTTATTATACTTGACAGCAATTTTTGTTCAAGTACGCAAATTATTTGTACCTGGTATCAAAAAGTATACTGCAAAAGACGAGGAAAGATCCAATCATGACTTATGAAGAATTCAAAGAAAAGGTTGGCAGTGTCATTCTAACCGATGATGGAAACTGCCCGGTCACACCGGTGGTTCAAATGCTGCAGGGCAAATGGAAACTCCAAATTCTCTATGAACTATGCATCAAGTGTCCCATGCGGTTTGGGGAACTGAAAAAAGTTCTCAAGCCCATCACCAATACAGCCCTTACCAACGCCCTGAAGGAGCTGGAAGCGGATGAATTGATCCAGCGCATCCAATATAATGAAATGCCTCTGCGAGTGGAGTACTCCCTCACCGAAAAAGGGCGGGACCTGCTGCCGGTCTTTTACGCCATTTCCCAATGGGGAATGAAATATATACCATGATTCTAACTATATTAATATCTGCCTGATAATAGCCGGGAGGCATTGACAATTTGAGTCAACTTCCCGGCTTTTTATGCATTCTCTACTGCTGCAAAGGATTCAGGAAGCAACCTGATTCATGAGAGTTTATGCATTTGTATAGTCATTTTGAACCTGCTCCGAAATCGTCATACCTCACACGCCTCCCGGAGAGCAGGCAGCAGCTCATCCAGCCGCCCGTCCAGTCCGAAGGACTTCTCTTTGATATTGTCCGCAATGTAGATCTCCCCCAGATTGATGGTCACATAAGTGGCGTTTGGCTCGCCGGCCACCAGGCGCATCATCGGGGCCTTGATCAGCTGATTGCGCCAGCCAATGCCCAGCTCCAGAACCACCAGTTTCTTTCCGTGGTAGGTTTTCAGAAAGTTTTGGAACCGTGCCTGGGCAGCGGCATCCGGGATCATTCTCTGACCCGCGCCCATGTGGATGTCCATGGGACCTCCGCACTTGGGACAACGCGGCACCAACTCTGTAGGCACATGGCCGCCCTGTTCGGCAGCCGATAATTTTTCGGCCACCTCTAAACTTGAATAGAGGGTATCGTGGCAGGGGCGGGCACACTGCATAGTAATCCAGTTGCCCTCAATCTCATAGATTTTCGTCGGATCAAAGCCACACAGTTCAAAGTGACCTTCTCCGTTTGATGTGACGACAAAGTAATCTTTCTCTCCCACAATGGCCTTCAAATCGTTCATCACCGGCGTAGGCTGGTACTGCCCACAGTAACGATGGATGAGCCGGGCCCAGAAGGCCCATTTTTCCTCCTCGCTGGGCCATCCGGCCATCATGCCCTGCAAAATACAACGTAAGCCGTATTTTTGTTTGAAATCCCCAAACAGTCTTTCAAAAGTCGCATTGTCCGCAAACAAATGCAGTCCTTCGGTGATGGACAGGCCGTTACTGGCTCCGATCAGGATAGCGTCCGCTTCTCTGAATTTTTTCGCAATAGGGTTCCAATCAATCATATTCGTTCGCTCCTTTCTATTTTATGGTTGCTGCGATGGATCGCTCCTGCCGGAGGGCAGCCAGAGTTTCCGCCAAATCTCCTTGCAGATACAGGCTGCGTCCCCGCAGATGCTCTGGCCTATGAGCTGCCTCTCGATTAAGACATGCATAAAAGACGTTTTCGTTTTTGGCAGTAAGTTCCCAGAAGGGCAATTTGATGATACTGGGTGTCATCTCACCCACGCCAAGTTCCAACAGCAGGACTTTTTTGTCGGACTGATCCATTATCCAGTGTCGCAGGAATCTATGGTAGCGATGCAGACTATCCTGCCAGAAGGTTCCCTCCAGAAAGGTATCATCTCGTACCCAGGGCACCAGCACCCGCCCGCAATCCGGGCAACGAGGAACAGCCTCCTCCGGCAGGCGAACACCTGCCAGGCAACCAGTCAGTTCCTTCACCAGTTCGCGGTTTTCCCCAATATCATCCCGGCAGGGCTGACTGCATTGGCAGTAGCTAAAGTCTCCCTGAAAGGCGCAAATTTGTTTCTGGGGAAATACTCGAAAAAACTGCTGATCCACATTGGTGGTCAGAACAAAAGCAGGTTTGTCCGCAACAAGCGCCTGCAGGTCCAGATAGGGCTGCCCAGTAGGGGCTTCCCACATGAAGCGGATATATTGACTGTAATACCCCCACTGTTCCCCATAGCTGGAAAAGCAATGGTAGAATCCAGCCAGCGGAGAGGTAAAGCCATACTGTTCGCGAAAGGGAGCCAATGCCTCCGAAAGTGCCGGGGACCAATGGTAGTGGTCGTATCCAGCCGCGCTTGACAGGCCGGAGCCGCCTCCGATCACAACAGCATCTGCTTGATCAATACGCTCGGCAAGTTCCTGA
This sequence comes from Blautia sp. AF26-2, assembly GCF_003460955.1. NCBI lineage: Bacteria > Bacillati > Bacillota > Clostridia > Lachnospirales > Lachnospiraceae > Blautia > Blautia sp. AF26-2. The sequence goes on along the minus strand of NZ_QTWD01000001.1, from coordinate 96,825 downwards.
AGCGTCGCTTGGTTTGCAACCCTCATCGATCGTTATCTCCGCTGTCCATGGTATCCCGTGCATCCCGCAGCACTTGAGCAATGTCGGCCACAATGGTCATGCCCTTGTCCTCCAACTGCTTGGGCAGGAAGTCATACTTGTTGTTGACAGCAATATATCGAGCATGGGGAAAGCTGAGGGTCATGTTCCAGAAAGGTTCTTGGATAAACATGGGAGTCATTCGGCCCACGCCCAGCTCCAGGAACAGAATTTTGCTGTCTTTGTGTTCCAGCACATAGCGAGAAATTTTTTCGTACTGTTCTTCGTATTTCTTTCCTTGCAGAAAATTCCCATATCCTCGCACCCAAGGGAATGCCTCGCCGCCGCAGTGGGGGCATCGGGGAATGAGATCCGTGGGAATCTTCGTGTCACTCCCCATAGCGGCTACCATATCAGCCACCGGCTTTACCGCATCCCAAGTGTCATCGGTACAACAGGCGGCACACTGGAAGAAGCGGTGATCCCCCTGAATCTCTGCCACCTTCTCCTCCGGGTAGAGTTTGACAAACTGGGTATCCTGGTTCGTGGTGAGGATGAAGAAGTCCTTGCCTTTCAGCAAAGCGTCTAAATCCAAATAGGAATGACGCACAGGTGCGGTCTGGGTGGTGTGAAGGAATGTGGCGAGATACCCCCAATACTCTTCCCTTGTCTTCCAGGGGTGCATCATCCCTGCAAAAGCACCTTTGAAGTGGTACTTCTCGGCAAAAGGGCGGAAGTATTTGCGGTAGGAGTCGTTGTCCTCGTAGTAAAAATCTCCACCACCGGCAGCGGACAGGCCGGAGGCCCCGCCCACTACCACACAGTCAGCTTCCTTTACCTCCTGTACCAAACGATGGATCTGTTCGCTATACGGCAGCGGCTTTTTGTCAGTCAGCTGATAAGGCGTACCGCCGGAAGCATAGATATGATAGTGCCTGGAATAATTCATCTGGGTCTGCATGACCAGATCATCATAGAAGTTCATTGTCACCATTCCTTTCAAGTGGGTGTTATTTTTATTCTTACTTCAAATTATTTTAGCATCCTCTTGCGTCACTGTCAATATGTTGTTATAATAAAAATAACATCAAAGCAAAAAAGGAGATCAGGCTATGAAATATTCTACCCGCCTTAGCGATGCTGTTCATATTCTGGCTTTTATCGCTCTGTACCCAAACTGCGACCTGACCAGTAACAAGCTGGCAGAGAGCATTCAGACGAATCCTGCCTATGTGCGCCAGCTCATGTCCGCCCTGCGGAAGGGAGGACTGCTGGTCAGCGTGAAGGGACATCCCCGACCTGCTCTGGCTCGTGAGCCGGAGAAAATCACTCTACTGGATGCCTATCGGGCAGTAGAGGGCAACAAGCCCCTGCTCCATCAGGACATCCACACCAATCCTGCCTGTGGCGTGGGTGTAAATATTCAACTGGTGCTGCGGGATTTTTACTTGGACATTCAAAAAGCAGCGGAACAAAGAATGCAAGGAATCACGTTGAAAGATGTGCTGGAACAATATCACATGACTCCCATTGGTTACCCCTGTCCTTTTGCCAAACGTATGCGGGAGCTGGTGCAGAAAGAGATAGGTGATGGTGTCCGTATCTTGGATTACACCCATGACGCTGGTCCTGAACCAGAAATATTTCAGAAGTAAAGTTTCTTTTTCCTTCAGCCTATGGTAAGATAGACTTTAAGGAGGAGTGCTAAATGATTCAGAACCCCTTACCACACGACCACGGACAAACTATCGAGCAGGAACTGGAACATATGCCCCGCGTAGAAAACTTTCAAACCGTAGCTGATATTTTCAAGCAGCTGGGGGATGGCAGCCGTATTCGCATTTTTTGGTTGCTTTGCCACTGTGAGGAATGTGTTATCAATCTTTCAGCCATGGTAAATATGAGCAGTCCTGCAGTTTCTCACCATCTCAAGCAGTTGAAATCAGCAGGTCTGATCGTTAGCCGCCGGGACGGAAAAGAGGTCTATTATAAAGCGGCCGATACCGAGCAGACCCGAAATTTCCATCACATGATTGAGTGGCTTGTAAAAATCGCCTGTCCGTCGCAAGTAGAAAAACAAAAAGGAACGCCATGAAAAAAGAAGAATCCAAAGTTATCGCTCAAAAATTTCAAAAAATTCTAAACGGCACCCTCGCCTTGAAGCATTGCCGGGCTGGCGGAACGGGTACCACACTCTTTGGAGAACAGTTTCGAGCGGTTACCGCTGGAAAAGGGGTTATGGAGGCATATGAAACTTTTCCTGGAATAGAGGTATCCTTCAATGTTTTTCTTGCTTCAGAGATCAAGTTTCAGCATGATGCTTCGGATTCTGTTTTAGAAATTTACTATTGTCGCAGTGGTCGCGTGGGTTGGAATATGCAAGACGGTACTGCCGTCTATTTAGGTACAGGTGATGTGACAGCACACAGTATGGCCTGCTGCGCGGATTCCGCCATGATGTTTCCCCTAGGATATGCAGAGGGAATTTCCATTTCCGTGGATCTGAAACAGCTCTCTTCCATTTGCCCGGAAGTTTTAAAGAATGCCGGTGTGGAGGCAGACCAGTTACGGGATCGATTTTGCTCCGGAAAGCCATCCGCAATCCCGTCCTGTTCCGATTTAGAGCACATTTTTGCCCCACTCTTTTCTGCTCCTGTATCCGTTCGAATTTCCCTCTTGAAATTGAAGGTGCTGGAAATTTTGATTTATTTGAGCAACATGAAATCGGAGCATAAAGAATTGACTCAATACTTCTCCCAGCAAACCGAATTGATAAAAGAAATTCATCAACAGTTGACAGAGCACTTGGATCAACGATTTACGATCGCAGAACTTTCCAAACAGTATTTGATAAATACCCCCACTCTAAAGGAGATATTCAAGGCAGTCTACGGCCAGCCTATCGCCACCTATATGAAGGAATTTCGAGTGCGTCAGGCTATGAAATTATTACGGGAAACAAATGACACTATCGCGGATATTGCTTCCCAGGTAGGCTACCAAACCCAGGGAAAATTTTCAAGCGCTTTTCAGTCTATAGTCAAAATGTCACCCAGAGAATACAGAAAAATCCAGGGTATAGCTCCATCGGATTTCTTTAGCAAAACACTGTAATGAAAAATTCTGGTAGACTACTGCCAACAAAGCCAAGTTCTTCACTTTTGATGTATAGTCAATCAGCGTTGTCATCCTAATCCGTGCTGACTGCATCAGCAGCCGTTTTCCACATACTGAACATAGGAGATCAAACCGTCTGTTCTTACAGCATCCAGTGTTTTTACGCTGATTCCCAGTATACTGGCTGCTTCCTTCCTTGTAATCAGTTTATCCATCGCCTTCTTCGTCATAGTTCATAGCGAAAGCTCCCTTCCTGTGATAGCTACATACTACCACAAAAGTAATTATCTTTCACTGACAACTATCCTAACACACAGGGATAACTTGAATAGAGTAAAATGCTCGCATCTATCATTTCAAGCAAGAGAAAATGAAGTGAAATGCTTGCATTCTCTAATGATTATTATGAATTGATTTTTAGGGCAACACAATCCGTCGAATTATTTTGCGCTTACTTTCAAAAAATCTTGAAACGCATATTTTTAAAAATGCAGATGTAGACTGTCAAGGAGCTGGAAGCGGATAAACTGATCGTCCGCACCGAGTATCCGCAGATTCCGCCGAAGGTGGAATATACGCTTTCGGAACGAGGAAAAACGCTGATGACTGTGCTGGATCAGCTCTGTGTCTTGGGCGAGGAGAATCGACTGACAGAGTGACAACTTCCAATGGAGCAGTGAAGCACACTGCCGCCTGTGAGAAATCCTACATCTCTGGGGTGATAAGAAAAAGTACAGAGAAACCATATTTTCAGAAAGCACTGCCGGGTGCTGTATCAGCATGATACTTGGCAGGCTTTATCCATATCAGTGTATGGAGATTGGAGACAACAGCAAATGAAAGAAAACTGTCTATGGTATTGGCAAAAAAAGAGACAGGACAAATGTCGAAAGGATAGTCCAGAATTAAAGGATGCACTCCTCAGGAGGATGCTTCCACCAAACAATGAATCTATTACCAAGATATCCAGAGAAGAAGGAATCTCTGAACAGACACTTCGTAACTGGCGGGATAAAGCCAGAAAGGAAGGCTATGCTGCTCCTGGTACGGATGCTGTTCCTGATGACTGGAGTACACAGGATAAATTTTTAGTTGTTGTTGAAACAGCAGGTATGAATGAAACGGAACTTGCCGAGTATGCCCGTAAAAAAGGTCTTTATATCGAGCAGATCAAAGCCTGGAAAGATGCCTGCATGAATGCCAATGGTGGCATCGCTAAAGAAGCTTCCCGGCTTAACCGCGAACTTAAGGATTCTGAGAAAGAACGCAGAAAACTTGAAAAAGAATTACAGCGCAAGGGCTACGTCTGCTTCCATCAATCGGGGCTTGACCGTATCGCCCAGACCGTCCTCGGCGGTCTGATAGATGATATTGAAAGGTTCAAGTGTCTCCATACCGGGCAAAGGCTTTCGATTGGTGCAAGCCGCCGCAAGGCGCATGGCAAAGTAGGTCTTGCCCTCGCCGGGATTACCCTAGATAATTGTCAGCTTTCGGGAAAGGACTTGCCGTAAAACTCTATGACAAAATCAATGGGATAGCCGCCCTTGCTCTGGCTGTGGCGAAACCACTTGTTTCCCCGGACGGTCAGACTGTCATGTTCTTTCCAGCGGTATTCTCGTCCGCTTTTTATCAGTGTCTCTCCCTGTGTGCGGAGAAAATCTTCCAGACTGACGGCATTTGCCCGGTCAATCTGCGCTTGGGTATAATTCATCGGGATAGTTCCTCCTTTTTCTGTCGTGTTTGGGGTCGATTTTGGAGCTTTTGTTCCTCTGTACGCTCGTTAAATCGGGCGGCAGTATCTACACATGACTTGACCTTCCAAAGGCGGTGTAAATCGTCTCTGACAGCCTTAAACTCGCCGTAGGTGCTTTCGTGTGCCTGTTCCAGCTCGTCATACTCGTCGGACAGCTTTTTCATATCCACCTTGCCGTCCGGGAACTCCTCGGTCAGCTTTCGTCTGGCGGCGTAGAACTGTATCAGTTCCGCTTCATGCTCTACCTTGTACTTGGCTCTGGGCTTCTCAAACTTGATTTTCTGCAAGCCGTCATAGACAGGCTTCAAGTTCTGGAAAGCGGCGGAGCTGTCATAGAGTTGCTTAATTGCTTTCATTCGGGCGGTCTGTTCGTCCAGCGTTTTCTTCAAGCTCTCTGTGGCAGCACTGTGTTCGCTGACACGGCTTTCCAAATCTTCAAGGGAGTAAATGCCGTTTGCCCGGAGATAATTGAAAGTCTCGTTCATCTCCTTTAGATTGCTGACCTTGCCTTTCTGCGAATATGCCCCGGCTCTGCGCTGGGTGTAATAGGCGCTCAGCAGCGAAACAAGGTCGGGTGCCTGCGGCTTGGCAAGCTCCGCTTTTGCTTCGGCAATCCAATCAAACAGGAGAGCGATTTTCTTCTTGATGTCCCGGATAACGGCATTGGTGGCTCTGATCCAGCGGTTGAACTCGCCTTTCTCGGTGCGTATGCCTTTCTTCTCCATTGCCTGGACGGTTGCGCCCTCATGGACGGTGGGAAAAAGCTCCACGCCCTGACGCTCATAGCTCCGGTGGTCGATACGAACATCAATACCTTTTTCCGCAAACTTGGCATTGCATAGCTCCGCCCATGCTTCACGCCAATGTTCCAGCGTTTCGGGACTGCCCCAGTCGGTAGTGGGAACGGCGTTGAACACAAACTTTCCGTCTGCGTCTCGGATACGGTTGCCGTCCTCGTCCAGCTCATACACCCGGCGTTGCTTTAGTCCCCATTTGCCGTTCTGCTCGATGGGGCGGATGGGGCAAAGCACATGAAAATGCGGATTGGGTACGCCGCCGTCCTCCCGGTCTGGCTGGTGTACGGCGAAGTCAACCACCATGCCACGGCTCACAAAGTTCTCCAATAAAAATTGCCTTGCAAGAGCGATGTTTTCCTCAAGGGAAAATTCATTCTGCAAGGCAATGTCAAAGCTGTATGCAAGCTGGGCGTTCTTTCCACGCTCGGCTTTTTCCACGGCGTTCCATAGGGTTTGGCGGTCTGCGTATTCTGGCGGTGCATGGGACGGCAAGAGAATGTCAGAGCAGATCACGCCGCCCTTGCGGGTGTAGTCGCTGTATTCGCCGTAATACTCGCTATACAATCGCTCCCCGGCTCGGTAGGCAGCAGAAGCGATAGCGGACTGTCCTGCGCTTCGCTTAGTCTGCGTGACGCTCAGATGAAATAGTGCCATCGGCTTTCAACTCCTTTTCTCTGTTTGCTTGGCTGATGTGGGTAATCGTCATGTGACGGACGGCTCGCTGGACTTCGGACAAAGAAAAGATTTGTTCCATCAGCTCTGTCATTTCGGTGCGTGTGAGATCTTTGACCTCCGGGGCAAGGCTCTCAATCGTGCCGCCCAGATTGCAAAGACGATGGGTGCGTTTCTGCCTTTCGCCTTTCTCCAGATATTTCTTTCTGTTCTCAAGACGGTTGAGCTTGTGCTGTTCCTGTGCAAGCTGCGTCTCGGCCCGTTCCTTTTCGGCTCGGAGCTGGTCAAGGGTTTTCGGTTTTGTCATTGTGATTGACCTCCTATTTTTGATTTTGGGGATAAAAAAAGACCGTCAACTTTTCGCATAGTGCGACCAGTCAACGGTCTGATTTTCGGTATTTGTTTTTCCAAACTTGCTGGCGGCGAACGGTTTGTCAAAACCGTTTGCGGACGGCAAGTACATAAGGGATAGCCGCATTAGCAGCGCAAGGGGGTGTAGCCACCTTGACGGATCGAAGTGACGAAACATTCTCGGTCATGCAGCTTTTTTCTGCTGACAGAGAATGAAGCTCCGCAGGACGCACGATACTCCCGATAGGAGAGTATAGAAGTGCGCCCTTTAGTTCCTAAAGGGATTTTATCAGTTCGCCAAACTTGAATCTGTCGTATTAGAGATTCTTCACTTGCAGCTCCCTTAACGATTTCTTCGCTGGCGAAGTTGGTAGCGACCGATACATCACCGGCTACAAACTGTGATAATCAAAAATAAACACATTTGCCGATATTAAAGAAAGGAAGCCCCCTTTTTGGGGGCTTCCTTTCTTGTTTACTCCACCGATCAACGGCTCAATATTAAAAAATCTCCGAAACCAAGAACGCTACAACATAGCAGATCGGTTGGTGTATCATGTAAATAATAAGCGAATGTTTCCCTAAAAAGTTAATACCTGGAACTTTCCATTTTCCAAATAGCCGGTTAATCAGCCCCTTTTCCTGTAAGAAACTGTACAGGAAATATCCTGTTGCAAATAAGAAAATCCATGGGAGCAACGGAAAATAGTCGGTAGATGAAAAGCCAGCTTGCGGAAATCCAATATAAGCTAATACCGATTTCAACCATGTAACATTCAGCAAATTATCAGATAGTTGGATAGGGTCTTGCTTCGTCCAACTTCTGAGAATGAGGAATAGCACAAAACTAACACTTACCCCAACCCCAGCCGGGATTTTTTTCAGAACCTTATCCAGTAAAATCCATATCAAAATACAGCTGCCAATAAGCGTTAGAACACCGTAGCGCACCCGATCATTGGGAAGAACTATGGCGGTAACGAGCGAAACGACCACACCACCACCAAACGCCCACAATCCCCTTTTCATGTGTTTTTTTCCTAAATGCCAGCTGAACCCAGCCAGCAAAATAAAAGTCCAGCAAATGGATTGCTGCCAAATATAGGCACCGTGGGACTTATACCATGGAATATCTGCATTATACAGATAAACTAAATCCCATAAGAAATGATACGAAATCATTTCAATAATGGTTATACCTCTTATCAAATCAATAAACGGTAAACGCTGCTTTATTTGCGTTGTTTCCAGCAAAATTTCATCACCCCTTTTATTTACTCCAAAATCGGCTCCACCAGCTCCGGGGCGACTCTGGCTGCTGCCGTTCCGGCTCTGCCGGAGCTACGCAATCCTCTGATTTTCTTCATGTTCTGTACCTCTTTCGTAAATTCCGATTCATAATGTAAGAGTAAGGTCTATCCGGCCTTGCTCTTTTCTTTTAAAATGGAGATATGGTCTGACGAAATTTCCGATTGGGACATCACGCCCGCAGACAAATGTGTCAGCCAGCCTCCATTTGTTGCTCACTTTTCGTATTCAAATTGTACCATAAAACTTGTGAACAGTTCTACCGCAACTTTGGACTATATGAGAAAAGTCCGAACAGTTTTCTGCCCGGACTTCCTCGCTCAATCATAAATCAATTCCGCTTTCACAATCTCCTCTGCCTGTGCCTTGCAAGCGTTCATCTGCCGCACCCATTCCATTTGATTATCGGCTTTCAGTTGCTCAGTCACACCGTTTTGCTCTGCCAGTGACCGCACGATCTGCTCCATGCGGTTTCGTGCCGCTTCGTCAATCTCGGCACAATGTTCAAAGAGCTTGTCGGATAGCACCAGTTCATTGAACAGTATCGGGCGGTGCATTTCCAGATACGCCTTGCGAAGTCTGCCGTAGTGTCCGATGGGCTTGGTCTTGCGGATAACGATGTTCGGGATAAGATAATCTCCGTTCTGTGTGTAAGTGATATTCATGCTGTTTGTACTCCTTTCATCGGCTCTCTCTGCGGTAAACTGCTGACAGGGACGAACACGCCCTTTGCAATGTCCTCCGCACGAATGGCGGCTTTCTTAGCTTCAATTTCTGCCTTTTTCCGCTTCTTGATTTTGTCCTCGTATCGCTTCTGCGCTCCGCTGGCTTTCCGCTTCAAGTAGTTCTGATGAAGCCTGTCCTTGCGTTCCTCACGCTTGCGGATTTCCTCTAATTCCTCCGGGGTAAGCTCCGCTTCTCCAAACGCCGGGGGAACGAATCGCCCAACAAAATTGAAGTAAATCTCGACCTCCTGTGTGGTCTGTATACTGCCTTTACGGTCACGCTCATGCACAAGGATTTTCTCGATAAACTCGTTGAGCATAGCAATGGTCAGCTTGTCGAAGTTCTCATACTTGTCAATCAGAGCGATAAAACGATCAGCGTCCTTTTCGTGCTTCTCATAGCTCTTGACAGCCTTTTCCAGAACAGAGATTTCAGCGGTAAGCTCGGACTGTTCCTTTTCGTATTGAGCGTCCAGAGTGGCGTATCTGCTGTCGGACAGCTTGCCTAAAATGTTGTCCTCATAGATTTTGCAGAGCAGGACTTCCAGCTCGGAAACTCTCTGCTTTGCTGTGGCAAGGCGTGTACGCTGTTTCCTGACCTCTGTGGTCTGCTGGCTGGACTGCGCTTCCTGCACCACACGGACAAACTCGGCTCGGTCATGCTTGGCATACTCGGCAATGGCTTTCAGCATTTCAGAGACAAGGGACAGTACCACATCTTCATTGATACGGTGCTGGGTCTTGCAGAGCTTTCCAACTGGGACTTTGCTGTATTGGGAACAGGTATATTGAGAAATGCGCTTGCCGTTGTTGGTGCGGTGGACATACATCTTGCCGCCGCAATCGGCACAATAGAGCAAGCCCGTGAGGGGAGCTGCTTCGCCCCAGCCGTCCGGGTAGCGTCTGACATTTCCACGGATTTTCTGCACAAGGTCAAAGGTCTGCTGGTCAATGATAGGCTCATGGGTATTCTCAAAAATTGTCCATTCGTCCTCCGGGACATAATGGCTTTTCTTTTCCTTGAAGTGCTTTCGGGTCTTGAAATTGATGGTGTGTCCCAGATATTCACGCTTTTCAAGAATGTTGCAGATGGTGGAAGAACCCCAGCCGTACACATCTTTGAAAGTCTTGTTTTTGTTCACGCCCTCGCTGTGCTGGGCAAGGTAAGCGGACGGAATGAGGACTTTTTCTTCTTTCAGCTTGCTGGCGATCTGATACGGACCGTAGCCCTCAATCGTCATGGCAAAGATGCGCTTGACCACATCAGCGGCTTCGGGGTCAACCAACCATTGGTCTCTGGCTTCGTTCCAGAGATAGCCGTAAATGACCGTGCCTGTGAGGTGCTTGCCGGACTTGCCTTTGGACTGGAAAGTGGAACGGATTTTACGGCTGGTATCTCTGGCGTAATACTCGTTCATAATGTTGCGGAACGGGGTAAAATCATCGTCCCCTCTGGCACTGTCCACGCCGTCATTGATGGCGATAAGGCGAACGCCACGCTGACGCAGAATTTCCATAATCTGACCGACTTTCAGATAGTCACGACCCATGCGGCTCATGTCCTTGATACACAGATACTCCACATTCCCGGCTTCAACCTCTTTCATCATGGCTAAAAATCCGGGGCGGTCAAAACAAGTGCCGCTGATACCATCGTCCGTGAAATAGACAATGTTTGTAAAGCCCTGCCGTGCGGCGAAGTCCTCCAACATAGCCTTTTGATTGGATATGGAATTGCTCTCACGCTGTTGGTCATCATCTTTGCCAAAGTCATCACGGCTCAGTCGTTCGTACAGAGCTGTGATTTTCTCATTTTTTCTCATAACTTGCACTCCTTTCTTCGGTTTTAGGTTGTGTGTTCTAAGAGACTTCCCAACCGCTTGATTAAGAAGTCTTTTAGAGCATACAACACCGGCTGCCAGCTTATATTTCTTATACTGCCGCACTGCGAAGTGGTTTGGCTTTTCCGATTCCAGTGCATCAAACATCAGGTCTACGGGATTTTTGAACTCCTCGTCATCCTCCCGGACTTCCATGGCGTTGATGAACTCGATGAGGGTGGAGAAGTTTTGCTCCTCCACCGGAGCTTCATAGTGGATATATCCGATCAATGCGCAATACAGCAATGTTTCCGCCTTGACCCAGAAATCGTCTCCGGCCTTGCCCTCGCCTTTGGTATTAGCGATTAGCGTTGTCACCAGCTTCAGAATATCCTTTTCCGAGTGGATGTATGCAAAGGGGTTATAGTGCATGGACTTCTTGAAGTTGATGGTATTTAGGACCTTGATTCGGTACGGCTCATAAATGACCTTGCCGTGCTTATCCTTCATGGGCTTTCCGTCCTTCTCCAGCTTGGGTGCGCCCCTTTGGAGCATTTTTCCACACTCCACCAGAATTGTTCCTTTCGGAAGCGTTTTGTCAATACAGAGATTCGTAATTCATTAAAAAATGATTGTTTTTATGACAAACTCATTAGAAATTACCGGCAACCACTTCCTGACAGATCAGATTCTTCACTCTATCCTCTACTGTTACCTTTTTTGCTTTGTTGAAGAACACCCCGACAAGATAGGTAGTGTTTCCTATTCTCGCCTTGAAATTGCCACCATCAATATAATTCTCTTTATTTTCCACTGCTTTCTCCTCCTGCATTTGCACCGCTCCTTTCCAAGATTCCCCTACAAGGGAAAGGGTAACAAAAAAGGTAACATGACCGAAAAGACTTCTCAAATCACCGCTACCTATGCTTGCTATCCGTATTTTATTTATTTTTCTATTTTCTTGTTACTTTTGTTACCTTTCATAGAAAGCCCAGTAAAATCAATACTTCCACTGGGTAACAAGATAAGTAACAGCAAGGTAACTTCATCAATTTTGTTACTTAAATGGTATCTCCAACTCCATCTGCTTTGGTATTTCGATAAACCCATCGCTATCCGCTTTGTCGGGGATTTCCTGAGACGAACCGGCACGCACCCAGCCACGCTGTTTACCATATTCTCCAAAGTGCATTGCCCCATCGCTCATTACCCAGTCGCTCACAGAGTTGTTCATAATATCACAAATCTGCTTTAGTTCAATTCTCTTTGGCTCATAGTCTCTGCGAAGCGCTTCTTTCCATAGCAGTTTGGAGCAGACTCTGTCTCCCTTGAAATCATCAAGAAAAGAAAGTATCATACCGGCATCAGCATCTTCCGGCATGAACTGCTTCTGATACTCTTTCAGGTAATCAGAGGACTCTTTGCCAAGCATCAGTTTGAAGTCTCCTGATCTAAATATCTCCATAGCTTCCGCCCACACTTGCTCGATATATTCCCTTGAAAGAGCTTCATTATCAAGAATATGACAATCCGCCCTCTCAGGATAAACCATGACCGGCATGAACCGTCTGTTACCGGTTCGGTCAAGCGGAAGCGTATCCATAGCATTGGATGTGCCACCAAATACACACTGTCTTGGTCTGTCCTTGGGCTGTGTTTCATAAGGTACTTTGTAAATATCACTCTGCCTGCTGATAAAAGACTTAATATCTTCAATACTCCTTGCACTGGCTGTCGCTATCATTTCCGACAATTCTATGATTAGATGCCCCTGCATTTTCCGGAACACATTTTCATCATCAAGCTTTTTCAGATCATCAGTAAACCACGAATCATTCATGGCAAGGAATCTGAAAAAAGTTGACTTTCCGGCTCCCTGACCGCCCACAAGTATCAGCATATATTCAAATTTCGTTCCCGGATGAAACACTCTTGAAATTGCCCCCAACAAAAGAACTTTCATTGCTTCGTAAACATAAACATTCCTGTCAGCTCCAAGAAAGTGATACAACACATCCTTGATACGCTCTTTTTTGTCCCAAACCAAAGAATTAAGTTTTTCCTGAATGGGGTGGTACTTGTTTTCCATAGCCACTACATTGATTGCCGATTTTATCTTTTTCTCCGTTGTCAAACTGTAATTTTCTTCAAGATACAGCATGATATGGTCTATGTCAGAATCCGTCAGGACAGGACTTTCCCGATACCATCCTAAATCTTTTACAATGTCGTTCCGGTCTGTCATCATGTTGTAACAAATAACACCCCTGAACTTCGGATCATTCCCCAATACCGTAACAACATTCCTAATGCACTGCCTCACAGCTCCTTTGTCTGTTGTGATTAACTGTTCCCTGATTTCTGAGATACTCATTGACTCTCCGTTCAATATCCTCCACCCCCTTTCCCAAATCTCTTACCAACATTTCTTTTTCTTCTTCTGTCCCCCATAGCAAAATATCAAGCTGACACTCCACTTTTGGCAGATTCTGCACCGCTTCCTCATACCTTGCATCAATTTCATCCATGCTCTTCGGTTTGAAATTTCTTTCCCATTTTTTTAACAAATGGAAATAATCAGACAACACCCGGTAGGTCTTTGTCTTAGCTTCTGCCAGTATCTGCATTGGGGATTTTTCTCTCCTGACCGGCTTTGGTGGAGAACGAACCGAACTGTCATAGGCTATTCCAAATTCATCTGCAATCTGCATGGCTGCATCTTTGGGAGAAAGATTATAATACCTGCCAACAAAATCAATCGCATCTCCTTTTTCCCCACAGCCAAAACAGAAATATTTTTTATCTGTCGGCTTTACTTTCATGCTCGCTGTCTTATCCTGATGAAACGGACATCTGCACATATTACTACGGTTAAAAACAATTCCGGCTCGTTCCATAACCGCCCTTGCGGTCACTCGTTCCTTTACTTCATCAAATACTCCCATAATATCCTTTCCGGACAATAAAAAAGCATCTGTTTTTTCCAGTCATGGATAACAAATGCTCCTTAAAGTTCCATATTCTTTTTTCTGACAGATACGTTCCGTTCTTTCTCTGCTTCTTTGACTTGCTTTTGCATTTCTTTCAGCTTCTCCTGAATAGATACTCTTGCCTGCTCCCGAATCAGCTCCTTTGCTTTCGCCTTATTCTTCGGTTCATTTAGGGCAGAAATGATATTGCCAAGAAAAACCTGAGACGCTTTTTCCAGTCGGAAAACAATCGCATTTACAACTTTGGAAGCAACCGATTTGGAACTGTCACTGAGCTTCTCCTTTGGCTGTTTCTGTAACAGTTCCCCATAATCTTTTACGACATCCACATCATGCTTCACTGTTTCCTCTTTCACACGCTCTGTGACCACCTCACAAGCCTTTTCATAGGCAAGGTCTACCGCTTCCTCAACAACTACATTTACATCCTCTATCTTCATCATAAGACCATCTAAGACAGCTTGTTTCTCATCAATGCGCTTCTGTTGGTTCATGATAATAAAATCCTGCTTTTCCAGATAGCTTGCACCACCAAAGACCGGTTCAACATCTATATCCAGTCCGTGTTTCTGACAGATGCTGATAAACAACTTTCTGCACTCTTCATCAAAGACCATCTTACGGTTATTGTATTTCCCCTTTTTCTCATTCGGTTTCGGGAGTTCAAACCCCAATTCTTCCAATGCCTTATCCTGTTGGGGACACAATTCTCCATATTGATTGACCACATCAAAAACGTGTCTTTCGTGGATATGCGGTGTGGCTTCATCAAGATGCAAAGCCCAGTCCAAAATATGGACGTGAGAACCATATCGCTTATTAAATTCCTCAAAATATTCTGCACTAATCTGAGCAAGTACATCGGCTGAAACTGTTCCGTCAATGTTTCCAAGCTGTAATAAAGTCTCTTCCGGACACGTTTTGTTATTTTCAAGAATACCATCAATCGTTTTTACACGGTCATAGTGCCTTGCCTTTCGATTTCTTTCGTTCTGTCCTTCCACATGATCTGAATATTTTTCAACATAATATGCCTTCTCCACTTCGGTAAAAGTAAATCTTGCTCTTTCGTTTTCATCATTTGGCAGACTATAACCCTGATAGCAGTCCCAATAGACATTGAATTTCGTCCTCTCTGCGTCAATATGCTCACTGTTCTCAACATCAAATCTGCGGTCATTATGTTTGGCATCATAAGTCCCATGCTTTCCCGACCTTCCATTATGTCTTGTTGCTTTCATTCAACTCTTCCTTTCTTTTTTTCTACAAAAAAAGACCAAGTAAATCTCTCTACTCAGCCTGTTAATAATAACAATATTTAGTTTTTCCCGAAGGGATTTGCAACGAAGTTGCTTAATCTTGTGAAGCTCTGCTACAAGCAATACCCAGTACTTAGTGGCGAAACGCCACTAACTGGGCAATGGTTGCACCCTTGACCGGCTAAGGCGCTTCGCCCTTAACCCAAGCGGAGTCTTTCTCCTGCACCTTGCGTAAGGCTCTGCCTTTACAATCCGACAACCTGGAATTTATCTTTTATCAACGGGAAACGTATTAAACCACGCTCTTTCTTCAAAAGGGCGTTTTTTAGGCAAAATGTTTTCTTCTTCTGGAATACCAATCGGAAGAAAACAGACCAATTCATAATCATCAGGAACATTTAAAATTTGCGCCATTTGATAACCTATTTTATCTTCGTCTGTAATATGTCCTTCATACCAACAGCTTTGATACCCTAGTTCCACCAATGCAAGCAACATATTTTCAATAGCTGCGGAATAGTCCTGAACTGCAAAACACTTATCTCTATATGCATTTATTCTCTGTGTTAAAACACAAATTATAGCTGGCGCAGTTTCTCCTACAGGTGGATTTATAACATTATGCAGTTTTTGCAATATATCTTTATCATCTACGGCAATTAAACTTGTTGTCTGTTTGTTACAGCCAGAAGGGGCATTTAATCCCGCCTGCATAATTGTAATCAAATCTTCCCGTGGAACAGAAATTGGTTTGTATTTTCCACGATAGCTATGCCTATTGTTAATAATATCAATAATCTTCATTTTATCCTCCTGCAAACTTGAAGTTATAATTTTCCTTACTTCTATAAATCTTCATCTTCTTTATCTTTTTTTCGTTTACTGCTACGTGAACTATCTATTCCTGCTCCAACGGCTACACCGATAGCAATTCCCAAAGGAAGATTATCTAAGGCAGTTCCAAATGCAACACCTAAACATAAACCAATTGCCATATACATAATGACACCTCCATAAATTCAAGTTGTCAATAGCGTTTAACAGAATTAAGATTCTTTTTATTCCTTTATTCTGCCTTATTAAGATGCCACAAATCAAGAATACTTCTCAATTTGTGGCACTAATTCATTAAACAAAATGTGCTATAATCGAATGTCTTTCTTCAACTATATTAAACCTAAATGTTTTTCGACACAAGTTAATGTACTCTCAACTGTACTATCCACAGTTCTCTCTATCCAAAAGAAAGAACTGCTTTTAATCTCCTCTATGCGATTTACATTGAGTTCATATAAGGTAATATTCACAGTTTGTTTGGCTTTTTCTATATCAGTCGCTGAATTTAAGTACTGAAAAAATCCCTGATGATCTGGTCGATTACCATATTCATCAACAAGATTAGATGGGTCTTTTATGAGAAAAACAACTCTCGCTGGTTCAGAAAAAGCGAGTGCCTGAGCAACTGTAAGATGACAATCGCACAAAACTTTCTTATTTTCTGATAAACGAATCAAATCAAGAAGAACAAACTCTAACTGTTCACGAGTATTATTCAACAGCCAATTCTTATATTCTTCAACTGTTCTTCCAAAAAATTCATCTGCACTGTTAAAATACGTATTCATCGCAGGCTGAAATAATGGGTTCGACATTTTTTTGTGCTCGTCGAATCTCTCATCAACATCAAATAGTTCAAATCCATACTTTTCCGCCAACGCACGTGAAACGGTTGTCTTTCCTCCACAAGGTGTTCCCGTTATAAAATAAACATTTTTTAAGTACTCTTTGATTACATTATCTTGAAATATCATTGCACAATCTCCTTTATTAAATAGTTTTTCGGGTTCTGCCTATACATAAAACTATTTAACATAGTTCTATGAACTCAGATATTTCTTAATTTTAAGAACATCATCATATTCATTTCACCTCCACAACTTTCGATTTGGTAAACCATCTATACAATACCATACTTCATTGTCCATTACAATAATTGCATCGCTCCCGCTTATTCTCATCAATTCTGCAACTATTATATTGTGATATTATGCTTACTCTTAGGCTGTCTGTTCACTTTTCTTTGCGTGATACGCTTCACGTCTCATAGCCAGTGTTTTTTCATATCTTACTTTTGCAATAGGATCTCCGCTTAATGCATCGTCACGCATTTTTCTGTAGCTCTTCACTGTGGCTCTAACCTGATACTGTTTACGCTCTGCAAGCTGACTCTGTGCTTCCTGATCTCCGGCTTCCGCTCTGGCTCTCAAGGCTTCCATCTGCTCCTTTCTTCTTGCGGTATGCCGTCTGTTGTATTCTGCATTTCTCTCTTCCAAATATTTCGCATATTCAGGGTCATTTTCTGCTCTCTGCTTACGCTTTTCTGCTGATTTCCTTGAACGTTCTCTTGCAATAGCTCTACGCTCCTCAAGCTCTCTGACGGCTTCCTGATTGCCTTTTTCTGCCTGCTCCTTTAATTCTGCCAAAGCAATCTTTTTCTTCTTTGTAGCACGCTCCTGACGTTTCTTTTCCCTTTCCAATGCCAAGCGTTCTTTCTCTTCCATCTTCGCCCGATATTCAGGGTCAGACATTCTCAATTCTCGCATTTTTTCAGATCTCTTACGGTTGTTCTGTCTGCCTTTTTCAAGGATTGCTTTATATTCTGCCATAGTTTCAGGATCTCCAGCTTCTGCTTTTGCCTTGATCTCTGCACGCTTCTGATTTCTTTTCTGCGTAGATTTCTTAGAAGATTTTCTCTTTCTTTCAGCAATCTCTTCCGCTCTGCGTGCTTCCTCTGACTGCAAGGCTTCCACTTCATCCTCACTGAGTGGAAGAACAAAATTTCCAATGAAATTGAAATAAATATCCACTTGCTGAGTACGGTCTTTTGTTCTGCCACCCTCTGCTTCATGAATTACAACCTTTTCAATGAAATCATTAAGCATAGGTGTTGTCAGTTCCTCAAAATCTCGGTATTTCTTAACCAGTCGCACAAATTTATCAATCTGCACTGCCTTAGTGGATATACGTTCTGTAGCAGTTTCAAGTTCTGACATTCTCTGCTCTAGGTTGCTTTGTTCGGTGTCATATTCTGTCATAAGGCGGTTAAACTGTCTCTCCGGCAATCGCCCAAGTGTGAAATTCTCATACAGACCTTTTATCAGATCATCCAAATCCATCATACGACGTTTTGCTTCTAACAACTCTTTTTTATCATCTGTATTATCCTTTTCACACTGCAATTCATACTGTGCTTTCAACTGTTCTACAAACTCTTTTTCATCTTTAAGGACATACTGTGACACTCTCTTAGTTGCCTGATAAATCAGCATTTCTATTGTGCTTGCCTTGATATAGTGACCAGTACATGAATGATATTTATTGTGGTACCGGCTACACCGGAATGCCTGATTGCTGTCATATATTTTCCCATCTTTTGGCTTTGAATTGATATATGCCAGTCTGCTTCCACAATCCGCACAATAAAGCAGTCCTGACAGCCTGTGCGCAGGCTTTTCACTGTTTCGCCTTGGAGATACCCTTTTTCTCATTCTCTGCACTTTATCATATGTTTCCTGATCAATGATAGCTTCATGTGTATTGTAAAAGACAAGCAGTTCGTCCTCATTTGCAATTCTTTTCCGTTTTGTCTTAAAATTATCCCTCGTTGTCTTCCCAAGAACGGTATGCCCCAAATACTCACGTCTGTTCAAAATATAGCCCACTGTTGTAGCATTCCATGTATAAGGGTCATGGTAATTCGTACACTGGCAATCCTCAGGATGATTCTGTCTCGCATAAGCCGAAGGAATAAGGATTTTATCCTCTGACAAGGTATCTGCTATTGCGGTTGCACCCATTCCATCACAAGCAAGCTGAAAAATACGTCTGACAACCGAAGCAGAAGCTTCATCAACATACAATGTCTGCTTATCCTCAGGCTTTCTGTAATAGCCATAAGGCACTGCACCGCTGACACGTTTTCCGTCTCGCATTTTTGCCTTGAACACTGCCTTGATTTTCTTACTGGTATCTTTTGCATACCACTCATTCATGATATTCAGAAATGGTGTAAAATCATTATCTGCCGGATTGGCACTGTCAACTCCGTTATTTACTGCAATAAAACGGACATTTTTCTTAGGGAACATCATTTCCGTATAGAAACCTACTTGCAGATAGTTTCTGCCAAATCGGGACATATCTTTGACGATCACTGTTCCCACTCTGCCGGCTTCAATCTCTGTCAGCAAAGAATTGAATGCCGGTCTGTTGAAGTTCGTTCCTGAATATCCATCATCACTGAAATGCTGAATATTACCAAAGCCATGTTGCACTGCATAATCTTCCAGATACTTCTTCTGGTTTGTTATGGAGTTGGATTCGCCCTGCATCTCATCATCACGGGACAGACGCTCGTAAAGTGCTGTTATTCTATTATCTTTAGCCATTTTCTCAGCTCCTTTCATAATGCTAAAAAATAAGAACACACAGAAAACACTTCATTTTTTAATGACCTATTTTCTCTGTATTCTTAAAATCTAACCCTTCGGGTCCGTCACAACATAGGAGCTGTGCATCTGCATCAGGTTGGGTTTCAGCCAGAATCGGGTCTTACCGGAACCGGAGCCGCCAATCACCAGTACATTTTTGTTTCTGGCAGTCTTGGGGTCCTTGGGGCGACTGTTCATGGTCAGGCTCTCCGTTTTCGTCAGAATCACATTGTTCTGAAATACAGGATCAACGTAAGGTGCAATATCCTCACGGGTTCCCCATGAAGCGTTTTGTCAAGTGCTTTTTTGAGTTATTGACGCAAATTATCGTGAAAGTGCGAAAGTGCAAAGTGCAAAGGGTCTGCGTTTTGCACTTTCAGCTTGCGGGTTCGGGTGGCTGCTTCTTCTTGATGAAGTTGTACCATTGACCGCCGACACGCCTTGCGCCTAAAATGCCGCCCATGTTGCGCTTGGCGTTCTGTACCGTCCTTTCGGATATTCCGGCTTCGGCTGCGGCTTTTACAATGTCCTCGCTGGCAAGCTCTTTCCCGTCTGCAAACAGGGCAAGTATCAGCCTTTCGGCTTGCTCGGTCTTGGTGGCGGTGTTGCCGCCCGCGCCGGACAGCAGCTCGTCAGCGGTGATGTCGTATTCGCCTATCCACGAAAAGCCCGTTTCCGGGTCAAGGCAAAAGGCAACGGGCTTGCCCTCCGGCGCAAGGGAAGATTTGTCATGGACGATAACGCGCACATTCGGTTCTCGCTTCACGCGCCCGATCAGCAGGACGCTCCTTGCTGCGGCGCGGAAGTCGATAGAACCTAAGCCCCTGTATGCGCTCTGCCCTCCGGCAGCTTTGTTGAGATGTCCGATAAGGATAACGGCGCACCCGGTACGCTCGGCAACATCGGCAAGGCGGCGGAACATGGGGCGCACTTCGTTTGCCCGGTTCATGTCGGTTTTTTCGCCCATGTACGCCTGTATGGGGTCAAGGATAATCAGCCGCGCCCCGTTCTGCGTGATTGCCTTTTCTATGCGCTCATCGGACAGGGTAAGCTCCCGCTTGGCTTCATCAATCACAAGCACCCGGTCAAGGTCGGCTTCGGCTTCTATCAAGCGGGGCTTGACGGTATCGCCCAGCCCGTCCTCGGCGGTCTGGTAAATCACTTGGAATGGCGGCAAGGGCTTCATTCCCGGCAGCGTTCCCCCGGTGGTGCAGGCGGCGGCAAGGCGTAGGGCAAAGGTGGTCTTGCCCTCGCCGGGATTGCCTTGCACAATGGTTACTTTCCCAAAGGGGATATACAGCTCCCATAGCCATTCAACGGTCTGTGTGTCAACCTCGCTCATGCAGATAATCTCAACGGTTTCTTCCTGCGGCGGCTCTTTCAAGCCATAGACAGCTTCCCGCAGATATTTCCCGTCTGTGATTTCTGCCCGGTGCTGCAATACCTCGTTCCAGTCCTTGAAAAGAGGGATAAGCCGATGGACGGTCAAGCCCTCCGGCACAAGCTCTGCAAGGCGGCTACAAGCGTCGTTTCCGGCTTCGTCGCTGTCAAGGCAGAGAAAAACGGTCTTGATGTTCGGACGGTCAGAGAGAAAGCGCAACAGGGCTTTTTCTCCCACGCCGCCCAACGCCAGATAGCTTTGCTTCTGCCAGTCCTTTTTGAACAGGCAGAGGAAAGATAAGAGGTCTATCGGGGCTTCAAAGACAAACAACCTTTCGCCCTCGCCACGGTAGCAGAAGTTAAAGGCTTTGTCGCTGCCTTTCACATCAAGCCGAAAACTCCCGGCTGTGCCGCGCTGATGGGCGTATCGCGGTATGCCGCTTTCATCTCTGCCGACGAATACGGCGTTATGGTGGGCGGCTTCCTCGTAAATATCCCCGGTGGAAAAGAAAAAGCCCGTCACATCTTCATCAATACGGCGGGCTGCTGTGAGGTAGTTCCTCGCTATGCGGTTGTCGGTGCTGCGGGGTGGCAGTCGGAAGTCGGATAGGGGCGCGGGGCTTGGTCTGTCCGGCGGCGGGGCGGCTCCTTTTTCGCCTGTCAGCAGTTCAACGGCTTCGGTGAAGCTCTTGCCGAAAAACTCCATGACAAAATCAATGGGTGCACCGCCCTTACTCTGGCTGTGCCTGTACCATTTGTTTCCCCGGACGGTCAGGCTGTCGTGCCGCTTCCAGCGGTATTCATTTCCGGCACGGGTAAGCTGCTCGCCCTGTGATTGCAGGAAAGAAACAAGGTCGGCTTGTTTGGCGCGGTCTATCTGTTCTTGGGTGTAATACATAAAAGTTCAACTCCTTTCAGCGGTCTATATCATGCCGTTTGGTGCGGCTCTGCGTCTGCTCCGGTTGGTCGGCGCGGAGTGCAATATCCACGCACCTGCGGATTTTTTGAAGCTCGGCAACCTCGGCGCGGGTTTCTTTCAGTTTGGTATAATCGCCGTCCCTTTGTGTTTTGAGGTCAGCATATTCCTGTTCCCATTCCGCAATAGGCAAGGTCTTTGTTCCTTTCGGCAGATTTGCATGGAGATAGCGATTTGCTGCGTTCCATAGGGTCAGCTCGGCGCGGTGGGCTTCCTCGTACTTGTCGCGCTTGTTTGTCCAGCCGTTTTGCAGCTTTTTCAGTTCATCGTGAATGGGCTTGTACTCTGTGTAGTTCTTCCCGTATTCAATTAACTTTTGTAGCTTCTTCATGCGTTCCTCGGCGGTTTTCATTCCTGCCCGGATTGAATAGGCTCTATCACTGACAGAGGAAAGAGAAGCGTCCAGCTCGTCAAGATTAGAGATGCCATGCTCGGAGAGATAGTTGACCGCTGCCGCTATGGTTTTCAGTTCATCGGCTGTGTGCTGTTGTTGCCAACGCTGCGAATACTTCCGGCTCTTTTCTCTCTGAACGCTCAAATACTTCATCAACAGATTTGCAAGGTTGGGAGATTGCGGCGGCTGCTTCGGGGCGGTTTCCCACACTTTGAACAGGTCGGCAATCCATTCTTTGAGCTTGCTAACCTGCGCCCGGATTTCCCGTATAAGGCGGTTTGCTTTTTGGATATTTCGGTTCAGTTCGCCTTTCTCGGTGGCTACACCTTTCTTCTCCATTTGACAGGCGGCTACGCCCATATGGACGGTCGGTATTTCGTCAATGCCGCGCTCGGCGTTACTGCGGTGGTCGATACGCTCCGGGCTTCCGGCACGCTCAAGATAGTCGTTTGAAATATCAGCCCATGCCTTGCGCCAAACAAGCGCATTCTCTTGGCTGTTCCAGCCCGTGAGGTCAACCTTGTGCGTCTTATATCTGCCGCTTGGCAAGCGGATACGCTCACCGTTTTCATCAAGGTCATATTCCTTTTTGGACTTTGCCGCCCACGCGCCGCGCTCGTCAAGGGGGCGCATAGTCAGCATGATATGACAATGGGGATTGCCGCTGTCGGTGTCGTGAATGGCAAAATCCACACACATTCCTCTGGAAACAAATTGAGAGGAACAGTATTTCCGGACAAGCCGGATCTGTTCCTCTCTGGATAATTCTATGGGGAGTGCTGCGTCAATCTCACGCGCAAGCTGGGCGTTCCCGGCTTTCTCGTAAAGCTCCACGCTGTTCCACAAGGTTGAACGGTCAGAGAATGAGGGCGGCGCGAGGGGCGGCAGCATGATTTCTGTATGGACAACGCCGCCTTTGCGAGTGTAGTCATGGGTCATTCCGTCCCATTCGTTTGTCAGCTTTTCGCCGCTTCGGTAGGCGGCGGCAACGGCTGATTTGCCTTTTCCTCGGCTCACAATGCCGATGTTCCAATGGTAAATGGCTATGGGTATCACCTCCCGGATAGGATAATAAAACCCTCAAAAATGGTACAGACGCCAAAGGCGGGTGTACTGTTTTTGTGGGTGTGCAGGGATAGCCGCGAAGCGGCGCAAGGGGTGCAGCCCCTTGTTGCGGCAAAGCCGCCATATCGGAGCGCGGGGAAATCTCCCTGTGCGGAGATAAGCCCTCGGCAGAGCGCACACGCCCGTAAGGGTGTATAAGTGCGCCCTTAGTTCCTAAGGGATTTTCAGCTTGTCGTTTCCTCGGCTCGTTTTTTCAAAAACTCCTGTGCTGGCTCGCTCGTCAGGGCAAGCCGGAAAAAGGTCTGCGCATCCTCGTCCGGCATGGCAATAAGCTCCGGCACAAGGCTTTCCATGAAGCCGCCGCGCTTGCAAAGCCTGTGGTTTCTCGCCTTGCGTTCCTCGACGGATAGCTTCTGCTTGATGATTTTCTCCCGGTTCTCAAGCTGCCGGATTTTCTTCTTTCCGTCCTCAATCTCGGCTTGCAGCTCCTCGCGGGTTTTCTCTCTTGGCTTTGTCATGGTTGGTCGCTCCTTTCTGCTCATAAGCATAGAAAAAGGACAGTCGATTTTCTCGGCTGCCCTTGTGGGTGGCTATTCAATTTTAGTCTGCTGTTTTCAAATATATAAAATAGCTTGCTGTTCCGCCATAGCCATTTTCAGTATTCCATTCAGCTGTTACTTCATAAATATATCCGCCCAGTTTAAGAGTGAGTACGTTTCCAACAATAGTTACATCTTCGCTGTTTGCAGCAGGCTCTCCCCAATGTTCGTCACTCCAGCACTGCACACTTAAAATTGTATCTGGGTCTTCTGTAAATCTTAATGTAGCTGTTGTTTCTGTTGTTTCAAATGGCGGGGACAACAGATCCTTGCACTCTAACGGGTGTGGGCTATCAGCTATTGTGCTTTCAGCAGTTCCGTCAATATTTGTTTTTTGCCACGAATAAGTTCCTAATACTGCACCGATAGCGGTTTCGTCACTCACAACGCTTAATGTGGGCGGTTCTTCCAAAATTATATTGGCAGTCCCAGAGTTTAGTAATTCATTTGCATAGTTGTTGAGTGCTTCACATGGCTCATATTTTGTCTTATAACCGATACCGTCAATGACAATAAATGGGTTATACGCCATAATATCTGTTTGTGTACCGTCTACCATAGTCAAGGTAAAAACAACGCCTTGTCCAGCATACTCTGTGTAAGAATTATCCTCATTATAGACAACAACATCATTCAAATATTCAACTAATTCTTGGATATTTTCAATCTCAATCGTTTTGTCTGGCGGTGTTAATAACACTTTAGCGGAAACAATCTGCGCTGCGTCCAAATCCTTATACGGTTTTTTCCCCTGTTGTGAAAAAAATACGATTACCGCGATACCTACTAAAATGATACAAGCTATTGCAATCATCAATCTCTTTTTTCTCATGGAACAAGCCTCCTGTTCTTCTCTGTTACTTGTATAGATGAAAAAATTGAAAGGAAGTTTCACTATCTATAAATATCATAGCACATGGTTATGAATAAATCCACCTCATTTCAGCCTGTCAGTGGCCTTGTTTTCTCTGGCAGACCGCCGCGCAGCTTCCCGCCGTTCCTCGTTGTATGGGGCGGTCAGACGGAAAGAGAAGCGCCCCTTTGCAATCTCAAACTCCATGCAGCCCGTTTCGGGGTCTGCGTCGGTCTGGCGGCACTGGTCGGGGTGCTGTCTGGTGTAGGCGGCAAGCCGCTTCTTTAAGTCGGTGTTGTGGGTGCGGATATGGATAAGGGGGTCTTTCTCGTCAAACCAAATATCGGTGGTCTTTTCCTGCTTCGTAAGCCCTGTTCTCATGTAAGCTCCTTTCTGCGCCCCTGTTACGCAATAGGGGCATTTTTCGGGTGTTTTTTCCGGCTCTTGACTTGGGGGAAATGAGGATTTTCAAATAGAAACCGTCCAGACAGGGAATGGTTCGTCGGGGCGGCTGTTATCGCAAGATTTCCGTTTTTTCCGGCTCTTGACCGTCAGACGCAGATAAACGCGAACTGTCGGCAAGTACCAGTTTGAGCAGCTTGTCGCAGAACGTTTCTGTGCTGCTGTGATTGAAAAACAACTCCGCAACAATGGTCTGCCCGTTCCTCTGAGTTGTGATGATACTGTCGGGGGGCTGTTCTGCCATAGGCGGCTCCTTTCTTTGGGCGCAAAAGAGGGATTTCCCGTAGTTCGGAAAATCCCTCTTGGTTGACGGTTATTCTGTTTTACTGTGTGGGCTGTGCGGCGGCAGCCTGTGCCTTTCGCCTTGCCCGGTATTCCCGCGCTTTCATGCGGTCATACTCCCGCTGCTTTTCAAGGTTTCGCGCCCGGTACTCCCTTGAATACTGCCGGTGGTATGCGCGGCTCTTTTCCTTTTTGGCTTCTTCGATTTCCTCCCGCATTTGCCGGATTTCCTGCTCGGTCGGCTCTGCAAGCTGTGTCACTTCATTCTCAAACTTGCCGATATAATTGAAATATATGCTGATGTGCTGGATTGCGTATCTCGCCCTTTTCTGGTCGCGCTCATGCACTTCAATCCGGCTGATAAACTCGTTGAGAATGGCGGGGGTCAGGTCGGTAAAGGCGGCATGGCGTTCCGTCAGCTTCAAAAACTTCTGCACCCGTCCTCCCGCGTTCTCATAAGCGGATAGCTGCTCTTGGAGCGTGGCAAGCTCCGCTTTCAGCGCATAGTATTCTTCCGAATACTTCTGCGACATTTGCTCATAACGGTCTTGCGGGATAGTGCCGAGGGCGTTGTCCTCATAGAGCTTATTCAGCACCTTGTCAATCTGTTCAAGGCGCGTCGTGATTTGCGGAATACGCTTCTGCTGCTTTTTGGTCTGGTCGGTCTGCTGCATGGCAAGGTTCTTTTTCACTAAGGCTTCAAACTCCGCCCGATTGCTGATAGAATAGTCCTCGATTTTCTTCAGCACTTCTGCGATGGTCTGCATGAGCAAGTCCGCGTCCATGATGTGCGGGGAATTGCATTTCGGATTTCTGGCTTTCCCCTTGTGGTACTCGCTGCAATAGGCAACATGCCGCTTGCCGCCGTTTCGGTAATCTATACGAATGTGCATTTTTGCGCCGCAGTCCTTACAGAAAAGCAAGCCGGACAGAGGGTGGATTTCCCCGTCCCCGTTGGGGCGTTTGACGGGTGCGTTTTCCAAAATCCGCTGTACGGTTTCAAAATCGCTGCGGCTGATAATCGGCTCATGCACATTTTCTGTGATGTGCCACTGACTCCGGTCTACATAGTGGTTATGTTTATCTCGGAAATGCTTTGTGGTCTTGAAGTTGACCACATCGCCGCAATACTCCTGCCGTGTGAGGATATTGGTCAAGGTGACTTTGTTCCACTTGCAGCGGTTATCCTCGTTGAGCGTCTTATTTTTACAGGTTCCCCACCCGCGGTCTTTCATGTAGAAAGTGGGGGTTGGGATTTGCTCCTGTGTCAGATATATGGCGATTTGATTGCGGTTCTTCCCACCGATAAACAGACGGAAAATCAAACGGACAACCTCGGCGGCTTCTTCGTCGATTATCCAAAAATCCTTGTCGTCCGGGTCTTTGACATAGCCGTAAGGGGCTTCGGTGACAATCGGCTTTCCACTCATGCCTTTGGTCTTAATGCCCGTTTTCACTTTCTTGCTGATGTCCTTTGCGTACCACTCCGACATGATATTGATAAAGGGCGCAAACTCCAATGTGTCGGGCTTCTCGCTGTCAATGCCGTTGTTGACCGCGATAAAGCGCACATTGTTCCGTCTGAATATCTCCATAGCGTTTCCGACTTGGAGATAGTCACGCCCCCAGCGGGTAAGGTCTTTCATAATGCAGACACCGATTTTCCCGTTTTCCACATCGTCCATCATGCGGGAGTATGCGGAACGGTCAAAAAACCTGCCGCTTTCGTCATCGTCGATGTAGTGCCGGATATTCGTCAGCTTTAACTGTCTGGCGTAGCTTTCCAGAAATTTCTTCTGATTCTGTATGCTGTTGCTCTCGCCGCCGTCCCTGTCCTCGTCGCCCACGGAAAGGCGGGAGTAAAGGGCTGTAATTTTGCTATAATCAGTCATGTGCATAACCTCCTGTGCGTCCATGTATGTGTCATTTACACTTAAAATTATGCACTCCAGCGGGCCGAACCATATTCCAAACCATGTCGATATTTCTTGGCGTTCTTGCTTTTAAGATACACCGCCAGCCTCAGACTGCCTCCACAACACAGCCCTACCAACAAGTCCAATGGATGCAGGCTTGGCCAGAAACTTTCCAGCGCCCCAGGCAGAACCGCAATCAGCGAAAGAAACTTTTCTGAAGCATCCGCCCCTTTTGCCATTCGCCATGCCTCTCCAAAATTGGTAGCAAACAGTCGTCCCATCAGGATATACGGCATATTCAGCAAAATGAGCTTTTTGATGTCCAATGTCTTTTTCATCGTTCCAGCTCCTTTCGCTTGGTGCGATCCACCACAGCATTTTTAACCATCTCTTTGAACTGGTTAAGTTTTGCCAGTACGGACGAGCGCTCTGTTTTCGTTGCCTTTTTGACCTTTTTGTTGGTGTACTCTGTAAAAGCTGCTGTCAAAGCATCTGCATCACGGCCTTTGAAAAAAATTAGGTACTTTGGCGGAGAACTGCTGCGGTCCTTTTTCACCGCATAATCCACACCATATTTCCGGGCGATTTTCTCAAACTCCTTGATAGAGGGGTCTGTGATCTCAATGTTGGATATTCCCTGATTCTGCCCGACAAGCTGCTTCACAGTCTGTTTTCCATGCGGAACAACTGGCGCATCACGGCTTCTCTGTTTTTCCAGCTTCTTTTCCTTGCGATGTGCCATGTACTTGCTTATGGCAGCCTTTAACATTCTGCCGGTAAACTTTGTTCCACTGACAACCAGCGTCAAAGTTCTGTTTTCCACTTCTTCCTGCATTTTCTCGCCTCCTTTCCACGAAGTTTGCAGGGAATCTCTTTTTTTGCTAAGGCGGAACCACCAGCCGCCGCAGAAGATAACGCTTCATACCGCCCTCCTTAGCGTAACTGGTCAGAATGGTCATAGTGCAGATTGCCCTGACGTACCTTTGCGTGGCTCAAAATCTTAATCTGCCCCTTTTCCTGACTATCCAGTGCTTTTTCATAACCGGTATCCGACAGGAACAGGCGGGTTCGTTCGCCTTTCCAGCCAACAGGGGAATCGTTCGTCAGCACATCAAAAATAATCATGTGCCGGGTGTCCTCCGCAAAACGCTGGAGATCCATATATCCATGACCGTGATAATTCTGCGCTCCTGCCTTTGCCCGCATTTCTTCCATCAGCTGCCCTATGGTCTTTCCCTCAGACATCATGCTTGCTCCTTTCTCCCGGCAGTTCCGGGCAATAAAAAAGCGACCATTTACCAGCCGCCATACAGATCGTGATTTACTTGTGAGGTGTAATGATTGCTTATCGTGGTCGGTGCATTGAACAGAACGGTCAGAAGATACTGCTTCATGTTACGAATTTCCGTGGTGTTCTTCTGTAAACAGTCCATGACAAACTCAATGTGCGAGTTATCCAGCTTCAAGAATCTGGAACGAACGATTTCATGCGGAAAATCACTTCCTGCAATACGGGTGGTCTTTCGCTTTGCACAGACCGTTTCCACGATTAGCTCCACAATCTCATCCAAATCCTCCCGATAAGTTTCATACTGCTGACACAGGTATTCATACCCGATATTCTCCTGAATCAATTCCCGATAACTCTCTATCTCTGTGAGTGACATCGCATCCCTTCCTTTCCGTTCCGGCAGACAATCTGCCGCGCAATCCCGGAAGGGAATGGAATCGGTACTTGATCCATAAATATTTTGTTTTTGAGTATTTGATTTCTCTATATTTAATTCTGCGGGCTTTTCCGTATCCGGTTTATCCATATACGGGTTTTCCGTATCTGGTGAATCCGTATCCGGTTTTCTAAGCTGTGGCTGCTCGTATATGACATACTCTGTATCGCTGATGCGTCCCTGCCGGTCACGCAGCTTGTGCCGCACAATGTAACCGGCAGCCTCCAATTCCCGCAACGCAACGCCTATGGCATCCACGCCCTCCTTACAGATCTTTGCAAGACCACGGGTGGTGTAATTCCAGTCCTCTGGCAAAGATAACATCATGGAAAGCAGTCCCTTGGCTTTTAACGACAGGTTTGCATTTCGTAAATGATGATTGCTCATCACGGTATAATCACGGGTCCGTTCAATGCGAAAAACGGCCATCGACCTCACTCCTTCCGAATTTTGGGTACAAAAAAACCACAATCCTAAATCAAAGAATTGTGGCGTTCAACTTTCTCTATATTTTCTTGTGCATTTCTTTCCCGGCTTAAAGTCGAGGATGTGTCCCTCAACAACACGGGCATACCGCTTGATTTTGATTTTCCGGCGCTGATGATCTTGGAGAGCGTTCTAATAGCTGTCCTCTGCAAGAAACAGACGCATTTCATCACCTCTGCTCCCGTAAGCACTGCACGGATGGAGAACACCAAATTCAATCATCCATCGGGTGCTGTCCTTAAAGCGTTCCACAGCAAGAATGTTATGTCCTTTCAGCTCCCTTGCTAAAATATCTTTCATAGGCGGCTCCTTTCATCGCTCCTGGTCTCTCTGACGTTTACGCTGCCATTGTTCCAATAGCTTGATAATGGTCTCCTGCATCCTGGCTGGTGTGTAGCTTCTGGGAAAATACTTCCGCAGAGTGTCAGAAGTAAAAGTAACCCTGTCCAGCAGTTCGGGAATCAGTTCTGTCAGTCGAATAAATCTTTGAACCTGATTTCTACTTGACCCCGCCTGTTGTGCCAAAATTTCGTCAGCCCGCAACTTCGTCCCAACTTGGGACGAAGTTAAATCCACTCGCTCTCCCTGATGCAAGCACGATAGTCACTTTCCTCCTCGCCATGACAAAAAGCACCCAGTTATTTGTTACTGAGTGCCTGCATTAGAATCGTATTTAATTGTTCAGATTTGGTCAGATTATGCCAAACCCTCCAGCGAAAAATCCGGTGTCTGAGAGTGCCAAATCACCCTCAAAAATACCCCCGAAATTGTTCTCTGGTTGTCCTATTTTTTAACCACTAAGACCGTTTTTTGACCCCATTTTTGCCGACTGTCCTATATTTAACCACTAAAAATCGGGTGAAAACGGCTCTCGTTTGGTCAAATGAGGTCAAACTATATCAGCCTGTTTAGGTATAAGAAAACCCCGGAAAACCTTGGCTTAACAGTGATAAGGAACTAATTTACTTATCAACTGTTAGCTGACGGTTTCCGGGGTGCATACGGACAAATCCCGTCTGATTTCTAACAGGAAGTCAGACGGGATTTTCGCTTTATATTACGAATTATGGAGGACATACCATGAAAACCTTAATATCTTGTGCCTACAATATGGATAATTGCTGTGTGGAAGTGAAATTCAGCGACGGCAGTATGATTGCGATTGACACTATCGTCGTTGAGAACGAGATTGCTGACAATATGTATCAGCGGTCAGAGCTGGATTATTTGATCTACAACGCTCCTTTGGAGTATGCAGACCTTATCTTGAACGGCGATCCCGAAACCTATTTGAAAACTGTAACAGAATACAAGCCTTGGGATAGCTGACAACACGCTGCCCGCAGGAGAAAATCCTGCGGGCGTTTTTCTGTTTATATTATTTCCCTCCGTTGGATCTCAATTTAGGAAAGAAGATGACAATCTTGAAGCTCTTTCCCCACTGGGAAGCTGCTTCCAGATGAAGATTTAGATCGTCGGCCATCTTCTTAACCAGGTAAAGTCCCATACCGGTAGCCTTCTTTCTGCTGTCAGTAGAATCCCCGGTAAAGCCCTTTTGAAAAATGTACGGCAGATTATATTTTTTTACGCCAATGCCGTTATCTTCAACAGAAAGGATATCTGCAGTCTCCGAATGTATCACGGAAATTGTAAGCATGGGACTATCGCTGCTATATTTGATGGCATTGCTAACGATTTGTCCCAACATAAACTGAAGTCCTCTACGGTCTGTATAGACTGTTTCAGATTGCAGTTTGTTGAGAATGACAAAATGCTTCTCTTCAAGAAGTGGGGCATAGTCCTCCAGAACTTCACCCAAGCAGTCATTCAAATTGACATCCTCAAATCGGTAATCCTTTGTACTGCTCTTCAACCGGGCATAGTACAGCATCTGCGTGACATCCTCCTGAAGCTGACTGCGGACATAATCCAGCTTTGCTTGCAGGGAAGGAGAGATTTCATCGTTCCGGTTATCCAAGAGCATGGTCAGCAACGATAGGGGCGTTTTCGCTTCATGTGCCCAGCCCTCCACGTATTCTTCATAGTCCCGTAGGGCATCCGCCATATTGTTACTCTCGTTTTTGTATTCCCGTAAAACCGAAGCCAAAAATCGGACAGATTCTCCTTCTTTCTGACTAATGGCACTGAGCAGCCGTTCTTCATTGCAGATGGTAGGATCACTGAGGAAATCTCGGAACAGTTCCATGTGGGTGTTCTCCCTCTTGTTTAGTACAAACAGAATCGCTGAAAACAAAAGGATGCTCGTCAGAACTACTAACCCGATCAAGGTTTGAAATACCTGAATGTCAGAAATCCAAAGAATGACAGCGCAAAAGCAATCCACGCCCAGCAGCAACAGAAGCCAGGGGTAGTACCGTTCTATCATGTGCCAAAGCTGCTTCATAGAGACACCTCCGCTTCCAAACGGTAGCCCATTCCTCGAACTGCAACGATTCGCTGCTTCATTTCAAGGGCGGACATCGTTTTTTTCAGCCGGGTTAGGTTAACCTGCAAGGCATTTTCATCTATGTATTCCGTGGTTCCCCATAGTGCCATGCAAAGCTGCTCCGTCGTGACCAGAGCATCGCCGCCGGACAAAAGAGCGACCAACAGTTTTCCCTGATTTTTTGGAAGCACCACAGAGGTATTATGAATATAAAGCGTGTAGGTCTGCTGGTCTAACAGGAAATCTGGTCCCTCTATGAGATTGGTACGGCCTTCATACCTTTTGAGAATATTGGATACCCTGGCAAGAAGTCGATCTTTTCTGCACGGCTTCGTCAAATATTCATCGGCACCCAACTGGAACGCTTGCAGTTCATCCTTTACCTGATCTCTGGAAGTCAGCACCAGGACGGGGATAGCAGTTTTATTCTTTAGCTCCTGGCAGATTTGAAAGCCACTGATCTCCGGCAAGTTCAGGTCTAAGATCACAAGGTCAGGGCGGAGGGCTGCCAAGAGCCGAGCGGCATCTTCAAACTCGGTAATTGCCTCCACAAGATAGCCGTCCTTTTGGAGCATATCGCAGAGTTCTTCCCGCATATAGACTTCATCTTCCACAACAGCAATTCTTTTCATGACAGCACCTCCTTCCAAATTATTCTTCTCTCTGCGGCTGCATCAGTGTCAGCAAATACCGATCACTGGAGCGCTTGACCACTCTCATATAAATATATTCTATCACGCAAAGTAGTAAAATCATAGCAGCAGATACAAGCAGCATTTCAGACACTGTCCCACGGGTTCGGGACGAGAGTATTCCTGTAAATAACGCCCTGACTCCAAACAGACTGCTGACAGCCGCAACCAATACAGGAAGTCCCATAAACCAGGTAATTTGCTTTCCAGCAGACTGGCAAAGGGTTTCGTAAGTAGCTCCCAGGCGGATCAGGGTCTGGTATCTGCGCCCGGTTTTCTGCTGACTCATCAGGAACTGAACACCCACGATGGTGTTGGCAACTACCAGGAAAACAATCGCAAGATAGAGGGTAATATAACTGGATGCTATGGTGTAGAAAAGCTGACGACCTATATTCTGAAGATAGCTTTCATATTCAATGCCAGTTTCGTCCAGCTTCTCGTTCAAATCCAAATATGCAGTCATAAGGCTATTTCCATCCAGAGCCTGCTCACTGAGCACCGCATTGACATAGGTATCATACATTCCCTGGCTATAATATAGGAATGCTTCATCCGGAAGAATCAATGCAAAGGACAAGGTTATAGAACGGTCCGTGACCAAATTCACAGACTGAACCTCTCCTGTAAGATGAATCGGACTACCATCCAGTTCCACCTTGGGCTGTCCGGCCAATACTTGGTTCAGCATTGCGGTACGACTTACTGTAGTAAACTCTGTATCAATATAGACAGCGGCCTCCTTTTCGCCTAATTGGAGAGCCGGTTTGCCGGACAATTCCAACAAACGATTATAGTCCGATAAACAAATCAAATATGGGTATGTGGCATAACCAAGATTGTTCAGAAGGACATCCCGGTCTTCCGACTGGGGCAGGCTCCGAAGAGAGTCCATAACAGCGTCCATGCTGTAGGCATTATCATAATCTTCTGTGGTGCGAATACGCCCAACCCTCATTTCAAAAAGCTCTGAAAATTGATTTTCCAAACCGTTTTCTTTCAGGGCTGCCTTTATATTCGGAAGAACCTGCGATGAATCTTCTGCAGTATGATCTTCAAAAGTATAGTCGATTACATGGCCAGAAGACAGGCTATTCGTTCCTGCAATTCCTACGCCCGCACCAAAACAACACAGCGCCGCCAGAATCAGCAGGGAGCTGATGGCCATGGAGGTTGACTGATGAATAACATTCTCCTGAATCTGCCGGAAGGTAAATACATGAAGCTGCTTATTTCCTTTTCCTTTCTTAACAATCAAAGCAATCAGCGCACGCATCCCATAGAAAAGCAGCATCGTACCAACTATGCCCAACAGCAAAGTCAGTCCCATCATACTTACCTTTGTCCATGCAATTCCCTGAATCGCCATGTAGTAAGCCACTGCCAACATCACACTTCCGCATATAGCAGCCAGTCCATAGATAACAGATGGCATTTGCTTTTTGGGGCGGTTCGTTGGCTGGGATAGCAAAGTACCGATCTCCTGGCGGCTGATTCGTCCACTCAAAATCAGAAGTGCCGTCAGCTTAATTGCCAGAAATCCTGCCAGCGTCCATTCAATTGCAGACCAGGATAAAGAAAACTGATGACCGATGATCCCCATGCCTACCAGCTTGGCGGTGACAAGACTGACAATTTCTGAAAGCACCACAGCCACAGGTAAGCCTATGAGCATGGCAAGAATACTGGTCAGGAAATCTTCCGCCAGAAGCATACCAAACAGTTTACTTCTACGCATCCCCAACATTAGATAAACACCAAACTCATGCCGTCTGCGCTCGAACTGATACTTGCAGGCAAAATAGATCAAAAAGAACAGAATACCGAGGGTCATCCCATAAAACGCAGGAATCAGAAGCAGGAGTTTGTCAACTGCGTCACTCTCCATTTTCTGCAAAAAGAGCATCACATCTTGAGTGGAGATGGAAAGAATCATGTAAAAGGCAACAATAGAAATCACCAGGGAGCTGAAAAACAGACCGTTTTCCTTTCGGCTGCGGTGGCTGTTCCGAAGAATGAGATTAGAGAACATTTGCGCTGCCCCCTCCCAGTTGCGCCATCACCTTCAGGATGCGCCCGTAGAACTCCTGCTGGCTTTCGTCTCCACGCCGAAGCTCATGAAAGATCACGCCGTCCTGGATGAACAGAATGCGCTTGCAAAAGCTGGCGGCATTGGAATCATGGGTTACCATCAGGATCGTAGCTTGTTCGTCACGATTCAGGCCGGACAGCTTCTCCATAAGACTTCTTGCGTTCTTAGAATCCAGCGCACCCGTCGGTAGGTTCAATTTAGTAGTATGAAAATCTATGTTATTTTTTACGTATTTTACGTATATTTTTGTTGACATTACGTAAAATACGTGCTATTATATACTTGTAAGGAGGAAACAATACAAATGAGATTTCGAGAAATTGAAAAAATAGTCCTCAATGACGGATGGGAGTTGGTAGATGTGAGAGGTTCACATCACCAATACAAGCACCCAACCAAAACGGGAAAAGTTACAATCCCAAATCATCGAGGCGACATTCCTCAAAGGGTTGTCAACTCCATACTCAAACAGGCGGGTCTCAAATGAGACCTGCCACCCATTAAAGAAAGGAGCGTTATCATGAATTATATTTATCCTGCTGTTTTTTATCCGGAGGACGACGGGAGATATTCAGTTATTTTCCCCGACCTCAATGATTTAGCAACTTACGGAGATAACCTTGCGGACGCTTTCGCAATGGCTCAAGAGGCTTGCGGTCAGTATTTATTCACATCCTTGCGTGATGGTGATGTTCTTCCCGCTCCGACCCCTCTTGATGCAGTTGAAAAGGACGAGGATGCAGCACTTGTCAATTTGATTTGTGTCAACCTCGACGAATACGCCCGTGCGTACAATGACAAGGCGGTCAAGAAAACTTTGAGTATTCCTGCATGGCTCAATACTGCATGTGAAAATTACGGTATCAACTATTCAAAAGTTTTGCAGGATGCGTTGATTGCCAAAATTCAAGCACGTTCATAAATCCATTATAGTACAAGGACGACACCCGTTTCCGGATGCCGTCCTCTTTTTTTGTCTGTATGCTCTTATAACTGTTCAAACTGTACATGCTCGGATTCTCCGGAGAGATAGAGGTCTCCGATTGTTCTGACCATCTTCTTTCCGTCCACAACATGAATCTCTTTCACATAATATGACTGTCCTCTGATAGCACGACCGCAGATGTTCTCATTGCCCCACTCTGCGGAACGTCTGATATTGAGTGAGCCGTCGCAAATGACCGTCACTTTCATTTTTCCCTGCGGGATAATGACTTTGTCCTCCGGCTCGTCCTCTTCCTCCTGTGGCTCTGTATTTGCCCCATTCTCGCCCGTTTCCGGTTCAGACGGAGGATTTGTCGTCTCTGCATCGTTTGAGGCTGTTCCCCCGTCCTCTGCGTCCTCCTGCTGCCCTGCTGCATCCTCGTCACTCTCAAATGTTGTCATTTTCTCAACGGTTTCCGCATCGACTGTTCCGACCTTGTTTCCGTCCGCATCGTATGTGTTGACGCTGCCGTCCGGATTTGTCTGCAATGCTCCCTCCGGAACATTGTCCGTGAGTGAGCCGATGACGTTTCCGTTTTCATCCCACACAACAAAGCTCTCGTCCTTTGCTGCTGCTTTCATTGCTCCCTCAATGGTCTTGTACTCTTTGCAGTCCTCTTTCTTGAACTCTGTTCCTTTGCCTAAATAGTATAACATGATTTTCCCTCCTATTTGCTCAAATACTTGCTTGACGCATATCCGACGATGTTCTTGTAAACCACATACAACCATTTCACACCGTTGCAATCGTTATAATATCCATAGCACTGGACTTTCTCACCGTTTTTCATCACCGCAAGGATTGACTTTCCTGTTCCTGCTCCCGCACGGAGATTCAATCCGGATGCAGTCACCTTGTAAGTTCCTGCAAGGCTCTTGTTGAACCCGTGTGCAACGTCGACCTTTGCATTGCTCTTGACTGTTGTTGTGTTGGATGCACCTGTTCCGGATGACTTTGCCCCGTCCGTGAGGTTCACTGCAACGTGAGCATTGTCATTGAGGGTGATGTCTCCCTCAAGCAAATACGCATCCGATGTCAGATATTTGCTATCTGTCAACACCTCGAATCCTGCTGCCTTGAGACCTGCTCTCATGTTTCCGGTATAGAGATAAATGCTCACATTCTTCATTTTCTCATTTCCCAGTCTGTAACCTGCACCCTTTACGATTGCAGCGACACCGGATGAACAATCTGCCTCACACGCAATCGTGATTTGTGCAGGGTCGTAATTCGATGCCTTGAGATGCTCCCAAAATGTGTATCTCTCTGACTGGTCATATCCGATTTTATTGTTGACTGCTGCTGCCTTTGCCATGCTCGCAATCATTTTTCTGACCTTTGCATCCGGATGACGGAGGACACATTTCCACGGTCTGTTATACCAATTTATAACCCTCCACTCTGTACCTGTCTGGTCTCCTGCCTTTCCTCCGCTGTATCTGTTATTTTCATCATGTCCGCAATTTGAAATCATTTGTTTTCCTCCTTGTCAAATTCTTCTGTGTTTCTGTCCGTCATGTCTCCCATAAGTTCCGGACAATGTTCCTCAAGTTCTGTGTACACAATCAACCCGCAAATCAGTAACGGAATACCGACCCATAAAATCGCACATCCTAATGAAAGAATGAACCATACTACTACCGACATTCTTTCCGCAAATTCGTCATCCGGATAATAATATTCGTCATAGTAAAGCTCCTGTTCCTTTTTGCTTGCCCTGTCGACCCAAATGTAAAACGCTGTCATCGCTAAAAATACGACGACCGCACCCACAACGTACACAATCCCGATTGTCTTTGCGTTCTGCACGAAAAAGTCTATGATTTTACTCATTGACCTCACCTGCCTCACCGCTCACAAGCGTCTGCATCGCTTTGTTGCTCTCAAGCATCTTTTTCATTCTCTCAAGTGCCTCGTCGACCATCATCGAAAAAGCCTCAAAAGAAATCACTCTTGCAAGCCACGCAAACCTTGCGACAAACATGTCATATACATAACGCAGCTTGATTTGACCTGTACCGCCTCCCAGTTCCTTTTCTGCCTTTGTGACTGCATAAAGCAACCACTCTCTCACTTTGTTCAACTGCTTGTCTGACGGCATTTTCACGAAAACATATATTGCATATCCTCCCGCTGCTAATACCGCAATCAGACCCACAATCACAAACCAATTCTCGACGATGTATTTCATCCTTGTACCTCCTCGTCATCCTGTTCCGGTTCGTCATTGTGTTGTATTTCTCCGTTTGACTTTGTTCCCTTGACCGTTTTCACGGACTTAATGAGTGCCATCGCCCCGCCCTCGACTGATAGAAAACGGAATACATTCTCAATCAGTGTCGACGGTTCTGAACCCATCCGCAAAAACACAAATATCATCACGACTGTAAAGATAAATGCTGCAAGAATCAAAGTGAATACAACACGTTTCATGAACAGACCGGACACCTTTTTGTCATGTCTCTCTTTTCGCTCCCTTATCCGGTACATTCTTTTCAGATGCCGGATTCTGATGCGTCGTTCCTGTTCTGTCATTCTCATGTATTGCCTCTTTTCTGTGAGGTTGATTCTTGCCTGTTTCCTGCCCTCCTGTTATCGGTCGGAATGCTGTTCTCCGTCCAGTCTCTTGTGATAACTCTTGAGTGACTGTTCCACAATGACAACACGCTCTCTCAACTGTTTCATCTCCTCACGGTTCTCTCTTGATTCCCGTTTGATGTCCTTGATGTCGTCTGCGATGTTCTCAAGTTTCACAACCACCATTGTGTCATTTTCTGCTCGTCTCTCCGTTTCTTCCTGTGTGTCTTTTTTGTCGTTCCTCTGCTTTGAGCAGATTCCGAAAAAGATTGCGAATGCAACCGACACTCCGGAGATTAGCAAGGAAACCTCAATCGTCAACGGCGTTCTCCTTTCCGAACTCTGTCGCCTCGATGTCGTCGGTGTCGCAGTATTTCCGCATGTGATATTCGAGAACATCCATCTCCCTGTCTGTCTCCTCTACCTCTTGCCGGAGTTCCGCTCTGACCGCCTCCTCGATTTTCGACTGTTCAATGATTGTTTGCTGTTTTTTCACGATTGCCGATAGATTTTCCGTCACATCGCACAATCGTGATATTATTTCAAGCGGACTCATTCTGTATCACCGCCGGAGAATTTTTCTCCTGTGATATATTCATATTCATCCGCTGAAATACTGCCCTTTGCGACACGCTCGGAAATCTGTTCCTTTGTGAGAGTGCCTTTTTTGTACATTCTTTTGAGACTTTCAACAAGCATTTTCATACTAAATCAACCCCTCCTCAATCAACTGCTGTGTGTATTCGTCAATGACCGCATCTTTCTGAAACTGTGTCACTGATTCGACGATTCCGGATGTGTTCTCCTCAACGACTGACTTCATGAGTGCCATGTTCTCATATTCCTTGACTGTCATTTCTTTCTCGTCGTACTGCCATTCGGTCACTGTCTGCATCTTTCCGTCGCTGCCCTCAACCTCTCTTGTCACCTGTTCGATGTTCTTACGCAGGTAAACCGTTGACGGCGACGATGTCCTGTCGACCTCCTCCGGCTTGTCCGGCTGTGTTCCTGTCACCTTTTTCCAGTCTGTCATGTTCGTTCTCCTTTCTGCTATGCTTTGAAACTATCCTCTTGAGTTTCTTGACATTGATTTTTGGTTTGATGTAATCAATGTAATAGTTGTATGTGTCCGTGTGTTTGAACAATCCCATATATGACAACATCACCGATGCGTTATACCATGAGATTTTATCCTGCTTTGAGATATGGTTTGCCTTACGTCTCGCAGCCTCAATGTTTGATTTCCGGATGGTTGTCCGGTCATGGTGAAATTGAAATCCCATAAAATCAAGCATACGACCCTTTGTGACCTGCTTTCCGTCTTTATCGAGTACCGGATTCCCGCCTTTATCAAATACCGGATATTCAAATCTAAACACCTGCCAATCGCCTTTTATTTCAAGGTCGAGATTGTCATTCAGATATGTTTCGATTGCTGCATGTATTTTGTGCAGTTTCTTTTTGCTCTTTCCCAGTATCACCATGTCGTCCATATATCGCATGTAATGCTCTGCATGGAGTTCCTCCTTGATGTAATGGTCGAGTGCTTTCAAGTAAAAATTGCCGAACCATTGTGATGTGAAATATCCCAACGGAACGCCTTTTCGCATCTCCTCAATAATTTCTTTCAGTTCATCGAACATCGCTCCTGCGATGCCGATTTCCTGCAATATCTCCAACGCTCCGGAGATGTCGTCAAATGCTATGCATCCGACAAGCGTTTTCGTCTGCTCTGCATCTATCTCAACGCCTGCATCCGTCAAAATTTTTGCAACGAGTGCTATTTTGTCATGTTCAATCAGTATGCAGAGTAATCTATAAAACCGTTTATCTCGAATTACCTCTTTGAGTTTCCTTTTGAGGATTCTCCGGTTTATGGATTCAAAGAAATGGTGAACATCCATCTTGAGAACAAAGAATTTCTTTCCGTCGTAGGAATCAAGCCATTTTCTCATGTACTTTTTTCCGTAATGAACACCCCTGTCCGGAATGCTCCCGCATGAAAATTCATACAATCCATTCATCACAATCGGTTTGAACTGACCTATTGCACAATGGTGAATGACCTGCTCATATTTGTAATGTGGTTTTAATATACGGCGTGTTTTCTTGCTGCTGCTCTCGTTGATGATGCTCGGTTTGTGATAGTCCGGAATGAACAACTCCTCTGTCAACATCTTTTTCAAGAGTTCTGTGTGTTCATCGAGGTTCTCTAATACCTCCCGCACATCATTCCTGTTCTTTTTCTTTTTGGATGCATTTATAAAACACTGTTTTATGTAGTCGTCTTGCAACATTGGTTCATATAGGTTGTTGTAACTTCTCATATAGTATTTTCTTATCTCCTATCGGTTTTTGTGCTTATGCTTACTCAACCGACCCTATATCCGGAATGATTTTCGCCTTGTGGCGTGGGATATAGGCTGCATTTGATTAAACGCTCCGATATGAGAAGAAATTGGACGCACCGATGTTCCAGTTCGCATTGCCCGCAGAATTGTTCAAATTCAAGTAATCCGCACCGCAGTTCTCGCCATTGTTACAGTTACCGCCGACAAGGGCGACCGCAGGGAGCAGGAACACCGCCCGACACCGCACCCTATATCCCTATATTCATTTTTCTAAAAACGACCACACCGCCTAACGGCGGGAATAGCGGAGGCGTTCCCCCTCCGTTCCTCCCCCTTGCTGCTTACGCAGCGATAGGCTGTTCTAAGAAAACGGACGCACCGACGTTCCAGTCCGCACCGCCCGCAGAAACGTTCAAATCCAAGCAATCCGCACCGCAGTTCTCGCCATTGTGACAGCTACCGCCGACAAGGGCGACCGCAGTTATTCCGGCGTTCCACCAAAAATAGTCACATGTGTATGTGCTACTGCTGCCACCTATTGAATTGACAATGCGTCCGAATCTGCTTGATTTTGTTCCTTTCTGATAACCGCTGCCGGATGATGCAAATGTGATTCCGACCTTTTCAAAGTCCTTTCCTGTCAGATTGTACGGAGGTGTCATCTTTGCAAGGATTTCACCGCCTACCATCAACAGACCGTTGATTCTATCCCAACGGTTGCCCCACCATTTTTCAATGTAGAACACTTTGACCTCATGTGTTGTGTCGTTATATCCGAAAAACTGTCCTTTGTCCTTGAGTGTTCCGGTTGCAAGATGCCCGTAATTCTGTGATGCATCGTTCACATATCCGGATGTCTGACCCTGTCCGAATGCAGTCTGTGAATTGTCTGTCTTTGACATAATCTTGAGGATGCAATTCAACAGGTTTCGTTTGCTCCATGAGCCGATATTCCATCCCGCACCGTTTGCCTTTGCTCTTGCAATCTCTGTCGATGCGTTTGTGTTATACATGAGTGCCTGTCCTGCAAGTGAGCGGATGCGTGTTCCATCATATGAACCGCCGAACATCGGGAAATAGAGTTTGTCTGCATGTGAGCCGTCCTCTCTGACATATGCGTCATCGTTGTATGATTCATCGTACTGGACGTTTGAAATAATCATGTACTCATAATTTCCGACCTCAAACTGCGAGAGCCAAATCTTGCCCTTGTCACCGCTGCCATCGAATACGCTCATTGCATTTCCTCCGTATGCCGTGTTTGAGACATCGGATGCCGTTTTTCCATCTGCTTTCTTTGTGTGGTCGTTCGGGTCGAGTTTATAATCTTCTGTACCGTCATATTTGACCATTGCCGGATAATTGTTCTTTACAAAAAAGACGTTTCCCCAGTCTCCAAAATCGAACCGTCCGGCAGAATAATTCATTGCAGCGGGTGTCATTCCCACCGCATCGAAAAGATATGTGCATCGTGTCGCCGGATTGCTGTCATTTTTGTTGATTTTCATTCCGTAACGCTTTACACCCTTTATTCTTACATCTTCCCCGACTGCTGCCAGTATAGCGTTTGTATTTGCATATGTGCGGTCGAGTGTGTCTTTGTCTGCTACTTTTACAATTAAGTCTCCGCTTGCCATTTTTTACGCCTCCCTTATCGTCAAAATTCCATCCTCAACCGTGAGGACACATGATTTCTTTGTGACGGTGTCAACCATAGTGTTGAGACCGTTCACAATGCCTTGACACGCTTTTGCTGCTGCACTTGCTGTCGACGCTGCATTGTTTGCCGTTGCTGCTGCACCGTTTGCACTGTTCGTCGCCTCTGTCATGTTCTTGCTGAAATTGTTCACGGTGTTCATATATCCCTGTGTCAATGTCAGTATTTCCTCATAACGGGCATTGTTGACGATAATCGGCAGGTCAAAGAATTTCTTTTTACCATCTCCCTGTCTGATTTGATAATGACCGGATGTGTCAATCTCAACTCCGATTTCTCTTTCCTTGAGAATCAGAGTGTCCTCAACCGCTTTCCAGTCTGCCGTTGTTCCGGTGCATGGTCTGATTGCTGCCATTGTTCAACCTCCTTTGCTCCGTGATTATGGAATATATCACACAATCACTCCTTTGTGTTCGTTTCGCCGTCTGTTTCCAGTATCATGGAATTATACTGCTAATTGTCGGGAGGTCGGCGTTCCTCCGTCAAAATCAACGCCCTCATTCGCATTTCTGACCTGTGGCGTTGCTCCGTCAATGAAAATCGGTGTCACTGTTCGCAGATACGGTGTTTCGCCGTCACAATCAAGATACATGCTCGAATATAAAGCCTCGGCACGGTTGAAATAGTCCTGCACACTCTCAAGGATTTTCTCTGCGGATGCAAGCAGGGAATTTTGAATCGTGTCGTCAATATCCTTTTTATCCTGCTCGACCTGTTTCTTTGCCTCTGTGACTGCCGTCTGCATCTGTGAGACTTCCTGTCGAATCTGCGTCGCCGTGTTCAATGTCGCCTCAAGTTGCTCTTGATTCTGTAATGCATCCTCTGCACGCTCTGTGACCTCTTTGCAGGCTGTTGTCGCCTTTTTGGATGCATCTGTTGCCTCATTCGTATTCTTGACCGCCTGTGAGGTGTCCTGCTGCCTCTGCTGCTCCTGTTGGATGCGGGTGTTCTCATTTTCCTGTCGCTTATTTTCTGCCGTCACCCTTGCCTGTTCTGCTTTCACTCTCGCATTCTCTGCGACCACTCTTGCGGATTCCGCTTTCTTGACTGCTGCATCCGTGTCATCAATATTCTTGATGTGTCCTGCAATCCGGTTCTCAAGGTCTGTGAACTCATTCGCTGACAAGATAGCATTTTCATTCCTCTGTGACGGTTCAATCTCCATTGTGAATGATGCGGATGTGATAACCTGTGAATCATCGCTTGTCCGGATTTCAATGTCGCAATACGCCGTTCCGGAGGCTGCAAGTGCTTGATTCGTCAATTCGACTGTCACATCCGAACCGGAATATGAACATGTGTTATACACATGCTTTCCGTCCGGCTTTGTGATGTTGATGACCGCTCTCGCACCCGTCGGGATTGTGTACGGTTCACCGTTGTTGAGCAGTCTTGCGACAATGAATCGTGTTGCCTTGTCTCCCTGCTTTGCAGATACTAAATATCTTTTAGTGTCTCCGGACATTTCAAGATTGATGTTCGTTGTCAGTTTCGTCAATGCTGCCATGCTCTCACCTCCTCTCGGTGTTTACTTCTTATTCCTCCGGATTCTCCGGTTCATCCTGCTCCGGATGCTCCTCGTCCGGTTCTGTTTTCAGAACTCTCTTTGCTGCTTTCTTTGCCTTTTCAAGTTCCTCGTTTTTTTCTGCCATCATTGTATTTGTTGAGTTTATGAGTTCAATCTTTGCCTCACTCCTTACCTCTGCCAGTACGGAGGACAAAACTCCGTCCATGATGCAGGGAGGCAACGCATGTCTTTTCTGTATCGTCTCCATGGCGTTGAGGATTTCTCCCTTTGCACATTCAATTCTTACTGCAATCGGTGTATTCATGATTATTCC
The DNA here is from genome assembly GCF_003460955.1 of Blautia sp. AF26-2. NCBI lineage: Bacteria > Bacillati > Bacillota > Clostridia > Lachnospirales > Lachnospiraceae > Blautia > Blautia sp. AF26-2. Next base: position 52,684 of record NZ_QTWD01000001.1, on the reverse strand, counting down.
TCCTTTGCTGCCTGTGTCGCTGTTTGTGCTGCAAGCAGCATGTCAAGTTTCTTGTCAATACTCTGCAAGAGTTCTGTGTTTGTCTCCTCTGCTGATTCCCTCGTCACAACCTCTGCTGTTTCGTTTGGTCTTGATGTGCTTTCCGCATCATCCGGAAACTTGAACTCCGGCTCTGCTGCCTGTTTGATTTCCTCTGTTTGAATATTTTCGTCATTCATCTGCATTGTTTTTCCTCCTGTTTTATCCGTTACTCCACGCACCCGAAATCAAAATCCCATTCTTGAATGTCAATGTTGCTGTTGACCATTTTGACAATGTTCCATCGCTGTTCACTGCTAAAGGTTGCTTGAATGTCAATGTTCCATTGATTGCCCCATCTTCAAAACTCACTTTTCTCAATTTATAATAGTGCATGTTAATGTCTGCCCCTGCATGTAGCATATTTGCCTCATAATTGTTGCACTGTTGTGTGCAGTACGCCCATTTCATCATGTATGAACTGCCGTTTGCACTTTCCTTGTTCGCCCATGACATATATGCTGTGTCATATTCTATATCAAACACAAGTCCTCTCTGACTGTCATTCCCTATCATGGTGTTTGTTCCGATTTTTCCGACATATTTTCCGTCACGATAGAAATGTTCACCGTTGTAATCGAATCGTGTTCTTTTTGTGTTGTCTGTGATAGTTCCTGTGTACATCGTGATTCCTGTCGAATCAAACTGCATGTACGAACTGCCTTTGTTGAATGCAATTCGGACATTGTATGCGTTCTGTGTGATTAGTGTTCCGAAATCATCCTCATTCACCTTTTTGTTGACCTCGGAGGTGATAGCATCTGTCTTGAGTTTTATTGCAGCATTCATTTCTTTTGTTGTTGCATAACTCTCAAGCGTTTCAGATACGCTCAATTCGATTGCATCGACAGCAATATCAATGAGTGATTGTGTTTCCTTTGTTGTGGAATAATCTCCCATTGCTGCCTTTGTTTGATACGTCTGTGACACATTGAGTTCAATTTCACCTTTTGAAACATCAATCAATGCATCCGTTTCCGTCTTGTCGTAATAGCTTTCAAGCGTGTGCATAACGCCCAACTCAACCGCCTCTTTTGAGGCTGTGATTTTGGTTTCAATGTCCTCTGTGGTCGAATAATTCTCAAGGACTTTTTTCGTCGTCCTGTTGGAGATGGAGACCGCCTCCTCTGTGGCTGCTGCCGTCTCCTCTTTCTGAATCTCTGCGAATGTCTTTCTCGCATTGGAAATCTCAACCGTGTTCTTTTCCGGTGATTCCGGATATTCTGTGATTTTGACAATCCTCTGCTTTTCCCTCGTCCTCGTTTTCTTTGACACAAGCGTGACTGTATCTCCGATTCCGTATGAGAGAATGTCTTTGTATTCCTCTGATGCTTTCGCAAGGTCAACCACCTCTGCGGTGTATGCCTTGTATGGTCTTGACATTTCCTCAATCTTTGCTGTCGCATCCTCAATCAGACTTGTGGTATTGGTATATCTTTCGTCTTTCCAAACATACGCCTTGATTTTGGAACTATACTGAAAATTGTCGATGTAATCTTTTCCGGTCAGCCACTCCGGTGTGATGCCGTCCTTGCCTATCGGATAGATTCTTGTGTAAAAATCGTATGTGTCCGATTTCAATGATATTTTCCGGAGGTTCAACCCCTCCATGAAATAGCATCCTTTGTCGCTGCCTATCCGGTCATATATGTCGATTGTCTTTGTCAGTGAATGGATGATGCACTCGCAGCGGTATGTTGTGAGGCACTTTTGCAGGACATCCCATGCCGTGACGCTCTCCTGCTCGTCAATAGTTCTTTTCTTTTTTACCGTGCATGTTCCGACATGCCATCCCGTACCCTCGAACGCAAACTCAAGACACGCTTTGATTGTTTGTTCATTCGATTCAAAGCCATACGGGAACGGCGTTCCCTCCAATTCCTCTACATTGAGGACGGCTGTGTATTTGTTGAACTGTTCACCCTTTTCGACTGCTTTGATAACAAATTCGTCCGTTTTGGTGCGTATATAGTATTCTTCTTTTAGCAAGTCGACCAACGCTCCCGCTGCCGGATAACTGAACGACAACTCTTTGTCTCCGGAATCCAGTGTCGTGGTGATTTCCCTGTCCTTGAATCCGGACAATGTTCCGATTCTTTTCTTTTTGTCATTAAAAATCTGCAATGTTCTCACCTCCTAAATCCACATAGGCGTGTATCTGATAGTCACTCTCGCCTTTGTGTTGGAGAATGTGAGTGCTGTTTCTCCGGTCTTTAATACCGGAAACGTCCACATGTTCACCTTGTCGAATGCATTTGCCCCGTCGATTGTCACAAGTCCGTTCTTTGTATCTATCACAACCGTCTTTCCTGCTGCCAAACTCTCAATGATGATGTCGTCCTCTCCCAGTCCGGCGATTGTGTAATTCGTCAAGGCACTCTTTGCATATACCTCCACAACGCACGGAGCGTCTCTTGTACCCACTTTATAGAACGATGCAGAGGTTTTCCCGTCAAATGTGATTGAGAGGTCGTCATCGACAAAAAAACCGTCAAATTCGAGGTTTACAATGTACCTCTGTTTTACATTCTTTTTTTCATAGTCATTCGTTGTGATGAATCCGATGTATGTTCCTTTGTAGCCGTCGAGTTCCATCTTGCAAGCCTTTGTGAAATTGCTCATGAACTCCGATGCAGCACGGATGATGTTGTTCCTGTCCTTGCCTTTGAAATATATTGACAGTTTCAAATGACCCATCTGAACCTCTGTCTCAAATTCCGTCGGCAGTGCTGCACCCGTCAACCATTCATATGAATTAGAAAAAGAGGGAGGCTGCACATCGGCTGTCAACTGCTTTGCATCGTATTTTTTGATGTCTATTCCGTTTATTTTCATCGCCCTGTTTTACCTCCCTTTTCGTTTATTTGTTACCATTTCCGCATCTACCTTTGACACGGTTCTGCTTGCGATTTCGTCGCCGTCAATGTATGTGTGATTTGTCACATACACAACTTGTGATTTCTGAACTGCATCAAGTTTCTTGTCAAGGATGCTGTTCAATTTGTTGTAAAATTCCGCAAGAGGCAATATCGCCTCGTCTCCTGCCTCTCCTCCTACCATGAGGCTGTTTCCGTTGATTCCGAACACGGTCGGATTTGTCATAATACCGCCGGATTTATACCACTGAATCGAGAATGACGGGAGTGAACCTTTTCCTCCAATTCCGAACGGTGCTTTTCCTCCGCTCACGCTAATATGGGGCAGGTTTAAGTGTGGCAATGACCACTTGAAATTGAATGCCGATTTGATTCTCGACAATGCACCTGTCACCACTCCGTGTGCGGATTCCATTTTTGAGGAAAATGACGACTTGATATTCTCCATCGCAGATGATGCGGTCGATTTCGCACTCGCTAATTTGCTTGAGAATGCCGATTTGATGCTGTCAAGTTTCCCGCCCGTCAGAGTGTTCGCCGTGCTCATGAGAGAGTTCATTGTGTCCTTTACGCCCGTGAATGTAGCAGACACGATTCCCTTGATTCCCCCGCCCTTTTCACTGTATGCGGATTTCATGTTGTTTAGTTTCGTTGACACATTGGACTTTGCTGTCTCCATGAGTGAGGTTGCCTTGTCCTTTATGTTTGTGAAATCTGTTGACCATTTTGTCTTGATTTCCGAAACTTTTGACGAGAATCCGGATTTGATTTCCGTCAATTTATTCGATGCATTGTTTTTCCACTCGGTCATTTTGTTCGTGACCGTGGTTTTCATATTTTCCCAACCCGCCGAAACATTTGACTTGATGTCTGAAACCTTTGTCGAGAAATTTGACTTGATTTCGTTCAGTTTGTTCGATGCATTGGTTTTCCATTCCGTCATTTTTGTTGTGACGGTTGTTTTCATATTCTCCCAACCCTCGGAAACCTTTGTCTTGATTTCCGATGTCTTTTCAGAGAATTTCGATTTGATTTCAGAGAGTTTTCCTCCGGATAAATTATCAACGAATGTGAATCCTGCTGAATAATATCCTTTGATTCCCTCCCATCCGGCAGCAACAACGCCCTTGATACCGCCTCCGTTTTCTTCATAGGCGGTTTTCATGTTCCCCAGTTTTTCCTTTGCTGTTTCGGTCGCTGCCGACATGACATTGTGAACCGTGTCCTTTACGCCGTTGAATACTTTCGATGCAGCTTGTCCTATTGTGCTGTTTTTTATGTTGTCACCGATTTCCTTGACCTTATTCGTGACCGCCTCTTTCGCTTTCGTGAATGCTCCCGTGATGGTCTCTTTGATTTTGTCGAATTTCTCTTTGATATTGCCCCACAATTCGGATAATTTCTCTTTGACCTTATCCCAGTTTTTATATAGGGCGACACCTGCTGCAATCAGTCCGGCAATCAATGTCACAATCAGAATGATAGGACATAGATTCATGACCGCATTCAATGCCGTCTGTGCTACCGTCATTCCTCCGGTCGTCGCTGTGGCTGCTGTTGTAGCTGCCGTGTGTGCTGCCGTGGCTGCTGTTCCTGCCGTATCTGCTGCCGTTCCTGCTGCCGTGGCTGCTGTTTTAGCCGTAATCTTTGCAATGATTTTCGCAGCACCGGAAACAAATTTCTGTCCGGTCGTTACCGTGTCGGAGATTCCCTTTGCCACTTTCCCGAATCCGATTGACAACGGACCGATAGCAGCAACCACAAGACCGACTTTGAGGACTGTTTCTTGTTGTGCCGGAGAGAGCGACGTAAACCATTTTGTCAACTCTTGAATCTTTCCGGTCAATTTTTCAATCATAGGTGCTGCGGATGTCTGTGCTGTGGATGCCAGTGTCGACAACGCCAGTTTTGCGTTGTTCATTGCAACCTTTGCATTGTCAATCGGGTCGAGTGTTCCGTTGTAGGTGTCCTCGACTGTTGAACCGTATTCCTCCATTGATGACGAAAGACTGGTGAGGTCAATTCTGTTCTCACGAATTGCCTTTGTCATTTCCGCAGCACCTTTTTTCCCGAACAATTCCGTTGCAATCTGCATCGCCTCGGTCTCTGTCTTTGCGTTCTTGATGCTGCCGATAGTATCTGACAACGCCTCGTCCATTGATTTTCCCTCTGATGTGGCGTTCTGTAATGCTTTTTTCAGACCCGCCATTGCTTGAGTTGAATCAACACCGTTTGCGTCGAATTGAGCCATTAAATTGATTGCTTGAGGCAACGACAATCCCATTTCTTTGAATTGTGCGTTATTGTCGAGGACATATCCCTCTAATGTATCAACAGAGATTCCTGTTTCCTGTGCCTTTGCCGTGAGCAATCCTAACAGGTTTCCTGTCTGTGATGCATCGACGTTCCATGCTTTCATGATTTTGTCAACTTGGTCAACTGACTGTGTGACGTTTGTTCCGTTGATTGATGCAAACTGTACGAACTGCTTTGAGGTCTTTTCAAGTTCCGTTCCTGTTGTGTGGAATCTTGTGTTGACTTCTCCGATTGCCTCGCCTACCGTTGACATATCCTCCGGCATTGTTCCGAAAACATTATCCGCAGACTTTGTCAACCCCTCAAGTGCCTTTCCGGTTGCTCCGGTCTTTGTTACTATGGTGTCATAACCCTCGTCGAGTTCCGTGAATGCTTTGATTGATGCTGCACCAATGCCCGCAATTCCGGCAGAGACAACCGACATTTTCTTTCCGAAACTCTCCATCTTTGTTCCTGCCGTATCGCAAGCAGTCGCAAATTTTTCAAGTTTATTGTCTTTTAATTGCTCATTAACATTTTTCAGTTCTGCCTCCATATTCATGAGGGCAGTCTTTGACTTTTCTGTCTTTACTGTCTGATTTGCAAGAGCCGTCTCTGTTTTCCCGATTGCCGTTTCATTTGCCTTGTACTCCTGTTCGAGTTTGTCTAATTCCTCTTTTAAAGCTTTTGACTGCTCGGAGTTCTTCCCCGTCTCCTCTGTCGACTTTGCATAGGCTTCTTTCGCAGCGTCAATCTTTCCCTTGAGTTCCTCCTGCTTTGTTTTCTGTTCTGACAGTTTCTTTGTCAACTTTTCCTGTTGCTCACTATTTAACTGCACAATGCCTTTCTGCACCGTGATTTTTTGAGTGAGCGATTCGGCTTTTGCCTTGAGGCTGTCTGTTTCCGAACCGAACAACTTTGCTTTCGTTGCTGCCGTCGTATATTCCGCAGACAGGACTTTCATCTGCGATGCTGCTGATTTCATTTGCGATTGATAACTGCTCGAATCTGCCGATATTTTGACGCTTGTATAAGCCATTCGGTCGCCTCCTCTCTTACTGATTTTCGTTGATTGTATCTAATTCAAATTTTAGGTAGTCCAACAACGTGACAATGTTCTCTTTCATGCATTGACTGTATGAGTTTTTCAATAGCCGAATCGCAATTTTAACAACACGGTCAACAATTTCCCCGCAGACTTTCCATTGATTTTCCTCCGGTTGTTCATCCTCGTCCTCATATCCATTTTCACGGTCATAGTCATCGAATGCGGATGCCTCTTTTTCCACCTGTTCAACCTCGACAATGTTCAACATCTTCTCTGCAACAATGTTCTGCATGATGAAATGAACCGTCTTGATTGCCGTCAGAAATTCAACTGCATCAATCTCCCCGACTGCTGCAAGCGACAATTCATTCCCGAACATCTCCTGCATTATCTTTTTGTTGAAAAACATCACTCCGGAGAATCTCTCCGTGTCATTCTTTTCCATGAGACTGATGTATTTTTTATATTGTTCTACCGTTACGGAATTGATGAAAAGTCTCTCACCTCTGCAAGTGACCTCGATTTCCGGTATCACTTGCCACTCTGAAAATTTTTCTCGATGTTCTCCATTCTCTTGGTGAGTTCGTCTGCAATTCCCATGTCGATGAACTGGAACTCAAGAATCAAACCTGCTGCATCAAGTCCAGTCTCCGGATTCTTTAATTCCTCAACGGTGAACTGGTCTCCGTATGCTTTGCAGATAAAAAGACCCATCGCCTCAATGTCCTGCTTTGAATACCTCTGTTTTGCGTCGATAACCTCTGCAAGTTCGAGATATTCCGTGTATGTGTCGATTGACATTTTCGGCATTGTAAACTCTTTGTTGTTGACTATAATTTTTCTTTTCATGATTTATCCTCCTGTTATATGTCCTCTTATTAGCCTAAACCGCCGTTTTTCTCCTGCACTTTGCTGAACCATGCCTTGATTGCCTCTGCTGCCTTTGTATCTTCTGTTACAAGGTTTGATTCATCAACAGAAATCTCATATGCATTGTCAAGACTTCTCTCATAGAATGAGCCCTTGACGCTCTTTGTTGTCGGAGACAGTTTTCCCTCTTTTGTGCTTGCCTCCTCGCTGATTCCCTCTGCAAACTTTCCGGCATACAACCACTTGAAATCATACTTTCCGTTGAGTTTTCTTTCTCTCCATCCGACAGCGACCTCCGGTGCTTTGTCGTCTGCCGTCTTTACGAGGAAACCATTCTCATACAACTGACCGAAAAGAATCTGTCTGTCCTGTGGTGCAAGGGCGTTGACCTCAAGTTCGATTTCAGTTCCCTCGTATGAATTGATGACCTCCTCTGTTCCGTCGTCAGAGTAGATTTTCTCCGAACTCCATTTTTCATCAACTTTCGCCTTGATTGCTCTTGCCAGTTTTACGGGTTTACCTGCTACATACCCCGTTGCATCATTCTGTGTGAGTTTTGCGATGTAAAAATCTCTACAACCGCATGTTCTACTTCTGACAATCTTCTGTTCTGTCTCGCTAACCTGTGTTACTGTTTCGCTCATGTCTATTCCTCCATTTCATAAAACTTTGAAAACCTTTGTGCTTTCATATAGATTCCGTCCTCCGGCTTGGAATCGTCTCCGTTCCTGCCCTCAAACGAAAAATCATTTTCTTTCATGATTGACTTGATTTCTCTTGCCAGTTCAACCTCGTCACTTTCTGAAAATATAGTGACCTGCACTGACAGCGTCACTCCCTCTGCATCGTCGTCCGAAAAATTCTCGTCATTTTCTCCCAAATCCCACAATGTCACATGTCTGTCATGGATGTCTTTGTCATACCATCCTTGCATCACAGTGATTCCTCTGTCTGATATAGGTTTCAATGCGTCGGATGCATCTTTGATGATGTCCGGACTGCTGCTCATGCTCTCACCTCATTTCAATGTGTTGTCTAAATAGGATTGATATTCCTGTTCTGCGATTTTTTGCAGTTCCGCATCTGCCTCACGCCCTGTTGCGTAAATAAATTCTTGAGGCGGTTGATAGATAGTTCCCCAGTTTATGAATTTCACATAAAAGTGTTCGCTATTGTCCGACTTTTCCCATCCGACATCTGCTGTTGCTCCTGTGTCTTTCATTTTGACTGCTCCCATCGGTATGCTGTCCGCTGCATGTGATGTCACGGATGACTTTGAACCGAAGCCTCTACCGGATAATTTGATGTCTGCCGATTTCGGAATCTTACCGGACATGATGTTTTTCACGACTGGTTCGCTTTGCTTGACAATCTTTTGATTGACCTCTTTTATGTCCTCGTCGCTTGCTGCGTCCTCAAATGCTTTCATAAGTTCTTTCAAACCTTGAAATTCCATCTCAATTTTCACTGCATCACCTCCGGTGTCAGATTATGACACTATGCTCCCGCTCTGCATTTCAACTGATATTTCCTGTCGTCTGTGAACATCGGACACGCATCATATATCTTGAACTCAATGCCTTTATACACTGCATAGAACTCTTTCAGATTCAATCTGATTTCCTCCATCTTGTCGCAGGCTCTCGTTTCAAACACAATCGTGTTCTCAAGACCTATCTGCAAGGCATTGTATTTCTCGTTTGTTCCCAAACTCTTGACATCGCACCAACATGAGAAAAATTCCTGTTTCTCTTGCTGCCGTCTGCCATCAACAACGCTTGTTGTCTTACGAATTATCTTGATTCTCCCCGTCATTCTGCTGCACCTCCGTATATTTCTTTCAGTAACATGGAGGAAACGGCAGCGGATAGCGTTTTTGTGTCGCTCCGGTACTTGTCACGGTTGTCGTACAGTTCTTTCACGGACATAAATGCAAGCAGTTTTTGACGGCTTGTGAGGTTGTTCCGGTCGAAATTCGGAATCAGTTCCGTCATTTCATCCAGTGTCGTGTCAAGCATCAATTCAAGGATTTCAATGTCGTCATCATAGTCGATGTGACAATATATCTTGCATGTAGCAATCAGACCGCCTCTGTACTTCTCTTTTTCTTCATCCGTCATGTTCTCACCTGCTTTCAATTAGCAGGACGGATTCACCGCCCTGCTGCCATATTACCCGTTGATAACTTCTGTAATCTGACCCTTGATGACTGCTGCCTTGTCAACAGGCTGCACATCGAAACGGTCACGAACCTTGAGACCTGTCAAGTCCTTATCCCATAATCCTGTACCCTTGTCGTTGAGGTCGATTGTGAGGACATTTCTGTCAAAGAGTGTGATTGCCTCTTTTAAGTCGCCACAATATACCGGATGTTTGTACCCGTCGATTGTGTGACCGTCGCTGTTCATAATCTTCTCGGATGCAAGAGTTTTCTTTGATAACTTGATGATAGGATATTCGCCAAAAAGCAACTTGCCCTTTGTCTGCTGTGTCGGGTCTTTCTGTAAAATATAGTTGCCGTCCTTATCCTTTAACTTGTCGAGATAGTTGAAACCGCTCTGATTAGTGATGACAACTGCTCCCGCTGCGATTGCAGGGTCTAAATCCTCATTGAACACATCCTTGAGGCTGTCGAGGTTCTCGATTGTCACCTCTTTTCCCTTTGTCATCGCATCGAGGGTCTTGAGAATCATTGCGTTACGGGTTGCCTTTGTCTTTTTAGCAATCCATTTGTTGATGTACGCCATGATGTTGGACGCTGTGTCCTCAAGCAGTTCGGCGGTCATCTTGAGGATTCCACCCTTTTTCTTGATTTTGTACTCAATCTGCACAAAAGTAGGCTCGTCCATCTCCGGAAAATCCGCAGCCTCGTCCACGTTGTCGAACGGTGTTGAATCCGCATCAACCTCGATATTTCGTGTTCCTGTCTTGGTTGTTACACCCTCGACATTGACATACTGCTCAAGGTTGTCGGATGAACGACGCAGTTCGATGATGTCTGTTCTGATGTCCTCCGGAATTGTGACACCGATTCCAACCTCGCCCTCTCCTTTGTCGGATGTGTCGGATGTGATTGTGGCGTTATACACTGCGATGTCTGCCTCGTCTGCCTCTTTGTGCAGGAATCCGGCTTTGACGATGTTTACGAATGATTTCACGATGTTCTTTTTGTCCGGCTTTGTAGCACCGCCGACCTGCTTTACAGTTCCACTGCTGACCTTGTCCTCGATGTTCTCCTGCTCGTCCTCGTCTAAATCATAGAGGAGGTCGAATCTGTTCTGTAACTCCTTGAGTTCCTCCTTTGCTGCCTTTGCCTTGTCGAGTTTTCCATCGTTCACAAGGCTCTTGACTTCATTCTTCTTGTCGTTAATCTGCTTTAATAACTTCTGTAATTCCTTATTCATGACTTTCTGTCCTCCATTTCTTACATACCGTAAAGGTATAAATCATCAAGAATCTGCTGTTTTTCTGCCTCGATTCTTTGTTTCTCTGCCTCTGCTGCTGCATTGTTCCGGTTTTCCAGTTCTGCAATTACTGCATCGACAATGTCCTTTGTGTCGATTCCTTTGAGTGCCTCCGGAATATTGTTGTATTTCTCGAAAAAGTCAGATGCACACGCTGCAACTGCTGCCTTTTCCTCGATTTCAACATCGAAATACTGCTGCATCTTCTTACTGTCGAACCATGTCTCATTGCTCATAAGGGTCTGAATCTTGTCTCTTGTGACACCCTCCTGCACATGTTCCATGTAGACATCAAGAATCGAATCCTCGCAGAGATTCAACTGCTTTATAACTGCCTTGAAATCGTCTGCGTTTCCGTATGCCATGCATAACGGTTTGTGAATCATCGCTTGAGCACCTGTTGCAAAATGCAGCTCGTCACATGCGAACATGATGACTGATGCGATAGATGCTGCCATTCCGTCGACATATCCGACTTTGTGTCCGTCGTATCGTTTTAACTGGTTGTAAATTGCCAGTCCTGCGAATACATCTCCACCGCCGGAATTGAAATAGATGTCAATGTCCTCATATCCATCTAACTGGTTGAGGAAATCTGCGATGTCCTGCGGACATCTGTCCTCCTCGTACCACATGGATTCCCATGTCGCCGATACAATGTCGCCGTAGAAATACAAGGAACATCTGCTCTGTTCCTCGTCCTGCTCTAAATCCAAATAGCCGACATTCTCAACTTTTCCGCTGCGTTTATTTTTCTTTGTGAAATCAAAACGTCTTTTCTTTCCCATGCTTATTCACCTCCCTCCTCGTCAGTCTCGTCCTCTGCCGTGTCGGTTTCGTCCGGTTCTGTTGCTGTGTCCGGCTGCTCTGTGTCCGGCTCTGTTTCTTCCTCCGGTTGCTCCGGTTCATCGGTGTTCTCCCGCTCGGATTCACCTTTCAAATATGCTGCACCCGCCATCGTCAACGGTACGATGCTACCGTTTGCAAGTAGGACATCGCCTCCCTCCGCATCTTCCATGTCGAGTTTACGTCTTGCCTCATTCGGTTTGATAATCATTCCACCGACACCGTTTCTCAAATACTCCATCTGTGTTTTTGAATCGGTGCGGAACAGTACCTTTTCGTTGAATTTGTAATAATATCCGTCGTCTGATTCTTCATCCGGCAGCATCTTATAATTGATTTCTTCCTCATACTGCTTGATGATGAACAGTTCTGTGTCGACGTAGAACGATAACTGCTGCATTTCGCTGTTACTGTACGACGACTTTGAATAATCGTTGATTTGATTCGGTTTCACTCCGAACGCACCTGCGATTTGCAATGCATTATATTTTTTCAATTCAAAGAACTGTGAATCGGTCAGTTTGATGTCGAGAGGTGTGAGTTTCATTCCCAACGGAACAGGCAGGATTTTTCCCGTATTCTTTGCCCCGCTGCCGAACTCCTCAAACGATTTGACAAGTGCCTCTTTTGCCTTTTCGTTCAACTCTCCTGTGTATTCGAGTGTCGCTTTTGCTGTCAGACCGCTCTCATACAAGTTATTCATGAACGCCTGTGATTCAGATGCACCTGCAACCGTATCTCTCAATATCTGCTGCACTGGTAGTCCTGTGATGCCGTCAAAACTGAATGATGTCTTGAAATGCATCACCTCGTCTGTACTGAATACATATTGACGACCGGATGTCGGGTCTGTGTAGACATACCACAAACGCCCAACTCCTGCGAATATTCCCGCATCATCGACGACTATCTGCACACAATTTGACTGCATGACCCACAAATCAACGATTTTGATTTCACCGCCGTATTTCTTGCGGTCAAATTTCTTTCGCATATACACATAGGCGTTTCCGTAATGGTTGCGGTTGATTTCAACTGTGTTCCAGAATGTTGTCGGTGTCATAAACGGATTCGGTCTCTTTGATAGCAGTTTCGATGTGTCCGTCGCCTCTGCCTCGATGATGCCCTTGTCCGTTTTTTGATAGTATTTGATAGGCATTTTCGCAAGGGTCTCCGACAGCATCTTGAGACAAGTGAAATATGTGACCTCTGATGTCGGTTTCCCTTTTCTTTTCAATCCTATTCGCTCAAGGAACGACGGTGAGTTCAATGTCATTTTCCCTCCGTCGTTCTGTGGTTCGCCTCTCCACCAATTTGAAATTTTTACTCCTAATCTCTGAAACGGATTCATTTATTTCTCACCGCCTTTCTTCATGTATTTTTCATATTGTTCAAGCCATTCATTGACAGTTTCGTTCACATCCGGACGGTATTCCTCTTTCATTGCGTGTTTCCATGCGTCGATGATAGCGTCAATCGGGTCTATTCGTTCTGTCGTGATGTCCTTGTCAATCTTTATTTCGCCGTAGTTGTTTGAAATGGTCTTTGCGTTCGCAATCGACCAAACAAGCAGGCTGTCAACCGGAACAACTATCTTGTTGCCCTCTTTGCCGACTTCCATTCCCTCAATCTCCACATTGCCCGCAAGAATCTCAAGTCTGAAATCAACGGTCGCATCGTTCAATTCTTTTGCTGTCTGTGTGACAGAGATTGAATCGAATCCCATCGCCTCAAGGTCTGACAGGAACGCCGATGCGTTGTGCGGGTCGTAACAAATCAACTGCGGTTTGAGGTTGTATTCCCTCACTAAATCCTCAAGGTATCTGATGATGTATTTGTAATCTGTCTTGATTCCTCCCAGTGTTTCCGTTACCGTCACAAGACCTTTTTCAATCCATACGTCGTATGGTACTTTGTCGGTCTTGATGTGTTCATCCACCCTTGAGGACGGAATGAACGAATGTGTGTGAACAAAATATTTTTTCGTGTCCTCTACCATGAACGGAATCACGATTGCGATTGATGTCAAGTCGCCTCCGGATGACAAGTCAACGCCGACATAGCACTTTGACCCTCTGAAATCCTTGAGTGATTTCAGAACGGCACATGCTTTCCATGATGCAATGTCCTTGATATACAGTGAATTTGACCACTGCATCCACATATTCAACTGCTTTACGAGGAAATCTCTCAAGTCCTCCCCGCCCATATCACGGGCAGTGTGTGCAATCGGAATGAGGTTCTCAAGTGCGTCTCGGTCAAACTCAAGAATCGGGTTCGCTTTTATCCAGTTTTCCGGAGTGTATCTGTCGTCGTGTTCGTCCATCTGTGCGATATACACAAATTGACTGTCGTTTTCAAAAACTCCCTTGAGTAGATTGCAGCAATACTCATATAACTTGTAACACGGCGACTTGAGGTCGAATCCTGCTGTCGTGATGACCGAAATCAACGCCGACTTGAGTTTCTTGATACCACCCTCAAGCAGTTTGTACATCTGATTTGTTTTGTGTGCGTGGTACTCGTCGACAATTCCCAAATATGCACGGTGTCCGTCGAGTGACTTTGTGTCTCCGGACAACGCTTTGATTTCCGAATGTGTCAACAGACAGTCAATCGTGTGGTTGTGGTCATGAACCTTGAACCACTCTGACAAATCCTCGTCGGAATTGATGAATTTTGCGACCTCGTCAAAAACAATATTCGCTTGGTCTTGCTTTGTAGCCGTACAAAATATTTTTCCGTACTTGTACCCGTCGAAATTACCGTAATAACACGCCAAAATACCATTGATGAACGATTTTCCGTTCTGTCGCCCTAATTGCACATAGGATGTTCTGAATCGTCTGTATGACTTTTCCTTTGTTCTCCATCCATTGAGTGACCCTAAAATGAAACACTGGAACGGATATGCCGTCACATGCTCATTTTCCTCACCCTCTGCAATAGTCAATTCCTCTGCGAAATTGATGATTTCCTCCGACTTTTCAACGTCGAAATAGTATTTGTATGGTGCTGCTTTCGATTTTTCGATGTCGTCAAGATGCCTCTGACATGCAAGACGGACATATTCTCCGGCTGTTATCTTGCCCGATACAACATCAAGGGCGTATTGTGTGCAGCGGTCTTGTGTTTCTCCTGCTTTTGCCATGCCTTAATTTGCATATTTCGCAAATTTGTTCTCCGGCTTTTGCTGCTGTGGTTTCGGTACGACCAAACGGCAGCGGGAGGAAACTGTCAGTCCGAAATCTGATGCTCCCTGCCTACACTGTTTCATGCAGCGGTCTTGAATAATCATGAGACGCTCACGTTCACCGTTCACGACCTGCCTTGTACCGACCTGCACACGTTCTTTTTCTCCCGTGTCCGGATTCGTCTTTGTCTCATATACCGGAACATCCTCCATCAATGGAGTTGCTCTGATTTGCTGCGTGATTTCGATGTACTGGTCTTGTGCAATGAGTAATCTCGCCAGTGCATCGCAGTCAACATTCGCAATCAGTTTGATTTCAAGTAATTCTTTCGCAATCTTCCGGAACTTTTTCTTTTGCTCCGGTGTCAAATATGACGGAGGTTTCACTTTGTCGTTCGGTGCTACAACCTCGGCGTTTTTTCGTGCCTCAATTTCTGCTTTTGTGAGGTGTTTTCGCCCGTTCATAACAACCAAATCCGTGGGTTGTCTCTGTCCTGCCATGTAGCAACAAACCCCCTTTCCGTCAACATTTCAGTGATTTTGTGTCACATTCTGACACCCCTTTCGGATGTACCTTTCTGCTGAAATTCCCGTGGGGAGTTTTCTCCAAACAAAAGAGGGGGTGCGACTAGAAATGAATCGCACAAAACTTTTTTATATCCCCCTGCCTCTCGAAAGTGGTACTCAATCAGTGACCTCAACTGTTTCTGTGTTGCTCTCATGCTCGCTTTGCTCTGCTTATACAGAGCCGTGATTGTGTTGTGTGTCTTATGGTTGAGAGGTATGAGGTTGAACGGATTCAAGCGTTGTTCCCAGTCGTCCTCAAGTTCAACTATGTGGTGTACTGGTTCGCATGTGAGTAGTTCATTCTCGACATACAATGCGTATATATCCACGTTGTCATAGACCTCAATGATACGCTCCCGCATCGCCCGCCATTCCTTTGACACATAGAACTCGGCTGCTCTCTTGTCTCGCCGTGTGTTGTTGTATATCATGTGTCTCGACTGCTGCCGTCGCTCACATTCCTCGCACATCTTTACTGACTGCGGAATCAACTTGCCACACCTGCATGATTTCAAAAGCATCTGCGTTCTCCTCTCTTTCTTGGTTCTCCTGTCCTGTTATCCACAAGAGGCGGGCAGTTATGCACATTACTGTGTACACTTACCCGCATATAACAGGAGGGCAAACAGGCAAGAAAAAAGCGACTGCATATCTGCAATCGCTCGTCTCAACTGTTCACGCTAACATATTATCACGTTTATTTTGCCTTTTGTTCACCCACTTTTTACCCCTATTTTCACCCTCATTTCACCCTGTTTTCACTCCGTTTTTATCATTTTCAATCGCTTTTGCACCGAATAATTTGATTGACAGGCGTTGAATCATGACCTTGCACCACTTTTTCGGTGAGTTGCGTCCGCATCCTGTTTCCCTTACTATATCCTCGTATGTCTTGCCCTTGATATAAACTGCCTCAAGTGCGTCGTACTTGTACCCCTCACCTGCTGCCTCTGCATCCTCTTCGAGCGATGCAAGAGCCTGTTTGAGATGTTCGAACAGAATGACCGTCTCTGCACGGCACTCTCTGACCGATTGCAGGAACGCTCTTTCTGCTGATATGTTGTATTTGTCTATATCCGGCACTTGAGAGGTCTCTGATACCGCCTCTTTGATGTACCGCTCCATTTCACGATAGTTTTCGAGATATAGCAGAGTTTTGTCAATGACTGTCTGCTCTTTTTCCTCTTTCATGCTTTTTCCTCACTTTCTGCTTTCTTCTCATAGGCAGACCGTGCATTTTACGCCAGTTATTCGTGTTTTGGCGATTTGTGCATCTTTGCGAATCGCACATTTTCATAATTGCCGTTTTTACCTGCTCCGCTGTGACACCCGTTTGCATGACTGCCTCGACGAACTGTTCTGCCGATGTTTCGACCTTGATTTCTGGTCTTTTATATTCCTTTTTTTCTGTAACGCCTTTGTTGACTGTCGCCCTGTCTGCTGCCTGTTCAATCATTCCCGAAATCTCATTTTCTGTCTTTCCGGCTTTTCTGAAATGCTCAATCACGTTTTTCACGATGCTCATAATTCCCATATTATCACGCTCCTCCTTTCCGTTTACGCAAAAGGGAGTTGTTCGTCAACGCCGTCCGGAATACTCATGAACCCGTCACCTGCATCCGTATAACCCGCATTTTGCTCCTGTTCTCCTGCTGCTTTCTTACTTTCTGCAAATTCCTGTTCCTCAATCACAACATCGGTCGTATATATCTTTTGACCGTCTCTGTTGGTGTATGAACCTGTCTGAATCCTGCCCGTAATAGCAATTTTTGTTCCCTGCTTGAAATACTTCTCTGCAAATTCGCCGTTTTTGGCAAATGCAACGCAGGAAATAAAATCCGCTGACTGCTGCCCGTCTCTTGCACCTCTGCGGTCGACTGCCAGTGTGTAACGTGCCACGCACATGGATTCTTGTGAACTGTTCTGCTGCGTATATCTGACATTCGGGTCTCTTGTAAGTCTCCCCATCAATATGACTTTATTCATTTGCCGTTTCCTCCCGTTCTCTCTGCATCACATATTCATTTTGCATTTTCTGCAATCTGACAAGTCCTTTTTTGAACTCAAGGTCATCGCCATTCATGCAGACATCGAATATTTTCTCATAATCAACAATATGGGTCTTGATGAACTCTGCCTCCGCTGCCGTCCTGCTCTCATTGATGAACATTCCCTTGACTGCCTCTTTTATCATTTCGCAATGTGTCTTTTCCTCCTCCGTCTGTGGAGGTGTGCTTGCAATCAAACGGTCATAGGCGTTGTCAATCGCTCCTGCAATCAATTCTCTCCAACCTTTGCCCTTTTCCCCGATTAACTGGTTTTCAATGTCCTCGAATCGGTTTCCGTGTCCTGCTGCCACGATGCGGATGTCCTTTTTGCCCTTTGCTGCAATCAGAATCAAATCGTCATCGTATGCCTCCATGTAATAATCAAATTTCGCATCGAAATTCTCTCTCGGATTGATGATGATTTCCGGCTGACTGCTGCCCTCCGTCTTGATACTCACTCCGATGTATTTCGCATCCTTGATTTTCGCATTGATAAATTCTGCCTTTAATGTACTTTTGTTCATGCTGCTCCTCCATTCACTAATCTGTTGAGTAACTGTTCATACATGGTCTTGTATGTGTCTCTTTCTGTCTGTAATCTGATTGTCTCCTCTGATGATGCCGTGATTTCCGGCTTTTCATTTTCCTTTTCTTTCAACGCCTCCTGCATCGCTTGAATCTTCTTGCGATAAAGGTCAATTTCCTCCTGCTGTTCTTTGATTGTCTCGTTGTATTTCTTCGAGGTTTTCATGTTGCCGTCAAGCTGCAAGGAAATCATGAGAGCGATGTCGATGTTCTCCATCTCTTTGTCTGAACACTCTCCGATATACGTTCCGATGCGTTCTGCCGATACCGAATAGACCTGCTCACATAAAACGGTGCTTGGTCTGCCTGTCGACCTCACTGTCACATGTGTCGGGAGGTCTGTTTTCGGCTGCGTGGTCATATATACAACCTCAACGACATTGCTGTTCTCATTATTCTTGTCATTGCTTACAACGACCGCCGGACGGTCGGAGTGCTGTTCGCTCCCGCTATACGACACCCCCCCTCTGCTGATATAGAACATTTCGCCTCTTTTGATGTTATTCATGTCTTTTCCTCCAATTCTTCAAACTGTATTTGATGATATATGCAAGCTGCATCAAATACGGGTGTCTCTGTTTATAACTCATTCTGTCTCCTCTATGCCAC
Organism: Blautia sp. AF26-2; assembly: GCF_003460955.1. Lineage (NCBI taxonomy): Bacteria > Bacillati > Bacillota > Clostridia > Lachnospirales > Lachnospiraceae > Blautia > Blautia sp. AF26-2. The sequence continues at coordinate 34,205 of NZ_QTWD01000001.1, read as the reverse complement.
GTCTAAACCGATAACGCACCAACCGTCTGACAGTCCGCTGCATGTGATGTCATCGTCTTTGCATGTGATTCTCATGTCTGCTGTCTCTCCGGTTGCTTTGCCTGCTGCAAATACTACTAATTTAACGACATTTCCGACCTTGAATCCGTCGTCTTTTGTTATCATGTACGGTTTTCTATATTCTCCCGTGTATTCCTCGAATTTGTCCTGTGACACTCTGATTGTCTTTATTTCCTCCGGTGCTGTTGACGGGAGTTTCTGCATCTTCTCCTCCTGCTCCATCTCACGGAGTTTTTTCTTTGTCTCACGGTCGATTGCATCCTGTTCCTCTGAATATCTCTGCTCGTCGGTCTTGTATGCCTCTGTACGGTTCTTGTGCTGGTCGCATGAGGTGCATGTTTCGGTTTTGACGTTGCATGTCTCATATTCGGTGCAGGAATAACAGATTGATGTGATTCCCTCCGGATGCGGTGTCTCATAATCGTCGCCCGCTCTTGCCTCCGGAGGATTCATGCCGTTTTCTTCCGTGTCGGATTCTGACACCTGCTGTCCTGCTGCTTTCGCCTCTTTCATGTCTTTCACTTCTTTGTGTGTCAGTTCTCCGGTCTCTGAAAATTTCCCCAGTGTCTCACGCTGTTCATCCTCCGTCATTCCGCTCAATTCATAAGCTGCGGAGAATGTGAGGCGTTCTTTCTTGAGTTCCTCTTTCCATTCCGGAATCAGATTGTTATTGATTGCCTCAATCTGTGCAATCTTTGTTTTGCTCACATGCAGCATTGAGGAAATCACATCCCTCAATCGTCCGGATTGCAGGTCATATCCCTTGATTTTCTTTCCTGCTGCTTTCATACGCTCAAGAGATGCCTTGAGGCGTGTTTCCTCCTCAATCATGTCGGAAATGGTCTTTGAACGGTATGAGTTGGCGATGATGATTTCAACCTGCTCCTCGTCATCGTCCTGCGGTGTGGTCAATTTACTGGTTGCAAGTTCAAAATCTTTATATCCCTTTGATACGAGGTACTTGAGAGCCTCCCAACGTCTTTCACCTGCGACGATTCTGTATTCGCCTTTTTCGCACGGTGCATATACAAGTTCGAGGTTCTGTTTCAAACCGGACAGGAGGATATCTCCTGCCAGTTCTTCGATGTCTGCAACACTATAAAAATTCATGTCATTGCGGTACATCTTGAAAATTGAAATGTCCTTTGTGCGGAATCTTGCTCTCGGAGATTCGTCAATCCCTGCTTTGCTGTTCTTGTTGAGTGCGTCTTTCACGCTGAATCCTGCTGCCATCTGTTCACCCTCCTGTTATTACTCTGTGAGTTTCTGTTTTTTTGTCTCGGTGCGTTCGACATTGATTTCACCCTTGCTGTTCTGCGAAATAGAGGCTTTCACGCCTCCACGGAGGTTCAACGTGACCTTTGCCAGTCCTCCGGTGTAAATTTCCTCAACTGCTGCCTTGAGAATCTTCACAATTCCCTCTCCGCATCTCTTGTCCGGTGTTGCTGCCTCTCCAAACAGTGCAGCAACGTTCTGCATCGCCTTTTCTTTCCTCTGTTTCTCTTTCTGATACTCAACCGCATCTGTGCAGTTACATGTCATTGTTGCCTGTTCCTCTGCCTGTGCTGCTGTCAGTTCTTCGTCTGCCTCAATCTGCGTCATTTGACCGCAGAATCTGCATTTTGCTGTTTTCACAATATTTCCCATGTGTTTTCCTCCTTTTCCGGTCTTATGCGACCTCATGCAAAATAATTTTTCTGAATATGCTCTCGAATATTGGAACGGCGATGCTGTTTCCTGCTTGGTCATATAATGCTTTGTAATATTTTCCGTTTCTTTCCTGCACTGCTTTCGCCCTGTCGAAATCCTCGTCCGTGTAACCCATCAATCGCCAACATTCACGCTCGGTCAAATAACGATAGCGTCCATCGCCTCGGTCGATGACCTGTGCAGGTGTCCGGTCTTGTCTCGTTGTGATGGTATATGCACAATCTTTGATAACCGTTGCCCTGCGGATGCCTTTTTCTCCGATACATGCAAGTACAGACGGTTGTGTCACATCGTAAACATCCGGAACACTTGCATCATCCTCAAGAAACTCCTGCAAGTTTCGCATCGGTGTTCTTATAAGGTCATCAAACTCAAATCTTTCTCCATTCAGAACAGAAACTGTGAACACTCGCTCTCTTGCCTGTGGCAATCCGAACTCTCTCGCATCCAGTACCTCAAAATTGTTCGTATATCCCAACCGCTCCATTTCAACCATGTATCTGTCAAAATTCGGTCTCATGTACTTTGATTTCACATTCTTCACGTTTTCCCATATCACATAACGAGGTCTCCATTCGCCCATATTCTCAATGATGTGTATTGTCTCCCACATGAGAGAGGAACGTGTTCCGCTCCCCTCGTCTGAACCTTTGCCTCGGTTGATTCTGCCCTCTCCTGTCGCTTTTCCTTGATGTCCTGCAATGCTCATGTCTTGGCAAGGTGAGCCATGAATCAGAATGTCCGGTTTTAGATTCCATCCGACAACCGTTTGTGTTTTATATGCCAATTCCTCACGGAACATCGAATTGTACGAACGCACCGCCTTTTCATTGATTTCCACATAGTCGATTGCTTTCGTTGGAATGTTCAAATTTCTCAAGGCACATCGAGGCGACCCAATCCCTCCGAATAACTCAAGGATTTGTATTGTCTCGTTTTCCATGCCTTACCCCTCCATTTCCTTGAGTAACTCATGCACAACACATCTGTAATCTTGAGACACGATTCCACGCTTTGAGAATTTCGGGAGTGGTATCATTGCCGTTGTTGATTTCTCCGCAACAATGGAACGGCGAACCGGAGTGACAAACATATCAAATCCGGAATCTGCTTTCAACCACTCCTCAACCTCAAGAGAGGTTTTATTTTTCTGTCGCATGGTCATGAGTGCCTTTATTCTCAAATCCGGATTGATGTCTCTCAAATCCTCAATCTGCTCCTCAAGGTTCTGCAATGCCTCGATTTCATATCCTCCAACTTTTACGGGTGCAATGATTAACTCTGCCGATATAAGGATATTGATGACCACCATGTCAAGCAGTCGACCGCAATCACAAATACAATAATCGTATGCGTCCGCTACCTCCTCCAACGCCTCACGCAATCGTGTAACTTGATTGTCCTCCTCTTTGAGTAGCAAATTCATGTCCGTTTTCATGAGATAGCCATTCGCCGGAATGATGTCAACGTGTGAATACTCTGTCGGTCGAATCAAGTCGCCTGTTTTATATGTACCTCCGACGCACTCATGTTTCTCAAGCAATTCGCTCATGCCGATTCCACCCGGTTCGTACACTCCGAATGTCTTTGATGTATCGCCCTGCGGGTCTCCGTCTAACACAAGCACTCTCTTTCCCTGCTCCTCGCCTAACATATAGGCGATTGAATCGGATGTCGTCGTTTTCCCGATTCCTCCCTTTGGTGACATTACTGCAATAATTCTCATGTTTTTCCTCCTGTTATCCTGTTATATTTTTTAGTCCATAAATTCGGACGCTATATCGACCGCAACTGCTGCCACGAATAAAATCACCGCAAGAAATACCATCGCAAGCATGACAACCGTTGCAATACCTAACGCAATCAATACTTTCATCGCTTTTCTCCTCTATTCTTGATTTTCCCGTCCTTGAGGATGCTGTTGTTCGGGATGCTCATTGTTATATTTCTTAATGCCTCTCTGTTTTCCAATGGTATGACAATTTCAATATCTCCCATTTTGTGATTCATCAATTTGCAGTATTCCTCAATAACCTTAACCGCCTCCTCCGCTGAATAGCAGGTTGCGACGAAATGTCCTGCTGCTGCCATGTCTGCAAGGAACTCTTTTTGCGTGTCCTGTTGTCTGTTGTTGCCGTATTTCATTTCGATAAACAGTCCGCAATAAATTCCTTTCGGATATGGGAGGCACAAATCAGAAACGCCCGCTTTGACACCCATTTGTTTGAATTTGACTGCCTCCTGCTTGTTTCTGCTGCCTCCGTTTGGCACATGGAACAACCACTTTAATTCCGGATAACGGTTCATGTTCCACCCCGCCCATGACACGACGTTGATTTGCTCCGTGTCCTCACTTCTCTTTGCATATCTCATGTTCATTCGCTTTCGCCTCCTCTTTGCACATGTCATAATATTCACAGAACAGACATACATGTTTGCAGTCCTTGACCTTGAGCATGTGTCTTATTCTTTCAATGATTTCTCCTGCCCTCACCTGTCCTGCTCCTCCATTTCTAAAACCATATAGGCATGAATAAAAATGGTTTTCTTTTTCCTGCCGAACTCGTCACGCCCTCCGGACTGCTCCTGCATCCCTGCGATGCTTTTCTTTGCCTCCCACCATCGGCGGGTCTTTCCCTCTCTCGGAATCGGCTTGAAATACACCTTGACCGTGCTTTTCGTGATTGCAAACTGTTCTTTGCTGATTTGCAGGATGTCATCGAATCCCGCTGCCTTGACTGCTGCCTCGGCTTTTCTGAAATACCTGTCTTTTGATTCCGGTCGCCAGTCAAAACTCATTTCCCGACCACCTCCTCAATCTCTTTCATTCTCTGCATGATTGCACTGTTGTACGAATAGACATACACGCCATTGTTCCACAAATGTTCCCTCGCACCTTTTTCACCGTAGTTGTACGCTGCAAGTGCGTCTTGAATCGTTCCGTATTTTTTGAGCAGGTATGAGAGGAAATCAATCCCGACCCTCACGTTTTGATATGGGTTCATGAGGTCGGTGCAGCTTAACCGTTTCATCCGGTCAGTGTGCCATTTCTCATATATCTGCATATATCCCTTTGACTGCCCGTCGTCTCCGACCTTGTCAAATTCATATCCGGATTCACGCTCGATGATTGCCAGTACAAGAGCATAGGGAACGTCATTTTGCTTGCATAGACATCTTGTGTATATCTGCATTTTCTCCGGAAAATAGCCTTTATCCGCATACTGTTCCGGCAACTCATAAAGCACGAATCCCTCAAGGTCATCACTTCCCCAGTCCTCGGACATACCGTCAAAAACCTTGTATTTGCTTTCGGTCTCCTCTGCTGTCTGCACGATTGTTTCCGGATTCTGCACCACTTCCGCATGTGTCGTCTCCGGCTGCTCCTCCTCGTTCTGCTCCGGCTCTTTGATGTTCACTATCATCAAGCACAACACCGTCATCAATACCGCAATCATGGTCAAATGAAACGCATCACGTCGTCCTGCATGTCTTGCCCGTCTTTTCCGTCTTTTCACTTTGTAGCCTCCTTTTCCTCATTCGTGCATGTATGTAAAACATGCAGTTAAAATCGTTATAGTACACATTTGCGTTCGTGAAATCCATGTCCGGATACCACTTTTTTAATATCTCCGGTATTGAATCCCTGTCTTTGACCATACCATCAACAAATGACCCTATTTTTTTATAGCTGCCTCCTGCTGCCGGACGTTTGGAGTGTACGACCTTGATTCGTGGGTCTCTCAATCCCTGTGAACTGTTCCATCTCTTTTCCGACGGAACACGGTTCTTTTCTTCAACGATGTAATTCGCCATACCGGACAAACCGTTTTCGTCCGTCTGCAACCTGCGAACCTCATTCCTGCTTGACTGTTTCCAACAGGATTCAACCGTCTCCATGTCTAACGCACCATCCATGACAATGTGATGATGCCATCTGATTTCCGCATCCGGATTGTATGCGGTCACATAGACATATTTTGCATTCGGGAGACCTCTCTTTTTCCTCTGATAGTTGATGCGTCGGATGTACTTTTGCACATTCTTTATTGCTGCATCAACATCCCCGTCCGGCGGGAGGTGTGCGTCATCATAGGTCAATGTCATCCAAATATCACGGTCGCTGAAATTCTCGTTGATTAACCTCTCAACGTATTTCCTTGCGTTCTTGTCATTCAGATTCTTTTGAGCCTTGTTGTTGTCTTTCTTAATTGTCCTCCCCTCCGGAGGTACTTCATCCATACTCCGGAACTGTGGATATATCTCAATTTCAAACTGGTCTCCTGCTGTTATCTCTTTGAGTGCATATATCACTTTCTTTCGATGTTGGAACAGGTTCTCAATGAACCATTCATGCATATCCTCCATCGCTTTGTTATATGCTGCCTCATAATCATACGGGATAAACTGCATCCCTCTTTTTCTTGCCATCTGACACAATCCTCCTGTTATGTTTTCGTAGACTTGTTAGTATCTATTACAAGGACGACAAAACCTCCGAAAACCCTTTGTTTTTCCGACCTTTACGGTCGTTTTTGAGTTGCTTTTTCGTGTCAGATTTGATATAATATTCTTAGTTTGAAACATATCAATCGACACCGATTGACACACGGATGACCGTTCGCAGCGGTCATCCGTTTTTTGTCTTTATGCTGCTTTTTCTTTCTTTGAGACGCTCACGGTGATTTTCACCTGCTCACGTTCAGAAATGATTCTCGCTAATGTCTCATAAAATTTCTTGATGTTCTGTTCACTCACCTGCTGCACCTCCAATCTATTAAAAAGGCTCTTGCCTGTTGTTTTCGTGTTCGGTTAGGCGGTCGTTGCAACCGCCTCTTTCTGTTCCCATCTGCGACGCTCCTCGACTTTTCCTGCTGCCTTGCCCTCTGCGTATGCAGACATGACCATGATTGCCATTGATTTTCCCTCAAGGTCAGAAATATTCATGAATCTTTCTGCCATGTTCTCGATTGCCGTCTTTTTCTCGTTTCTCGTCATGATTCAACACCTCCTCTGTTGATAGTGTTTTATGTGATTTCCTGCACTGGTGGTTCTCTCGGTCTCTGCATCCCGTCCACCTGCTTTCCGGCTATGTCTACCGTGTTATGACTTTTCACCTTAAAAAATCATTGAAAACCTGTTGACCAACCGTGAACCTTTTAGCAAGTCCACCCGCTGCCATGTTTCCCACGGTATCGCTGACGCTGTCTCTCGGCTTGCCATCGTCAGAGCGTCGGTCGCCATCCGGACGCTGACGGGGCGACTGTTGCCCCGTTTCGGCTTTAATAAAACGAATCTCTCTGCATTTCGTCGTCGACTTCTTTCGGTATCGGAATAGGTTCAAAATCATCGTTTTTTCCATCCCAATAATCAAATAATTCTTTTATGTACTGGTTCAATGTCTCTGCATTGCTCATTTCTGTTCCTCCTGCTTATATGAAAATGAATAATTTTTCATCATTGAAATTGAGAACTCTTTTTGTCTCTGTCATTTTGATTCTGTATGCCTCATTCTGCATCGTTTCGCACGGATGCAGGAATTTCTCAACATCTCCGGAGAAAATCACTGAATCCTTGTCGTCCTCAATGATTGTCACCTGTTCGATGTCAAATTTGCTCATATATCCTTTTATTACGTTCAACACTTTTTTCTGTTTTTCCATTCCTGTTCCTCCTGTTCTTCCTTGTCCTGCTGCCCCTCCTGCCATATAATAAATGTGCGACCATTCCCAAACGACAGGAGGTGAATTGCTGTGGACGATTATCAAAAGTTGTTTAACGATATTAGCAATCAGAACATCAAGGCTGCTGAACTCGAACGTCGTAAAAAAGACCGTTATCAAAACCGTTTCAATTATTACAATAGTGTTGTTGCAACCCTCGCCTTGATTCTTTCGATTATTGGTATAATCTTAGGACTAAACTGATAATTGACAAGATAATCGCTAATGTTGAGCAGATTGCGGGCATCCATTTAATGATTTTCGTTTTCATGGGTGTCTGCTGTTTCTCAAGTCTCTCCTCTGCCTCCGTTTCAAGCTGTTTCTTTGCAATCGCAACTTTCGCAGCTACGTTCTGACTTCTTGAGACAATTTCAATCTCTGTCATGTTCAAATCTAATTTTTCATACACATTCAAGGTCTCTTTCATTGCCTCTTTGATTTTTGTTCTTCTGATTTCCTCCACCGTCTCACCTCCTTGTTGTTCTCTTTGCGTACATCATATTCCTATTTCAGAACTTTGTCAATACAATTTTTCCTTTTTGCGAACTTTTTTATTGATTTTTGTTTCGTTGGGTGTTATGCTTTAGAAAACAGAGGAGGTGATTCAGTATGACGCAAGGCGAACGTGTCAAAGAATTAAGAAAGACTTTATCCCTTACCCTTGAGAAATTCGGTCAACGTATAGGTGTTGGAAAGTCGACTGTATCTGATTTAGAAAACGGTCGCAGGTCTTTCTCCGAACACATGACAAAATCTATCTGCCGTGAGTTCAGTGTTGATTATATGTGGTTGACTACTGGTGAGGGAGAAATGTTCATCGACAGCGACGATGATTTCATCGAACGCATTGACCGCATCATGGCGGGTGAGGACGAGGCACGAAAAAACCTTTTCAAATTCATGCTTGAGTTGAGCGACGAGGACATCGCTGCACTTGACCGCTTAATGAAAAAGGCGATTGAGTTCACACAAAATAATAAAGAAAAAGACTGACAGCTTTTTCAACTGTCAGCCTCATGGGTGTATAGATACGCCACGAATTTATATATCCTCTTGAGGATGCGTTCGTTTTGTATCTTCCCGACTATTTCAACAATAGCCTCTTTGTAATTCAAGGGGAACACCCCCTTTCCGATTACAGTGTATCATATATTTCCATCATTGTGGAAATATCGAGGTTGATTTCCATAATCGTGGAAATCGTTCCTCCTGCTACCGGAATCCCGCTGCAATGTGATACAATTATTTGTATTCGGATTCAAACAGGTCGGTGATTTTTACGCCTAATGCAATCGCTATCATTTCAAGCTGAAATAATGTCGGCGACACCTTACCGTTTTCGATGTTGTTTATCGTAGATTTTCCGATTCCGGATTTCTTCGATAACTCCATCAATGTGAACCCTTTTGAGGTTCTCATTTCCCAAACGAGAATTTTCATCCTGCTCACCTCCTTTCTCAAGGAAAGTGTACAGAACGAATTTTTCGCACTGATTTGATGTCGTTATCGAATTTTTACAATAAAAAAAGAGCAGCCTCCACGCCAATGGAAACCGCTCTTTGACAACATATATCTATCGTACAAGCACGATTGATAAAATGTCACCCGCAAGTCTCATTTTATCATAAAACCGTGCTTGTGCATAGGTTTTATTTTTATACCTTTTTTGAATGGAGTTGATAAAATGCGACGTAAAACAACCGCTCCTGTCGAGAAAATCCTGCTCCGTGTGGCAATCTATATCCGTGTTTCAACTGACAAACAGGTCAAGGACGGAGATTCCATGCGTGACCAATTAGCAACAGGGCAAAAATACATAGACAGTCATGAGAATATGATTCTCGTTGACACATACATTGATGACGGAATCTCCGGACAGAAATTGAAACGAGACGACTTTCAACGCCTCATTGATGATGTCCGTGCAGGTAGAATTGACCTCATTATTTTCACCCGTCTTGACCGTTGGTTCAGAAATCTCCGTCATTATCTGAACACGCAGGACATTCTTGACAAACATGGTGTTTCATGGACTGCCATTGAGCAGCCTTATTTTGACACCTCAACCCCTCACGGTCGTGCTTTCGTTAATAATTCAATGATATGGGCAGAACTTGAGGCTCAAAATGATTCCGACCGAATCCTCGGCGTGTTCGATGACAAGGTTGACAACGGGGAGGTTCTTTCCGGCTCAACTCCTCTCGGATATACGATTGTAAATAAACACCTTGTACCGGATGACGATGCTCCGACTGCCGTTGCTATCTTCCAATACTACCGCAAGACTGGAAACTTGAGCATGACACTCCGGTACATGGAGAGCGAGTTCGGACTTGTCCGCTCTGCTGCCAGTCTCAAAAATATGCTCACAAATACGAAATACATCGGTGAGTTTCGTGACAATAAAAATTATTGTCCTGCTATCATTGACCGTGACCTTTTCTTTGATGTGCAGAGACTTCTCAAAATCAACATCAAGAGCGGAAAAAAGCACGATTATATTTTCAGTGGTCTCGTTGTCTGTGATGACTGTGACCATATCATGAGCGGGTGTCAGCAACGTGCAAGAGGTCGTGTCCGTGCCGATGGAACACGAATTATATATAAATACAGTGTGTACCGCTGCCGACAGGGTGTGAACCTGCATCGCTGCCCGAACCGAAAACTCGTCTTTGAGACAACCCTTGAAAAGATGCTCCTCGAACGCATCCGTCCGGAACTGGAAAACTATATTGCAGAATACGAGGTCGCAAATCTTCCGGCATTGCGTACCGATGCCAAACGCCGGAGTGTTGAGGGAAAAATGCAGAAATTGAAAGACCTATATTTGAACGACCTCATAACAATGGACGAGTTCAAACTTGATAGAGAAAAATTGCTGATGCAGCTTGAGAAAATAAATGCAGAGGATTCCCGACCCGTCAAGGATTTATCGTATTTGAAAAACTTTTTGAAAATGGATTTTGAAAGTGTGTATGATTCTTTGTCTATACCGGAGAGGCGTGAATTGTGGCGTTCCATTGTCAAGGAAATCCGTGTTGACCATGACAAAAACATTCATATTATTTTTTTGTGATTGTTATACTACTAACTGAACCCCTCCGGTCGGTTCATCGGCAAGGATCATTTGGGGATGTAAGATCAGAGCCCTTGCTGCCGCAACACGCTGACGCTGGCCGCCGGACATCTTGGACGGAAACTTATCCAGAACATCAGTGATTTCCAGATAGTCAGCCAACTGCTTCAGCCGCTGGCTGCTTTCTGCTTCGGATACCCCATGCAAGGAAGTCGGGAGCAGGATGTTTTCCCTGCCAGTCAGGTTGTCCAGCAATTCAAAGTTTTGGAATAGATAACCAACTTTTTTGCCACGGTACTCTGCAAGAGCCTTTCCCTTGAGGGATTGCAGAGTATCGCCTTCCACCTGAATGCTTCCACCTGTGGGTTGAATCACAGTCGCAATACAATTGAGCAGTGTGGATTTACCGGAACCGCTGCTTCCCATAATGCCGAGAAACTCTCCCGGCATCACCTGGAAGGTGATCCCATTCAGTGCCTTTGTTTGACTTGGCACATTGCCATAGATTTTTGTTAAATTTTCAATATTCAAAATGGGTTTCATGTGAATACCTCCTATCATTTGTAATAAAATGATAGCATGGGAACACAGCAAATACCACTTACAGTGGTTGTAAGGATTCAAGATATAAGTGGCGGCTCAAGGGGGACGAGCATATATTTTGTAAGAGCATCAGGCGACAATGATAAAATATACCGGATCGCCTCCTTGGCAAACCAGTTCGTTTTAATTGTATCCCAATCAGCAAGTCGGATAATCTCTGCTGTGCCGTTCTCAAAATCAACTGAAATTTCGCCCCATTCGCCGTCGCAGTCTGCTTGATATTCGTAGATTGCGGCGGCGATTTTCTTTTTGCGCTTGGTTTTGGTTTTCTGTTTCAGCCGGACAGCATGGAGCGCACCTTCGGCAACCAGCAGTTCTGTCAGTTTGTCCACCGCTTTCCGGTAGGCTCGCTCTGCACCGCTGGCTGTGCTGCCCTCAAACATAATCGCCAATTCTTCAAAAGTGGGGCGGTTCTTCCATGAGCCAACTCGCCCGCAGGTCATACAGATTGCTAACCGTTTTTCGAGCAAGGTCTGTTCCCGGTAATTCAGCTTCTCAAATGCCCGCTGTACCTTTTCTGCTTGTATGCCGTTCCAGAGGATGTCGGTATAGTTCCAGCTATCGTCAAGGGCTATATCCTCGCCTGTTTCCTCGCCGTCCTCGTCCGTTATATAGAACGGCTGCTGGTTGCGGATTCCACGGACAACTTTCAGATATTCTTCCGCAAGAGCAAGGTCGCAGTTATACTTCTTGGAAAACTGGTTGACCGCATCTTTGGTGTTATGGTACAGCCACGCCATTGATCGCACCATTTTGTAATTGGTCAGAGAGGATACCGACCATTTTTCTTCGCCCATGCGGAAACGGAGCATAGAATCCCAGATGAACGGATAGATGTATGTAGCATACTCCGCACCCTTGGCAGGATCATAGTCCATCAGCTTTTGGAGCATTTGCTCCCGGCAGGAGATCTTTATATCGATAAATCGGTCTGTGTCGTACAGATTGCCGCCGTCCACACTGAGAAAGCCTTTGATGCGCTTGTTGAGCTGCGTTTCGTAGTGGTGCAGAAAGAACGAAAAATATAGCAAATTCTTTTCCCGCAAAGCAGACAGGATATATTCATTCAGACTGTCCACCGCTGGCGGTTCCGGTTCCAGTTGGAAGATGCGCTCTGCCACATAGGGGATGATGCCGTCACCGTGTGGATTAACTTGGTGCTTCGGTATGTATCCGGTCATGTTCCACGAAAAATCATTTAGCATAGCGCACCTCCCTTCTAAGTAATCAGCGGGAATAATTAACCATAATTCCAAGTTTGTCTTGCAGCATTTATATTATCCAGAAGAACAGATGCAGGATTTGCCTCGTAATAGTACGTGCTCATATCCAAAATGCCTTCTTCCATTTCACCCCACTCTGCTGTGCGAGAAACAAAGATTCTATAATATACACACCAATCGCATGTGGTGGTGAAAGCAGCAATATCTGCAAAGTCTTTTGGAAATACAATTCTTCTTCCATTTGATGTTGGCTTAAGATAGTTCTCCATTATTTCTTTGAAATTCTTCAGATCATAATCCGTAGCGTTTTCCAAAGCTTTACAGACAATCAATTCTTCGTGCGTGAATTCTGTAAGTGTTTCTAAATGGTTTGCAAGAATTAGACCATAAATAACGCAAACCTTTGGGCATTCTGCATTTACGGTTTGTTTGAACAGATTGGCTACGATAATAGCCTTTTCCGGGCTGGAGTTTACATAGTTGTAAAGCTCGTTCAATCTTCTTTCGAGATTAAAGCCAGATGCAAGACCGTTCAGTAGATGGCCGAGTTTGAAGGTATTGTATTCAGATAGAAGATCATTTCCTATTCCGCCTACAATTCCCGCAACTGGGTTTACTACGCCCAACACACCAATAGAGCCAGAACGGATTATTTTGGTCATAGGATTGTCCATAACCCGGCTAAGCGCATTCCCAATATCAGTTAAATCATATTTCTGTGCCATTACATATTCCTCATTTCGTCCGTAATTTTGCTTCTTTCTTCAAAGCAGCCTGTCCCATCTCTTTTTCGTAATCACCTTTGGCATAGGCGACATTGCTCAGCGCTCGAAGCATTTTATCCTTTGCCAGCTTTTTCATAACCTCTGCAAGATCAGCGTCCAGAGTACCACGCTTCACATAGCGGTTTATGGTGTTCAGCCGTTTCTCATAAATCTGTTTCACCGGATGATCGTCCGCAAGCTCCCGTTGTTCTCTGCCTTTCAGGTTGCCGATCTGTCGGCAAGTGCGGTGCAGCTTGTCCCCCGGTGCATAGCCGCCGCAGTATTTGGTGTGCCTTGCGTTGGTGGTGAGGAACCACTTGCCGCAGATTTTGCATTTTTTCGGGGCATGACCAACACATAAGCCCTCAAAAAGATCAGACCGGAACATCCCTACAAAGGATACATAGTGCATCCGCTTGACCAGCTTCGCAACTTTTTCGCCGGGACGGATGACCGATATATACTGAACGGAATTATTCAAAGTAGACATCCAGGCATTGCCCTCCGTGATAGAGAACTCCGGCGGAAAATAGTCGCCGAACATTTTTGCAAAACCCTCTGCGGTGCGTTCTGCTTCATTGCCGTCTGATTTTTCTGCAAAATCAAGCATGGCCGTTTGGTATTCCCCAAGGGAGTATGCCAGATGCCCGAAAACTGCGGTATAGCGTTGGAGCATCATCGCATCGGCAAAGTTCTGGATTTCTTCAAATTGCAAAGAATTGGTTGCGGCTTTTATGGCAAACTCCACATATTTCAGCGCATTGTCCACAGTAAAGACTTTTTCAATCCGTTCTCTGTGCTTTGAGATATTCATATAGGAGAACGGCGGTGTTTGACTGAGAATATCAAGCATCGTCAGAGCAGCTTCCGTTGCAATAGGACAGAGTGCAGAAGCATCCTGTCCGGCGTTTAATATTCCAAGCAGCAGATTGATTTTCTCGCATTGCTCGTTCATCTTTGCGATGGTATCCGCAGGGACATTCAGCGCATCACAGGCAAGAGCGCCGACAGGAAGTGTTTTTCCCTCATATATGACCGTATCCTGCCAAAAATCCAATGTCATCAGTTCTTGGTTCATGCTTGCCCCTCCTGTCCTGTTTTTTCATTTTCTTAATTCTATCATGCTAATGTAAAGAAATCTACATCTATCCATAAGTTGTCCTGTTTTTTGAAACGGGGTTGTCCTCCGATTAGCCTGTTTTTTGAAAAATCCGGCATAACCATAGTAGAAGGAGCCAAACCCCTGCCAATCACGGCGGGTGTTTCGTGCTTTCTAAATACTATGAACGGAGGTTTTTCTATGACAATCTATGAAATCATCAAGGCGGCAATCAGCGTAAAGCAAGCCGCAAAACACTACGGGCTGAATGTCAACCGCAATGGTATGGCTTGCTGCCCGTTCCACAACGACAGGCATCCGAGCTTGAAGCTGAACGAGGATTATTTCTTCTGCTTCGGCTGCGGAGCCAAGGGGGATGTAATCGACCTTGTGGCAAGACTGTTCGATCTGAGCAGTTATGAAGCAGCGCAAAAGCTGGCTGCGGACTTCGGGCTTGACCCGAAACCGCCCACTGCCGCAGCTATGGTCAAGCCAAAGCGTCCCTATATCCGTCAGTTCCGGGAGAATGAAATGCTGTGTTTCCGGGTGCTGACGGATTATCTGCATCTGCTGGAAGATTGGAAAATACGATACGCACCCAAGACACCGGAAGATGCTCTGGATGACCGTTTTGTGGAAGCCTGCCAGATGCACTGCTATATCGAATATATGGCAGATGTGCTGACGGTGGGTGATCTGGAAGAACGGGTGGCATTGGTGGACAAGCTGATGCAGGACGACAAAATTGCTTTTCTGCAAGAGTATACCGCACGAAAGAAAAAGGAGGTGGCGCACCGTGGCGAAGAACCGGAAAACGCCTAATATGAATTTTCCTGTCTGGTTTGACGGGCAGAACATCAACGAAGCTCTGTTTTGTGAAGAATTTCTGCATGAGCGCAGAATCATCTTCGCAAACGGAGCTTTTTTCACGCCCGATGGTCGAGTGACGGATGACCTTCCTCTGCGTGGGGAGATTTACGACAAGCTGAAATTTTGTGCCGTGAACAACATCCCACGGAAGATCACCAACATTCTGGAAGTGCTGAAACTGGAAGCGCAGGTGTCTGACTTCCCTCCGGAGCAGGATCGCATCCATGTTGCCAACGGTACGCTGCTCTTGAACGGCACTTTCACCGAAGGCAGACCGGCTATCGTGCGAAGCCGTCTGCCTGTCGGCTATAATCCCGATGCTCCTGCACCGGTGATCTGGCTGAACTTTCTGGATGGGTTGCTTTACGCCGAGGACATTCCAACTTTGCAGGAGTTTATCGGCTATTGCCTGATTCCCTCCAACAAGGGGCAGCGCATGATGGTGATTAAAGGCAACGGTGGCGAGGGTAAATCTCAAATCGGTGCGGTGCTGTCCACCATCTTCGGCACGAATATGAAAGACGGCAGCATCGGGAAGATTTCTGAAAACCGTTTTGCCCGTGCCGATCTGGAACACATCCTGCTGTGCGTGGATGATGATATGCGGATGGAAGCTCTGCGTCAGACCAACTATGTAAAATCCATCGTGACTGCACAGGGCAAAATGGACTTGGAACGCAAGGGCAAGCAGAGTTATCAGGGCTGGATGTTTGCCCGGTTGCTGGCATTCAGCAATGGTGATCTGCAAGCCCTATATGATCGCAGCGATGGTTTTTACCGCAGACAGCTTGTGCTGACCACCAAAGAAAAGCCCATGGACAGAGCCGATGATCCTGACCTTGCAGAGAAGATGAAAGCTGAAGCCGAGGGTATCTTCCTGTGGGCATTTGAAGGCTTACAGCGGCTTGTTGCCAACAACTTTAAGTTTACGGAGAGTGACCGTATCCAGAAAAACCGGGAAGCGGTCAAGCGTGACAACAACAATATCTTTGATTTCATGGAGTCGGAGGGATACATCCGATTGAAAGCGGATGCTTCCATCAGCTCTAAGGATTTCTATGAAATCTACCGGATGTGGTGTGAGGAAAACTCCCTTGCACCGCTGAAAGCCCGTAGCTTCAGCGATGCCATGATTGCCAATGCCGGGAGATTCAATCTGGAGCATTGCAACAACATCACCAACTCTGCCGGACGGCGGGTGTGGGGCTTTATGGGCGTGGAAGCTGTGGCAAGACCTCATATAAATGGATTTTACGATGTTTCGCCGTGTACGTACGTACCGGAGGACTGGCGGGATTGATTTTGCCAGTCATGCTCTGTACGTATGTACGCAGCATTTACCCCTGTTTTCTTCCGTTATAGGAAACAGCAGCTTTCAAAGCTGACCTGTTTTCGGGCATTAAAAATCAATGGTAATGGAAACAGCAAAGTTTTTGACCGCAGGACGAAACTATTTCACGAAATCGTGCTTCTCTGAACCGTGTACCCTGTTCACGGAACAATGGGTGTTTTCACTGTTCCAGACCAAACCACACAAAACGGCAAAGTGGGATATGGTCATATATGGACAGGACATCACAAGCGAAATTCTGAACGGATTTCGGAGATTGCAGATTTTTCACTGTTCGGTGCATCCACTCCACCTTGGAGCGCAGAGGTTGCACCGACACATGAACTGAATTATGGAGGATTTTATCAATATGAATATACGCAACGAAATAAAGGCACAGATCATCCGTGCCGGGATGACCATGCAGGAAGTTGTTGACCTGCTCTCGGACGAGTACGGATGGAGCGACAGCGTTTCCAACCTGTCCGCAAAATTACAGCGGGAAAGTATACGATACAAGGAAGTATTGGAGCTTGCCGCTGTGCTTGGTTACGACATCGTATGGCAGAAAAGACGGGAGAAGTGATACCCCGGCAACAGCCCTCCGCATCTCCCGTCCCCATAGGCGCACCGCAGTGCTGCCCATGGACAGGCAGTGAAAGATACGGTTTTCGCTGCCATCGTCTGCAAGAAATGTTCCGCAGAACAGCTTCATGCAGACGGGCTGACCAAGGTAAAAGGCGCAGACATTTTGCCTTGGTCAGCAGAGGTCACCGCAGTGACCGCATTCCCCCTCGGGAGAGCCCTCGGAGAGCCCACGGCACTTTGTAGCCAGCATGGATGAAAGTGTAATAGTGGGTTATTACACTTTGAAAAAGTGCCGTTCCTCAGCCCTCCGCTGTCTGCAAATCTTAAAGAAAGGACAAAAATCTATGGCAAGAAATGATGGAATTGATCGTACCTTAGCCAGAAATCAGGACTTGGAAACTCCGGATGATGTGACAAAAGTACAGGAACACAATGAGCGTGAAAAAGACCGTTATTCCAATGTGGACATCGTGCCGGAACGTACTGCGCTGAATGTTCACTTCAAGTCTCCCACTGACGATTATGTAAAAATGTTTGAGCAGATGGAGCAGGACAAGATCATCTCCACCAGAGGGCTGAAACCGGATGCCGTCAAATATGGCGAGTTGGTTTTCGATGTGAACTCCGCTTATTTCTACAACCACGGCGGCTATGAGTTTGCAAAACAGTTTTATGCCGATGCCTATAAAGCCGCCGTGGAGATCGTGGGCGGTGAGCAGTATATCCTCTCCGCTGTAATGCATGCCGACGAGCGCAACCGGGCAATGTCGGAAGCTCTGGGTGAGGATGTGTACCACTATCACCTTCATGTGGTTTATATCCCGGTGGTGGAGAAACAAATCCTGTGGTCGAAGCGATGCAAGGATGAATCCCTCCGGGGAACGGTAAAGGAAACGATCACACAGGTCAGCCGCAGTAAGAAGTGGGAATCCAAACCCGTTCTTGATGAAAACGGAAATCCTATGTTGAACGCAAAAGGGAAAAAGATTTTGAAGTCGTCCTACAGTGTGCTGCAGGATGACTTTTTCAATTTCATGCGAAACGCTGGTTATACCGATGTAGAGCGTGGAGAATGTGGCAGCACCGAAGAACATCTGACGGTGACACAGTTCAAGGTACAGGCCGAACAGCAGCGTTTGGAAGCTGTGACCGGACAGGTGGCACAGGCCGAGCAGAGCTTAGCGGATGCCAAAGCTGCCACGGAGAAGCAGAAAAAGAAACTGGAAGCTCTGAAAAAGGAAACTCAGGCTGCTAAGTCTGTTGCTATGACTGCACATGAGATTGAGTCGATGGGCAAGAAAAATCCCATTACGGGAAATGTTACCATGACGGCGGATGAGTGCCGCACGCTAAAGGATTATGCGGTCAGCAGCTTTGCGGAAAAGTCTGAGAAGCTGAAATACAAGCAGAAATTCGAGCAGGCAGATAAAAACGCAAAGATATGGAAAGACCGTTTTGAAAAACTGAACAAAGACTATGAGGAGCTGAAACAAAAAGCCCAGCCTTTCCTGGATGCGATTGAGATTGCATCTGAAAAGGTCTGGGCTTTTATCAATGCCATCCTCGCCAGGGGAAAGGAACTGTATGAACACAAACACCCTGCCCGCAATCGTGGACAGGACATGGAAATTTAAGAAAGGAACTATTTGCCTATGAAGAAAACCGTAGATGAAATTAACAAGATGATTATGGAAGATGCCCCGATGGAAGAAATCAACGATGCCATCGGCTATATTGATATTTGCTCCTGCTTCGATCCGATTTTTGAGCCGCCTATTGATTTTCTGGAAGAATGCCGCAAGCGTTGGGAAGCGGCACAGTCCTCTTTCTGCAAAACCATTGAGTGCAAGATCGGAAACACATGGTATGTGATTGAAACGGAGTGTGATGGAAATGAGCCACTTACCGACAAGGTAAAACGGCTCATTTTTTCTGACAAGGGGGTGATTTGTTAATGACTGCGACACAAAAGCATGATATAATTCCAATATGCACAACGGTACTGTCGGCTGACCAACCACCGAAGGAGGATATTATGTTGGATCAGCAGAAAATTACCATTCTCTATTGCCGTCTGAGCAACGAGGATGCCCAGGAAGGCGAGAGTAACAGTATCGCAAATCAGAGAGAGTATTTAACCCGATATGCCCGTGACCACGGGTATACAAACCTGAAAATTCTGGTGGATGACGGTTATACGGGGACGAACTTCAATCGTCCCGGTGTGCAGGAAGGCTTTGAGCTTGTCAAGCAGGGGCTTGTGGGCTGCTGGCTGGTCAAAGACCTCAGCCGCTTTGGTCGTGACTATCTGACTGTTGGACAATATACGGATATTATCTTTCCGAGTTATGATGTCCGCTTTATCGCTATAAATGATGGCGTAGACAGCAACCGGGGAGACAGCGAGGGCTTCGCCGCAATCCGTAATCTGTTCAACGAGTGGTATCCCCGTGATACCAGCAAGAAAGTCCGTGTCAGTTTGCGGCAGAGAGGAACCAGTGGGAAGCACATGGGCAAACCGCCCTACGGATACCGCTGTGACCCGGAGGACAAGGATCACTGGATTCTGGATGAAGAAGCGGCTCCGGTAGTCAAGCTCATCTTCGACCTTTGCATTGACGGCAAAGGCCCGGAGCAGATTGCAAGGATTCTGGAAGAAAAGCAGATTATGACCGCAAAGGCACTCTATGCCAAGCGAAAGAAAAAGCCGATGCCGGAAAGACCGTACCACTGGGGCAACCAGTCCATTGCAGGGATTTTGGAACGGCAGGAGTACACAGGCTGTACCTGCAACTTCAAGACTTATTCCAAGTCCTACAAGCTGAAAAAGCGGATTCCCAATGAGCCGGAGAATATGTTTTATCTGCCGGACACACAGGAAGCGATTGTATCTCAGGCACAGTTTGACAGGGTGCAGGAACTGAGGAAAAACAAACGCCGCCCCGCAAAAGCGGAACGGCAGGGATTGTTCTCCGGGCTTCTGTTTTGTGCCGATTGCGGCGGCAAGCTCCACTTTGCCACAAGCAAAAGCTTTGAGGGCAAGCAGGATCACTACGTCTGCAACAACTACAAGAGCAACCGTGGTACTTGTACTGCCCACTATATCCGGGAAGATGTGCTTCGTGAAATCGTTCTGGAACGCATCCGGGCAGTCAATGAGTATATCCGAAGCGATGTGGACGGTTTTCAGGAGGAATGGCTGCAATGCCGCAGGACTGACCAGGAGCGCAGCATCCGGGATGACAAAAAGAAGCTGGAACAGGCAAAGAAACGCCTTGCCGATCTGGATGTCATCATCGCCCGGCTGTACGAGGACTATGTTCTTGGAAATCTCAATCAGGACAGATACAGAAAGATGTCTGCGGACTATGAAGCGGAGCAGGAACGGTTAAAGCTCGAAATTGAAGTTATCGAAGAATGGGTGGAACAGCGGGAAGAAATGAACGACGGTCTGGATGCCTTTATCGCCCTGACACAGAAATATGTGGATGTGGAGGAGCTGACACAGACCATCGTGAACGAGTATATCAAGAAAATCATCGTCTATGCCCCGGACAAATCCAGCGGCAAGCGCAAGCAGAAAGTGAAGATTTTCTTCAACTTCGTGGACGATGTAGATATTCCCGTTATTTCCGAGCCTATCATCACGCAAACAACCTATGAACACAGAAAAACGGCGTGACCTTCGGGTCACACCGTTCTCTGCGACAAAATAGTTACTTGTCACTATTAATCCTTGATTTTCCGGGCTTTTTGAACCATTTTGATATAGCCTGAGCAGTCGATTATCGCTTGCTGAACTGCGGAGCGCGACGAGCTGCTTTGAGACCGTACTGCGCGAGTTTTTGAGTTGTTCTCCCTTGATACTCCGGGCTTTTCCGGCTTTCTACCTCTCAGTTATCCGGTGTGCGGACCATAAAAAACGGCCTTTTTTCATTCAGCAATAGCCTGATGAAACGCACCATTTACTACCCCAAACAGCTCCTGCGGTTTATTATACTTCACTTTTGCATAGATGTCCATAGTTGTTTTGCTGTTTTCGTGTCCGGCAAGGTATTGGACGGTCTTTGGATCAACACCAGCATAGAGAAGATTGGTAATGTAAGTGTGCCGTAGCTGATGCGGGGTTACATCAAAGTCCAGCGTATATCTGATTTTGGGTTGATTTTTCTGGGTCATGCCCAGCGTTGGGGTAACCGTGTATTTGATGCTCTGCCCATTCACATACTTATAATAGTTCCGGGGCTTAGTGGAGCGGACAACGACATACTGCCACACTCTTTGAAACTGCGAAGCAGCCAGCGGCTCCCCTTTGCTGTCAGCAATCACATAATCTGATATGGAATTTTCTTTCGTTTCTCTCAGACAATCCACCAAACACTTCGGTATCGGAATATCCCTTTTTGCCGCCGGAGTCTTTAGCACCGTAGAAATCACGGGTCTGTTATGCTCTGTACGCCATGCCCGCCTCACCGATAGATAAGGTGTATCCTCGTCCAGAAATACACAATCCCATTGCAGTGCAAGAATTTCTTCCCGACGCAGACCGGAATACAAACCGAGCATAATAAACAAATATGGAGGAAGCCCCTTGACTGTATCCAGAAGCACGGCTACCTGCTGATCTGTCAATGCCTCCTTCTTTTTTGTCGGTTTTCCGCCTTTACCGGATATTCCCGCACAGGGATTGTGTTCAAGAATTTGGTTTCTCTCTGCCGCATAAAAAATGCACTTGAGCAGCATATTGACCTTATTGTATAAGCCTTCCGATTTCTTTGACAATGGAACAAGAGCCAGCCGAATATCGTCAGCAGTCACTTCTTCCATATACATCTCGCCCAGGGGTTTGATGATATAGTTTGTCATATCCCTCGTATAACCTCTGAGTGTAGACGCAGACACCTTTGCCGACTGCATCAGCAGCCACTTCTCGCCATACTCGGCTACTGTCGGGTGCTGCCGGTGAAAGATAATTTCTTCTACCTGCTTCCGGGCCTCTAACTGCTTCTCATACAATTCTTCACAAGTAGCGGCATACAAACTCAACTCTTTGCCATCTGCATCCGTAATCCTGGTTCTGTAATACTGGATTCCTTTCAATGTAATGGTCCCGTACTTCGGGATCTGTGTTTTCTTTTTTGCCATCTTTGATTGTCCTTTCTTGATAATGTGTAGTCTCCGTATCTACACTCTCTTTTTATCAGAAAGCCTCGATTTAATCAAAGATACGGCTGATGTAAAACAAAGAGCGAGACATCCTTGCCTCGCTCCTGCTTTACTTCCTATTTTATTATTACTGTGCTGCGTCCCAGCTTGCAAACGCGCTACTCATTGATCTGACCAGCTCATCTGGTCTGTTGTACTTAACCTTTGCATAAATGTCCATGGTAATCTTGCTGCTTTCATGGCCTGCCAGGTATTGAACCGTTTTGGGATCTACCGATGCATGAATGAGATTGGTAATGTAAGTATGCCGCAGCTGATGGGGTGTTACTTCAAAGTCCAGACTGTAAACCACTTTTCCGTTATGAGCAGCCTTTTCTCCCAAGACAGGTGTGACAGTATGCTTTACTCTTTTTCCATCTTCATACCGATAATAGCTCCGCTCCTTGACCGTCCTCGTAACAATATACTGCCAAAGTCGCTTAAACTGCGTGTAGGACAGCGGTTCGCCGTCCCGGTTTGAAACCACATACTCCGAAGTCGATGTTTCCTTTGCTGCTTTCAAACACTCAGCCAAGCAAACAGGAAGAGGGATATTTCTCTCCGCAGCCTTGGTTTTCAATTCGTCTGAGATTACCGGTCTGTTGTGTTCTGTGTGCCATGCCCGCCTTACCGTCAGATATGGAGTATCCGTATCCAGATATACTGAATCCCATTGCAGAGCAAGAATTTCTTCCCGGCGCAGCCCTGCATATAAACCAATCATGACAAAGACATAAGGCGGCAAATCTTGGATAGCATCCAAAAGGCGTGCTGCCTGTTCATCTGTCAAAGCCTGACGATCCTCTTGTGGAACACCACCACCTTTTGTCGTGAGATAAATCGTCGGGTTATGGTCAATGATCCTGCTTTCCATCGCTGCGCGAAAGATAGATTTGTAAAGGATTACCACAGATTTATAAACCGATGCAGATTTCTTGGAAACCGGAACAAGGGCAAGCTGAATATCATCCAGGCTAACCTCACCCATCCGTTTATCTCCCAATTCCGCTATAATATGCCGCCTGACCTTTGAGGTGTAATCCGTCAAAGTAGTAGCTCGTACATGAACCGACTGCATCAGCAGCCACTTTTCACAATACTCTGCAACTGTGGGCGTTTTCCGATGAAAAGTGGCATTCTCAATCTGTTCCAACGCAAGCGTTTCTTTGTTGTATAGTTCTTCAGGTGTTTTTGCGTAGATAGCTACGAGCTTACCATTCGTGTCTTTGATTCTGGTCCTATAATATAGGACACCTCTTTTCATAACTGTGCCATATTGAGGAAGCATTATTTTTCTATTTGCCAATTTCTCCACCTCCTAAGAATATACTCCAGCGCTGTATCTATGTTTTATCAGACCATTATGATTTCGACAAGGATACGGACCGGCTCACACTCCAGCTCTGCGAGGTTTACGATAAGTTGCGTTCTTTTCTGCTGGCTTTGCTCTGTGGGTGCATTTTGCGATATACTCCTGAAGGCCCGCTGAGGTAAAGTACACACAGCCATTCTGCACATATTGCACATAAGAAATAAGACCATTGTTACGGGCCGCGTCCAGCGTTGCAATGCTGATACCCAAAATTTCTGCTGCTTCTTTTCGCGTAATAAGTTTTTCCATAAAGCATATTTCCTCCAATCCGTCAAGTTTGTCATCGTGTTTGTTCAAAATCACATGAATACGCTGGCAGCCGAAACCACCAGCGCATGGTATCTGATTTTGAACAGAAAGCGGCAAACGCTTCCTATTTATATTTCTCAGCTTTCGTCACATTTGCCACGCCCCCTGACGATGGGAACACAATAGGTCTCCGCTGGCGCGGATGTCATAACTCCGCAGCATCGTTCGTAACGTGTGCCGCAGGGTTCCCCCCAAGTCTTTGGCGGGCCGTGAGGAAGTATCTTTAAGCCCCCATGCAGTCATCGCGCCGAATCTGCCACAATCCGTTTTATGAAATCGTAGATCGCTCCGAAGAAGTCTTTTCATCACCTCCCTGACTGCTCCATCTTCGCGGCGTTTCATATTCGCTCGTACATGGGTTATGTACCTGTTGTGCTGTCTATTCGATTGTCAATGTACTGATGAAGGATGAAAACTTGTCCTTCTTATTAACACTGACAAAAAAGGCAAAAAACAGGCGCATCAAATGAAATTTTATCAAAAATATTTTACAAGCT